>NZ_VUKC01000021.1 GCF_009193135.1 Georgenia satyanarayanai
TAGCGAGGGGGAAACGCCCGGTCCCATTCCGAACCCGGAAGCTAAGCCCCTCAGCGCCGATGGTACTGCGTGGGAGACTACGTGGGAGAGTAGGACACCGCCGAACACCCATTCCGTAAGGGCCGCAACGATGCGTTGCGGCCCTTACGTGTTTCTACCCGGGTGCAGCCCAGACGAAGAGAGAGATCGATGGACGACCACAGGAACAACTCATCACGTGGCGAGGATCGCTCCGGGCGGCCCAATCGCGGCGGAGCCGGCTCCCGTGGTGCAGGCCAGGGAGGCCAGCGCCGCGACGAGGGCGCGAAGCGGCCCTACCGTAAGGACGACGGCCCGCGCGGCGGCGGTCCTCGCCGTGACGGCGACGATCGCGGCGCGCGTGGTGGCCGCCCGGCTGGCGGTGGCGAGCGCGGCCGCTCGTACCCGCCCCGCCGGGACGGTGATGCTCCGCGTCGCGAAGGCGACAACCGCGCGCGGTACGGTTCCGACAACCGCGGCGGGCAGGCTCGCGGCGAGTCTGGATCGCGCCCCGCGCGCGCGCCCTACGGCCGTGACGGCGGCCCGCGGCGCGAGTCGGACGACCGTCGTGGCGGTCCGCGGGACCAGCGCGACGGCCGCGGGGACGAGCGTCGGCCACGAGGGGAGTGGAGCTCGCGTCCCAGTACCGAGCGCGGCCCCCGTCGTGATGGTGACGGTCGTGGCTCGCGCGACTACGGCCCGCGGCGGGACGGTGGTGACCGTGGTGGTCGTGACTTCGGTCCGAGGGGTGGCGGTGACAGCCGTGGTTCGCGTGACTACGCGCCCCGTGGTGGCGGTGACAGCCGTGGTGGTCGTGACTTCGGTCCGAGGGGTGGCGGTGACAGCCGTGGTTCGCGTGACTACGCGCCCCGTGGTGGCGGTGACAGCCGTGGTGGTCGTGACTTCGGTCCGCGTCGTGACGGTGACAGCCGTGGTTCGCGTGACTACGCGCCCCGTGGTGGCGGTGACAGCCGTGGTGGTCGTGACTTCGGTCCGCGTCGCGACAGCGACAACCGCGGGTCGCGTGACTTCGGTCCGCGGCGCGATGGTGATGACCGTCGTGGCGACTCGGCGTCCCGGAGCGACGACCGTCGTCCCCGTGGCGGGTGGAGCGCCCGGCCGGCACGCTCCGACGACCGTGAGGGGCGTCCCGCGGGTCGCTCCGACGACCGACGTGGCAGCTCCGGTGGCCGTGACTTCGGCGCCCGCGGCGGCTCCGACGATCGTCGTGGTGGCCGTGAATCGCGTCGCGACGACCCCCGCGCCCCGCGGCGCTTCGGCCGGGACAACGGCGACGGACCGACCCACGCGCGCAGCGGACGGCCCAGCCGTCCCGGTGAGCTCGACCCCCGCCGGGTGGAGCGCGAGCCGGAGCCGATCATCGATGACGACGTCACCCCCGACATGCTCGACCGCGCGGCACGCGCCCGGCTGCGGACGCTGACGAAGTCCAACTCCGACCACGTCGCCTCCCACCTCGTGATGGCGGGGCGTCTCGTCGACATCGACCCGGAGCGCGCCTACGAGCACGCCCGGACGGCCGTGCGCAGCGCCGGGCGTGTCGACGTCGTGCGGGAGGCACTCGCACTCACCGCCTATGCCACGGGCCGGTACGCCGAGGCCCTGCGCGAGGTCCGGACCGTGCGGCGCCTGAGCGGCATCGACGCCCACCCGGCGATCGAGGCCGACTGCGAGCGCGGCCTGGGCCGCCCGGAGCGGGCGCTCAGCGTCGTCGCCGAGGCCAAGGGCAGAACTCTGCCTGTCGCCGAGGCGGTCGAGCTCACCCTCGTCGAGAGCGGCGCACGCGCCGACCTCGGCGAGCACGAGGCCGCGCTGCTCGTCGTGGAGCGCCTTCTTGCCGCTGTCAAGGACGCGGAGCCCAAGCGACGTCTGCAGCTCGTGCGCGCCGACCGTCTCGAGACGCTCGGTCGCCACGAGGAGGCAGCCGCTGTCCGCGAGGCCGCTGGCGAGTTCCAGCCCCAGGACGAGGACCTCGTCGTCGTCGACCTCCTCGAGGAGGACGACGAGGAGGACGACGCGGCGACGGGCGCTGCGCCGGTGTCCGAGGACGTGACCGCAGTGGAGGGCGCAGAGCCCGAGCCCGAGCCCGAGCCCGAGCCGGAGCCGGAGCTGCAGGCTCAGCCCGAGTCCGAGCCGGAGCGCGAGCCGGAGCCCGAGCCCGCGCCCGTCGATACGGCGCCGGAGGCCACCCCCGAGGGGGCCACGGCGGACGAGCCGGCACAGGTCCAGCTCGACCTGTTCGCCGACACCGAGGAGGAGCGTTGGTGACGGCAACCCTCACCGGGTCCGGCGTCCCCGCCGACAGCTACGACGTCGCCCTCTACGACCTCGACGGCGTCGTCTACCTGGGTGACGAGCCCGTTGCCCACGCGCCAGCCGCCATCCAGGCGGCCGCCGCGCGCGGCCTGCGTCCGCTGTACGTCACGAACAACTCCTCCCGTGAGCCGGAGGACATCGCCGCGCAGATCGCCGGTTTCGGCATCCCGTGCGAGCCGGACGAGATCGTCACCTCGGCCCAGTCGGTGGCCCTGCTCCTCCAGGAGGAGCTCGAGCCCGGCGCACGGGTGCTGCCGGTGGGAGGCAAGGGTCTGCGGACCGCGCTGAGCACGGCGGGCTTCGTGCTCGTCACGAGCGCGACGGACGCCCCGGCCGCCGTGGTTCAGGGCTTCGCCCCGGACCTCGGGTGGCGTGACCTCGCCGAGGCCGCCTACGCCGTCGGTGCCGGGGCCCGGCACGTCGCGACGAACCTCGACGGCTCCATCCCCAAGGAGCGTGGCGTGGCGCCCGGCAACGGCGCGCTCGTCCGGGCCGTCGTCGAGGCCACCGGCATCGAGCCCCTCGCCTCGGGCAAGCCGCTCCCGGCGATCTACCACCAGGCCGCGGACCGCCTCGGCGCCTCGTCCCCGATCGCCGTCGGCGACCGGCTCGACACCGACCTCGAGGGCGCGCGCGCCGCCGGCATGCCGGGGCTGCTCGTCCTCACCGGTGTGACGACGGCGCGCGACGCCGTCCTCGCGCCGGCGCACCAGCGACCCTCGCTCCTCGCCGTCGACCTGCGGGGGCTGTTCGCGCAACACCCGGCACCGCTCGAGGTGGAGGAGGGCTGGTGGGGCTGCGGCGCCGCCATCGCGCGCGTGCACGACGGCGCTCTCGAGCTCGTCGATGACCCCACCGGCCCGCTCGGACCGTCGAACCCGCAGCGACTGGGCGGCGGCCGGGTACGCGTGAGCCTCGACGGCTGGCGGGCGCTGTGCGTGGCCGCCTGGGACGCGGCCGACCGCGGCGTCCCGCTCGCGCCGGAGGTCGTCCCCGTTCTGGTGGTCGGCTGACCTCCGTACCTGTGCACCGACCCACCACCCACGAGGGGACCGGACGCCGCGCCGAGATCGGCGCGGGCGTCCGGGCCTCCCTGGCGGCCGGGCTGGGCCTGTACCCGCTGGGCGTGGCCTTCGGCCTCCTCGTCGTCCAGGCCGAACTCCCGTGGTGGCTCGCGCCGGCGCTGTCCGTCGCGGTCTTCGCCGGGTCCCTCGAGCTCCTCCTCGTCGGCATGATCAGCGCCGGTGCCTCGATCGTGGCGATCGCCCTCACCACCCTCGTCGTCAACTTCCGGCACGTCTTCTACGCCTTCTCCTTCCCGCTGCGCGTCGTGCGCCACCCCGTGGCGCGCGCGTACTCCGTCTACGCGCTCATCGACGAGGCCTACGCGATGACCGCCGTACGCCCGCACGGCTGGACGGCGTGGCGGCTGCTGTCGATGCAGGTGTCCTTCCAGGCCTACTGGGTGGGCGGCGGCCTCACCGGTGTCGCGGTCGCCTCCCTCCTGCCGGGTCCGGTCCAGGGCCTGGAGTTCGCCCTGTGCGCCCTGTTCATCACCCTCACGCTCGACGCGGCCCGCAGCCGCCGGGAGGTCCCCTCGCTCCTGCTGGCCGCGCTCGCCTTCACCTGCGCCGTCGTCGTCGCGCCCGACTCGGTGCTCCTCGTCGGTCTGGTGCTGCTCGTCGGCCTGCTCCTCGGCCGGTACGTCCTGACGAGGGGAGGGGCGCGTGCCTGACCCGGGCTACGTCGTCGCCGTCCTCGCGACGGTCTTCGTCATCACGCTGGCGCTGCGCGCGGTGCCCTTCGCGGTCCTCGAGCCCCTGCGAGACTCACGCCTCGTCATGACGATGGCGGCATGGATGCCCGCCGGCATCCTCGCTGTCCTCGCGGCCGCCACCTTCCGCTCCTCGGCCACCGGCGGCCATCTTCTCCACGCCGCCCTGGCCGCCGCCGTCACCGTCGCCGTCCACCTCACCGGCGGGCGGCGCACGCTGCTGAGCGTGGGTGCGGGCACCCTCGCCTACGTCGCGCTCGTCAACCTCACCTGAGGGCGGCCGCCGACGTCGGTAAGTCGGCTGTCGGTGACAAGTCGGCTGTCGGTGGTAGGTCGGCTGTCGGCGGCGGATGGGTGTCGGTGCGGTCGGTCGGGGCCGGCGCGGCGGTACATTGGCGGGGGAGCGGACCCCGCAGGACTGACGTGAGAAGGAGACCCATGCCGGACGTGACGCCAGTGCCAGCCCCGCGGCCGGCGCCGCCGCGACCCGGCCCCTCGGTCCCGCAGCCGGTCCCCGAGCTCGCCGAGCTCGACACCCTCGCGGAGCGTCCCCTCACCGAGCACGTCACCGTCCTCGACGCCGTCCACCGTGCCCTGGCAGCCCAGCTGTCCGCGGCCGAGTCCTGACGTGGCGCGCCTCGTCAGGGTCGATGCCGAGCTCGTCCGCCGCGGGCTGGCCCGCTCGCGGCAGCACGCCGCCGAGCTCATCGCCGAGGGTCACGTGCTGCTCGACGGCGCCGCCGTCACCAAGCCCGCCCGGCAGGTCGACCCGGCGCAGGCGCTGCGCGTCGTCGCGCCGCCCACCGACGACTACGCCTCCCGCGGCGCGCACAAGCTCGCCGGCGCCCTCGACGCGCTCGGTCCCGATGCCCCCACGGTCGCCGGTCGCCGCGCCCTCGACGCCGGTGCCTCCACCGGCGGGTTCACCGACGTGCTCCTGCGCCGTGGTGCCGAGCACGTCGTCGCCGTCGACGTCGGCTACGGCCAGCTCGTCTGGTCCCTCCAGCAGGACCCGCGCGTCACGGTCCTGGACCGCACCAACGTCCGCACCCTCGACCCCGCCGCCGTCGCCCCGGCTCCCGGTCTCGTGGTCGGGGACCTGTCCTTCATCTCTCTCACCCTCGTCCTGCCCGCCCTCGCCGCCGCCGCCGCACCGGACGCGGACTTCCTCCTCATGGTCAAGCCGCAGTTCGAGGTGGGCAAGGAGCGCCTGGGCAAGGGCGGTGTCGTGCGCGACCCCGCCCTGCACGCGGAGTCCGTGCGCACCGTGGCCGACGCCGCCGCGGCGCTGGGCCTGGGGACGTTCGCCGTCGTGCCCAGCCCGCTGCCCGGTCCCAGCGGGAACGTCGAGTACTTCATAGGCTTGCGCCGTGACCCGAGCCGCGTCCACCCACCCGAGGAGCTCGACGCCGTGATCGCCGCCGCCATCGACCAGCGCCCCACGGTGGCGACGTGAGCCGCCGTGTCCTCCTCGTCACCCACGAGTGGCGCGAGCAGGCGGTCACGGCGGCACAGCAGGCGGAGGCGCGGCTGCGCGAGCTCGGCATCGAGCCGATCCTCGAGCTCGACGACGACCCGGCCCACGACCCCGAGCTCGTCCTCGTCCTCGGTGGTGACGGCACGCTGCTGCGTGCGGCCGAGCTCGTCCGCGGGCGCGACATCCCGCTCATCGGCGTCAACCTCGGGCACGTCGGCTTCCTCGCCGAGGCGGACCCCGACAGCCTGGGGGAGGTGGTCCAGCGGATCGCCGACCGTGACTACACCGTCGAGGAGCGGATGACCATCGACGTCGAGGTGCAGACCCCGGCGGGCGAGGTCCACACCGGGTGGGCCATCAACGAGGCGACGATCGAGAAGGTCGACCGGTCCGGGGTCATCGAGCTCGCCCTCGGTGTCGACGGCCGTGGCCTGTCCTCCTTCGGCTGCGACGGCATCGTCATCGCCACCCCCACCGGCTCCACGGCCTACGCGTTCTCCGGCGGTGGGCCCGTCGTGTGGCCCGATGTCGAGGCGCTCCTCGTCGTCCCGATCGCCGCGCACGCGCTCTTCGCCCGGCCGCTCGTCGCCGGGCCGTCCTCGGTGCTCGCCGTCGAGGTCCTGGACCGCAACCTCTCCGGCGGTGACGTGTGGTGCGACGGGCGGCGCCAGCTGCCCGCGCCCGTCGGCTCGCACATCGACGTCCGGCGCGGCAGCGAGCCCGTGCGGCTGGCCCGCATCGAACCGACGCCCTTCTCGGGCCGGCTGGTCGCGAAGTTCGCGCTGCCGGTCTCCGGGTGGCGCGGGGGGAGGAAGGACCCGTGATCGAGGAGATCCGCATCGAGAACCTCGGTGTCATCGCCTCCGCGACGCTGGGCCTGGGTCCGGGGTTCACCGTCATCACCGGTGAGACCGGGGCCGGCAAGACGATGGTCCTCACCGGCCTCGACCTCCTCCTCGGCGGGCGGGTCGACACGGGCATGGTCCGCAGCGGCGCCGACCGCGCCGTCGTCGAGGGCACGTTCGTCGTCGGGGACGACGTCGCCGCGCGCGTCACCGACGCCGGCGGCTCCCTCGACGACGACGCCCTCCTCCTCGCGAGAGCCGTGCCCGCCCAGGGCCGCTCCCGGTCCTTCGCCGGGGGGCGCAGCGTCCCCCAGGCCTTCCTCGGGGAGCTCGCCGCCGACCTCGTCACCGTCCACGGCCAGTCCGACCAGCTGCGCCTGCGCTCACCCGCCCGGCAGCGCGCGCTGCTCGACGCGTTCGCCGGTGCCTCCGCACTCCTCGGGGAGTACCGCGCCACGTGGCAGCGGCTCACCGAGGTCCAGGCGCGCCTGGAGGAGTGGCAGGCCCGCGCGGACGAGCGCGCCGGGGAGGCGGTGCGCCTGCGCGCCAACCTCGAGCTCCTCGAGACGCTGGACCCGCAGCCCGGCGAGGACGACGCCCTGCGCGCGGAGGCGGAGCGGCTCGGCAACGTCGAGGAGCTGCGGCAGGCCGCTGGACGCGCGCACACCGCCCTCCTCGGGGCGGGGGAGGGCGCCGAGCAGGACGCCACCGTCCTCGTCGACGACGCCCGCCGCGCCCTCGACGTCAGCGACCCCGAGCTCGGGGCCCTCTCCACCCGCCTCGCCGAGGTCTCCTACCTCCTCTCCGACGTGGGCACCGAGCTCTCGGGGTTCCTCTCCTCCCTCGAGGCCGACCCGGACCGGCTGCAGACCGTCCACGAGCGCCGCGCGGCCCTGCGGGACGCCGCCCTGCGCCTGGGCCTGGAGAACTCCGACGAGCTGGGGGAGTGGTCGCGCGCCGCGGCGGCCCGGCTCGCCGAGATCGACGGCCCGCAGGACGGCGGCGCGGCCCTCCGCGAGGAGCTCACCGCCCTCACCGGTGCCCTCGGCGAGCTCGCCGAGCGGCTCACCGCCGCCCGCACGGGCGCGGCCGCCCGGCTGTCCGAGGCGGTCGACGCCGAGCTCGCCGGCCTCGCGATGCCCGGCGCCCACCTCGAGGTGGCGCTCGAGCCCCTGCCCGAGCCCGGCCCTTGGGGCGCCGAGAGCGTGAGCCTCCTCCTGCAGCCCCGGCCGGACTCACCGCCCCGGCCGCTCGGGGAGGGCGCCTCCGGCGGTGAGCTCTCGCGCGTCATGCTCGCCCTCGAGGTCGCCGTCGCCGCGCCCGCGACGGACGCGGCCGTGCGCCCCACCTTCGTCTTCGACGAGGTCGACGCCGGTGTGGGGGGCCGGGCCGCCATCGAGGTCGGGCGCCGGCTCGCCGGGCTCGCCCGGGTCGCGCAGGTCGTCGTCGTCACCCACCTGCCGCAGGTCGCGGCCTTCGCCGACACCCACCTGCTCGTGCGGAAGTCCACCGGGCAGACGACGATCACCGACGTGCGCGAGATCACCGGCCCCGAGCGGGAGCAGGAGCTGGCGCGCATGCTGTCGGGACAGGAGGACTCCGACGTGGCTCGCCGCCACGCCGCAGAGCTTCTCGACCGTGCCGTCGTGGCACGATGACACGCGTGAGACCCCTCTTCCGTCGCCGCACGCCCCCCGACACCGGGCCCGGTGTGACCGGACCCGTGCGCGTGGACGCGCGCACGAAGAACCTCACCAAGCGCCTGCAGCCCGGTGACGTCGCCGTCATCGACCACCTCGACCTCGACCGCGTCTCGGCCGAGGCGCTCGTCGCCTGCCGCCCCGCGGCGGTCCTCAACGCCGCCAAGTCCACCTCCGGTCGCTACCCGAACCTCGGCCCCGAGATCATCGTCGCCGAGGGCATCCCGCTGGTCGACGACCTCGGTGGCTCGGTGATGTCGCTGCGCGAGGGACGGCCCGTGCGCGTGGACGGCAACGCCGTGTACTCGGGCACCGTCCTCGTGGCCGAGGGCACCGAGCAGACCGAGGAGAGCGTCGCCGCGGCCATGGTCGAGGCCCGCGAGGGGCTGTCCGTCCAGCTCGAGGCCTTCGCCGGCAACACGATGGACTTCCTCAACCGGGAGCGTGACCTCCTCCTCGACGGTGTCGGCGTGCCCGAGGTGAGCACCCCCATCGAGGGCCGCCACGTCCTCATCGTCGTGCGCGGCTACCACTACAAAGAGGACCTGGCGATGCTGCGGTCCTACGTCCGCGAGTACCGCCCCGTCCTCATCGGCGTCGACGGCGGCGCCGACGCGATCATCGAGTCCGGCCTCACGCCCGACATGATCGTCGGGGACATGGACTCCGTCTCCGACGCCACCCTCCGCAGCGGCGCCGAGATCGTCGTCCACGCCTACCGCGACGGCCGCGCCCCCGGCATGGCCCGCGTCGAGCAGCTGGGCGTGGACCACGTCGTCTTCCCGGCCACCGGCACGAGCGAGGACGTCGCCATGCTCCTCGCCGACGACAAGGGCGCCGAGCTCATCGTCGCCGTCGGCACCCACGCCACCCTCGTGGAGTTCCTCGACAAGGGCCGCGCCGGCATGGCCTCGACCTTCCTCACGCGCCTGCGCGTGGGCTCCAAGCTCGTCGACGCCAAGGGCGTCTCCCAGCTCTACCGCACCCGGATCTCGACGCTGCAGATCGTCCTGCTCGCGCTCGCCGGGCTCCTGGCGATCGGGGTGGCGCTGTTCTCCACCGAGCTCGGCCAGGCGCTGTACCAGATCGTCATGGCGCGGCTCGACGGCCTGTTCGCCGCCATCAAGGACCTGCTGGGCATCGCCCCGGCCGCGCCCACGTCGTAGGAGCACGATGATCGACTTCCGCTACCACCTCGTCTCTCTCATCGCCGTCTTCCTGGCGCTGGCCCTGGGCATCCTCCTCGGTGCCGGGCCCCTCAACCAGCCCCTCGGTGACCAGCTCACCGGCCAGGTCGAGGAGCTGCGCGAGGACCGTGACCGGCTGCGCACCGAGCTCGAGGTCAGCGAGGTCGAGCGCGAGAACCGCGACCGGTTCCTCGAGGAGGTCGCCCCCGCCACCCTCGGCTCGCGCCTGGAGGGCCGCAGCGTCGCCGTCGTCGTCCTGCCCGCCGCCAACGAGGACGACGTCGCCGACGTGCGCCTGCACCTGGAGCAGGCCGGTGCCACCGTCACCGGCCAGGTCCAGGTGACCGAGGCGTGGACCGACCCGGCCACCGCGACGTTCCGCTCCAGCTTCTCCGGCCAGATCCTCGGCTACCTCGACCCCGCACCCGAGGACGGCGCCGACGCCGGAGTCATCCTCGGCACCGCCCTCGGCCAGGCGCTCACCCGCGGCGATGTCGACGGCACACCCGCCACCGACGCCGAGACGCTCCTCGAGCTGTTCGTCTCGGCCGACGACCCGCTCGTGGAGCTCACCGAGCAGCCGACCCTGGCCGCCAACGCGACCGTCGTCGTCGCCCCGCGCAGCGAGGCCACCGGCCCGGGCGAGAGCCCCGAGCCCGCCGACGTCGAGAGCCGTGAGCAGCGGCTGGCCGAGGAGGTCGCCCTGACCCGCGGGATCGCCGCGACCGGTGAGGGCACCGTCGTCGCCGGTTCGGCCGCCACCGATCTCGACCTCGTCAGCGCCGTGCGGGCCGACGGCGCGGCCGCCGAGACCGTGACGACGACCGACTCCGTCGCCGAGCTGACCGGGCGCCTCAGCGTGCCGATGGCCCTCGCCGTCGACATCTCCGGTGAGGTCGGCCACTACGGCGTGGGGGCGGAGGCCACCGCGCTCGTCCCGCCCGCCGTCTACCTGCCCCCGCCGGCCGTGCCCAGCCCCGAGCAGGACGAGGCGGCCGAGGCCGAGGACGGCGCCTGATGGAGCGCCTGCGCGCCGGGCTGCTCGGCGTCGCGGCCACCGGCGCGGTGACCGCGACGGTCGAGAGCGCCCCGCCCGGCGGGGCCGAGCGCTGGCAGCGCACCAACTACGCCGGCCGGCAGGTGAGCCTCCTCGGCGGCCTGGCCCAGGCCGGCGGCACGAGCCTCGCGCTGCTCGGGGCCGGCCGCACCGGCGCTGCCGCCGCGGTCGCCGCGGTCGCCGCGGGTGCGCTCGGCGCGGTCGACGACCTCACCGAGCGGGAGGGCGACCGCCACGTCAAGGGCCTGCGCGGCCACCTCGCCGCCCTGCGCGAGGGGCAGGTGACCACCGGCGCGCTGAAGGTCGCGGGAATCGGTGGCGGCGCGCTCCTCGCCGCGCTGGTCCTGCCCGCGCGTGGCACCGGGCGCGTCGCGCGGCTCGCCCACCGCGGCACGAGCGCCGCGCTCATCGCCGGCACCGCGAACCTCCTCAACCTCTTCGACCTGCGCCCGGGGCGCGCGCTCAAGGTCACCTGCGGCCTGGCCGCCGCCGCCACGCTCGCCGGCGGGCCGGGCGCGCCGGTCGCGGCCGCCGCCCTCGGGTCCGCCGCCGCCGGCCTGCGCGACGACCTGTCCGAGCGCACCATGCTCGGTGACACGGGCGCCAACGCCCTGGGCGCCACGCTCGGCACCGCGCTGGCGGCCCACCCCTCGCGGGTCCTGCGCGGCGGCACGCTCGCCGCGGTCGTCGGGCTCACCCTGCTGAGCGAACGCGTGAGCTTCTCCCGCGTCATCGACCAGACCCCGGCCCTGCACGCCCTGGACCAGTGGGGCCGGCGGTGAGCCGGGTGGCCCGGAGGTGACCGAGCCGGTCACCGGCCGCCGCCGCGTCCTCGCCGGGGTCGCCGGCGCCGCAGGCATGATGGCGGCCGTCACGGTGCTCTCGCGCGCCGTCGGCTTCGTCCGGTGGTTCGTCCAGTCCGCCACGCTCGGCGACTCGGCCACTGCCAACGCCTACTCCACCGCCAACACCCTGCCCAACGTCCTGTTCGAGGTCGCGGCCGGCGGGGCCCTCGCCGGCGCCGTCGTCCCGCTGCTCGCCGCGCCGCTCGCCCGCTCGCTGCGCGGGGAGGTCGACCGCATCGCCTCGGCGCTGCTCACGTGGACGCTGGCCGTCCTCGTGCCGCTCGGGCTCGTCGTCGCGCTCCTCGCCGGCCCGATCGTCGGCCTGCTGCCCGACTCGGTCGGCTCGGACGTCGAGACCCAGCGGCAGCTGGCCACCTACTTCCTGCGGATCTTCGCGCTGCAGGTCCCGCTGTACGGCGTCGGGGTCGTCCTCACCGGTGTCCTCCAGGCGCAGCGGCGCTTCCTCCTGCCGGCCCTCGCCCCGCTCCTGTCGAGCGTCGTCGTCATCGGCGCGTACCTCGCCTTCGGGGTGCTCTCCGGCGGGATGGCCGACGACCCGCAGCGCCTGACGCAGTCCGCGCTCGACTGGCTCGCCTGGGGGACCACCCTGGGCGTCGCGGCGATGAGCCTGCCGCTGCTCGTCCCCGTGGTGCGCAGCGGGGTGCGCCTGCGTCCCGCCGTGCGCTTCCCGCCCGGGGTCGGCCGCCGCGCCGTCCACCTCGCTGCCGCGGGCATCGGCGCACTCCTCGCCCAGCAGGTGAGCGTCGTCGTGTTCATCGTCCTCGCGCGCGCCGGTGGCGTGGAGGGCACGGTGACGATCTGGGAGTACTCCCGCGCGGTGTACTTCCTGCCCTACGCCGTCCTCGCCGTCCCCGTCGCCACCGCCGTCTTCCCGCGGCTCGCCGAGCTCGCGGGCGGCCACGACCGGTCCGCCTTCGCCGCCATGGCCGTCGGCTCCACCCGCGCGGTCCTCGCGGCGTCCCTCGTCGGGGCGGGGATCCTCGCGGCCGCCGCTCCCGGGGTCACCACCGTCTTCTCGCTCAGCGGAAGGATGGAGGGGATGACGGCGGCGGTCACGTGGCTCGCCCCCGCCGTCGTCGGCTACGCGCTCGTCTTTCACGTGTCCCGCTGCCTGTACACCCTCGACCGCGGCCGCGCCGCGGTGACGGCGACGGCGGCGGGCTGGCTCGTCGTCAGCGTCGCCGCCGCCGTGCTCGTCCAGGTGACGGCGCCCGACGGCGGGAACGGGCCGGCCACGCTCTTCGCCCTGGCCCTGGCGACCTCGATCGGGATGACCGTCGCGGGCCTCCTGCTCCTGTGGGCGCTGCGCCGCGCGCTGGGCGCCGGCGCGCCGCTCGGAGGGATCGTCCAGACCGTCGGGGTGGGGACGGCCGGCGCGGTCGCCGGGGGGCTGGTCGGCCGGCTCGTCACCGACGCCGTCCTCGGCGCCGTCGGTCCTCAGCTGCCCTCCGGCCTCCTCGCCGCCGCCGCCGGTGGGCTGTGCGCCGCGGCGCTCGGTGCCGTGGCCGTGGTGCTCGCCGACCGCAGCGCGCTGCGTCCCGCGCGATGGTCGTGAGGGCGTGACATGGTGAGGGCCATGCGGATCGTCCAGCTGACCTCGACGAGCGCGGGCGGCGTCGCCCGGCACGCCCGACAGGTCGCCGGACTGCTCGCGGACGCGGGGGAGCAGGTGCTCCTCGCCGGCCCGGCCGACGTCGTCGCCGACTCGCCCGTGCCGACCGCCGTCGTCGACATCGCCGACCGCCCCCGGCCCAGCGACGTCGCGGCCCTGCGGCGCCTGCGGGACGTGCTCGCCGGTACGGACCTCGTCCACGCCCACGGGCTGCGAGCCGGGGCCGCCGCCGTGCTCGCCACGCGGGCCATGCGCGCCCGGCCGGCCGTCGTCGTCACCCTCCACAACCTGCCCGTCGGCGGGGCCAGGGTGCAGGCGGTGGCGGCCGTGCTCGAGCGCGTCGTCGCGCGCGGCGCCGACGTCGTCCTCGGGGTGAGCGGTGACCTCGTCACCCGCGCCACCCGCCTCGGCGCCTCCGCGCAGCGGGCGCTCGTCCCCGCGCCGGCCCGCACCGACGCCGGCCCGCTGGACGACGCCGGCCGGCAGCGGCTGCGGGCCTCCCTGGGCCTGACGGCGGACGAGCGGCTCCTCCTCACGGTCGGGCGCCTCGCGCCGCAGAAGGGCCTGGGCCTCCTCACCGACACCGCCGCGGCCCTCGTGCGCGACGGCACGCCCGCCTTCCGGTGGGTCGTCGTCGGGGACGGGCCGCTCGCCGGCGATCTCGCCGAGCGCGCACGGGCGCAGTCCCTGCCCGTCGCCGTCGCTGGCCGCCGCGACGACGTCCCCGCGCTCCACGCCGTCGCGGACGTCGTCGTGTCGACGAGCACCTGGGAGGGGCAGCCGCTCGCGGTGCAGGAGGCACTCCAGGCCGGGGCCGCCGTCGTCGCGACCGACGTGGGCGGCACGCGCGAGGTGACGGCCGACGCCGCCGTCCTCGTCCCGCCGCGGGCCCAGGCCCTCGCCGCCGCCGTCTCCCGGCTGCTGTCCGACGACGCCGAACGCGCCCGGCTCGGGGCCGCCGCACGCGAGCGGGCGACTCGGCTGCCCACCCCCGAGGACGTCGCCGCCCAGCTGCGAGACGTCTACGCTCGAGCCGTGGTGCCGCAGCGCACTCGCGGTACGGACCGGACCTGACCGACCGACTGCTAAGGTGGAACTCCGTGGCCAACCTTCACCGCGCTAGCGGCGACACAGTCCCTCGGCACATCTTCGTCACCGGCGGTGTGGCGTCCTCCCTCGGCAAGGGGCTGACGGCCTCAAGCCTGGGCCAGCTGCTCCGCGCGCGCGGTCTGCGCGTGACGATGCAGAAGCTGGACCCCTACATCAACGTCGATCCCGGCACGATGAACCCGTTCCAGCACGGTGAGGTCTTCGTCACCGAGGACGGGGCGGAGACCGACCTCGACATCGGTCACTACGAGCGCTTCCTCGACGTCAACCTCTCCCGCGCGGCCAACACCACCACGGGTCAGGTCTACTCGACCGTCCTCGCCAAGGAGCGCCGCGGGGAGTACCTCGGCGACACCGTCCAGGTCATCCCGCACATCACCGACGAGATCAAGGCGCGGATGCGCGCCCAGGCCCAGCCCGTCGACGGCGCCGTGGCGCCCGACGTCATCATCACCGAGATCGGTGGCACGGTCGGGGACATCGAGTCCCTGCCGTTCCTCGAGGCGGCCCGTCAGGTCCGCCACGACCTCGGCCGCGACAACGTCTTCTTCGTCCACGTCTCGCTCATCCCCTACCTGAGCGCGAGCGGCGAGCTGAAGACCAAGCCCACGCAGCACTCGGTGAGCGAGCTGCGCAGCATCGGCATCCAGCCCGACGCCATCGTCTGCCGCACCGACCGGGAGCTGCCCGAGGGTGTCAAGGGCAAGATCGCGCTCATGTGCGACGTCGACCGCGAGGCCGTCGTCGAGTGCCGCGACGCGTCCTCCATCTACGAGATCCCCGCCGTGCTGCACCGCGAAGGGCTGGACGCCTACGTCGTGCGCCGCCTCAACGTCCCGTTCCGTGACGTCGACTGGAGCGACTGGGACGACCTGCTGCAGCGGGTGCGCAAGCCGCGGCACAGGGTCGAGGTCGCCCTCGTGGGCAAGTACGTCGACCTGCCCGACGCCTACCTCTCGGTCACCGAGGCGCTGCGCGCCGGAGGTTTCCACCACCACGCCCAGGTGGTCATCCGCTGGGTGCCCGCCGACGACTGCGACACCCCCGAGGGCGCCCGCCGCGCCCTCCAGGACGTCGACGCGATCCTCGTGCCCGGCGGCTTCGGCGTACGCGGCATCGAGGGCAAGCTCGGTGCGCTGCGCTGGGCGCGGGAGAACCAGGTGCCCACGCTCGGCATCTGCCTGGGCCTGCAGTGCATGGTCATCGAGTACGCCCGCAACGTGCTCGGCCTCGAGCACGCCTCCTCGACCGAGTTCGACCCGGCCACGCCCGACCCGCTCGTCGCGACCATGGCCGAGCAGGTCGACTTCGTCGAGGGCGGCGGGGGAGACATGGGCGGCACCATGCGCCTGGGCAGCTACGAGGCGGTCCTCTCCGAGGGGTCCGTCGTCGCCGAGGCGTACGGTGCCACCCGGGTGACCGAGCGTCACCGCCACCGCTACGAGGTCAACAACAACTACCGCGACGCCCTGGCGGAGGCCGGCCTCCAGATCTCCGGCCGCTCCCCGGACTCCTCGCTCGTCGAGTTCGTCGAGCTCGACCGCGAGAAGCACCCGTACTACGTCGCGACCCAGGCCCACCCGGAGTTCAAGTCGCGGCCCACCAGGGCCCACCCGCTGTTCCACGGGCTCGTCGGCGCGGCGCTCGAGCGGCAGCGGGCCACCCGCCTGCTCGAGGTCGAGGGCGACGGCGTGCCGGCCGCTCCCAGCGGGACGGGCGTCGACGAGGACGGCGTGCCGCGCACGACCGACCTCGTCGACGAGACCCCCGCGCCCGGCGCCGCCGAGAGGTCCCCGGCCTCCCGCAAGGCCGGCGCGTGAGCATCACCGACCGCCGCGACGAGGGCCGTGAGGTCGTCGAGCGCCGGATGCTCCACGAGGGCAAGGTCTTCGACCTTGTCGGCGAGGACGTGCGCCTGGGCGCCGACGACACCGACCCGGTGGTCCGCGAGTTCCTCGACCACCCCGGCGCGGTCGCCGTCGTCGCCCTGCGTGAGGGGCCGCAGGGTGAGGAGCTCGCACTCGTCGACCAGTACCGCCACCCGCTGCGCGCCGTGCTGTGGGAGATCCCGGCGGGCCTGCTCGACGTCACGGGCGAGGACTACCTCGTCGCCGCCCAGCGCGAGCTCGCCGAGGAGACCGACCTGAAGGCCGGGCGCTGGGACGTCCTCGTCGACTACTTCACCTCACCCGGCGGCTCCAACGAGTCGCTGCGCATCTACCTGGCGCGCGACGTCACCGAGGTGCCCCAGGCCGAACGGCACGAGCGCGCCGACGAGGAGCGGGACATGACCACCCGGTGGGTGCCGCTCGACGAGGCGCTCGCCGCCGTCCACGAGGGCAGGCTGCACAACCCGAGCGCCGTCGTCGGCATCCTCGCCGCCGCCAGCGCCCGCGCCGCCGGCTGGGCCACGCTGCGCCCCGCCGACGCCCCCTGGTTCCGCTGACCCGACCCGATCCCCGCCCCGGGAGCGCGCTGACCGCCGACAGCTCACGTACCGCCGAGAGCGCGCGCGAGCTGACCCTCGGGAGCTGCCCCGGAGTGGCGCGTGGAGAGTGCGCTGACGGCGTAGACGATCGCGACGACCGTCAGCGCCGAGCCGAGCATGTGGACACCGACGAGCAGCTCGGGCAGCCCGGTGAGGTACTGGACGTAGCCGACGACGCCCTGCGCGAGCGTGACGCCGAGGAGCACCGCCCACGCCCGCTGTGCGGCGGCGTTGCGGTCCCGGCGGGCGAGCACCATCCCGACGACGACGAGCACGACGAACGCCCAGACCGCCAGCGCGTGCAGGCGGGAGATGAACGCGGGGTCCAGCGCCCAGCGGTAGGGCAGCTCCGCGTCACCCGAGTGGGGGCCGGCGCCCGTGGTGACGACGCCGAGGACGAGGAGGACGACACCGACGCCGACGACCAGCCGCCCGACCGTCCGCGCCGCGGCCGAGGAGACCGGGCGAGGCGGGGCGTCGGGTGACCCGAGCCGGACCAGCAGGTAGGTCGAGACGGTGACGAGCAGCAGGGAGATGAGCATGTGCGAGCCGACGACGGCGGGGTGGAGCTCCACGAGCACCGTGATGCCGCCGACGACGGCCTGGACCGCGATCCCGACGAGCGGCAGCAGCGAGAGCCGCTTGAGCGCCGCGGGCCGGGAGGCGGTGGGCTGTCGCCGGTAGACCGCCCACACCAGCGCGAGGGCGATGACGCCGAGCACGCCGGTGAGCGTGCGGTTGCCGAACTCGATGACCGGGTGGAACGTCATCTCCGCGTGGAACTCGGGCGTGAAGGCGCCGGGCTCGCACATCGGCCAGTCCGAGCAGCCCAGGCCCGAACCGGTGAGCCGGACGGCGCCGCCCGTGACGATGATGCCGATCTGGGCGACGAGGTTGGCGACCGCCAGGCCCCACGTCAACCGGTCGACGAGCTGCTCGCGGCGCGGGGCGGCGGTGGCGCCGGGCGCGACCGGCGCGGACAGAGGACTGGTGGGTCTCACCCCTCCAGCGTACGTGGCCGTCCGGGTCTGCCCCCAGGCCGCGGCTCACGTCACAGCGTCGCGACCGCCGGCCCGACGACGAGCAGGTACAGGAGCGCGAGCAGCACCGTGTGGGTGACGCAGAAGCCGAGCGCCTCACGTCGCTTGGCACGCTGGCCGAAGTGACCGACGAGCTTGCGGACGAAGGACCTCGGGTGGGCGACGTCCCAGCTGTTGAAGCGCAGGTAGCGGCCCAGGTACATGCCGAGGGTCACGAGCAGCAGCACGACCGCGGACAGCACCCAGGAGTCGACGCGGGTGAAGGGCTCGGCGTCGTTGGGGTAGCCGACGACCAGGTACATCGTCTGCACGAGAAGCACGTTGAGGAGCGTGTTCATCACCCCGGAGACCGCCAGGGTGAGCACGAGGACGATGTCGTACCAGAGCGGTACAGCCTCCTCCTGCCTGCGGTGGGAGAAGTTGAGCTCGGTGATGAGGTAGGCGGAGTTGGGCAGCACGAGCAGCCAGGTCACACCGCCGCCCGCGATCACCGGCCACACGAGGAGGGGACTCTCCAGCACGACCGCGAGGAGCAGCAGGGCCGTCGTCACAGCCAGCACGACCGCCGGCGCGACCGAGAGCCCGATGTTCAGCACCATGGGGCGGTAGAGCCGCGTCCCGAAAGCCGGCGCCCGCGCCACCACGAGCGCGAGGGCGTAGAGGTTGAGCAGCACGACCCCGGCGGCGAGCAGGATGACGGCGTTCACGGCGTCGACTCTTCCATACGCGGGGGAGGGGGCGGCGTGCCGGTTGTCCTCGAGCCGCTGTCGGGACGCCACCCCTGGCAGGCCCCGCCCGCCGGCCGTGACGAGCGTCGTGACGACGGCGACGACGGTGCAGCCCGCGAGCAGCGGGGTGACCCGGGCGGCGGCCGTCCCGGACGGTGGGAGGAGCTGGAGCAGCGGCCGTCGCACCGAGCCGGCCGGCGCGAGACGCGCCTTCCGGCGGCGCGGCGGCGCGCCTACCCTGGGGGCATGACGGACACGCCTGTGCTCGAGCCCGCCCACCTCGTCGCCGACCCCGGCCCCACCGCGCCGGTGGCCGTCGACGCCCGCGCCGCCGTCGAGGCGACCGCACGGGCGGCCAAGACCGCCTCCCGGGTGCTGGCCACCGCCACCCGCGCCACCAAGGACGCCGCCCTGCACGCCATGGCCGACGCCCTCGTCGCGTCCTCGGCCCGGATCGTCACGGCGAACGCCGAGGACCTCGACCGCGGCAGGGCGAACGGGATGAAGGAGTCCCTCCTCGACCGGCTCGCCCTCACCGACGAGCGCGTCGCCGCCATCGCCGAGGCCCTGCGCGAGCTGGCCGCCCTCCCCGACCCGGTCGGTGAGGTG
The DNA here is from genome assembly GCF_009193135.1 of Georgenia satyanarayanai. Taxonomy (GTDB): domain Bacteria; phylum Actinomycetota; class Actinomycetes; order Actinomycetales; family Actinomycetaceae; genus Oceanitalea; species Oceanitalea satyanarayanai. The sequence continues at coordinate 18,849 of NZ_VUKC01000021.1, forward strand.
GTGCGCGGCTCCACGCTGCCCAACGGCCTGACCCTGCGGCAGGTCCGCGTGCCCATGGGCGTGGTCGGGATGATCTACGAGGCCCGGCCCAACGTCACCGTCGACGCCGCCGGACTCGCCCTGAAGTCCGGCAACGCCGTCATCCTGCGCGGCGGGTCGGCCGCGGCCTCCTCCAACGCCGTCGTCGTCGAGGTGCTCGGGGCGGCGCTCGAGACGCAGGGCCTGCCCGCGGACCTCGTCCAGTCGATCGACGCGCACGGCCGCGCCGGCGCCGTCGAGCTCATGCGTGCCCGCGGCCTCGTCGACGTCCTCGTCCCGCGCGGCGGGGCCGACCTCATCCAGACGGTCGTGCGGGAGTCCCTCGTGCCGGTCATCGAGACCGGCGTGGGCAACTGTCACGTCTACGTCGACGCCCAGGTCGATGTCGCGCAGGCGGTGCAGATCGTCCTCAACTCCAAGACGCAGCGCACCGGCGTGTGCAACGCCGCCGAGACGCTCCTCGTGCACCGTGCCGCCGCCGCCGAGTTCCTCCCGGTGGCGCTCGCGGCGCTCGGTGGGGCGGGGGTGCGTATCCATGCCGACGGCGCCGCCGCCGCGCTCGCGCCGCACGGCGTCGACGTCGTCCCCGCGACCGACGAGGACTGGGCCACCGAGTACCTCAGCCTCGACCTCGCGGTGCGCGTCGTCGACGACCTCGACGCCGCCATCGAGCACATCGGGCGCTGGTCCAGCGGCCACACCGAGGCGATCTGTACGACCAGCCTGCGGGCCTCGGAGCGTTTCACCCGCGAGGTCGACTCCGCCGCGGTCATCGTCAACGCCTCGACCCGGTTCACCGACGGAGGGCAGTTCGGCCTGGGGGCGGAGATCGGCATCTCCACCCAGAAGCTGCACGCCCGCGGGCCGATGGGCCTGGGGGAGCTCACCACCACCCAGTGGGTCGTGGTCGGCGACGGCCACGTGCGCGAGTAAGGTCGCTACGGTCCGCCCTCCCCGGCCGTGGGAGACTGGACCGCACGTCTCGACGGAAGGAAGCCCACCACCATGACGAGCTCGCTCGTGAACCTCGCCCAGCAGACCGAGGAGCACGCCGCCCACCTGCCGATGCCGGCGATCATGTACGGCATCGTCGCCTTCGCGATCCTCATGCTGCTGCTGCTGGTGACGCTGGCCTACCGCAACGTGCACACGCGCCGCCGCTGAGCATGACCGAGCACCAGGCGCGGCGGATCGGCGTCATGGGAGGCACCTTCGACCCGATCCACCACGGGCACCTGGTGGCCGCGAGCGAGGTCGCCGACGTGTTCTCGCTCGACGAGGTCCTGTTCGTGCCCACCGGTGAGCCGGTGTTCAAGCAGGACCGCGAGGTCACCCCCGCCGAGCACCGCTACCTCATGACGGTGGTCGCCACCGCGTCCAACCCGCGGTTTACCGTCTCACGGGTGGACATCGACCGGCCCGGACTCACCTTCACGATCGACACGCTGCGCGACCTCAAGGCCGCCTACCCCGACGCCGAGCTCTACTTCATCACCGGGGCGGACGTGCTGCCGGAGATCCTGTCGTGGAAGGACGTCGACGAGCTGTGGTCGTTGGCCCACTTCGTGGGGGTGAACCGCCCGGGCCACCAGCTGGACGTCACCGGCCTGCCGAGCAGCGGCGTCTCCCTCATGGAGGTCCCCGCGATGGCGATCTCCTCCACCGACTGCCGCCGCCGCGTCCGCGAGGGCATGCCGGTCTGGTACCTCGTGCCCGACGGCGTGGTCCAGTACATCCACAAGCACGGCCTCTACCGGTCGCCGGTCCCGTCCGGCACCGGGGTGACGCCGCCGAGCCGCGAAGGAGGACGAGCGGATGAGTGAGGGGACGGACCGTCCCGCGGGGGAGCGCCGTCGCCGCCGGGAGGCGGAGCGCGCCGCCGCCCGCGCCGCCGAGCAGGCCGGTGCCACGCGGCCGCTGACCCGCCGCGAGCTGCGCTGGCAGCAGGCCGAGGAGGCCGCACGCCTGGAGGCCATCGCCACCGGCGAGCTGCCGCTGGGCCAGCACCACGAACGTCCCGTCCCGCCGCCGATGACGACACCCGGGTCGGCGCCGTCGGCCGCGTCCGCGCCGTCGACCTCCGCAGCCCCGACGCCGGAGCCCGAGCCCGCGCCGAGCGCACCCTCCGCGCCGGCGAGCGTCCCGACGGCGAGCGCACCGACGGCGGCGTCCGCGCCGTCGTCGGACGAGACACGACCCGGTCCGCCGCGCGTCCCCAGCCGCCGGTCGCTGCGGGAGCGCGAGCCGGGGCCCGCCGCCGCCGAGCGGCCCCAGGAGCGCACGGCGACCGGCCGGCGACCGGTCGTGCGCACGCCGAGCACCGCCCAGGGCATCCGGGCGCTGGACGCCACCGGCCAGCTGACGGGCATCCAGCCCGTGGTCCGTCCCGACGCCCCGGGCTCCCGGACCAGCGCCGCACCGGCCGAGCCCGAGGCCGAGGAGCCGGCGGTGTGGTCCGAGCGCGCGACCTTCTCCCTCGACCTCGACGGCCCGGCGCGCGCCGCCCGTGCGGCGCTGCCGGAGCCGTCCACCGGCGAGAGCGCGGAGGACATCGAGGACGACGATGCTCCCCTTCGCCCCCGGTGGGTGGCCATCGACGCCGTCTCCGGTGCCAGCCCGGACGCTGCGGCGGGTCCCGCGCCCTCGCGTCGCTCGCTGCGGGCCGGGGACCCGGCGTCCGAGGCCGCGGAGCCGGCGCCCGACGAGCACAACCCCGCGGTGACCGTCATCAAGGTCGCCGTGCTCGTGCTCGTCGCCGCCATCATCGGCGCGCTCATCTGGCTGCTCGCCACCGACGCCTTCGCCGGCTCCACCGGCGCCCTGCCCACCACCCCCATCACCACGACACACCCCGAGGAGTCCAGTGCCAGCTGACGAGAGAGCCCGCCACCTTGCCGTCGTCGCCGCCCGCGCGGCCGCAGAGAAGAAGGCCGAGGAGATCGTCGCGCTCGACGTGAGCGAACGGCTCGTGCTCACCGACGCCTTCGTCGTCGCGTCCGGGGCCACCGACCGTCAGGTCCGTGCCATCGTCGACGCCGTCGAGGAGGCGCTCCACGGGGAGGGCGCCAAGGCGATGCGCAAGGAGGGGGTCACCGAGGCGCACTGGGTGCTCCTCGACTACGGCGACATCATCGTCCACGTCCAGCAGACCGAGGACCGTGAGTTCTACGCCCTCGAGCGGCTCTGGAAGGACTGCCCCGTCATCGAGCTGCCCGCCGACCTGCACGGGCCGGCCGAGGAGGACGACGCCGGCGTCACGGCATGACCGCCGGCACCATCGTCCTGTGGCGGCACGGGCAGACCGACTTCAACGCCTCCGGGCGGCTGCAGGGCCAGTCCGACATCGCCCTCAACGCCACCGGGACCGCCCAGGCGGAGGCGGCCGCCGCCGGGGTCGCCGAGCTCGGCCCCAGCCGCATCATCAGCTCCGACCTGCAGCGCGCGCTAGGGACGGCGGCGGCCCTCGGTGAGCGCACCGGTCTGCCCGTGGAGCCGGAGCCCCGGCTGCGGGAGCGCTCGTTCGGCCTCTGGGAGGGGCTGACCCAGGCCGAGATCCACGCCGGCTGGCCGTCGGCCTACCGCGCCTGGCGGCAGGGGGAGGAGCCGGAGGGGATCGGGGCCGACACGCGCGTCGAGGTCGGGCGGCGTGTCGCTGCCGCCCTGCTCGAGGCTGCCGGTGAGGTGGAGGACGGCGGCGTGCTCGTCGCCGTCGCCCACGGTGCTGCGATCACCCTCGGTCTCACCCACCTGCTCGACCTCGACGCCGGGGCCTGGTTCGGTCTCAGCGGCCTGGACAACTGCGCCTGGGCGCTGGTCGCCCCCAACCCGGGCCGGCGGCCCGGCTGGCGGCTCACGGCGCACAACCTCACCGCTTGACGGTGTGGTGCGCGCCACGGCTCAGCGATTGGTCAGCGAGGTCCGCCGTCGTCTAGACTCGGTGACGCAGCAAGGGGCTATGGCGCAGTTGGTAGCGCGCTTCCATGGCATGGAAGAGGTCGGGGGTTCGAATCCCCCTAGCTCCACAGCAGGGCAGAGGCGCGACACTCCCCGGGTGTCGCGCCTCTGGCGTTCCCGCAGCCCGAACCGTTCCGCGACGGGGCCGTGCTTGGCAGACTCTGACTCGACCGAGCCCGCCGGGACGAGGGAGCCCGCGATGACCGCACAGACCGAGCTCGCCGACCGGGTGCGCGCGCTGCTGGCCGGCGAGGACCCGGTGCGGGAGCAGGGGATGTTCGGGACGCGGTCCTTCCTCGTACGGGAGAAGCTGCTCGCCAGTGCGCTCAGGGACGGTGGCCTGCTCGTCCGCGTCGCCGCCGACCGCCACGAGGAGCTCCTCGCCCGGCCGGGCGCGACGCAGGCGGTCATGGGACCGGGCCGCGACATGGGCCCGGGCTGGATCGAGGTCCGGCCCGCCGCCGTCGCCGGGGACGGGCTGGCGTCATGGCTCGGGGTGGCGCTCGAGCACAACCGGGCCGTGACCGCGACGCCGTGACGGTGAGGTCGCGTCCCTGACGGACGGCGATACTGACCCCGTGCGCGTCGTCGTCCTCACCGGTGCCGGCATCTCCGCGGAGTCGGGGGTGGCGACCTTCCGCGACTCCGACGGGCTGTGGGAGGGGCACGACGTCGAGGACGTCGCCACCCCCGAGGGCTTCGCCCGGGACCCCGAGCTCGTCCACCGCTTCTACGACGCCCGCCGCCGCGGCCTCGCGCTCGTCGAGCCGAACCCGGCCCACCAGGCGCTCGCCGCCCTCGAGGACGCGCTCGGGGAGGACCTGCTCGTGGTCACCCAGAACGTCGACGACCTCCACGAGCGTGCCGGTTCCCACCGCGTGGTCCACATGCACGGCGAGCTGCGCCGGGCGCGGTGCGAGGTCTGCGGCGCCCGGCCCGTCTGGGACGCCGATCTCCTCGACGCCCCGCCCTGCCCGGCGTGCGGCCGCGCGACGCTGCGCCCCGACGTCGTCTGGTTCGGGGAGGTGCCCTACGAGCTCGGTCTCATCGACCGTGCCGTCACCGGGTGCGCGCTCTTCGTCGCCGTCGGGACGTCGGGGGCGGTGTACCCGGCCGCAGGCTACGTCGCCCTCGCCGCGAGCAGCGGGGCACGCACCCTCGAGCTCAACCTCGGGCCGAGCGCGGTGTCGCGCTACTTCGACGAGGTCCGCACCGGACCGGCGGCGCAGCTCGTGCCGCAGTGGGTCGCCGAGCTGGTGGGCTGAGCCGGCCGCGCGCCGCCCGCGCTGCCCCGCGCCGGGCACCATAGGCTTCGGCACGTGCCCCGCCAGCCAGCCTCTCTGCCTGCCGAGAACGTGCAGCGACGGTTCGCCGTCCTCGGACGCCAGCTCCCCTTCTTCGTCGTGTTCGGCGTCATGACGATCGCCCTGGCCACCTGGGAGGAGTTCGGGACCGGCCTGCCGGACGCCGTCCTCGTCGGCGCCGCGGTCAACGTCACGGCCACGGTGCTCGCGGCCGCCGTGCCCTGGCAGTCGCTGCCCCGCCGGGTGGAGATGGTCGTCCCGCTGCTCGACATGGCCGCCGTCGTGTGCGTCCTCACCGTGGGGGCCCGGGCGTCGGTGCTCATCATCCTGCCCGTCGTCTGGCTGGCGGCGATGGGGAAGCGGGCGACCATCGTCGCCGTGGCCGCCGGGGTGGCCTCGTCCATGGGCGTCGACATCGTCCGGGCCGTCGAGGCCGGTGCGTTGTCGATCACGCCGGAGAACGCGGCCCGGATCTTCATCGTGCCCTCCGTCGTCATCGCCGTCGCCACGTCCCTGCACCTGTCGGAGCGGCGCTCCGCCGCCCGCCGGGAGCTCCTCGCGGGCCAGAGCGCTCTCGTCGAGGAGCTCCTCGAGGACACCGCACAGGACCGGGCGCGCCTCGAGGGTGTGCTCAACACCATCGACGCGGGCGTCGCCGTGCTCGACCCGCAGGGCACCGTCGTCGTCGCCAACCGGGCGCTGCGGGAGGCGACCCGCGGCGGGCTGACGGTCGGCTCACAGCTCGTCGACGCGGCCCCGCGGCTCCTCGCGGTCGACGGCGTCACCCCCGTGGACCCGGCGCGTCTCGTCGCCGTCGGCGGCGGCGAGCAGGTCTCCCGGCGCGTCGTGTGGTGGGAGCACGGCCCGGCCGAGCGTGCCGCCTTCCGGATCACCAGCGCCCCGCTGCCGAACGACGACGGCGTGAGCGAGGGCACCGTCGTCGCCGTCCACGACATCACCGACGAGCTGCTCGCCCTGTCGCAGCGTGACGACTTCGTCTCGTCGGTGTCCCACGAGCTGCGCACCCCGCTCACCTCGGTCACCGGCTACCTCGACCTCGTCATCGAGGACCCCGACCTGCCGCCCCACCTCGCCGGGTACCTCGAGGTGGCCGAGCGCAACGCCGGGCGCCTGCGCATCCTCATCGACAACCTCCTCGGCGCTGCCCGCACCGCCGCGGACGTCGGGTCGCGGGAGGACGTGGACCTGCGTGCCGTCGTCGAGGACGTCGTGGAGTCCCAGGCACCTCGCGCGGCGGACCGTGACATCGAGATCGTCGTCGCCGCGACCGGCTCGGGCGTCGTGCGGGGGGACGTGGGCCGGCTCACCCAGGTCATCGACAACGTCGTCTCGAACGCGGTGAAGTACTCCCACCGGGACGGCCACGTCCGCGTCGAGATCGAGGACGCCGACCGCAGGGTTCGCCTCGTCGTCACCGACGACGGCCCGGGCATCCCCACCGCCCACCAGGAGCAGCTCTTCACCCGGTTCTACCGCGCGCCCGAGGTGCGGCACACCTCGGTCCAGGGCACCGGGCTGGGCCTGCACATCAGCCGCCAGATCGTCGAGGCGCTCGGCGGCACGATCACGCTCGCCTCCGACGCGGGCCACGGCACCCGCGTCGAGGTCCTCCTCCCGGCCGGGGGGCGTGGATGACCCTCGACGCCTCCACGCTCTACCTCGTCTCGCTCACGGTCATCACCCTCATCGCGACCGTCTTCGTCCTCGAGGTCGCCAGCCGGGGCCGCACGCCGGTCGACCTCCTGTGGACCCTCGCGCTCACCAACGCCGTCACGACGGCGGTGTTCTACCTCGCCGCCTCGGCGAACGAGTCGCTGTGGTGGTTCGTCGCGCTGGGGAACGCCTCCTCCGTCATCACGACCATGGCGATGTGGAACGGTGTGCGCGCGGACGACGGACGCCGCCCGCTCCTGGGCGTCACGCTCGGTGCGGCCGCCGTCGCCGCCCTCACGACGCTCGTCGCCGGGCCCGCCGCCGGTGAGTGGGGCGGCGGCTGGGCGGTGCTGCTCGGGACGGCCGCGGGGGCCCTGCTCGGCGGGGCCGCGGCCCTGCGCGGCAGCGTGGGGAGACACCGCCTCGGGCGTGTCCTGGCCGGCGTCCTGCTGCTCGTCGGGTGCTACTACCTCCTCCGTCTGGTGGTCTACCTCGTGGCGGGCCCCGGCTCCCCGACGTTCGCCGGGCCCATGGGGACGTCGACGACGCTCATCGTGCTCCTCGTCCTCATCACCACGGCCGGGTACTGCATGGTGGTCCTGCGCATCGACGACGTCCACGGCCAGGAGGCCCGCCAGCATCCCTTCGACGCCCGTACCGGGCTGCGGACACCGGTGAGCTTCGTGCCCGCGGCGCTCGAGGCCGTGCGCGACGCGCACCGTGCGGGGGACCCGCTGGCCGTCGTCGTCGTCACCGTCGAGGGGCGCGACGACCTCGCCACCGCCTTCCAGCCGGCCGCCGCCGAGGCGGCGCTCGCCTCCGTCGTCAACAGCGCGCGCTTTCTCGCGCCACCGTCGGCGTCCCTCGCGGGACGGGTGGAGGACACGGGCGACACCTTCGAGGTCCTCCTGCGCGGCTTCACCGGCGCCGAGGGGCACGTGTGGGCGGAGAACCTGCGCCGACGGGTCCTGCGCACCCCGCTCGCGCTCGACGGCGGTGGCCGCCTGCGGCTGCGCGTCAGCCTCGGGGTCGCCAGCGACGCCGAGACCGGCTACGACCTCGACGCGCTGCGGGCCCTGGCCACCCGGCGGGCGAGCGAGGCGCTCGCGGCGGGCGGCAACCGGGCCCTGGGGTGGTACTGAGGAAACCTGAGGCAGTCCTGAGGTGGGACTGAGGTGAGGGGCGGGGACCGCTGAGGTCGGCGGCCGATATTTGGTGCAGCGCCGGACAGACCGGCTCCTGAACCGGAAGGCACGACCATGGCACGCTCCACCACCTCCCGCTCCACCGGCACCACGTGGAAGGCCGTCGCGGCCACCGCCGTGGGCGTCGTCGTCCTCGGCGTCGGCGGCGCCACCTTCGCCGAGTGGTCCGACTCCGAGGCCGCCGCGACCGACACCGCGATCACCGCCGGTGTCCTCGACCTCGCCGCCGGCCAGGGCACGTGGACGAACGTCGCCGGCGCGGACGTCACCGCCGCCGTCGCCGACGGGTCCTACCTCGTCGTCCCGGGCGACGCCCTCACCTACCGCGAGACGATGACGATCGACGCGCAGGGTGACCTGCTCCGCGCGACCGTCGCCCACAACCTCGAGGGCCTCACCGGCGACGCCGAGCTCCTCGCCCAGCTGCGCGAGAACGCGACGATGTCCCTCAACGGCGAGACCGTCACCGGGACCTCGGCCGCGGTCGTCGCCGAGGACGAGAAGCAGACCCTCGACGTCGCCGTCACCGTCGCCTTCGACTCCCGCACCGCGGGCCTCGTCGGCCAGGGGCAGGACGTCGCCCTCGGCGGCCTGGACGTCACCCTCCAGCAGGACACCGTCCCCGCCGGCTGACCGCCACCAGCACACACCACCGGAGAGGAGGACCATCGTGCCGAACCGCCTGACCCGCGCCGCACTCGCCGCAGTCGTGGCGGCGGTCCTCCTCTCCGGCAGCGCCACCACCCTCGCCGGGTGGAACGACGCCGAGCTCCGCGACGCCCAGGTCGTCTCGGCCGGTGAGCTCACCGTCGACCCGGTCAGCGCGAGCACCGTGGTCCTGCGGCCCGGGACCTCCCAGCCGCTGCCCGCGAGCACCCCGCTCGTGCCGGGTGACGTCGTGCGTCTCACCTCGACGGTGACCGTCGGTGCCGCCGGGGACCTCCTCACCGGCACCCTCGGCCTTCAGGTCACCGGCCTGCAGGGGCTGACCCGGTCCACCCCGCGCGTGACGACGACGCTCCCCGCCGCCGGCACGGGTGGCTGGAAGGTCACGCCGGCCGCCGACGGCGCCACCGTCACCGCCGTCGTCGACCTCACCGTCCCGGCGACCGTCGCCCAGCACACCACCCTCGACGCCGGCGCGATCCGCTGGACCCTCACCCAGGAGATGCCATGACCACGCGGCTCACCGCCTGCCTCCTCGCCCTCGCCGTCGTGCTGGGCGGGGTGCTCCTCCTGCGTCCGAGCGAGTCCACGCTCGCCGCGTGGAGCGACGAGGCCACCGTGGCCGTGCCGCAGCTGCGCACCGGTGGCGTCCAGGTCGACGTCACCGGCAGTGGGACCACGGCCACTCTCGGCATGTCCGGTGACACGAGCGGCACCTGGCGTCCCGCCGCGGTGACCGTCCTCTCCGCCGGCCGCGCCCTCACCGGCGCGGAGCTCGCCGGCTCGCGCGTCGAGTACCGGCTGGCGAGGAACGGCGCCTGCGTCGCCGCCGACCCCGTCGCGTACTCCGCCAGCCCGAGCGGCACCGCCACCAGCTTCCCGGTCACCGGCGGGGAGCGTCTCAGCGGCGCCCACACCGTGTGCCTCACCTTCGTCCCCTCCGACCAGGTCCTCGTCCAGCTCGGCGGCCGCGCCCTGTCCTTCGTCACGACCGTCGACGGTGTCGCCGCCCCGACGGGCACGTGGACCGCGGCGAACACGTGGACGGCCAGCCACACGCTGCCCGCCGCCCCGACCGTCTCGGCCCTGCGCTGCACGCCCGGCTGGCTCAACCAGTGGGTCACCCTCGGCTGGGACTGGGACGGCGGGGACGCCGCGAACAGGCTCGCGCGCTTCAGTCTGCAGCTCCAGGACCGCGGCACGTGGCGCGACGTCGCGACGATCTCCTCCCGCGCCCGGACGACGACGATCACCCCCTACCAGTTCAGCTTCGTCAGCTTCGACAGCTACACCCTGCGCGTGGTCGCGGTCCTCAACGACGGCACGACCGTCCCGACGTCCTCCACCACCAACGTCCGGGTCGAGCGCGTCGGTCTCGGTGCGGCGTACTGCTCGTGACCGCGGCGACACCGTGACGGGGGGACTGGTGGACCGGTCGCAGCTGGCCGAGCTCGTTGGGCAGGTGGGAGCGGAGACCGCGGCGGGGATGGTCGAGCGTTTCGTGGCCATGATGGGCGGCCGGCTCGGCGCGCTCCGGCAGGCGGTGGCGGGCGACGACGACCGGCGCGACGTGTCGCTCAGCCTGGCGTGCTCCGCCACCATGCTCGGCGCGCACGCCCTGGCCGACGCCGCCACGCGGTGCCGGACCGAGGACGGTGCGGGCGCCGAGCGGGCGCTGGCCGAGGTCGAGGCCCTCGCCGGGCCCACGTGCCACGCGCTGCGCGGGGCACGGGCAGCCCTCAGCGGGCGCTGAGCGCCAGCCTGTAGCCCACCCCGCGAACGGTCTCGACGTACCGCGGGCTGGTGGCGTCCTCGCCGAGCTTGCGCCGCAGGTTGGCGACGTGGACCTCCACCGAGCGGCGGTCCGCGTCGGTCGCCTCGAGGCCGGTGTCGTAGCTCTCGGACCACAGCACACCGGCGAGCTGGGACTTGGACAGCACCCGGCGGGGGTTGGACAGCAGGGCGGCGAGGATGTCGAACTCGCTGCGGGTCAGCTCCAGCGGCGCCCCGCCCAGCTCGACGACCCGCGCGTCGCGGTCCAGGCGCAGCTCCCCGTGGGCGAGCAGGGCGTCGTCCGGCGCCTCCGCCGCGGGCGGCGCGGCCGGCCCGGCCGGTACCGGCTCGGCGGGAACCGCGCGCGGACGACGCAGCAGGGCCTCGATGCGGGCGCGGATCTCACGCGGCCGGAAGGGCTTGGTCACGTAGTCGTCCGCACCCGCCTCGAGTCCGAGCAGGGTGTCGATCTCGTCGGCCCGGCCGGTGAGCATGAGGAGGTAGGTGTCGGAGAACGCGCGGATGCGCCGCGCCACCTCGAAGCCGTCGAAGTCGGGCAGGGAGATGTCGAGGGTGGTGATGAGGGGCCGCAGCTCACGGACCGCGTCGACGCCCGCCTGACCGGTGGGTGCCGTCGTCACGGTGAAGCCTGCCTGCCCCAGCGTCGCCTCGAGGAGGAACCTGATGTCGGCGTCGTCCTCGATGACCACTGCGTTGCCCCGCGCGCCCGTCTCGTTCACGGTGACGACTGTAGCGAACTGGGGTCGGCCGCGCCGGGCGGCCCGTCCCTTGCCACGATGGTGCGATGAGCAGCACCTTCCACAAGACCGACGAGCCGGTGACGCTGCGCTTCGAGGCGGCCGGGCTGCGCTGGCTGACCGAGGCGGTGGACGACGGCGGCGCACCCGTCGTCGAGATCCTCGCGGAGGGGGAGGGGTGGATGGACCTCGTCCACCTGCCCTCCGCGGAGCCGACGGCGCAGGCCGCCGCGGCCCTCGGGCGCGGCCTCGCCCGCACCCACGCCGCGGGAGCCCCGTCGCTGGGGTGCACGCCGCCCGGGTGGCAGGGGGAGGTGCCGCGGAGCTCGGGTCCCATGCCGCTGCACGCCCACGACGCCGAGGCGCCCTTCGCCCGGTGGGGCGAGTTCTACGCCGAGTACCAGCTGCGTCCGTACGTGCCGCGCGCGCTCGCGAACGGTTCGATCGACGACGACGGCGCCCGCGTCCTCGAGCGCGTCGCCGACCGGCTCGCGGCGGGGGAGCTCGACCACGACCAGCCGGCCCTGGTCGGTCCCGGTGCCGCACGTCTGCACGGTGACCTGTGGGGCGGCAACGTCGTGTGGACCGGCCGGGACGGCGACGTCGAGGGGGTGCTCATCGACCCTGCCGCCCACGGCGGGCACGCCGAGACGGACCTCGCGGCGCTCGCGCTCTTCGGCGTCGACCGCCTGGCCGACATCCGCGCCGGCTACGCGGAGGTGTCCCCGCTCGCCGCGGGCTGGCGCGACCGGGTGGGCCTGCACCAGCTGACGATGCTCGTCATGCACGCGGTGATCTTCGGTGGCCACTACGGCCCGCGGGCGGTGCAGGTCGCCCAGGGCTACGCCTGAGCCCGCGGGTTGACGGGGGTGCCCGACGTCACTAACGTACAACCACATGGTTGTACATGACGTGCTGGACGACGCCGCGACGGACCGGGTGTTCCGGGCTCTCGCCGACGCCACCCGGCGCGACATCGTCCGGCGCACCCTCGTGGGGGAGGCGACCGTGACGGAGCTGGCAGGCGACTACGACATGTCGTTCGCGGCCGTGCAGAAGCACGTCACCGTCCTGGAGGGAGCCGGTCTGGTGACCAAGGACAGGCAGGGCCGCGAACGCCTCGTCCGTGGCAACCCCGAGACGATCCGCCGGGCCCAGCTCCTGCTCGACCAGTACGAGCAGCTCTGGCGCGGACGGGTCGCCCGGCTCGACGCGCTCCTCACCGAGGACGAGTGACCACCAGGAAGGCACCGCCATGCCCGTCACCACCGTCGAGAAGGACCTCGACGCGCTCACGATGACCGTCGTCGCCGACTTCCCCGTGCCGGTCAGCCGGCTGTGGGACGCCTACGTCGACCCCCGCCAGATCGAGAGGTTCTGGGGCCCGCCCGGCTGGCCTGCGACCTTCACCCGCCACGACGTCAGCGTCGGCGGGCGCTCGGAGTACTACATGACCGGCCCGGAGGGCGAGCGCTCCGGCGGCTACTGGGAGTTCCTCGCCGTCGATCCCGGGCACTCCTTCGAGGTCCGCGACGGCTTCACCCGGCCCGACGGCGCCCCCGACGCCGAGCTGCCGTCCATGCGGATGGTCTACACCTTCGAGCCGACCGGCTCCGGGTCGCGGCTGACGACGCGCACGTTCTTCCCCTCGCTGGGTGAGCTCGAGCAGCTGCTCTCGATGGGCATGGAGGAGGGCCTGACCGCCGCCATGGGCCAGGTCGACGCGGTTCTCGCCGACCTCGCCTCCTTCGCCGCGGACCTGCCCGCCGCGGCGCAGGTCCTCGACGACACCCGGGTCCGGGTGAGCCGCGTGATCCGCGGCCCGGTCCGGACGGTGTGGGACGCCCACCACGACCCTGCGCTGCTGCGCCGCTGGATGCTCGGGCCCGACGGCTGGAGCATGCCGGTGTGCGAGGTCGCGACGAACGTCGGGGACTCCTTCCGCAACGAGTGGGAGCAGGAGGGCGGTGGTGGCCGCTTCGGCTTCACCGGCGAGCTCCTCGAGTCCTCACCGCCGCACCACGAGGTGACGACCGAGCGGATGATCGGTGTCGAGGGCCCCGGAGCGGTCAACGAGCTCACGCTCACGCCCGTCGCCGGCGGCACGCTGCTCACCCTCGTCATCACCTACCCCGACGCCGAGACGCGCGACGCCGTGCTCGGCACGGGCATGGTCGACGGGATGGAGACGAGCTACGCCCGTCTCGAGGCGGAGGTGCTCACGCCGGCCTGACGCCCCGCGAACGTGGCACGTGTGTCGGCAAGGAGTTCGGCTATCCTTCCACCATGAGTTCGGGTGCCCGAAACCGCGTGCTGGTCACGGCGGGTCTCGTGCTGCTCGCAGCGTGCGCGGGACCCGCCGGCGGCGCGCACGACGAGCGGGTCGACGTCACCGTGACGACGACCCACGCGGCAGACCTTCTTCGCGCCGTCGGCGGTGCGCACGTCGAGGTCACCGCCCTCATGGGGCCCGGCGTCGACCCCCACCTGTACCGGGCGAGCCAGGGTGACGTGCGCGCGCTCGTCGCGGCCGACCTCGTCGTCTACCACGGGCTCTTCCTCGAGGGGCGCATGGAGGAGGTGCTCGAGGCCGGCGCGCTGGACCGCGTCCTCGCGCTGACCGACGCCCTGCCCACCGACGCGCTCCTCGCCTCCACCGACCACCCCGGCCAGCACGACCCCCACGTGTGGTTCGACCCCGAGCTGTGGGTCCGGGTGGTCGACCCCGTCGTCGCCGAGCTCAGCGCGATCGCCCCCGAGCACGCCGCGGACTTCGCCACCGGTGGCCGCGAGTACGTCGAGGAGGCGCTCGCCGCCCACGCCCGGGCCGCCGAGCTGCTCGCCGCCGTCCCCGCGCAGCGCCGCGTGCTCGTCACCTCCCACGACGCCTTCGGCTACCTCGGCCGTGCCTACGGGCTGGAGGTCCGCGGCGTCCAGGGCCTCTCGACCGAGGACGAGGCCGGTGTCGCCGACGTCCGACGCCTCGTCGACCTTCTCGTCGAGCGGCAGGTGCCCGCCCTCTTCACCGAGTCGAGTGTCTCCCCGGCGAGCATCGAGGCCGTGCAGGAGGCCGCCGCCGACCGCGGCTGGCCGGTGCGGGTCCCCGAGCAGGGTCTGTACTCCGACGCCCTGGGCGCGCCCGGCACGCCCACCGGGAGCTACGCCGGGGTGCTCCTCGCCAACGCCGAGACCATCGCCGCCGCCCTGGGAGGACCATGACCGCGCCGCTGTCCGTCCGCGGGCTCACCGCCGCCTACCGCGAGGAGCCCGTGCTGTGGGACGTGTCGTTCACCGTGCCCGAGGGCCGCCTCGTCGGTGTCGTCGGCCCCAACGGTGCGGGCAAGACGACGCTGCTCAAGGTCGCGATGGGTCTCGTGCGGCCCGTCGCCGGGGCCGTGGAGATCTTCGGGCGGCCCCTCGAGCGGGTGCGCCGGGCGGTCGGTTACGTCCCCCAGCGGGGGAGCGTGGACTGGGACTTCCCCACCGACGCGCGCGACGTCGTCGAGATGGGTACCTACGGGCGGCTGGGCTGGCTGCGCCGCCCCGGTGCCGCCGAGCGCCGCACCGCCGAGCGCTGCCTCGAGCGCGTCGGGATGCTCGACCTCGCCGGGCGCCAGATCGGGGAGCTGTCCGGTGGCCAGCAGCAGCGGGTCTTCCTCGCGCGGGCGCTGGCCCAGGACGCCCGCCTCTACCTGGCCGACGAGCCCTTTGTCGGCGTCGACTACCTCACCGAGCGCGTCGTCGTCGACCTCCTGCGGGAGCTGCGCGACGAAGGCCGCACCGTCGTCGTCGTCCACCACGACCTCTCGACCGTCGCCGACTACTTCGACACCGTCGTCCTCCTCAACCGCGAGCTCGTCGCCGCCGGCCCGACGGCGGAGGTCTTCACCCCCGAGAACATCGCCCGCACCTACGGCGGGGCGGCCCACCGGGAGCTGGAGCCCGGCCGAGATGGGTGAGCTCACCGCGCTCCTGGGCGACTACACGCTGCGGACCGTCGCGCTCGGTGTCGCCGTCCTCGGGCTGCTCGGCGGCACCCTCGGCACCTTCGCGGTGCTGCGCCGCCAGAGCCTGCTCAGCGACGCGCTCGCGCACGCGACCCTGCCCGGCGTCGTCGTCGGCTTCCTCCTCACCGGCACCACCGCCGGATCCGGGCTGCTCCTCGGCGCCGCGGCGACGGCGGCCCTCGCCGCCGGGCTCGTCCTCGTCGTCGTCCAGCGCACCAGGGTGAAGCAGGACGCCGCGCTCGCCCTCGTCCTGTCGGTCTTCTTCGGCGCCGGCACGGTCCTGCTCACCTACGTCGCGGGGACCGGCGCGTCGGGGCAGTCGGGCCTGGACCGCTTCGTCCTCGGGCACGCCGCCAGCCTCGTCACCGCCGACGTGCGCGCCATGGCGGTGGCGACGGCGGTGGCGCTCGCCGTCGTCGCCCTCTCCTACAAGGAGCTCAAGCTCGTCGCCTTCGACCCCGCCTTCGCCCGGGCCGTGGGCTACCCCGTGCGGCGGGTCGAGGCGCTGCTCACCACGCTGCTCGTCGTCGCGATCGTCGTCGGGATCCAGACGGTGGGGGTCGTGCTCGTCGCCGCGCTCCTCATCACCCCCGCGGCGGCCGCGCGGCAGTGGACCGACCGGCTCGCGGCCATGATCGTCCTCGCCGCGCTCATCGGCGCCCTCAGCGGAGTGACGGGGGCGGCGCTGAGCGCGACCGCGACGGACCTGCCCACCGGCCCGCTCGTCGTCCTCGTCGCGACCGCGGTGCTCGTCCTGTCCCTGCCCGCGCGCCGGGTGCGCGCCCGGCTGGGCACCCGGCGGGCAGCCGTGGGGGAGCGGGCATGAGCGTCGACGTCGTCATCATCGTCACGGCCCTGCTCGTCGTCGCCCCGTGCGCGCTGCTCGGCTGCTTCCTCCTGCTCCGCCGCAGCGTCATGGTCGGGGACGCGATCTCCCACGCCGCCCTGCCGGGCATCGTCCTCGCCTTCTTCCTCACCGGGTCCCTCGGCCCTCTCGCCGCCGTCGCCGGGGCCGCCGCCTTCGGCCTCCTCACCGTCGTCCTCGTCGACGTTCTCGAGCGCAGCGGGAAGGTCCGCGGTGACGCCGCCGTCGGCATCGTCTTCACCGGGCTCTTCGCGCTCGGCGTGCTGCTCGTGGCCCGCTACGGCGGGGACGTCCACCTCGACCTCGAGCACGTGCTCTTCGGTGAGATCGCCTTCGCGCCCCTCCACCTCCTCACCGTGGGTGGGACGGAGCTCGGGCCCCGCTCCTGGTGGACCACCGGGACCGTCGCGGTCGTCGCCGTCACCGTCGTCGTCCTGCTCCACAAGGAGCTCAAGGTGACGACCTTCGACCCTGCGCTCGCCGCCGTCGTCGGGCTCTCCCCGGTTCTCGTCCACCACGTCCTCATGGCGCTGGTGTCGGTCACCGTCGTCGGCGCGTTCGACTCCGTCGGTGCCATCCTCGTCGTCGCCCTCCTCGCCGGCCCGGCCGCCACCGCCTACCTCCTCACCGACCGGCTCGGCCTCATGCTCGCGACGGCGCTCTCGGTCGGGGCCGTCGCCGTGCTCGGCGGGTACGGGCTGGCCGTCCTGTGGGACCTGTCGATCGCCGGGATGGTCGCGAGCGTCGTCGGCGTCCTCTTCCTCCTCGCGCTTCTCGCCGCTCCCCGCCACGGGCTCGTGGGCGCCGCGGTGCAGCGCCGCCGGCGCCGGACCGTGCTGCGTCGCCGCCTCGTCGCCCGCGCCGAGCGGACCCTGGGTCCGGACGCGACGACGGCGGAGCTCGCCGCCCGCCTGCAGTGGCCTGTCTCGCAGGTGGAGCGGGCCCGCGCTCGGATACACTGAGGCCCTGACAGGGTTCGCAGCGCTTCCGGGGTGGGAGGAGCGCAGTCCGACCCTCCGTGGAGACCGATTGTCCGCCCTGTCCTCCTACCGCAGCCTCTTCTCGCTGACCGGTCCGCTCTACGTCGTCGTCGCGCTCGTCGCGCGGCTGCCCCTCGCCATGGCGCAGATGGGCACGCTCCTCCTCGTCGCCGAGGTGAGCGGCAGCTACGGCGGCGGTGGCGCCGCCGCCGGTGCCTTCGCCATCGTCAACGCGGTCGCCTCGCCCGTCGCGGGCGCCCTCACCGACCGGATCGGCCAGCGGCCGGTGCTCCTCGTCCAGTCGGCGGGCGGCTCGCTCGCGCTCGTCGCCCTCGTCGTCCTCTCCGGGCAGGACGTGCCCTGGCAGCTCCTCGCCGTCGTCAGCGGCGTCGCGGGCATGTTCGTGCCCCAGATCGGGACGATGGCCCGGGTGCGCTGGCGCGAGCTCACCCGCACCCGCGGCAGGGAGCGCTTCACGCTGCTGTCCACCGCCTTCTCCTACGAGGGTGCGGCCGACGAGGCCGGCTTCGTCCTCGGCCCGGCCCTCGTCGGCACCATGGCGGCGCTCGTGTCCCCGGCCGGCGCCCTGCTCGTCGCCGCCGGCGGCCTCGCCGTCTTCGCCACGTGGTTCGCCGTCCACCCCACCGTCGAGCTCGTGCGCGGCCACCGCGGTGAGGGCGGGTCCACCGGCCCGCGGGTGAGCCCGCTCCTCGTCGGCCTCGGCGCCGGGCAGCTCATCGTCGGGACCATCTTCGGCTCCGTCCAGGCCGGGACGACGGCGATGGCCACGGAGGCGGGGGAGCCCGGTCTCGCGGGGCTGCTCCACGCCGTCCTCGGCATCGGCAGCGTCGTCGCGGGGCTCGCGATCGTCGTCCTGCCCGTGCGCTTCCGGCTCGCCGACCGCCTGCCCGTCTTCGCGGCGGGCCTGGCGGTGCTCACCCTGCCGCTGCTCGTCGTCGGCTCGCTGGGGGCGCTCGCCCCCGTCCTCGCCGTCCTCGGCCTGGCCGTGGCGCCCTACATGATCACGCTGTACTCCGCGTGCGAGCGGGTCGTGGACCCCTCGCGGCTCGGCGCGGCGATGATGGTCCTCGCCGCCGCCACGTCGCTGGGCTACGCGCTCGGCTCGAGCACCGCCGGGCGGCTCGCCGACGTCGCGGGCTACACCGGCGCCTACCGGGTGACGGTCCTCGCCGGCACCGTGGCGCTCCTCCTGTCCCTCGTCCTGCGCGTGGCGCTGCACCGCAAGCGGCGCGCGCTGGAGGCCGCGGCGCCGAGCCTGCCGGCCTAGTGTGCGGGCGCGGGGGTGACGACCTCGCGCCACTGCTGCGGCACCAGCACCTCGCGCCGCTGCTCGCGGCCGGCGAGGTGCTCGCACAGCGTGATCGCGTCGGCGAGGAGCTCGCGGAGCATCCCCGAGGGGTCGGGGACGCACGCGGTGGCCAGGCCCACGGACGCGATCTCGACGACGGCGGAGCCCGGGTGGTGCGCCCCCACGCCGCCGACCTGCTCGACGAAGGCGCGGGCCCACCGCTCCGCCAGCGGCACCGCGTCGAGGGCGCGGCGGCTCGCGGGGTGCAGGCCCGTCTCGCCCGTCCGCTCGGCGCGCCGGCGCTCGCAGCTGAGGATGCCCACCGCGAGCGCCCGCTGGTGGTGCTCGCTCACCACCGGCAGCGCCCGGGAGGCGGCGAGGAGCGTCAGCTCGTCGTCCCACCTCGGGTCCTCGCTGCGCAGCCCGATGACCGCCGGGATGAGCGTCGCGAGCCGGGGCCGTTCGGCGTCCTCGGTGAGGTCGTTGACGAGGCGCGCCAGGTGGGCGAGCAGCGGATGGGTGCAGGCGGGCTTGTCGCTCCACCGCTCACCGGCCAGGTAGGAGGCCAGCTCCATGAAACAGGCGCCCCTGCGCGGACTGCGGTGCTTTCCCCGCGACAGCATGGGCAGGATCTCGATGTCGGCGTCCACGACGTCACCTCACACTCTCGGCACCCGCTAAGTGTGGCCCCTGTCACACGGCGCCCGCAATGGCTACGGGGACGGGCGCGAGGAGGTCGAGGGTGAGGACGGTCTGTCCCCGCAGCTCGGACCGTGCGTCCGTCCGCAGGGTGTCGGGTCGGCGGGGGTTGTCCAGATGCCTGAGCACCCGCTCCAGGGATCGCGCGGCGGCGTCCTCGCGGCCGCCGTCGAGCCGGTCCCGCGCCTGCCGCAGGGCGGTGGCGAGCTGGTGGGCGACCGGTCCGGCGACCGCGCCGGAGGCGACGTGCCGTTCGAGCGCGGCGTCCAGGCCGGCGAGGGCGTCCCGCGGGTCGGTGGGGGCGGTGGACCCGTCGGCGGTGACGCGGGTCCAGCCGTCCGCGACGACCGTGGCCCGGTCTGTGGGGTCCCAGTCGTCGACGACCGTGACGCCGTCGTCCTGCACCCGCACGTGCTCGACGTAGACGCCGCGGCCGGAGTAGACGGCGTCGGTGACGTAGCGCAGCCGGAGGACGACGTCGCCGGTGAGGCCCACGTCGTAGCGGCCCTGCCACCAGCGGCCCTCGCCGTCACCGGAGACGCCGCCGGCCGCGTCGCGGACGGTGCCCCCGGCGGTGAGCGTGCCGTCCAGGGGGTGCCACGTGGCGCCGTCGTCGGCGGACGCCTCGACGTGGAGGACGTCGGTCGGCTCGGTGTGGAACCACAGGTCGACGAGGAGCTCACCGTCGCCGGCGAGCGTGGCCGGCACGGTGAGGGTGCGGTCGAGGAGGTCGCCGATGCCCGAGTACCAGGCCGTGCCGCGGGTGAAGCCGCTCATCGGGCGCGCCAGTCCCGCGGCCCGCGCGACGGCGCGGCGCACGGGGTTGATGTTGCCCCAGTCGCGGCTCGGGTGGACCCGGTTGGTCATGAGGATCGCGATGGTCTCGGTGTGCGGGTCGATGACCAGGGACGTGCCGGTGAAGCCGGTGTGCCCGGCGGACTCCGCGCTCGTGAGGACGTCGTGGTAGAACCACGCCTCCAGCTCGGGGCCGAGGCCGCGGTGTGCGGAGGAGACCTGCCCGGTGTAGTCGCGCATCATCGTCTCGACGGTCCGCGGCTGGAGGACCTGCGCCCCGTCGTAGCTGCCCCCGTTGAGGAGCATCTGCCCGAAGACCGCGACGTCGTCGGCGGTGGAGAAGACCCCGGCGTGCCCGGCGACCCCGTTCAGCCGCCACGCGGCCTCGTCGTGCACGACGCCGTGGACGAGGCCGCGGTCGGGCACGGCCTGGTACTCGGTGGCCGCGATGCGGGGGAGCAGCTCGGCGGGCGGGTTGTACATCGTGTCGCCCATCCCGAGCGGCCCGGTGATGTGCTCGGCGACGTAGGTGTCCAGCCCCTGCCCCGAGATCCGCTCGACGATCTCCCCGAGCGTGATGAGGCCGAGGTCGCTGTAGGTGTAGGCGGTGCCCGGCTCGCTCGTCAGCGCGACGTCCCAGACCCGCTGGAGCGCCGCCTCCTCGTCCGGTGCGCTCCACAGGTTGATCCACGCGGGCAGCCCGCCGGTGTGCGTGAGGAGCTGCTCGACGGTGATGTCGCCCTTGCCGTTCGCGGCGAAGGCGGGGACGTAGGTGGCCGCCGGCTCGTCGAGGTCGATCTCGCCGCTCTCGACGAGCTGCAGGACGGAGACGGCGGTGAAGAGCTTGGAGAGCGAGGCGAGGTCGAACATCGTGTCGGTCCGCATCTCGACCTGCTGCTCGGGCGGCAGCTCGGTGTCGGGGTCGGCCCAGCGCACCGCGTGCCCGACCGCCGTCCGCTCGACGACGACGCCCTCGGCCGCGACGAGCGCCACCGCTCCGGGGTAGAAGGGGGTCGGCTCGCGCGTGAGGCCCTCGCGGAGCGCAGGCTCGATCGCGTCGAGCTCACGGGC
The DNA here is from genome assembly GCF_009193135.1 of Georgenia satyanarayanai. Classification (GTDB taxonomy): domain Bacteria; phylum Actinomycetota; class Actinomycetes; order Actinomycetales; family Actinomycetaceae; genus Oceanitalea; species Oceanitalea satyanarayanai. The sequence continues at coordinate 39,948 of NZ_VUKC01000021.1, forward strand.
GACGAGCCCCACCTCCTCCGCGCTGCCGTCCCGCAGCACCCGCTGCGGAGCCGCCGTCCGGTCCCAGCCGACCCGGTCGTCGGGCGCCCCGCTCGCGGGGAGCACCGTCCCGATGAGCGCGACGCCGACCGTCGCACCGACAGCAATCAACCTGCGCATGACACAACCCCTCCCGTAGGTCCCGGCGTCGTCGCCGGCACCCCCACTGTGACGAGGGCGGGCGCGCACGTCAAGGGTTGACACAGCTACCCGCAGGCGCGCAAACGAGTTACGGGCGCGGGAGGTTGCGAAGGTTGGAGCGCGCCATGGCCATGACCTCCCCGGAGCCGCCGCCGAAGATCTGCTTCGTCATCGATGTCGCGAAACCGCGCACCTGGCCCGCGGAGATGCTCGGGGGGATCGACAGCGCGTTCGGGTCGGTCATGACCTCGACGAGCACCGGCCCCCGGCGCGCGAAGGCGTCGCGGAAGGTGGCGGACAGCTCGCGGGGGTCCTCCACCCGCAGCGCCGGGATGTCCAGCGCCTGCGCCACCCGGCTGTAGTCGACGGCGGGGGAGTCGGTCGCGTGGTGGGGCAGGCCCTCGACGAGCATCTCGAGCTTGACCATCCCGAGGGAGGCGTTGTTGAGCACGACGACGGTCACCGGCAGGTCGTACTGCCGCAGCGTGATGAGCTCACCCATGAGCATCGACAGCCCACCGTCCCCGGCCAGCGCGACGACCTGCCGCTCGGGGGCGGCGAAGGCGGCCCCGATCGCGTGCGGCAGCGCGTTGGCCATCGACCCGTGGATGAAGGAGCCGATGACCCGCCGCCGGCCGTTGGGGGTGAGGTAGCGCGCGGCCCACACGTTGTTCATCCCCGTGTCCACCGTGAAGACGGTGTCCGGACCGGCTGCCTCGTCCAGCTGCACCGCCGCGTACTCGGGGTGGATCGGGCGGTGCTTCTCGACGTTCCGCGTGTACGCGCCGACGACCCTCGTCATGACCTTCTCGTGGCGCTTGCGCATGTCCTTGAGGAAGGCACGCGACTTCTTGCGCCGCACCAGCGGCAGCAGCATGCGCAGGGTGGCGCCGACGTCGCCGTGGACGGGCACGTCCAGGCGGGTGCGCCGCCCGAGGTGGGTGACGTCGACGTCGATCTGGGCGGTGCGCACGTCGGCCGGCAGGAAGTCGGTGTAGGGGAAGTCGGTGCCGACGAGGACGAGGAGGTCGGCGGCCTCCATCGCGTCCTGGCAGGCGCCGTAGCCCAGCAGGCCCGACATCCCCACGTCGTAGGGGTTGTCGTACTGGATGACCTCCTTGCCGCGCAGCGAGTGGCCGACCGGAGCGCCCACCTGCTCGGCCAGGGCGAGGACCTCCGCCCGTGCGTTCCGTGCCCCGGCCCCGACGAAGAGGGTGACCTTCCGGGCCGCGTTGACCGCCTCGGCGAGGGCGACGACGTCGGACTCGGCCGGCACGACGGTGGCCGCGCCGGTGGCGGGGACGAGGTGCTGGCCCTCGGCGTCGACCTCGGCGTCGGCGACGTCACCGGGCAGCGTGAGGACGGCGACCCCGGGGGTGCCGACGGCGTGCTGGATCGCGGTGCGCGTGACGCGGGGCAGCTGGGCGGGGCTGGTGATGAGCTCGGAGAAGACCGAGGCCTCCGTGAAGAGGCGGTCGGGGTGGGTCTCCTGGAAGAACTGCGTGCCGATCTCACTGCTCTGGATGTGCGAGGCGATGGCGAGCACGGGCAGGCGCGAGCGGTTGGCGTCGTAGAGCCCGTTGATGAGGTGAAGGTTGCCCGGGCCGGCGGACCCGGCGCAGACGGCCAGCCGGCCGGTCACCTCCGCCTCGCCGGCCGCTGCGAAGGCCGCGGCCTCCTCGTGGCGGACGTGGACCCACTCGATGCCCTCGGTGCGGCGCACGGCGTCGACCACGGGGTTGAGCGAGTCCCCGACGATGCCGTAGACGCGCGCCACGCCGGCGGCGGCCAGCTGGCGGACAAGGTGCTCGGCGATGCTCGGGGCCATGGTGCTCCTTCAGCGGTGGGCGGGCCTCGATCGTCGCCCGCGGCCGACCGTCGTGCAGGTCGAGGAGCCCCGCGGTCCGACTACCGGAGGAGCCGGGCCGTCCCTTCGACCAGTTCATCCACTCGATTGACCAAAGCACTTGTCTTGACAGGTGAACTTTTGGTTGACAGTGAACCTTAACTGTCCCTAGGTTCAGCGCCATGGTCAACGCAGACCGGTCGGCACCCGCCGACACCCATCGTCCGGGGGCGCTTCTTCCCGAAGCCCCCCGTCACACCGCACCCGCGGTCCGCTAGACCCAGCACCACTGCCGCACCGTCGCGGCGTGCTCGAACCAGAAGGAGGTCCGACCCCGACCGGCCGCGCCGGTCACCAGACAAGACAGACCGGGCCCCCACCTCTTTGCACGGACGTAAGGGCCCGGTCCCCGTGAACAACACCTGTGAAGGAGTTGCACCACAGATGAAGCCTAACAACTCCCGGGCACGACTGCGCCGCGGCGTCGCCGCAGCGGTCACCGGGTTCCTCGCCGTCAGCGGCCTCGTCGCCGCGGGCGTGCCGGCCACGGCACACGACGGCGTCGACCACGACGCCGAACCGGGCGCCGAGGCGGCGCTCGACTGGTCGAACTACGAGAAGGTCACCCTGACGAAGGACGTCGGGGAGCCCATCGACATGGCGATCCTGCCCGACGGCAGGGTGCTCCACACCGCCCGCAACGGCGACGTCCGCCTCACCGACCCGAACACCGGCGTCACCCGGATCACCAACAGGATCCCCGTCTACGCCAACTCCGAGGACGGTCTCCAGGGCATCGCGATCGACCCGGACTTCGAGGAGAACAACTGGGTCTACCTCGTCTACGCGCCGGTCGAGCTCTCCGGCGTCTCACCGTCGACCGGACGTCCCTACCCGGCGACGACCCCCAGCGGCAACGCCCCGAACTCCCTGCCCGCCGGCCAGGACGTCACCTACTGGGACCAGTGGCTGGGCTACAACCTCCTCGCGCGCTTCCAGTGGGACGCGGAGACCAACACCCTCGACCTCGCCTCCGAGCAGGAGCTGCTCAAGTTCGAGGCCCAGCGCGGACAGTGCTGCCACGTCGGTGCCGACATCGACTTCGACGGTGACGGCAACCTCTACCTCAGCACCGGGGACAACACCCCGGCAAGCACGCCGGGCGCCAACGGCTTCGCGCCGAACAACGACGCGCCCGGGATGAACCCTGGCTTCGACGCCCGCCGCGGAGCCGGGAGCACGAACGACCTGCGCGGCAAGATCCTGCGCATCAACGTGCTCGACGAGATCGAGCCCGGTGTCGAGCCCGGACCGGGCGCGACGTACACCATCCCCGAGGGGAACCTCTTCACCGGCGAGGAGTACGACGACGTCCGCGACAAGGTCCGCGACGAGATCTTCGTCATGGGCGCGCGCAACCCCTTCCGCATCGAGGTCGACCCCGGGACCAACTCTCTCTCGTGGGGCGACTACGGTCCGGACGCGTCCCGCGCGGTCGCCGCGGCGAACCCCGACCGCGGCCCGATGGGCTACGTCGAGTGGAACGTCGTCTCGCTGGACACCCCGGTCAACGCCGGGTGGCCCTACGTGCACGGCGACAACTTCCCGTACAACGAGTGGGACTACGCCACGGCGAGCCCGCGTGAGTTCTTCGACCCGGAGAACCTGCGCAACAACTCGCGGTGGAACACCGGCCTCGTCGAGCTGCCGCCCGCCTTCCCTGCGACGCTCTACTACGGCGACAACCCCGGCGACCAGCCGTGGGACGAGCTCGTCAACTTCGGCGCCGGGTCCGGCCAGGGCCCGATGGGCGGCCCCGTCTACCACTACGACGCGGACAACCCCTCCACGGCGAAGTTCCCCGAGTACTGGGACAGGAAGAACTTCTTCGGCGAGTTCTCCCAGGACTACATCGCCGCCTTCACGGTGGACTGGGAGGCCTTCGAGGTCACCCACATCGAGGACTTCATGCCCAACCGGCTGATGACCTTCGACGCCGTCCCGCCGATCGACAACCCGATGGACATGGAGTTCGGGCCCGACGGCTCGCTCTACGTGCTCGACTACGGCGACGGCTTCTTCCGCGCGAACCCGGACTCCGGGCTTCACCGGATCTCCTACGCCGAGGGCAACAAGGCTCCGCGCCCGGCCTTCGCGGCCACCCCGATCTCCTCGTCCGCGGCCCCGCTCGAGGTCCGGTTCGACGCCTCGGCGTCGATGGACCCCGAGGGTGGTGCGCTCACCTACGAGTGGGACTTCGACGGTGACGGCACCTTCGACGCCACCGGCGTCGCGGCGACCCACACCTACGACGAGCTCGGCCTGTACTTCCCCCGTCTGCGGGTGACGGACCCGCAGGGCAAGTTCGGCCTCACCTCCCGGCAGATCTCCGTGGGCAACCAGGCCCCGGAGATCACGGTCAACCACCCCCTCAACGGTGGGTTCTTCGACTGGGGCAACGTCGTCCCGCTCCAGGTGACCACCCAGGACGCCGAGGACGGCAACGAGACCGTGTGCTCGCGCGTGAGCTGGACCTACGGTCTGGGCCACGACGAGCACGCCCACCCCGAGCTCTCGGGCACCGGCTGCCAGGCCGGCATCCGCACCGACCCCAACTCCCCGGAGCACGGGGCGGGCGCGCTGCTCTACGGCGCGATCGTCGTCACCTACCGCGACGCCGGCGCCAACGGCGTCCCGGCGGCGACCGGCGAGGCCACCGTCCGGCTCAACCCGAAGCTCCAGCAGGCCGAGCACGCCCTCGGCCGTCAGGGTGTCGTCGTCTACGCCGACGAGGACGCCAGCGGCGGCAGCGCCGTGCGCGGACTCGGCGGCGGTGACTTCCTGCGCTACGACCCGGTGAACTTCTCCGGGATCGACAGCGTGGTCGTCCGTGCCACCGGTGGTGGCGAGGTCCAGCTGCGGTGGGGAGCGGCCGACGCCGCGCCCTTCGCCGTCGCCCGCATCCCCGGCGGATCGGGCTGGAAGGACGTCCCGGTGGCGCTCACCGGCGCCCCGCAGGGCACCGGGCAGCTGTTCGTCACCTCGGGCGACGAGCTCGCCGTCGACAGCCTCACGATGGTGGGCGCCGGCGTCGCCGACGTCCAGGCCCCGACGGTCGCGCACACGCTGGCCCCGGCGGCCCCGACGGGTGTCGGCGGCGTCTACAACGTGCCGGTCCGGTTCTCGGTGCAGCCGCAGGACAACGGTGCGCTGCAGTCGGTGCAGTACTCCGTCAACGGCGGGACCTCGTGGTCGAACCTCAGTGCCAACCAGCAGTACGGCGTGAACTTTGGCAACAACGGTGAGTACACGGTGCTCTACCGGGCCACCGACACCGCGGGCAACGTCTCCGAGACCGGCAGCGTGTCCTTCACCATCGACCTGAACGCTCCGAACGAGCCCACGGTCGACTCCGTGACGCGCGCGTCGCTGTCCTCGCTGCGGGCCGTCTACGGCGCCCCGGGCGAGGTCACCGTCACCGTGTCCGGTGAGGGCGGCACGCCGTCCGGCGAGGTCGTCGTCACGAGCGGCGACCGTGAGGTCGGGCGCGCCACCCTGAGCGAGGGTGCTGCGACCGTCGAGCTGGACCCGACCCTGGCGGTGGGCACCCACACCCTGCAGGTGGCCTACCAGGCCGACGAGACCTTCAAGACGTCGCAGACCACCGCGCGCCTGATCGTCACCAAGGCGGCGACCACCGTCACCGCCAGCGTCGCGTCGGTCAAGCCAGCCGTCGCGGCGAAGGTCAACGTCCACGCCGAGACGGAGACCGACCTCGCCGGCGACGGTGAGGTCACCATCCAGGTCAAGCGCGGTGTGTCGACCGTGGCGATGCTCAGCGCCACGCTCGACGAGAACGGTGACGCCGTCGTCACCCTGCCCAAGCTCGCGGCCGGCACCTACTCGCTGACCGTCGTGCACAAGGCGACCGCGAACACCACGGCGAGCTCGGTCATCACGAGCCTCGTCGTCAAGTAGTCCCCCTCCGTGCGGGGCCGGCCGCGTGCCGGCCGGCCCCGCACCCCCACACTCGAAGGAGAGTCATGGATCACCACCAGCACGCCCACCCCACGATCCCCAACCGACCGATGAGCCGCCGCAGCATGCTCAAGGCGCTCGCGGCGTCGTCCGTCGCCGTCGGTCTCGGAGCCGCGATCGGCACCACCGCCGGTGCCGCCGTCGGCTCCATCCCCGGTGCCGCGCCCTCCGGCGGCCGCAACCGGCTCGTCCCCGTCAACCGGATCGGCATCCAGCTCTACAGCGTCCGCGACAAGCTCAGCGGCGCGAACAGCATCGGCTTCCGCCGCCTCTTCGAGGAGCTCTCGGACATCGGCTACTCGCAGATCGAGTTCGCCGGGTACACCCAGGGCGGGGCCGGCGCGATCACCCCGCAGGAGATCCGCCAGCTGCTCGACGACAACGGCCTGCAGGCCGTCGGCAGCCACCGCACCCTCACCCCCGCCAACATCGACGCCGAGCTCGACATCGCCGAGATCCTCGGCACGCCGTTCCTCGGCCAGGGCGGCGCGGTGACGAACAACCACACCGAGGCCGGCTGGGCGCAGGCCGCCGAGAACTGGAACCTCATGGGCGAGAAGGCCCGAGCCCGCGGCATCAAGCTCTACTCGCACAACCACGCCGGGGAGTTCCACTACCTCACCGACAAGCCCGACACCCGTCGCTACGACTACTTCCTGGCGAACACCAACCCGGAGTGGGTGTTCCTCCAGCTCGACGTCTACTGGGCCTTCGTCGGCAAGCACCAGGCCCCCGGCTTCGAGCCGATCGACTACGTCCGCGAGGACCCCCGCCGCTTCCCGCTGCTCCACCTCAAGGACGGGAAGATCAACCCGAACAGCGGCAACGGCTACGACATCATCGAGTTCGGCGCCGGTGACATCAACTTCCAGGAGTTCCTCTCCGCCACCCGGGACCGCGGCCAGCGGTACGGGCTGTGGGAGCAGGACAACGCCGCCACCGCGGCCGTTCCTCCGAACCCCGCCAACTCGCTGGGCAACGCTGCCCGCAGCTACGACGCCATCGCCGCGCTGCGCGGCTGACCCGAGGAGAGACCAGACATGATCCTGAAGCACTGGAAGACGCCGACCGCCGCGCTCGCGGCCGCGGCGCTCGTCGCGATCGCCGCCCCCGCGGCGAGCGCGGCCACCACCGACTGCACCGACGACCTCGGCGACGCCGCCATCACCGGTGACCTCGTCGTTCCCGACGGCGCCACCTGCGTCCTCGGCGGCGCGACGGTCGCCGGGAGCATCACCGTCGGCGCCGACGGGTGGCTCGACGCCACCTCGGTCACCGTCGACGGCGACGTCATCGGCATCGACACCTACGGCATCTCCCTCGACGGCACCTCCGTCGGCGGCGACGTCGTGTCCTACTCCGAGGGCCTGCGCGGCGGGTTCCTCTACCTGCGCGATCTCGCGATCGGCGGGAACGTCGAGGCCGGCGGCATCGACGTCGAGATCAGCGACAGCTCGGTCGACGGCTCCGTCTCGACGCTCGCCGCCACCTACGTCGACGTCCTGCGCACGAGCGTGCGCGGCGACCTCTCGGTGGACGGCAGTGACTGGGGGGTGTCCCTCGCCGGCGCCGTCGTCACCGGCAGCGTCACCGTGAGCGGGAGCTCCCGTGACGTCCTCATCGGGGCGACCGCCGACGGCGGTGCGGACCGGTGGGGCAACACGGTGGGCGGGGACCTCACCCTGTCCGGCAACACCGCCAACCTCCGGGTCGCGGGCACCACCGTGCTCGGCGCCGTCGTCCTCGACGGCAACGACCCGGCCGCCAGCTTCGGTCCCGGCAACACCGCGGGCTCCGTCGACGGCGACTACACCGGTGAGGCGCCCGCCGCCGGTCCCGCGGACGGCGACCAGGCCGTGGTCGTGGTCGTGCCCGAGCCGGACGCCGGCGAGTTCATCTGGACGATCGACTCGACGAGCAACCTCGTCGACCTCGGGGTCGCGGTGGAGAACGGCGACCACTTCGCGGCCGACGGCACGCTCAACCCCGTGCGCGTGACCGACACCCGGATCGACGCCCCGCAGTGGTCGGTCTCGGGCCAGGTCTCCGACTTCCGCGCGGGTGACGAGACGGTGTCGGGCAAGTACCTCGGCTGGACGCCGCAGGTGCTGGAGAACGAGGGCGGCGCCGTCGCCGGCCCGCACGTCGCCTCCGGCTTCGACGAGGGAGAGGGCCTGTCCGTCTCCCGCACGCTCGGCAGTGCGGACGCCGGGCACGAGCGCGGGTCGGCCCTGCTGGGCGCCGACCTCGAGCTCAAGCTCCCGGTGTCCGTCGAGTCGGGCACGTACAACGCGACGCTGACGCTGACCGCGCTCAGCTGACCCAGACCGGTGCCGCCCGTCCCGACCGCCCGCGGGGCGGGCGGCACCACCCACCGAAGGACACCACCATGGACACTCCCGCCCGCCGCGCCGCAGCCGCCCTGCTGGCGGTGCTCGCCCTCGCCGGCGCCACCCTCGTGGGGTGGACGCTGCCGGCCACCGCCGCCACGGAGCCCGACGAGGTGACGTGGAGCGTCCAGACGGCCGACAACGCCAACGGCCAGAGCCGCCCGAACTACCAGTACGAGCTCGTGCCGGGGCAGACCCTGGACGACGCGATCGTCGTGACCAACTACTCCGACCGGGCCCTGACCTTCGCCGTCTACGCCGCCGACGGCTTCCTCAACGAGGTCGCGCAGCTCGACCTCCTGCCCGCCGGGGAGCAGTCCGAGCACGTGGGCCAGTGGGTGACCCTGGCCGCCGACGAGGTGACGGTCGGTGCCGGTGAGGCCGTGTCCATCGACTTCCGGCTCACCGTCCCGCCGAACGCGACGCCCGGGGACTACGCCGGGGGCATCGTCACCTCCCTCGGCCCCGCCGACACCGGTGAGGGCGTGCAGGTGGACCGCCGTCTCGGCTCGCGCCTCCTCCTGCGCGTGGGCGGCGACCTCAGCCCTTCGCTGACGGTGAGCGACGTCGAGGTCGACCACCGCGGGTCGTGGCTGCCGTGGCAGCCCGGGAACGCCACCGTCACCTTCACCCTGGAGAACACGGGCAACGTCCGCCTCACCGGCACCCAGACGGTGGGCTTCGCCGGTCTGCTCGGGCTGGGCGGGCGCAGCGCGGTGAGCGTCGACGTCGAGGAGATGCTGCCCGGCAGCAGCTTCGAGCGCACCGTCGAGCTCGAGGGCGTGTGGCCGCTGCTCCGGACGACCGGCACGGTGGCCGTCGACGGCGCACCGGTCGGTGAGGAGGACGAGCGGCCGCTCGCACGGGAGGCCTTCGCGCTGTGGACAGTGCCGTGGTCGGTGCTCGCCGGCCTGGCCGTCGTCGTCGCGGCCGTCGTGCTCAGCCGGCTCCGCGCGCGGCGCCGCCGGCAGGCCGAGGACCGCCGCGTGGCCGCCGCCGTCGCCGCCGCCGTCGCCGCCCAGGAACCCGCCCCCCTTCCCTGACCACCCCGCCCGCCCCGTCCCACAACCTCGCAATGGGTCGTGTGGACGACGGTCCGGGCGGCGTCGGCGTCGGACGACCGACCAGTTGGGACGAGGGCTGGGGGGCTTTGGGGGTGGGGGGCTGAGGGGCTGGGGGGCTGGGGCGCGGCGCCGGGGGGCTCAGCCGCCGATGATGACGGTGGGGCACCCGGGGCCGGGGGCGATCGGCGTGCCGTGGAGGGACATGTCGCCGAGACGCGCGGCGGGGAAGCTGCCGATGAGGACGGTCATGCTGCCCATCGCGATCCCGTTGGGGGCGGGGGAGACGCAGACGATGCCGCCGGGCATGGAGTTGGCGACGGCCGCGGGCATCCCCCCGATGAGCACCGTCGGTACCGCCGCTGCCGGCGTCACGGGGCCGCCCACGTGCGGCTTGGGACCGTCGAACAGCGGGCAGAGCGCCGAGTCGCCCGCCCGCAGCGCCGGGCCCACGGGCACCGCTCAGTCCTCCGCGGGCTGGAGGAGGGTGCCGCCGTAGAGGACCGACGTGTCGCAGGTGGTGGGTGGCGGGTCCTGCGCCGGTGGCACCCCGACCTCGTCGCACCGCACGGTCATCGCCAGCTCGGCGCCCTCCCCGGCGACGATGGGCTCCTGGAAGTGGTAGTCGACGCTGCGGAAGTTCTCCAGCGCGAGGTCGAGGAGCGTGCGCCCGTCCAGCGTGAGCTCGACCCGCCCGAAGTCACCCTGCGGGTTGCTCACCACGAAGTCGGTGAGCCGGACCGTGCCCTCGGCGGGGACGACGAACGGTTCTGGGGACTGGGTCGCCCCCGGCGCCGTGTCCACCTGGAACCGGTCGGCGACCGGGACGACGAGGTCGTCGAGCGTGGGCGATCCGACGAGGTCGTTCGCCTCGACTGCGGCGGAGCTGGCCTCGGTGGACGCGGCCTGTGCCGCACGCGCGGCGTTGGACGCCTGCCCCGCCTCCTCACCGGCCTGCTGCGCCGCGACCGCGGCCTCACGCGCGGCCTCGTTCGCCTGGGCGACGTCCTCCTCGACGGCCCGCTGCGCCGTCGACACGATCGTGGGGCGCAGCACGAGGAACCACAGCGCGGCGAGAAGGAGCAGCAGGGCCACGAGCGCGAGCAGGGCCTTGAGGAACCACGGCGGGAGGAGTGCCTCCTGGAGGTGGGTGCCCTCCAGCGTGACCGGCGTCGTCTCCTCGGTGTGGACCGTGAGCGTGAAGGGGTGCGTGACCGAGGCTCCTCGCCAGATGCGGCTGCGCGGGGTCACGCGCAGGTCGGCGAAGGCCGCCTCACCGGGCGGGACGGTGAGCGCGGCGGGTCGCGCGTCGACCCGGAGGGCGTCCTGGTCAGGGGCGGCCAGGCGGACGGTGACCGGGACGTTGCCGCGGTTGTCCACCGCCACGTGGTGGGTGGCGCCCCGCCTGCCACGGGAGGTGCGGGGGACCAGCTCTGCGGTGGTCTCGAGGAAGGGCAGGACCTCGACCATGCCCTCGGGGACGACCGCCTGCTCGGGGTGCTCGGTCGGCACCACCCGCACGCCGAAGCTCAACTGACCCGCCGGGACGGACGCGGAGCGCGGCGGGGCGAAGGAGATCGTCGCCGTCGTCTCCGCGCCGGGGAACAAGCCGGTGATCTCCGCGGGGTCGACGGATGTCCACGCCCCCGGCACGCCGAGCACCTCGATCCGGTACCCCTCGACGATCTCGCCGTCGTTGCGGATCTGGAGAGGCACCTGCTCCACGGCACCGGCCGCCAGCCGGACAGACGGGCGCTCCAGGCGCGCAGTCGTGGTCATGGCCAGACGTTACGGCCGGGGGATGTCCGCACCGAGGGCGAATCGGCGGCTCGCGGGGCAGCGGTTCTGCCCGTTGAGTCCCCGTTGAGTGCACGAAGAGTCCTCGGCGGGACAGTGTCGGGCACAGGGTGGCGCGGCCCTGTCGGGGCGAAGGAGGACATGATGATGGAACGAGTGCCGGTCTGGGTCAGTGCCCGGGACCCGATCTCGGAGGCCGGCGTGGTGAGCCAGTTACGGCCGCGCCCGGAGGTGCGGATCGTGGGACGCGACGAGGACGACGACGCGCTCGTCGCCGTCGTCATCAGCGACAGTCTCGACGGCGACACCTTGCGGATGCTCCGTGCCGTCCAGCGCAGGGGCTTCACCCGCACCGTGCTCGTCGTGGGGCAGCTCGAGGACAGCGACCTCGTCACCGCGATCGAGGCAGGTGTCGTGGGGCTGGTGCGACGCGCGGAGGCGACGTCGGACAGGCTCGTCGCCGTCATCCGCGCCGCCGCGACGGGGGACGGGACCGTCCCGCCCGACCTCCTGGGCCGCCTCATGGACCAGGTGGGCAAGCTGCAGCGCCAGGTCCTCGGCCCCCGTGGCCTCACCTTCACCGGGCTGGCTGCCCGCGAGATCGAGGTGCTGCGTCTCATCGCGGACGGCTACGACACCGGGGAGGTCGCCCGGCAGCTCTCCTACTCCGAGCGGACCGTGAAGAACGTGCTCCACGACGTGACGAGCCGGCTGCAGCTGCGTAACCGCTCCCATGCCGTCGCTTACGCGCTGCGGGAGGGGCTCATCTAGGACGGCGGCGCCCACGTGCTGGCCCCGGCGCGCTCGCTGCGTGGTCAGCAGGTGCCGTGCGATGGGTGCGGCCTCGAGGTGGTACTCGTCGTGGGGTGCGCTGTCCTGCCGGCTCGGCTCCAGCCCGTACGGGTCGAGGTCGTCGAGCAGCCTGAGCATGCGACGGTTCGTCTCGTGCCACAGTCCCGTCCGGGAACGCATGTCGCAATGACCGCCGACCTCCGGTGTGGTCGGGGCCGCGTCGGATGTCAGTGGTCGCTGAGACGATGTGACCAGCAGCACATCGGAGGCTCGAGGGGGTGGGGACCGTGGCCGTGGAGGTGGTCGACGGCGCAGCGTCCGCCCCCGGGCGCGACCCGGTCGAGACGCTGAGGGCCTTGCTCGCTGCGGCGAGCGGGCTCGCGGGGAGGAGCTGGCACGAGGTCGAGGGCTACCGCCTCCACGAGGCCCTGGGCGTGCTGGTCCAGCTGGAGCGGGTCCTGACCGGAGCACAGGCGCAGGTCCTGGCCGTGATCGAGGCGAACGGGCTGTGGGCGCTGGACGGGCAGCGGACCTTTGCCGCCTGGTTACGCACCCAGACCGATGGCACCGTGCAGGGTGCTTCCCGGCAGGTGCGCCAGGCGCGAGCGCTGCGGGACCTGCTGCCGCTGACGCGCACGGCCCTGCAGGAGGGGCGCCTGAGCGAGGAGCACGTCGGTGTGCTGGTCCGTGGGGCGATCACCACCAACCGGCAGCGGGCGCAGCTGTCCGACGAGGAGCTCGGTGAGGCGTTCCTCGTGGAGCAGGCTCAGCGGATGGATGCGGGGTCCTTCGCCAAGGTCGTGGACACCTGGGCGATCATGGCCGACCCGGAGGCCGCCGACCGGGGCTGGCGGGAGGAGGGGGCCAAGGAGCAGCTGACGCTCTCGCGCACGATGGACGGCTACCACCTCGCCGGGTGGCTGGACGAGCTGTCCGGGCAGACCGTGGACACCGCCCTGCGGGCGCACATGGGCCGCAAGGCCACAGGCGATGAACGGACCCCGGCCCAGCGGCGGGCCGCCGCGCTGACGTCGCTGGCGCGCCAGTCTCTCGATGCTGGGGAGCAGGGCAAGGGTGCCCGCATCCGGCCCCACGTCACCGTCACCACCGACATCCAGACCCTGCGCGCCCTGGCGGCGGCCACGGGGTCACCGAAGCCGCCGGTCACCACCAGCGGGCGGGAGCACGAGCCGGGCGCCGAGCTCGGGTTCTGGGACGAGGCCTCCTTCACCGCCCCGGGCGGGCCACGCGACCCGGGGCAGGAGAGCGTCGACCCGTTCGTGCTGTCCCCCCAGGCGCGGGCCTGGATGGATGCCTGGCGGCCGGGTGACACCCACGTCATCTCCACCGCCATCGCCCCCC
>NZ_VUKC01000022.1 GCF_009193135.1 Georgenia satyanarayanai
TGGTCCGCGCGATCGTCGCCCGTGACCAGCACTGCCAGTACCCCGACTGCGACCAGCCACCCGGGGCCGGGGAGATCCACCACTCCCTGCAGTGGTACCGCGACGGCGGGCCCACCAGCGTGGAGCACGGCATCCTGCTGTGCTGGCACCACCACGACTGGGTCCACACCCACGGCACCACCATCGTCCGCGCCACCGGCCGCTGGTCCTTCTACACCCGCCACGGCCAGCTCATCACCACCAAGCACGAACAGACCTGAAACCCGAGGGGACAGGTCTGCCCACCACCCGGCACGGGCGGTGGGCAGACCGGAGATCGGCGTGTGTCAGCCGGTCCTGCGCCGGTACATGGCGCCGGCGCCGGCGTACGCGGCGGCGAGGATGCCGACGAGCCAGGCGAGGGCCACCCCGATGTCCGAGCCCACCGCGTCCCCGGCGAAGAGGGCTCGCACCGTGTCGACGATCGCCGTCACGGGCTGGTGCTCGGCGAACCACGCGACCGCGGCCGGCATCGTGTCCGTCGGCACGAACGCCGAGCTGATGAACGGCAGGAAGATGAGCGGGTAGCTGAAGGCGCTCGCGCCGTCGACCGTCCGCGCGGCGAGCCCGGCGATGACCGCCACCCAGGTGAGCGCGAGGGTGAACAGCGCGAGGATCCCCACGACGGCGAGCCACTCGGCCACCGACGCCCCGGTCCGGAAGCCCAGGAGGACGGCGACGCCGATGACGATCGCCACCGAGGCGAGGTTCGCGACCACCGAGGTGAGCACGTGCGCCCACAGCACGCTGGAGCGGGCGATCGGCATCGACCGGAAGCGCTCGACGATGCCGCCCTGCATGTCGAGGAAGAGCCGGTAGGACGTGTAGGCGATGCCCGAGGCGATGGTGATGAGCAGGATGCCGGGAAGAAGGTAGTCGACGTACGCGCCCCCTCCGCCCGTGTCGATCGCCCCGCCCAGCACGTAGACGAACAGCAGCATGAGCGCGATCGGGGTGACCGCCGTCGTGATGATCGTGTCGGGGCTGCGGAGGACGTGGCGCAGCGAGCGGCCGGTGAGGGCGCCGGTGTCGGCGAGGACGTGGGCGGTCATGACAGCTCCTTCCCTGCGGGCGTGGAGTCGTCGGGTCCCCCGACGAGGGCGAGGAAGACCTCCTCGAGGGTGGGCTGCTTCTCGACGTACTCGACGGTCGCGGAGGGCAGCAGCCGCTTGAGCTCGGCGAGGGTGCCGTCCTGGATGATCACGCCCTCGTGGAGGATCGCGATGCGGTCGGCGAGCTGCTCGGCCTCGTCGAGGTACTGCGTCGTGAGGAGCACGGTGGTGCCGCCGTCAGCCAGCTGCTTGACCGTCCGCCACACCTCCACCCGCCCCTGCGGGTCCAGACCGGTGGTCGGCTCGTCGAGGAAGATGACCGGTGGGCCACCGACGAGGCTCATCGCGATGTCGAGCCGGCGCCGCATCCCACCGGAGTACTCCCCCGCCTTGCGCCCGCCGGCGCCGGTGAGGGAGAAGCGGGCGAGCATGTCGTCGGCGACGGCGGCCGGGTCCGCCAGGTGACGCAGCCGCGCGACGAGGACGAGGTTCTCCCGGCCGGTGAGCACCTCGTCCACGGCCGCGAACTGGCCGGTGAGGCTGATCGACTCGCGCACCTCGCCGGGCTCCGCGGCGAGGTCGTGGCCGAGCACGCTCGCGGTGCCGGCGTCTGCTCGGACCAGCGTCGAGAGGATCCGCACGAGCGTCGTCTTGCCCGCGCCGTTCGAGCCGAGGAGCGCGTGGACGGTGCCTGCGGCGACGTCGAGGTCGACGCCCCGGAGGACGTCGAGCTCACCGAAGGACTTTCGCAGGCCGCGCACCCGGACGGCGGGTGCGGCCGTGGCCGTCGCGCTCACTCGTCCCTCACCTCCCCACCATCACCGGCGGCGGCGTCGATCGCCGTCGTCAGGCGGGTGCGCTCCTTGTCCTGCCACTCCTTGCCGCCGTAGGCCCGGGCGAAGGACTCGGTGAAGTCCGCGGGGTCGTCACCGACGATGGCCCGCACCGGCGTACCGTCGATCGCCGCCCGCTCCCACAGGTCGGCAAGGTCGGTGACCATCGTCGTGAGGGTGTCGCCGTCGGTGACCCCGCTGCAGCTCATGAGGTACCGGTGCATCGCCCGGGCGGCCGTCCGGTGCGGCTCGGGGAGTGCGGCGATGCGCGCCATGTCCGCCCGGTACTGCTTCTTCTGCTCGAGCGACCCCGTGATCGCCTCGATCCACTTCCCCACCATCGTCATGCCCTTTCGTCGTCGTCGTTGTCGTGGAGCTGTCCGATGCGCTCGGAGAGGAACGCCCACGTCCGCCAGAACTCGGCGAGCCGCTCCCGTCCCTGCGCGTTGAGCGAGTAGACCTTGCGTGGCGGGCCCTTCTCGGAGGGCACCTTCTCCACGTCCACCAGGCCACGCTGCTCGATCCGGATGAGCAGCGCGTACACGGTGCCCTCGGCGATCTCCGCGAAACCCCGATCACGCAGCCCGGCGGTGATCTCGTACCCGTACGCCGCCCTCTCGGCGAGGAGCGCGAGCACGATGCCCTCGAGCGTCCCCTTGAGCATCTCCGTCATCTGGCTGGCCACGGACTCTCCTCTACCTAGCACTACTGGGTACCGATACACAGTAACGCTAGGTACCGGTACTTGGCAACACTGAGTACCGAGCCCTCTCTGTAACCTGTGCCGATGCCAGCCGCGTTCACCCCACCGCCGGACTTCACCACGCGCCCCACGCTCCAGGGCATCTTCGGGATGACGGCGTCGACGCACTGGATCGCCACCGCCACCGCCCAGTCCGTCCTCGAGCGCGGGGGCAACGCCTTCGACGCCGCCGCGGCCGCGGGCTTCGTCCTCCACGTCGTCGAGCCGCACCTCAACGGCCCGGGCGGCGACATGCCGGCCATCTTCGTCACGGCCGACGCCCCGGGAGAGCCGGTCGTCCTCATGGGCCAGGGCCCCGCGCCGGCCGCCGCCACCCGTGAGCACTTCCACGACCTCGGGCTCGACCTCGTCCCGGGGGCGGGTGCGCTCGCCGCGGCGGTGCCCGGCGCCGTCGACGCCTGGCTCGTCCTCCTGCGTGACCACGGCACCTGGGACCTCGCCGACGTGCTCGCCCCCGCCATCGGCTACGCCCGCCACGGTCACCCGGTGCTGCCCGCCGTCTGCCGCACCATCGCCCAGGTCCGCGACCTCCTCACGGAGCACTGGCCCACCTCCGCGGCCCAGTGGCTGCCCGGCGGGCGCGTGCCGGAGCCGGGGGAGCTCATCCGCAACGAGGCCTACGCGCGCACCCTCGAGCGGCTCGTCGCCGCCGGCACCGGGGGCCGCGTCGCGCGCATCGAGGCGGCCCGCAGCGCCTGGCGCGAGGGCTTCGTCGCCGAGGCGGCCGCGGCCTTCGCCGCCGTGCCCCACCGCCACTCCGACGGCGGGACCTACGCGGGCGTCCTCACGGCCGCGGACTTCGCGGCCTTCTCCGCCGGCTACGAGGCGCCGGCCACCGCCGAGTTCCGGGGCCACACCGTGGCGAAGACCGGCGCGTGGGGGCAGGGCCCCGCGCTGCTCCAGATGCTCACCGTGCTCGACGGGCTCGACGACGAGCACCTCGACCCGTCCACCGCCGTCGGCGCCCACACCCTCCTCGAGGTCCTCAAGCTCGCCCTCGCGGACCGGGACGCCTACTACGGCGACGACGACGCGGCAGCCGCCGCACTCGAGCACCTCCTCTCCCCCGGGTACGCCGCCGAGCGGCGCGCCCTCATCGGTGACACCGCGAGCGCCGAGGTCCGTCCCGGCCGGGTGCCGGGGCGCGCCCCCTTCGCCGCCCCGCTGCGCGAGTCCTACACCCCCGCGCCGGCCGGCACCGGCGAGCCCACGGTCTCGCGCGCGGGCGTGGTACGCGGGGACACCTGCCACATCGACGTCGTCGACCGCTGGGGCAACATGATCTCCGCGACGCCGTCGGGCGGGTGGTTGCAGTCCTCCCCGACGATCCCCGAGCTCGGCTTCTGCCTGGGCACACGGTTGCAGATGATGTGGCTGGAGGAGGGCGCGTCGTCGTCGCTGGAGCCGGGGCGCAGGCCGCGGACGACGCTGAGCCCCACCCTCGTCCTGCGCGACGGTCAGGCGGTGACGGCGCTCGGGTCACCGGGCGGGGACCAGCAGGACCAGTGGCAGCTGCTCTACCTCGTGCGCACGATCGTCGGCGGCTACAGCCCGCAGCAGGCGATCGACGCGCCGATCTTCCACACGCGCTCGATGCCCGACTCCTTCTGGCCGCGCACCTGGGCGCCGGGCAGCGCCGTCGTCGAGGACCGGCTGGGCGAGGACGTCATCGCCGGGCTCGAGCGGCGCGGCCACCGGGTGACGCGCGCCGGGGACTGGTCGCTCGGGCGGCTGTCGGCCGTCACCCGCGACCCCGCGACCGGGATCCTCGGGGCCGCGGCGAACGCGCGCGGCATGCAGGGCTACGCCGCGGGCCGCTAGGCCCGACCCGCCGCCGGGCCGGTGGTGACGGGCGGGAGTGGGGCCGTCTCCCCCGCGGCCTCGGCCACCGGGGCGGCCACGGCAATCCCGGCCGCGGCGGCGAGCAGGACGAGCGCGCCGGCCACCGTAGGGCGGGCCCGCGCGCGAAGAGTGCCGCCGTCGTCGTCGGTGGTGAGGGACAGGGCGAGGACCGCGGGCAGCCAGCCCCACAGCAGTCCCCAGTGCGCGCCGGTCACGAGGTAGGTCCCCGCGAGACCCGACGGCATGCGGCCCTCCGCGAGCGCCCCGGCCACCGCCGCGACGAACGGGACCGCGGCCGTCACCGCACCGGCGAGGACGGCGCACATCCAGTACGCGGCGAGCGCCGTGGGGACGGGCGCCTCCCGCCGTCGGACACGGACGAGGGCGAGCCCGGCGGCGTAGGCGCCCGCGACGGCAAGGGCCGAGAGCGCGGCGAGGACCAGGGGCCACGGCGCTGGCGCGGCGAGCTGGCCTATCGGCACGGTCTCGGGGGCGAGGAGGTCGAGGAGGTCGAGGAGGTCGAGGAGGTCGAGGAGGAAGCCCGACTCCTGCCGGCTGAGCCACTCGACCGCGCCGCTGACGAGCCACAGCGTCGCGGCGAGGAGGGCAGGCACCCATGCCCGGGCGTGTCGCACGGTGCGAGGCTAGCGGGCCACCGAGCCGGAGAACCGCCGTTCAGGTCTCCGGCACGGACGTGGCCCGGGAGCCGACCGCGCACGCGCACGGCCGGCTCCCGGGACCAGGGTTCCTCAGAGGTTGGCGGGACCGGCCTTCTCGGCGCTGGTCTCGGCCGTGGACAGGCGCTCGCTGCGCAGCTGCTCGAGCACCTCGCGCTCGGCACCGGACTCGGCAGCGGGTGCCTCGAGCTGCATCTGCATGCGCATCTGCGCCTGCTCGGCGAACTGGCCGCGGAGCTCGCCGCGGATGCGGTTGTCGCTCTGCGCGACGGACTCGTTGCCCGTGCCGTCGAGGTTGCCGCGGATGATGTTGTCGCTGACCTGGACGTGGCCGGAGGTGCCGGCAACCGTGACGTTGCCGCCCCACACGCTCGTGCCGAGGTCGCACTCACCGAGCGCGCCGCCGGCACCGAGCTGGACGCCCTCGCCGTTGCTCGCGAAGGTCGCGTGGCCATCGACCTCGCTGCCACAGACGAGCGCGCCGTAGTCGGCGCCGGTGACCGTGAGGGCACCGCCGACCACGGAGTCGAGGATGTCGGTGTACTGCGTGTCGCTCGCCTCGACGGCGCGGTTGACGACGGTGCTCTCGAGGAGGACCGACCCGCCCGTGGCGAGGACCCGGCCGGAGAAGTCGGCCTCGTAGGTCCAGAGGAAGGAGTCGGGGTTGACGTTGGCGTTCGCCGTGTAGGCGTTGGCCGTCGTGTAGTCGAGGTAGACGCCGTAGGCGCCGCGGTTGACGACGTTGCCCGTGACGGTCGAGTTGACGAGGTCGAGGTAGCCCTCGCCCTGGACGGTGACGTTGCCGTTGACCGTGAGGCCGTCGGCGACGAGGTCGGCACCGGCGGCCACCCGCACGTTGCCGTTGATGACCGTGTCCTCGAGCGAGCAGGCGTCGCCCGCGCCGACGACGAGATCACCGGGGACGGTGACACCGCCGGCCTCGCCGTCGCAGAAGGTGGTCAGCGCGGCCTGCGCGGGCGCGATCGCCCCGAACCCGGCGAGCGCCAGGCCCCCGATGAGGACCGTGGTCATTCTCTTTCGCATGGTTTCTCCTTGTGCGGTGACATTCCCCGGCACAGCGACGACGACGACGTCGACGGCCTGCGCACGGAGGCGGTGGATGGCGAGGGTGGCACCGCGAGCTCGTCAGAGCTGCGCACGGCGAGACGCCGGTACCTCCACGCTCGTGCCCATGACCGGGCGAAGCACGACCGGTGCGGGCACCGGCACGTGCGACGAACGCGACTTTCGTGACTCCATCTGTCACTCCTGCCCACTTGACGACATCGCTGTCGGGGCAACCCCCAGGAGGGAGTCAATCGTCTCCGCGCCGAACTGGCAAGCCCCTTTGGAAGATTGATGATCAAAAGTTGACGCGACAACCGGACACAGTTGGCAAGGCCGAAGTTTGTGTGTCGTCTTTTGCTTGACCTTCATCAGAAGTCGGCCTAGGGTCGAGGGCGTTTGGTGATATGCCTCACGCCTCGGTAGTCGCAACGACGCGCTCGCTCCTCTGCGCACGCGTCGTCGTCGGGGGGTCCTGCCGGCGAGGTGCGTACAACCGAGGTGTCTGTCGAGACGACGGGAGCCTCCTACATGACAGACACGTCCGTTCCGCGCACCGACGGTGCGCTCTCACGTCGCAGCGTCCTCGCCGGGGCCGCTGCCGCGATGTTCGTCCCGGCGTCGGTCGCCGCCCTCGGGTCCACCGCGGGTGCCGCTGCGCCCCCGCCCACCACCCGTGGCACGGCAGCCACCGCCACCGGCGCGACCGCCACCGCCCGCTCGACCGCGGGCACGGTCCACCAGATCACGATGTACGTCGAGGACCTCGGGGGCGGGCAGACCGGCTACGGCCTGGAGCCCGGCAAGGCGACGATCCCCGGGCCGCTCCTCGAGATGTACGAGGGCGACACGATGGAGATCACGCTCGTCAACACGACCGACCGCGACGTCTCCATCCACCCTCATGGCGTCCTGTACGACGTGAACTCGGACGGGTCCCCGTTCAACAACTCCTACAACGGCCCGGGCGAGACACGCACGTACGTCTGGCGCACCACCGGGGAGAAGTCGCTGGGCCGCTGGTCGCGCCCGGGCACCGCCGGCTACTGGCACTACCACGACCACGCGATGGGCACCCCGCACGGCACGGGCGGCGTCGCCGCCGGCCTCTACGGGGGGCTCATCGTCCGTCGGCAGGGCGACATCCTGCCCGACCGTCAGTTCACGATGGTCTTCAACGGGATGCTCATCAACAACAAGATCGCGCCTGACACGCCGATGTTCGAGGCCAACCACGGCGAGACCGTCGAGTTCATCTGCATCGGCCACGGCGACATGTTCCACACCTTCCACCTGCACGCACACCGGTGGGCCAACACCCGCACGGGCTACCTCGAGGGCCCGCGGGACTCGAGCCAGATCATCGACAACCGGGACCTCAACGGCGGTGACTCCTTCGGCTTCCAGGTGATCGCCGGTGAGGACGTCGGCCCCGGCGCGTGGATGTACCACTGCCACGTCCAGTTCCACTCCGACGCCGGGATGTCCGGCATCTTCCTCGTCCGCAACGCGGACGGGAGCATGCCCGACGGCGCCCAGGAGTCCATCGACTGGTTCCACGACCACGAAGGGAGCGGTCACCACTGACACCGGCGGCCACGGCACCGTTGCCCGGCCGCACTCGTTCGTCACACAGGGGGAGAATTGACCACGAACCATCCACGCCCGTCCACCGCCGGACGGGCACAGCGACTCCGGAAGACCGGGGTCCTCAGCGTGAGCGCGGCGCTCATGCTCACGATGTCCGCCGGCCCCGCGCTCGCCGCGCCGGGCAGCGCGACCGCCGCGTCCGCCGTCGCCAAGAACCGTGCCGCCCAGCCGGCCGCGGACGTCAACGTCCTCGTCTTCCACGGGGACCCCGAGGCCCAGGAGGACCCGGTCCTCGAGGCCGCCGCCGCGATCCAGGAGCTCGGCGCCGAGAACGACTTCGACGTCACCGTCTCCGGGGACCCGGCCGACTTCACCGAGGAGAACCTCGACGGCTACCGCGGGGTCGTCTTCCTCTCCGCCGACGGCACCGAGCTCGACGGCGCGCAGGAGAGCGCCCTGCAGGACTTCGTCGGCGACGGCGGAGGCTTCCTCGGGGTGCGTGACGCCGTCAACGCCCAGCCCGAGTCCCAGTGGTTCACCGGGCTGCTCGGCGCACGCCCGGCGGGCGCCCGTCCCACGCCGGAGGAGGTCGCCACCGTCTCGGCGACCGGTGACCAGCCCAACAACGAGCGCGCCGTCAACCTCATCGACGACGACCCGAGCACGAAGTGGCTCTCCTTCGCACGGACCGCGACCATCTCGCTCGAGCTCGTCGAGCCCGCCGTCGTGACGAACTACGTCATGACCTCGGCCAACGACTTCGCCGGCCGCGACCCGGCCACGTGGACGCTGCGCGGCTCCACCGACGGCGAGACGTGGGTAGACCTCGACGCCCGCAGCGACGACTTCCCCCAGCGCTTCCAGCGCAAGACCTACGAGTTCGACAACGACACCGCCTTCCAGTACTTCCAGCTGGACATCACGGCGAACAAGGGTGAGTCCGCGACCCAGCTCGCCGACCTCCTGCTCTTCACCGACGAGTCGATCGACCCACCCGTCGTCGAGATCCCGGTGAACGAGGCGACCGTCAACGTCGTCGACCGTCAGCACCCGGCCAACGAGGGCCTCCCGCTGAACTGGACCCGCTCGGACAAGTGGCTCAACTGGGACACCAACCCGATCGGAGAGGTCCACACCGTGGCCCAGGTCCAGGAGTGGGACTACGACGCCGGCGACACCGCCAACGGCCCGTTCCACCCCATCTCCTGGTGCCGTGACTACGACGGCGGCCGTTCCTTCTACACCGGCATGGGCGGCACGCCCGGCAGCTGGGACGAGGACGCGTTCCGCAGCCACGTGCTCGGCGCGATCCAGTGGTCCGCCGGCCTCGTGCGCGGGGACTGCCAGGCCACCATCGGCGACAACTACGAGATCGAGCGTCTGACGACGACGAACACGGCCGGGACGCTCGACCAGATCGGTGAGCCGCACGGCCTGACGATCACCGACGACGGCACCGTGTTCTACGTCGGCCGCGGCGCCTGCCCCACCGGCCCGATCGCCTCGTGGGACCAGGAGAACGTCGGCCTGGGCTGCGGCAGCATCCACCAGTACGACCCCGAGTCCGGTGAGGTCACCCTGCTCACCGTGCTCGACGTCTTCGGCAACCGCGGTGGCGGTGGCGAGCTCGTCAAGACCGAGGAGGGCCTGTTCGGCGTCGAGCCGGACCCGAACTTCGCGGAGAACAACTGGCTCTACGTCTACTGGATGCCCTACGAGTCCATCGACACCGAGGACCGCATCGGCATGCGCACCGTCTCGCGCTTCACCTACGACCCCGAGGGCCCGAGCATCGACCTCGACTCCCGGGTGGACCTGCTCGAGTGGGAGACCCAGATCCACAGCTGCTGCCACGCCGGCGGCGGCATGGGCTTCGACGACGACGGCAACCTGTACGTCGCGACGGGAGACGCCAACTCCTCCCAGGGCTCGGACGGCTACTCCGGGAACAACTGGACCCTGGACTACAAGGGCGTCTCGTTCCAGGACGCCCGCCGCACGTCGGGCAACACCAACGACCTCAACGGCAAGATCCTGCGGATCCACCCCGAGGCCGACGGCACCTACACGATCCCCGAGGGCAACCTCTTCACCGGGGACGAGGGCAACGGGGACCAGGCGCGCCCGGAGATCTACGTCATGGGCGTGCGCAACCCCTCGCGCATCCAGATCGACCCGGACACCGACTGGCTAACCGCCGCGTGGGTGGGCCCGGACGCTTTCGGGCCCAGCCCGGAGCTCGGCCCGGCCAAGTACGAGACCGCCACGATCATCACCTCGGCGGGCAACCAGGGCTGGCCCTACTGCATGGGCGACCGTCAGCCGTACCGTGACCGGAGCAACGAGGACGCCAGCGTCCTCACCGACTGGTACGACTGCGACAACCTGGAGAACACCTCCCCGCGCAACACCGGGCTCGTCGACATCCCCGACGCCCGGGACAACATGATCTGGTACGCGCCCGGTGGCGGCGGCCCGGTCTTCCCGCGCGACGAGGACGGCGTCCCCAGCTACGAGGAGGACGAGGTCACCTACACCCAGCCCTACCTGCGCGGTGGTGGCCAGGCCGTCATGTCCGGCCCGACCTACCGCCTGTCCCAGGTGGACCAGGAGAGCGACATCGCCTGGCCGGAGTACTGGGAGGGCAAGTGGCTCATCGGTGACCAGTCCAACTCCAACAACCGGGTGGCCATCACGGCCGACCCGGAGGGCGTGGACGAGCAGGCACCCCCGGCGTTCGCCGAGGACCTGCGCCACATCATCCGCGCCGGTGGCGGCGGCAACCAGCTGCAGAGCTGGATGGACGCCGACTTCGGACCGGACGGTGCGCTGTACCTGCTCGACTACGGCAGCGGCTTCTTCACCCTGCACGAGAACCAGAAGCTCATCCGCATCGCCTACACCGGTGGCCCGGCGACCCCGGCGCCCACCGCGCACGCGGCGAGCGTCCAGAGCAGCCCGCTGACCGTCCAGTTCACCGGCTCCCGCTCCGGCGGCGTCTCGTGGCACTGGGACTTCGGGGACGGCACGACGTCCACCGAGGCCGACCCGCAGCACACCTACGACCGGGTCGACGAGTACACCGCCACCCTCACCGTCACCTACGCGGACGGCACGACGGAGACGGTGGAGACCGCCGTCGCCATCGAGTGCGCCGTCCCGGACGCGCGGGACACGGTGTGGATCGGTGACGTCGACACGGGCGTCGCCAACGACGACCTCGGTGGCTGCACCATCGCCGACCTCATCAACGACGAGGGCGAGTGGGACACCCACGGCGCGTTCATCCGCCACGTCAACGAGCTGGTGCGCCAGCTCAAGAACGACAGGGTCATCACCGGCCGCGAGGGCGCCCAGCTGAGCAGCGGGGCCACCCGCTCCGAGGTCGGGCGTCCGGGACACACCGGCTACCGCTGGCTCTTCGACGGGACGTCCGCGTCCCTCGAGGACTGGCGCCAGGCACCGGGCGGGCACTTCGAGCTGCTGCCAGGCGGGTCGATCCTGACCCGCGGCGGCCTGGGGATGCTGTGGTACGAGGCCGAGGAGTTCTCCGACTTCTCCCTCAAGCTGCAGTTCCGCGACGTGTCGGAGGGCAGCACGTACGCCAACGGTGGCGTGTTCGTCCGCTTCCCCGACCCGACTGCCGCCGAGCAGCCGGAGTGCGGGCAGAACCAGTCCGAGGCCTGGGTGGCGATCATGTGCGGCCACGAGATCCAGTTGTACGACGGTCCCTCCGGTGAGCCCCAGAAGACGGGGTCGGTGTACAACTTCGCACCGAACACCCTCGAGGAGGCCGGCGCGACGGACAAGGGCGTGTGGAACGACTACGAGATCCGCGTCGTCGGCCAGCAGTACACGATCCTGCGCAACGGCGAGGTCATCAACGAGTGGGAGAACTCGCCGGGCCAGGAGTCGTCCCGCGCGGGTGACCCGCCCACCGACCTGCGCCAGTTCGCCAGCGGGTTCATCGGCCTGCAGAACCACGGCAACAACGACCTCATGGAGTACCGCAACGTCCGCGTGCGGGACCTGTCCTAGGTCATCCCGGGCCGGTGCGGCGGGCGCGTCCCGCCGCACCGGCCCACCTCCGCCTCCAGCAACCGGAAGGTGCACCACCTCATGTCCCAGCTCGCCTCCCCGCCCCGCCCCCGGACGCAGCGCCCAGCGGTCCTGCGCCGCGTCGTCGTCGCGCTCCTCGCGGCACTGACCGGGCTCACCCTCGTCCCCACGGCTGCCGGCGCCGCCGACCAGACGCTCACCTGGACCGCCGGCAACAGCGTCTCCGAGTACGTCACCGAACCGACGACCGCGGTCGCCGGCACGGCGACGATCATCTTCGAGAACAGCCGGGCCACCGGGAACACGACCGGCATGCCCCACACCCTGACCTTCGACACCTCGACCCCGGGCTACAACCACGACGTCGACCTCAACCTCGTCGCCAACCCCTTCGACGCGAACGGCGGCTACTACGAGGCCGAGGTCACCCTCACGCCCGGCACCTACCGCTTCTTCTGCGCCATCCCCGGGCACGGCCCCATGTGGGGCGAGCTCGTCGTCACCGGCGACGGCGGTGAGCCGGACCCGGAGGACACGACCGCACCGACCGTCACCGCCGAGGTCACCGGCGAGCAGGACGAGGACGGCGCGTACGTCGGCACCGCCACCGTGACGATCACCGCCGCGGACGAGGACGGCGGCTCCGGACTCGACATGGTCGAGTACTCCCTCGACGGCGGGGAGTTCACGCACTACCACGCGGCGCTCACCGTCTCCGAGCCGGGCGAGCACACGGTCGCCTACCGGGCGAGCGACCTCGCCGGGAACGTCGGCGAGGGCTCGGTGACCTTCACGGTCGTCGAGGCCGACGCCGAGCCCGAGCCCGACACCACCGCCCCCGAGGTCACCGCCGCCGTCACCGGCGACCAGGACGAGGACGGCGCCTACGTCGGCACCGCCACCGTGACGATCACCGCCGCGGACGAGGACGGCGGCTCCGGCGTCGACACCGTCGAGTACTCCCTCGACGGCGGGGAGCTCACCGCCTACACCGAGCCGCTCGTGGTGAGCGAGCCCGGAGCGCACACCGTGGACTACCGGGCCACCGACGTCGCCGGCAACACCGCCGAGGGCACGGTCGACTTCACGGTCGTCGAGGCCGACGCCGAGCCCGAGCCCGACACCACCGCCCCCGAGGTCACCGCCGCCGTCACCGGCGAGCAGGACGAGGACGGCGCCTACATCGGCACCGCCACCGTCACCCTCACCGCCACCGACGAGGACGGCGGCTCCGGCCTCGACACCGTCGAGTACTCCCTCGACGGCGGGGAGCTCACCGCCTACACCGAGCCGCTCGTGGTGAGCGAGCCCGGAGCGCACACGGTGGACTACCGGGCCACCGACGTCGCCGGCAACACCGCCGAGGGCTCGGTCGACTTCACGGTCGTCGAGGCCGACGCCGAGCCCGAGCCCGACACCACCGCCCCCGAGGTCACCGCCGCCGTCACCGGCGAGCAGGACGAGGACGGCGCCTACGTCGGCACCGCCACCGTGACGATCACCGCCGCGGACGAGGACGGCGGCTCCGGACTCGACATGGTCGAGTACTCCCTCGACGGCGGGGAGTTCACGCACTACCACGCGGCGCTCACCGTCTCCGAGCCGGGCGAGCACACGGTCGCCTACCGGGCGAGCGACCTCGCCGGGAACGTCGGCGAGGGCTCGGTGACCTTCACGGTCGTCGAGGCCGACGCCGAGCCCGAGCCCGACACCACCGCCCCCGAGGTCACCGCCGCCGTCACCGGCGACCAGGACGAGGACGGCGCCTACGTCGGCACCGCCACCGTGACGATCACCGCCGCGGACGAGGACGGCGGCTCCGGTGTCGACACCGTCGAGTACAGCCTCGACGGCGCCGCGTTCGCCGCGTACTCGGCGCCCGTCGAGGTGAGCGAGCCCGGTGAGCACACCGTGGACTACCGGGCCACCGACGTCGCCGGCAACACCGCCGAGGGCACGGTGAGCTTCACCGTGGTCGAGGCGGAGGAGCCGGAGCCGGGCGAGTGCACCGACACCCGCGCGACCGTCGTCATCGGCGGCGTGGACACCGGCGTGGCCGACACCGCCTGCCTCAACGACCTCATCGACGAGGACGGCGACTACGCCACGCGTGGCGCCTTCGTCCGCCACGTCGGCGACGTCCTGCGCCCGCTGGTCGCCGAGGACGTGCTCACCGCCCGTGAGCTCGGCGCCATCCTCCGCACCGCCGCCCGCAGCACCATCGGCGGGTAACCCACCGCCGCAACGCACGCCGAGAGCTGGATCCCGCCCCGGGCGGGATCCAGCTCTCGGCCCGTCCGGGGTGGCCCGGGCGCGCCGCGCCGCCCCCCGCGGGGCGGGGCCGCGGGCGGGGGGGCGGCACCCCCCCCCCCCCACCGCCCGCTTCTTGTGGGCCCCCCCGGGGGGGGCCCCCCCCCCCCCCCCCCGTCCGGGGTCCCCCTCCCTCCCCCTCCCCCGCCCTGCGCCCTCCCCCTCCCTGCGCCCCCCCTCCCTGCGCCCTCCCCCTCCCTGCGCCCTCCCCCTCCCTGCGCCGACAGCCGACTTACCGACGTTGCATGCCCTCTCGCGCCGGCGGACCGATCGCACGCGCCCGGCGGGATCCGGCTCTCGGCGACAAGTCGGCTGTCGCGGGAGGAGGGGTTCACGGGACCTCCACACACAGGCCTGGCCCGTGTCGGTGGGCGGGCGTACCGTCGTAGGCAGGCACCCAGTCGAGGAGAGACCCATGGCCCGCAGCACCTGGCAACGCTGGCTCCCGGCCGGCGCCGTCGTCGCCCTCGTCGCCGGCACGGTGGCGGTCACCTCCCAGGCGGGCGCCGTCGACCTGCCGGACAGGTCGCCGCAGGACGTCCTCGCCCTGCTCCTCGCGCAGGACGTCCGCGCCTACTCGGGCAGCTTCGAGACGAGCGCCGACCTCGGCCTGCCGGTCCCCGGTGACCTCGACCTCGGCCCGGGCGGCCCGGAGATGGGCGACGCCGCCGGCGCGGTGGCGCCCGAGGGCGGCGAGGCGGCCCAGGAGGTCCTGTCCGCGCTCGAGCTCCTCACCGGGGACAACACCGGCCGGGTCTTCGTCGGCGCGCAGGGCGCCCGCTTCCAGCACACCGACGGGCTGGCCGAGCGCAACGTCGTCGTCACCGAGGAGGACGTGTGGTTCTACGACTCCGAGACCAACGCCGCCACCCACCTCGTCCTGCCCGAGCTCCCCGCGGGCGAGCACCCCGAGCCCACCGGCACCCTCCCCGTGCCCGAGGAGCTCGCGGCCACCGCCGTCGAGGCGCTCGAGCCGAGCACCGAGCTGACCGTCGGTCAGCACGAGCGCGTGGCCGGCCGTGACGCCTACACCCTCACCCTCACGCCCCGCGCGGAGGAGACGCTCGTGGGCGGCGTGACGATCGCCGTCGACGGCGAGACCGGCTTCCCGCTCGGCGTCACCGTCACCGCTCGCGACCAGGCCGAGCCGGCCCTGCAGGCGCAGTACACCGACATCGACTTCTCGGAGCCGGACGCCGACCTCTTCGACTTCGCGGCGCCCGCCGGCGCGAGCGTCGAGGAGGAGGTCCTCGAGCTGCCCGCCGACGGCGGCACGCACGCCGCGCCGGACCACCACACGCCCGGCACCACCCCGCCCGGTGACGTGCTCGGCGAGGGCTGGGCCACCGTCCTCGCCGTGCCGGACGTCGAGCTGCCCGACGACCCGCTGCTCGAGGAGCTGACCGAGCCCGTCGACGGCGGCCGCCTCCTGTCCACGGCACTCCTGTCCGTCCTCCTCACCGACGACGGCCGGCTGCTCGTCGGTGCCGTCACCCCGACCCACCTGCAGGACCTCGCGGGCCGGTGACCGAGCTCGCGGTCGAGACCCACGGCCTGACCAAGCGGTTCGGGCGCCAGCTCGCCGTCGACGACCTCGATCTCGCCGTGCCCCGCGGCGCCGTCTTCGGGTTCCTCGGCCCCAACGGCTCGGGCAAGACGACGACGATCCGGATCGTCCTCGGCCTCGCCGCCGCGAGCGCCGGCAGCGTCCGCGTCCTCGGCCACGACATGCCGAAGTCCCTCGGCACGGTGCTCCCCCGCGTCGGCGCGCTCGTCGAGGGACCGGCCGCGTACCCGTTCCTCTCCGGCGCGGCGAACCTCCGGCGCCTGGACGCCGCCGACCGCCACGCCGCTCCCGCCACCCGCACCCGCCGGGTGGCGCAGGCGCTCGAGCGGGTCGGCCTCAGCCACGCCGGCGGCAAGCGGGTGCGCGCCTACTCGCTGGGGATGAAGCAGCGCCTGGGGATCGCCGCCGCACTGCTCCGACCGCGCGACCTCCTCGTGCTCGACGAGCCGACCAACGGCCTGGACCCGCAGGGCACCCGCGAGGTCCGCAGCCTGGTCCGCTCGCTCGCCGAGGGAGGCACCACCGTCGTCGTCTCCAGCCACCTCCTCGCGGAGATCGAGCAGATCTGCACCCACGTCGCCGTCATGCGCACCGGGCGGCTCGTCGCCCAGGGCAGCCTCGACGAGCTGCGCGGCCTGGGCCGCAGCCGCCTGCGCGTCCTCACGCCCGACCCCGCCCGCGCCCGGGAGGAGCTAGCCCGGCTCGGGCTCGTCGTCGAGCGCGACGACGACGGCGCTCCCGCCCCGGCACCGGACGGCGCCGCCGTCGTGCGGGCGGCGCTGCCGGCCGAGCCGCCGCTCCTCGAGACGCTCGCCGCCGCCCTCGTGGCGGCCGAGGTCCGGCTGCGGGGCTTCGAGCTCGAGCGGGACACCCTCGAGGACCGCTTCGTCGCGCTGACCGGGGAGGGTTTCGACGTTGCCCAGTGACACCGCACCCGCCGAGCCGCAGTCCCCCGCCCGGGCCAGCGGCCGCTCCCTCCTCGCCTCCGAGCTCCGCCTCGTCCTCGGGCGCCGCCGCACCTGGGCGATGCTCGTCGCGCTCGCCGCGATCCCGGTGCTCATCGCCGTCGTCGTCCGCATCGCCTCCGACCCGCCCGCCCCCGGGGAGGGGCCGCCCTTCCTCGACCGCGTCACCCAGAACGGGCTGTTCGTCTCGATCACCGGGCTCGTCGTGACGATCCCGCTGTTCCTGCCGCTCACCGTGGGCGTCGTCGCCGGGGACACCGTGGCCGGCGAGGCGAGCCTCGGCACGCTGCGCTACCTCCTCCTCGCGCCGGTCCAGCGAGGGCGGCTGCTCGTGGTGAAGTTCGCCGGCGCGGCCGTCTTCTGCCTGGCCGCGACGCTGAGCATCGTCGTCGCCGGCTCGGTCGTCGGGGCCCTGCTGTTCCCGGTCGGCCCGGTGACCCTCCTGTCCGGGGACACGATCGGCGCGTGGGAGGCGCTCGTGCGCGCCCTGCTCGTCGCCCTGTACGTCACCGTCTCCCTGCTCGGGCTCGCCGCCGTGGGCCTGTTCATCTCCACGCTGACCGTCGTCCCGGTCGGGGCGATGGCCGCCACCGCCGTGCTCGCCATCGTCGTCCAGGTCCTCGGCTCCCTCGACCAGCTCGCCTGGCTCCACCCGTGGCTGCTGAGCGAGCACTGGCTCGGCTTCGCCGACCTCCTGCGCCAGCCGATCGACTGGGGCTCCTTCGCCGACAACGCCCTGCTCCAGCTCGGCTACGTCGCGGTCTTCGGCGCCCTCGCCTACGGCCGCTTCACGACCAAGGACGTGCTGTCCTGAGCATCGCGGGCACCGCCCGGGAACGTCACAGCCGCCACCGGCGTTGCCCCTCCCGCCGCATGCTCACATAGCATGTCGCCTACTCTGCCCCCTGCCCCCAAAGGAACATGGACGAATCCTGTAGTCCCAGCACCCAGACCATCAGCACCGCCCGCGGGGGGTGCAACCGATGATCTGGGTGTTCTCCCTCCTCGCGGGGGTCCTCGTCATTCTCGTCATCACCGCCGTCACGGGCTACTTCGTGGCCCAGGAGTTCTCCTACATGGCGGTGGACCGCTCCCGGCTCGCGGCCCGCGCCGAGGCCGGTGACGCGAGCGCCGACCGCGCCCTCAAGGTCACCCGGCGCACGTCCTTCATGCTCTCCGGCGCCCAGCTCGGGATCACGGTCACCACGCTGCTCGTCGGCTACGTCGCCGAGCCGCTCGTGGGCCAGGCCCTGGGCGACGCGCTCGGCGGCGTCGGCGTCCCCACGGGCGTGGGCATCGCCGTCGGCACCGTCCTCGCGCTGCTGTTCTCGACCTTCGTCCAGATGCTCTTCGGCGAGCTCTTCCCCAAGAACCTCGCCATCGCCAGGCCCGAGCCCGTCGCCCTGTGGCTGGCCCGCTCGACGAACATCTACCTCGCCGCCTTCGGCTGGCTCATCAAGGTCTTCGACGCCGCGTCCAACGCCCTGCTGCGGGTGCTGCGCATCGAGCCCGTCCACGACGTCGAGTACTCCGCCACCGCTCGCGACCTCGAGCACATCGTCGCCGACTCCCGCGCCAGCGGGGACCTGCCGGCCGACCTCGGCGTGCTGCTCGACCGCATCCTCGACTTCCCCCGCGAGGACGTCGAGCACGCGATGATCCCCCGCGCCCGCGTCGACGTCCTGCGCGCCGGCCAGTCCGTCGCCGAGGTCCGCGCGGTCATGTCCGCCGGCCACTCCCGCTACCCCGTCCTCGACGAGGACGACGACGTCGTGGGCATCGTCCACCTCGTCGACCTCCTCGACGGGACGGTTCCCGACGACGCGACCACCGCGGACCTCCAGCGCCCCGCCCTCGTCCTGCCGACGGCGATGGCGCTGCCCGACGCGCTGCGCGAGCTGTCGGTCAGCCGCAACCAGATGGCCTGCGTCGTCGACGAGTACGGCAGCTTCACCGGTGTCCTCACCCTCGAGGACCTCGCCGAGGAGATCGTCGGGGAGATCACCGACGAGCACGACGACCCCGAGGCACCGGCGCTCATGCCGCAGGAGGACGGCACCTGGACCATGGCCGGGGACGTCCACATCGACGAGGTCGAGCGCGCCATCGACCACGACCTGCCGCGCGGGGACTACGAGACCGTCGCCGGCCTGGCCATCGAGGTCCACGGCTCGCTGCCCGAGGTGGGCACCGTCGTCGTCGTCGACCTCCCGCCGGACCCGGCCCACCTCGCCCTGCCCGAGCCACCACCGGACAAGCAGCTCCACGTCGAGGTCCTCGACGTCGAGCGGCACGTGCCCTCCCTCGTGCGGGTGACCCTCGCCGACCGGCCCGCGCACGACGACGAGGAGAACGACCGATGAGCAACCCCTGGGTCGTCGCGACCGCGACCGTCGTCATCATCGCGCTCAGCGCGTTCTTCGTCGCCGTGGAGTTCGCCCTCCTCGCCGCCAAGCGGCACCGGCTGGAGGACGCCGCCCCCGACAGCCGCGCCGCCCGCGCGGCGCTGCGCAGCTCCACCGAGCTCACCGTCCTCCTCGCCGGGTCCCAGCTCGGCATCACCGTGTGCGCGCTCGCGCTGGGCGCCATCACCAAGCCGGCGGTCCACCACTGGATCACCCCGGTGGTCAGCGACCTCGGCGCGCCCTACTGGGTGGCTGACGTCGTCGGCTTCGTCCTCGCGCTGGTCATCGTCACCTTCCTCCACCTCGTCGTCGGTGAGATGGCGCCGAAGTCCTGGGCCATCGCCCACCCGGAGCGGTCCGCGACGATGCTCGCGCTGCCGATGCGCGCGTTCATGGTGCCGACCCGGCCCGTCCTCGTCGCGCTCAACAGCGCGGCGAACTGGTGCCTGCGCAAGGTCGGCGTCGAGCCGGTCGAGTCGGTGGGCACCGGGCAGAACGCCGAGGACCTACGCCACCTCGTCGAGCACTCGGTGAGCGTGGGAGCCCTCGAGGTCGCCTACTCGGCGCAGCTGTCCGGGGCGCTGGACCTGCGCCGCCTCACCATGGCCGACCTCGTGGCAGGCCACCCCGCGCCGTCGACCGTCCCCGAGGACGCGACCGCCGGGGACGTCCGGCGCCTGGCCCGCGACAGCGGCCGCCTGCGGATCCTCGTGTCCGCGCCCGGCGCCCCCGCCCCCAGCGGTGTGGTCCACGTGCGCGACACGCTCCTGCTCGAGGACGGCGCCCCGGTCACCGGGGTGACGAAACCGGTCTTCGAGCTCGAGGCGTCCACGCCGCTGCACACGGCGCTCACGCGGATGCGGGAGACGTCCAACCACCTCGCCGTGGTCCGGACCGCCGAGGGCGGGAGTGCCGTCGCGACGCTCGCCGACGTCCTCGCGCACCTCTTCCCGCGCCCCCCCGCCGCCGCCCTGGGCGCCGCGCCCGCCGTCGCCGGCGGCCGGTGACACGTCGGCTCTCGGCGGGAGGGACGAGCGTCCCTCCCGCCGAGAGCCGGGTTCCTCCGTACTCTGTGTCCATGGACGTCCGCTGGGCGCAGCTGCCCGACGCGCCGGTGGTGGCGCAGCTCCTGCACGACTTCAACGTCGAGTACGACAGCCACTCCCCCGGCCCCGCGGTCCTCACCGCGCGCCTGGAGGAGCTGCTCCCCGCCGGGCGGACGACGGCGCTGCTCGCCGGGGACCCCGCCGTCGGCGTCGCCCTGCTCACCTCCCGGCCCAACGTCTGGTACGACGGGCCGGTGCTGCTCCTCGACGAGCTCTACGTCGTGCCCGAGCGGCGCGGGCAGGGCATCGGGACGGCGATCGTCGAGCGGCTCCTCGCCGACGCCCTGGCGCAGGGCGTGGCGCTCATCGAGATCAACGTCGACGAGCCCGACGTCGACGCGCAGCGCTTCTACGAGCGCCACGGCTTCGCGAGCGGCGAGGCGCGTCCCGGCACGCGGGCCTTCTACTACGAGCGGGAGCTGCGGCCACAGATCGGTGCCTGACCGCTCGCACCCCGGCCGGGCGCTACGGTGCCGACATGAGCCTCTCCGCCCTCCTGAGCCAGGGCAGCTGGACCACCCCGCCCGTCTCCGCCGTCGTCGTCGACGACGAGCTGCGCGTCACCGCCGCCGAGGGCAGCGACGCGTGGCGCCACACCTCCTACGGCTTCGTCCACGACACCGAGCACGCGCTGCTCGAGCCGCTGCCCGCGCAGGGAGCGGTCGAGGTGGACCTCGTCCTCGACTACGTTGAGCAGTTCGACCAGGCCGGCGTCTTCCTCCGCGTCTCACCCGAGGAGTGGGTCAAGGCGGGCGTCGAGGTGTCCGACGGCGTCGCTCAGGTGGGTGCCGTCGTCACCCACGGCGTCTCGGACTGGTCGGTCGCACCGGTGCCCGAGTGGGTCGGCCGGTGCGTCACCGTCCGAGCCAGCCGGTCGGGGGACGCGGTGACCGTCCGCGCCCGCGCGGACGAGGAGCCGTTCCGGCTGGTGCGCGTGGCGCACCTCGACCCCGGCGCCGTCGTCACCGCCGGCCTCTTCTGCGCCGCTCCCACGCGCGCCGGCCTCACGGTCCGGTTCACCGAGTACCGCCGCACCGCCCCGGACGCCGCGCTGCACTGACGGACGCTGCCGCGGGCCGGCGGGGCACGCCCTCCGAGGGCCCCGCTGGGTCGGCACCCGCGGCCGCGGTCAGTCGGTCAGCGAGGGCAGCCAGAGCGCCACCTGCGGGACGAGGATGACGAGGCCGATCGTCACGAGGATGACGAGGGCGAAGGGGACGGTGGCCGGCACCGCGCGGTGGACGGGGATGTTGCCGATCCGCGCGGCGAGCAGCAGCGAGAGCCCGTACGGCGGGGTGATGAGCCCCATCGCCAGGGCCATCACGGCGACGATGCCGTAGTGGACCGGGTCGAGGCCCGCCGCCGTCACGGCGGGCGCGAGGACCGGGATCATGATGGCCATCGCCGGCAGCGCGTCGAGGAAGATGCCGACGACGAGGAACACGATCGCCACGACCCACAGCAGCGCCCACCCCGGGACGCCCTCGACGACGCGCTGCAGCACCAGCGGGATCCGGTAGTAGGCCATGAGGTGGGCGAGGGCCCCCGCGGCGGCGAGCGCGAACAGGGGCAGCACGGCGAACAGGGCGCTCTCCCGCAGGATGGCGGGCAGGTCGCGCCAGGAGATCGTCCGGTAGACGACCATCCCGAGGAACAGCGCGTACAGGACCGCGATGACCGCGGCCTCCGTCGCCGTGACGAAGCCGCCGAGGATGCCGCCGAGCACGAGGACGACGATGCCCAGCGCCAGGAGGGAGTCCCGGAGCGCGGCGAGGACCTCCCGCAGGGGCGGGCGCTCCTCGCGGGGGAAGTCGTGGCGGCGGGCCACGAGGTAGGCGACGGCCATCATCCCGCCGCCGATGAGCACGCCCGGGACCACCCCGGCGAGGAACAGCGCGCCGATCGAGGTGCCGCTGAGCGATCCCCACACGACCATCTGGATGCTCGGCGGGATGACCGAGCCGATGACCGCCGAGGCGGCGGTGACCCCGACGGCGTACCCGACCGGGTACCCGCGCCGCTCCATCTGGGGGATGAGGACCGAGCCGAGCCCGGCGACGTCGGCGTTGGACGAACCGGAGACGCCCCCGAAGCCCATCGAGGCCGCGACGTTCGTCATGCCGAGGCCGCCCCGGATCCACCCGACGAGGGCCTGGGCGAGCACGATGAGCCGGTCGGTCACGTGCGACGCGTTCATGATCGCCGCCGCGAGGATGAAGAAGGGCACGGCGAGCAGCACGAAGGAGTCGATCCCGGAGTACACCTGCTGGGCGAGCAGGGCCTGGTCCGCCCGCGGGTCGACGAGGAAGAAGGGCAGGCACGCGAGGAGGAGCGCGAAGGCGATGGGCACGCGCAGGACGATGAACGTGACGAACAGTCCGAGGAGGATGATCGCGATGAGGCCGGCGTCCATCAGCGCCCCCGCTCCTCGTCCGGGCCGGTGTCCTGTCCCCCGGCGCCGCGGGCGGGGTGCGCCCCGGGGGTGGCGCCCATCGCGGCCTGCGCGGGTAACGGACGGCGCCGCAGCACCCGGACGGCCAGCTCGACGCTGAAAACGACCATGAACAGCCCGCCGACGGGCAGGGCGGCGAAGCCCCACGCCCGGTGCAGGCCGGAGGCGGTGGAGACGCGGGTGAGCCCGCCCTGGGCCATGACCACCCCGCCGACGACGAGCACGACCGACACGGCCGCGACGAGGACGAGCACGAGCAGCTGGAGGAGGCGGCCCACCCGCGCGTCGACACGCCGCGGGATGAGGTCGATGACGAAGTGGTCGCTGCGCCGCAGGACGACCGCCGCGCCGAGGAACACCATCCAGGCGAGCAGCAGCCGGGCGATCTCCTCCGTCCACAGCGGACGCGGGATGAAGGGCACGTAGCGGCCGAGGACCTGGAAGGTGACGACGAGGGTGAGCGCCGCCAGCAGCGCCCCGGCGACCGCCGCGAGCACCCGGTCGAGTCGATCGAGCACGGATGTCATCTGCTCAGCCCTCCCCCGTCGCGCGGATCTCCGCGAGCATGTCCTCCAGCCCCCACCGGGCCGCGTACCGCTCCCAGACGGGCTCGACCATCGCCGCGAGCACCTCGGTGTCCGCCTCGACGGCCGTGACGTCCGGGTCCGAGCGCAGCTCCTCGAGGGCGGCGTCGTCGGTCTCCGCCTCGAGCTCTCGCGCGAACTCCCCGGCCTCCTCGCCGGCCTCCAGCACGACCTGCCGGAGGTCCTCGGGCAGGCGGTCCAGCGTGTGCCCGGAGATGACGGCCGGGCGGATCGTCACCTCGTGCCCGGTGAGGTAGAGGTAGGGCGCCGCCTCCTGGAAGTTCTCCGCGACGATGAAGACCGCCTCGTTGTCCGCCCCGGAGACGACGTCCTGCTGGAGCGCCGAATAGAGCTCGCCGTACGCCACGTTCGAGGCGTGCATCCCCAGGGCGCCGAAGGAGTCGGCCAGGACCTGGCTCGGCTGGGTGCGGAAGAGGCGGTCGGTGAGGTCTGACGGGTCGTCGACCGGCGCGTTGAAGAACATCTGTCGCACCCCACCGCCGAAGTAGGTGAGCACCTCGTTGCCCGTCCGGTCCCGCATGAGCCGTTCGAGCCGCTCGGCCACCTCGCTGTCGATGATGGCGTCGCGCTGCTCACGCGTCGTGACGAGGAAGGGCATCGACAGGATGCTCATCTCGGGGACGAACTCGGCGATGAACCCGGGCGAGACGACGGCGACGTCCACCAGGCCGCGCCGCATGTTCTCGAAGAGGTCGGTCTCGCTGCCCAGCTGGGCGCTCGGGTAGACCTCCACCCGGACCCGGCCGTCGGACTTCTCGGCGACGAGGTCGGCGAACTCGTGCAGGCCCTCGTCGAAGGTCGTCCCCGCGGCAAGCTGGTGGCTGGCGATGAGGACGTGCTCGGCCCCCTCGGCGTCCGGGCCGGCACGGTAGCCGCACGCACCGCCGGCGAGGAGGGCGACACCCAGGGCGGCGACGGCACGCGCCCGGGAGCGCACGGTGCCCGGGCCGCGCGACGCCGCGCGCACCTCGGCCCGTGGGTGCACCGTCGCCTCCTCCCCGCCGCCGGCTCCACCGGGACAACGCGCGGCGGAGGAACGGTTCGCTGCGACCGTAGCAGGCGGGTGTGACGACCGCCACAAAGCCGTCAGCCCCTGTCGAGGGCTCCCCGCAGGCGCGCGCCGTACTCCTCGAGCTCGCCCGCGGCGTAGCGGGCGCGCGGCCAGAAGAAGCCGCGCAAACCGTCACCCTTCGTCCGGGGCACGACGTGCGTGTGCAGGTGCGCCACGCTCTGGCTGACGACGTTGTTCATGGCGACGAAGGTGCCCTGCGCCCCGAAGGCCTCCGGCACCGCCGTGACCACCTGCCGCACCGCGGAGTAGTACGGCGCGAGGAGCGCGTCGGGCAGCTCGGGCAGCGTGACGACGTGCTCGCGCGGCACGACGAGGACGTGCCCCTTGAACACGGGCCGGACATCGAGGAAGGCGACGACCTCGGCGGTCGTGAGAACGACCTCGGCCGGCTCCACGCCGTCGGCGATGCGGCAGAACACGCAGGTGTCGTCGGAGGGCATCCCCCGATGATGGCACCACCGGCACGCGGCGGGCATGGGAGGATGCTCGGGCCTCGGGTCGGGCTCGCGATCCACCGGGACGACGAGGAGGATGGCGTGGACGCTGACATCGAGGGTGTGCCGCAGGAGGTCTCGACCGGGTCACTGCCGGCCGGGGACAGGGTCCAGCGGAGCGTGGACGAGGCTCACGCGCGCTACCGCGACCGCGACGAGGGCGAGGTCATCGACTCGATCCCCGAGCTCGCCGAGGCCGACCCGGCCCTCTTCGGCCTGGCCGTCGCGCCGACCGGCGGTGACGTGCACGCCGCCGGTGACGCGGACGTCCAGTTCACCATCCAGTCGATCTCCAAGGCGTTCGTCTACGCCCTCGTCTGCGAGGCCCACGGGCACGACGAGGTCCTCGAGCGCGTCGGGGTCGACAACACCGGGTACCCCTTCGACTCCGTCGTCACCCTCGAGCTCAACGACGGCCACCCGAAGAACCCCATGGTCAACGCCGGTGCGCTCGCGACGACGGCGCTCGTGCCCGGGGACGGGGCTGCCGAGAGGTGGGAGCACGTCCGCACCGGCCTGTCCGCCTTCGCCGGTCGGCGGCTGGAGATGGACGACGCCGTCCACCGCTCGGAGTCCGCGGTCAACCAGCGCACCCGCGCGATCGCCCAGCTCCTCGAGAGCTACGGGCGGATTACCACGGACCCCCTCGACGTCGTCGACGTCTACACCCGGCAGTGCGCGCTGCTCGTCTCGGCGCGGGACCTCGCCGTCATGGGCGCCACCCTCGCCAACGGTGGGGTCAACCCGCTGACCGGGGAGCGCACCGTGTCGCCGCACGTGTGCCGCGACGTGCTCTCCGTGCTCGCCGTCACCGGGATGTACGAGAAGTCCGGCGACTGGCTCTTCGGGATCGGCATGCCGGCGAAGTCGGGGATCAGCGGCGGGATCGTCGCGGTCGCCCCGGGCAAGGGTGCGCTGGGCGCCTACTCACCGCAGCTCGACAGCGCGGGCAACAGCGTGCGGGGCCAGCTGGCGGCCGCGTACCTGTCCCGCACGCTGGGGCTCAACGTCTTCGCGTCCTCCGCCGCCGGCGGTCCTCGCGGCTAGCGCTTGACGACGACGTTGCCGAAGCGGCCGATGCCCTCGACCTCGACCTCGACGCGCTGCCCCGGACGCACCGGCCCGACCCCGGCGGGGGTGCCGGTGAGGATGATGTCGCCGGGGAGCAGGGTGAAGATCGTCGAGACGTAGGCGACGAGCTCGGGGACCCCGCGCACCATCTGGGACGTGCGCCCGTCCTGCCGCAGCTCCCCGTCCACCCACGCGCGCACCGCGACGTCGGAGACGTCGAGGTCCATCGCGAGGAACGGGCCCGTGGGGCAGGAGGTGTCGAAGGCCTTGCCGCGCGTCCACGTCGTGTCCGCGCGCTGGGCGGCGCGGGCGGTGACGTCGTTGGCCACCGTGTACCCGAAGACGTAGTCGAGGGCCTGCTCGGCGCTCACGTTCTTGGCCATGCGGGAGACGACGACGGCGAGCTCGGCCTCGTGGTCCACCTCCTCCGCGTAGCCCGGGACGACGATCGGGTCGTCCGGGCCGGTGACCGAGGTGTTCGGCTTGAGGAAGAGGATCGGCTCCTCGGGGACGTCGTTGCCCATCTCGGCCGCGTGCTCGGCGTAGTTGCGGCCCACGCCCACGACCTTGGAGCGCGGGATGACCGGGGAGAGGAGGCGGACGTCGTCGAGGGCGACGCGCTCACCGGTCGTGGCGACCGGCATGAACAGCGGGTCCCCCTTGAGCACCACCAGGTCGGTGGAGCCGTCCTCGAGGATGCCGTAGCGGGGGCTGTCCCCCGTGGTGAACCGTGCGATGCGCATGGCTCCCACGGTACCCGGGCCGGGGCGGGCCGCCGGGTCACTCCCCGGCGGCCCTCGGCGAGGTGGTCAGTGCCCGTGACCGTCCTCGTCGTCGTGACCCTCCTCGTCGTGACCCTGCTCGTCGTGACCGTGCTCGTCGTGACCCTCCTCGTCGTGACCCTGCTCGTCGTGACCGTGCTCGTCGTGACCCTCCTCGTCGTGCCCGTGCTCGTCGGCCGGGGCCGACGGCTCGGCCGGCGGGAAGCCGGTGGCGACGGAGAGCTCGTTCGGGACGTGCGGGAGGTCGTAGGTCCGCACGACCTCGCCCGTCGACAGGTCGACGGCGTGGAGCGCACTCGCCGCCGGCTCGGTGACGTAGGCGACGCCGTCGACGGACACGACCGCCGGGCGCGGCTCCTGCCACTCCGTCGGCTCCTCCCACGGCTGGACGACGGTCACCTGGCCCATCTGCTCACCGGAGTCCGGGTCGATGGCCCGCAGCGTGCCGTCGGTCGTGAGGACGAGGGCCTCGCCGTACGGGCCACGGGCGAGGGAGCGGAAGGTGTAGCTCGCGCCGAGGTCGACGAGGCGCACGCTGTCGGCCCGCGTGTCGATGAGCGCGACACGCTCCGGGCGCTCGAGCTCGGCGTCCTCGTCCACCTTGTAGTCCCCGAGGACGACGGCGGACTCGCTCGAGCCCGCCAGGTTGCCGGACCGGGCGTACGCGTCCTCGACCGGCACCTTGTGGAACTCGCCGTCGCGCAGGACGAGCGGCCCGTCCTCGCAGCCGACGACGACGGCGCCTCCCCCGGCGACCGCCTCACCGTGCAGCCCCGGGCACTCCCCGGTCGCGAGCTCCTCGCCGTCGGCGTCGAGCAGGGCGGCGCCGGTGCGCGCGTCCTCGGTCCCCACGCTCACGAGCATGGCGCCGTCGGCCAGCGGGACGGCAACGCCGTGGTGGGCGTCCGGCGCCGTCCACGTCGCGGCCTGCGGTGCACCGTCGACGAGCTCGAGCGGGTCGATGAGCTGCACCTCGCCCGTGCCGTCGGCGAACAGGGCGGTGACGCCGTCGTGGGTGACGACGTGACCGGGGGTGTCGGCGGCGAGGACGGTGTCGGTGAGCGACGGCGCCGAGGCGTAGTAGTGGTAGTGGTCGCCGTGACCCTGGGGCTCGAGCCCGGTGTCGTAGGCGTGGAAGCCCTCGGTGGTGGAGACGAGGACGTGGCGGCCGTCGCCCGCGGGGTTGAGGCGCAGGAAGCCGTCCATCTCGACGTCGTCGAGGATCTCCCCCGAGCCGGTGTCCAGCGTCATGACGCCGCCGTCGTAGGTGAGGACGACGCGGGGGTCGAGGGTGGCCACCTCGACGGGCTCATTGCCCTCCGTCGCCGCGTCCGCTGCCGGTGTGGTCGTCGCGTCGCCGCCGGGAGCGGCGTCACCGGACCCGCACGCCGCCAGGGCGAGGGTCGCGAGCAGGCCGAGCGCGGGAAGCGCGCGGCGGGAGGTGCGGTGCATGGGCAGGTACTCCTTGTTCGGGGGTGCGCCGGGCTGGAGGCGCGCGTCACAGACTAAAGAATGAGAATCGTTCTCGTCAAGCCGCCGGATGCTCCTCGGTCCCACGGATGCGTCGCCCCTTCCACTCCTCCGGAGGGTGCTCGGACTGGCGACCCAAGACCGAGACGTGCGACGCGAGCGGCGGGTTACGCCGCTCGCCTCCGAGCACGCGCAGCCAGGCCGGCCACAGGCCGCGGCCCACCGGCACCGCCTCGCTCACCTCCGTGCCGGCGAGCAGGCCGGTGGCCAGCCGGAAGCCGCCGTCGTTGCCGCCACCTCGGCGACCGCGCGCACTCCCGCTGTCGGCGGGGCGCTGTCGGCGGGAGGAGGGCCTGTCGGCGGGAGGTGTGCTCTCGGCGGGACGTGAGGTCGGGTCGGGGGCGGGCGCCCTACGCTGGGCGCGTGAACCAACGGATCGTCGGGGTCGACATCGCCCGCGGGCTGGCCGTCATCGGGATGTTCGTCGCCCACCTGGGCGACACCGGCCCCGACGGCGTGCACTCGCCGTCGTGGTTCGTCGTCGCGGACGGGCGGCCGTCGGCGATGTTCGCGATCCTCGCGGGGGTGTCGATCGCCCTGTTCACCGGCGCGCGCACGGTGCCGCGCGGCCCGGCCCTCCGCCACGGCTGGCTGCGGATCGCCACGCGTGCCGGCGTCGTCCTCGCCATCGGCCTGCTCCTCGAGGTCCTGGGCACCCCGGTGGCCGTCATCCTGCCGTCCTACGCGGTGACCTTCCTCCTCGTCGCGCCCTTCATCGCGCTGCGGCCGTGGGTCGTCGCGGTCCTCGCGGCCGTCGCGGCCCTCGTCGGCCCGACACTGCTCGCGGTGCTCCTGTCCCCGGGCGCCGACGGGAGCGCGCCGGTCGAGGCGGAGCTCGGCGACAACTACGTCCTCGACCTCGTCCTCACCGGCTACTACCCCGCGCTCGTGTGGATCGCCTACATGCTCCTCGGCCTGTGCGTGGGCCGGCTGGACCTGCGCTCCCTGCCCGTCCAGGGGCTGCTCGTGCTCACCGGCGTCGGTCTCGCGCTCGTCGGCTACGGCGGCGGCGCCTACCTGCAGCAGGCGGTCGTGCCGGACTCGGAGCTCACCGCCCAGCTCGTCCGCTCCGACCCGCACTCCGACGCCACTCTCGAGCTCCTCGGCAACGCCGGGGTGACCCTCGCCGTCCTCGGCGTCCTCCTCGCCGTCACCACGCTGCCGCCCGTCGCCCGGGTGGCCCGTGTCCTGCTCCAGCCGCTGGCGGCCACCGGGGCGATGGCGCTCACCGCCTACTCCCTCCACATCGTGGCGATCGCGATCCTCGGCAACGACGTCGTGTGGTACCCGGAGTCCAACGCCGTCCTCGCGTGGTTCGTCGTCGTCACGCTCGTCGTGTGCACGCTGTGGACCCGTCTCCTGGGACGAGGCCCGCTCGAGTGGGTGATGCGCCGGCTCACCGTCGGGCCCCACCGCCCGGTGCCCGCGCCGGTGTGAGCACACCACTCGACATCTCACGAAAACTCTCCTCGACCCGCCCTCCGTGGGCCTAGAGTGACGTACGGCACACCCGATCAGACGCTCGCTTGCGGGGCTCACCCGTGGCGGGAAGCATGACAGGGCACCGCCGACGCACATCGAAGGGAACCCCTGTGGCATCGAGCACCCTGACCGCGGACACACGGCTCTCGGCCCTCGCCGAGATGAGCGGGGACGAGGCGCTGGACGTCCTCGTCATCGGCGGTGGGGTGACGGGTGCGGGCATCGCCCTCGACGCCGCCACACGCGGCCTGCGCACGGGCATCGTCGAGGCGCAGGACTGGTCCTCCGGCACGTCGAGCTGGTCGAGCAAGCTCGTCCACGGCGGCCTGCGCTACCTCCAGATGCTCGACTTCAGCCTCGTCCACGAGGCGCTCACCGAGCGTGACCTCCTCATCAAGCACCTCGCCCCGCACCTGGTGAAGCGGGTGCCCTTCCTCTACCCGCTCGAGCACCGGGTCTGGGAGCGCGCCTACGTCGGCGCCGGCATCGCGCTCTACGACACCCTCGCGGGGCTCGCGCCGGGCAAGCGGGCGATGCCGCTCCACCGCCACCGCTCCCGCGGCCGGATGGAGCAGCTCTTCCCCGACCTCCGCCACGACGCCGCGGTGGGCGCCGTCCAGTACTGGGACGCGAGCGTCGACGACTCCCGCCTCGTCACCACCCTCGTGCGCACCGCCGCCTCCTACGGCGCGCTGGCGGCCAACCGCACCCAGGTCGTCGACCTCCACAAGGACGCCTCGGGCCGGGTGGCCGGCGCCCGGGTCAAGGACCTCGAGACCGGTGAGGTCCTCGACGTCAAGGCCCGTCACGTCATCAACGCCACCGGCGTGTGGACCGAGGAG
Organism: Georgenia satyanarayanai; assembly: GCF_009193135.1. Classification (GTDB taxonomy): domain Bacteria; phylum Actinomycetota; class Actinomycetes; order Actinomycetales; family Actinomycetaceae; genus Oceanitalea; species Oceanitalea satyanarayanai. The sequence goes on from NZ_VUKC01000022.1 coordinate 30,604, forward strand.
ACCGAGTCGCTGTCCGGCACCGACGGCGGCCTGCACGTGCTCGCGTCCAAGGGCATCCACATCGTCGTGCCGCGCGAGCGGGTCCGCGGCGACGTCGGGCTGATCCTCCAGACCGAGAAGAGCGTCCTGTTCATCATCCCGTGGTCGCGCTACTGGATCATCGGGACCACCGACACCCCCTACGAGCACGACCTGCGCCACCCCGTGGCGACGAGGGCGGACATCGACTACGTCATCGAGCACGCCAACGCCGTCCTCAAGACGCCCCTCACCCGGGAGGACGTCATCGGCACGTACGCCGGCCTGCGGCCGCTGCTCCAGCCCGGGACCAAGGAGGGCACGTCCTCGGCGAAGGTCTCCCGCGAGCACACGGTCGCCTCCCCCACCCCGGGCCTCACCGTCATCGCCGGCGGCAAGCTCACCACCTACCGGGTCATGGCCAAGGACGCCGTCGACTTCGCCCTCGGCGAGGAGGCGAGGCGCCTGCCCTCGATCACCGAGCGGATCCCGCTGCTCGGTGCCGTCGGGCTGCGGGCCGTGCGCCGGCGCGCCCAGCGCCACGCCTCGCGGTTCGGCTGGTCCCGCGCCATGGTCGACCACCTCCTGCACCGCTACGGGTCCATGCTCGAGGAGCTCGTCACGATGGTCGAGGAGCAGCCTGACCTCGCCCGCCCCCTCGAGCACGCCCCCGCGTACCTGCGCGTCGAGGTCGCCTACGCGGCCCGGCGTGAGGCCGTCATGCACCTCGAGGACGTCATGGTGCGCCGGACCCGGCTCGTCTACGAGGTCCGCGACAGCGGCCTCGCCGCCGTGCCGGAGATCGTCGACGTCATCGCCCCGATCCTCGGTTGGGACGAGGAGCGCCGGCGGGCGGAGACGGACGCCTACACCGCACGCTGCGAGGCCGAGCGCGCCGCGGCGGAGGCACCCGACGACGCCGCCGGGGAGCGCGCGCGTCAGCAGGCCCAGGACATCGTGCCGATGGTGCCCCTGGCCTGACACCCAGACCCCTGACGTCGCACCGCCGCGCCGCCAGGTACACCATGTGAAAGAGAGGACAACGTGGACTTCTCCGAGATCTTCCTGCCCGAGGTGCTGGGCACGGCGACCCTCATCCTCCTGGGATGCGGCGTCGTCGCCAACCACCTCCTTCCGAACAGCAAGGGCCAGGGCGGCGGGTGGCTGCTCATCAACTTCGGCTGGGGCCTGGCTGTCTTCGCCGGCGTGTTCGTCGCGTACTCCACCGGCGCCCACATCAACCCCGCCGTGACGGTCGGCCTGTGGGCCTCCGGCTCGGACTTCTTCCCCGGCAACGAGGAGCTCGGCCTGCCGGTCATCGAGGCCACGGCCGGCAACGCGCTCGTCTACTTCGCCGCCCAGCTGCTCGGTGCCTTCATCGGTGCCGTCCTCGCCTGGCTGGCCTACAAGAAGCACTTCGACCGGGAGGCGCCGGCGGCCGCCAAGCTCGGCGTCTTCTCGACCGGCCCGGAGATCCGCAGCTACGGCTGGAACGTCGTCACCGAGGTCATCGCGACCTTCGTGCTCGTCTTCGTCATCGTCGCCTTCGGCTTCACGCCCTCGGGTCTCGGGCCGCTCGCCGTGGCCCTGCTCGTCGTCGGCATCGGTGCCAGCCTCGGTGGCCCGACCGGGTACGCCATCAACCCGGCGCGCGACCTCGGCCCCCGCATCGCCCACGCGGTCCTCCCGATCCGCGGGAAGGGCTCCAGCGACTGGGGCTACTCGTGGGTGCCGGTCGTCGGACCCCTCATCGGCGGCGCCCTCGGTGGTCTCGCCGCCGCCAACATCCTGTGACCCCCTCCCGGCTCAACGAAAGGACCCGACATGGCTGACTACGTCCTCGCCATCGACCAGGGCACGACCAGCACCCGCGCGATCGTCTTCGACCACGCGGGCACCGTGCACTCCACCGGGCAGATGGAGCACGAGCAGATCTTCCCGCGCGCCGGCTGGGTGGAGCACGACCCCGTCGAGATCTGGCGCAACGTCCGGGAGGTCGTGAGCCTGGCGCTGTCCCGCGGCGACCTCACCCACCGCAACCTCGCCGCCGTCGGCATCACCAACCAGCGTGAGACCACCGTCGTGTGGGAGAAGAGCACGGGCAAGCCCGTCTACAACGCGATCGTCTGGCAGGACACCCGCACCCAGAAGATCGTCGACGAGCTCGCCGGTGACGAGGGGCCGGAGAAGTACAAGAAGACCGTGGGCCTGCCCCTCGCCACGTACTTCGCCGGGCCGAAGGTCAAGTGGATCCTCGACAACGTCGACGGCGCCCGGGAGAAGGCCGAGGCCGGCGAGCTGCTCTTCGGCACCACCGACTCGTGGGTGCTGTGGAACATGACCGGCGGGCCCAACGGCGGCGTCCACGTCACCGACGTCACCAACGCCTCGCGCACCATGCTCATGAACATCGACTCGCTCACCTGGAACGAGGACATCGCGGCGGACATGGGCATCCCCCTGTCGATGCTCCCCGAGATCCGCTCCTCCTCCGAGGTCTACGGCGAGGGCCGTGAGGGCGGCTTCGTGCCCGGCGTGCCGATCGCCGGCATCCTCGGTGACCAGCAGGCGGCGACCTTCGGGCAGGCGGCCTTCGAGGTCGGCAGCGCGAAGAACACCTACGGCACCGGCAACTTCCTGCTCCTCAACACCGGGACCGAGCTCGTCCACAGCGAGAACGGGCTGCTCACCACGGTCGGCTACAAGATCGGTGACCAGCCGCAGGTGTACTGCCTCGAGGGCTCGATCGCCGTCACCGGCTCCCTCGTGCAGTGGCTTCGCGACAACCTCGGGATCATCAAGAGTGCTCCCGAGATCGAGGAGCTCGCCGCGACGGTGGACGACAACGGCGGGGCGTACTTCGTCCCGGCGTTCTCCGGCCTCTTCGCGCCGTACTGGCGGTCCGACGCGCGTGGCGCGCTCGTCGGCCTCACCCGGTACGTCAACAAGGGCCACATCGCGCGGGCCGTCCTCGAGGCGACGGCCTACCAGTCCCGCGAGGTCGTCGACGCGATGAACGCCGACTCCGGGGTGGACCTCAAGGAGCTCAAGGTCGACGGCGGCATGGTCGCCAACGAGCAGCTCATGCAGTTCCAGGCCGACATCCTCGGCGTCGACGTCGTGCGGCCGAAGGTCACCGAGACGACGGCGCTCGGCGCCGCCTACGCCGCCGGCATCGCGGTCGGCTTCTGGAACGGTGAGCAGGACGTCGTCGACAACTGGGGTGAGGACAAGCGCTGGACCCCGTCGATGGACGAGGCCGAGCGCGAGCGCCTGTACCGCAACTGGAAGAAGGCCGTGACGAAGACCTTCGACTGGGTCGACGAGGACGTCGACTGACCCGACGCCCACCCGGGACGGGGCCACTGCCGCAGCCGGCAGTGGCCCCGTCCGTCGTTCGGGGGCGCTGGGCTGGACGTGACACCGGGGCCCGTCCCACGGGCTGGGACGGGCCCCGGGAGGTGGTTGGACCTTCAACCGGCGTGGCGTAGCGTCGTCGACGTCGGGGCACGCACCGTGCCCGAACGATCGCGGCGCCCGCCGCGAGCTGGGGAGGACCACCATGACCGTGCACACGAGTGTCAGGCCGCACCTCGCGCCGAGCACCACCGTGTCCATGTGTCGGCGCGCCGCGGCGTGCATGTGTTGTTGTCCTGCCTGAGGCGTTGATCCCGCGGGCCGCTGAGCCCGCCTCCGCCCACGAGCGTCGCCCGCTGCGGCGCTGACCTCCCGTCGTCCCCCGGCCGTGCGCACGCCACCGCCGGGAGGAGAGCGCGGGAGCGCACCCCTACATGCTGCGGCGCTGCCGCGTACCCAGGAGCACCCGTGACCACCACCGCCCACCGCCCGCCCACCGCCCGCGAGGACCTCGTCGGCGCCCTCGCCGAGCTCGACCCGGCCACGGCCGCGGCCCGCCTGGCCAAGCCCGAGGCCGTCGAGCACACCCAGCGCGCCCACGACCACCTCTTCACCGACCCTGGCCGCCTGTCCCCCGCGCTGCGCCGGGCGCTGGCTGCGCGCGTCGCCGAGCAGCACGGCGCGCCGGTGCTCGCGCAGGAGCACCGGCGCCACGACCCGGTCGACCTCACCGTCGCCACCGCCGACGAGTCCGTCGCCGCGCTCGTGCGTCACGCGGACCTCCTGTCCCTCGCGCCCGCGGTCGTCACCCCCGACGACGTCGCCGCGCTCACCGCCGTCGGCCTCGACGCGGACGGCATCGTCCTCCTGTCCCAGGTCGTCGCCGTCACCGCCTACGAGGCGCGCCTGGTCACCGGGCTACGGCTGCTCGCCGGCCACGACGACGCCGCCACCGCGGCGCCGGCGGCGGACCTGCCCGCCCGCGACAAGTACGCCCCGGACCTCGCGCCGGGCGGGCTGCCCGTGCCCCGCGCCTACACCCGCGAGATCCTCGGCTGGCTGCCCTGGGTGGAGCCGATCCCCGCGGCGCAGCTGACCGACGAGCACCGCGCCGCCTTCGCCGGCAAGAGCGACGGCGCCTACTTCCGTCTCCTCGCCCGCGAGACCGCCGTGCTCGCCGCCCGCACGCAGATCGACCACGCCGTCTTCCTCACCCGGGTGGGCCTGCCGCGGGCCGAGCGCGAGCTCGCCGCCGCGGTGACGAGCAAGGTCAACGACTGCATCTTCTGCGCCTCGGTCCACGCCCGGAAGGCCGCGCAGCTGAGCAGGCGCCCCGACGACGTCGACCGTCTCCTCGCCGCCGACGTCCCCCGCGGCCCCGGCTGGGCGCCGTCCGACCTGTCGGCGCTGAGCGCCGGCCAGGACGAGCGGTGGGCCGCGGTCATCGACCTCTCCGCCGCCCTGGCCGCGTCGCCGTCGCGGGCCACCGCCGCGCACGTCGACCGGCTGCGCGCGCTCGGCCTCGAGCCCGTGGAGCTCGTCGACCTCGTCGCCTCGGTCGCGTTCTTCTCCTGGGCCAACCGCCTCATGCTCACCCTCGGCGAGCCCCACCTCCCCGCCGGCACCCCCACCCCTCCCGCCGACAGCCCACTTCTCGCCGACAGCCGAGTTGTCGCCCACAGCCGACCTGTCGCCCACAGCCGACCTGTCGCCGACAGCCGACCTGTCGCCGACAGCCGAGTTACCGACGACAGCCGAGCTACCGACACCACCGGAGAGACCCGATGACCCGCACCACCCGCACCGCCGCCGCCCTCCTCGCCTCGGCCCTCACGCTGGCGGCCTGCGGCCAGGTCGAGGTCGCCGGCTCCGGCGACGCCGCCGACCCCGCCGCCACCACCGGCGCGACCGACGGCACCGGCGAGATCACCGTCGTCGACGACCAGGACCGCGAGGTGACGATCGAGGGCCCGGTGGAGCGCGCCGTCGTCGCCCTGTCCTACAACAACGAGTTCGTCGAGGCGATCGGCGCGGGCGACCGGGTCGTCGGCGTCGACCGCGGCACCGTGCAGCGCGCTCCCTACCTCGGGCTCACCGAGGAGGACGTCGTCGGGGAGAGCATCGGCGAGCTCAACTACGAGGCGATCGTCGCCCTCGACCCGGACGTCGCGATCATCCCCCGCAACGGTGCCTGGCAGGAGGCGGCGGAGCGGCTCGAGGAATTCGACATCCCGGTCGTCGTCGTCACGTCGTGGGACGTCGACGTCTTCGCGGAGACGATCGACCTGCTCGGAGAGGTCTTCGACGAGCCGGAGGGCGCGCAGGCCGTGCGCGACTTCCACGACGAGATCGTCACCGCCGTCGAGGACAGCGTCGCGGGCCTCGAGCCCGTCCCGGTGTACTGGGAGACCGACCAGCCCTACATCACCGCCCTGCCCGGCTCCGGCTTCGACCAGGTCATCACCGGCGCCGGCGGCACGAACGTCTTCGGCGACATCACCGGCGGCGACGCCCAGCACGAGATCACCGTCGACCCGGCCGCCGTCGTCGAGCGGGACCCGGCCGTCGTCGTCCACGAGATGCCGCCCTCGGCCGAGCCGTACCCCGCCGGCGCGGTCGCCGAGATCGTCACCGGGATCCCCGCGCGGCCGGGCTGGTCCGGGATCGGCGCCGTCGAGGACGGTGAGGTCTACGTGACGAACGGGTGGGCGACGTCGGGGCTCGCCAAGGCGATCGCCACCGCCTACCTCGCCACCTGGCTGCACCCGGAGGCGACGGCCGACCTCGACCCGGCCGGCTACCTCGAGCGCTGGGCCACCGAGTTCCAGGGCGTCTCCGACTACCCGGGCGAGGACGCCTACGTCTCCGCCGGGGGCGGGCAGTGACCGCCCGTACCGCCGCCCGCCCTCCCGCCGACAGCCGACTTACCGCCGACAGCCGACCTACCGACGCCGGCCCGGGTCCCCGCGGCCTGCGGCGGGCGCTGGGCAACCACCGCCTGCTCGTGCTCGTCGTGTCGGTGGTGGTGACCGTCGCCGTCGTCGCCGGCTCGACGGCGGTGGGCACCTCCGGGGTGACCGTCGCGGACGCGATGCGCATCCTGTGGCTGCGCGTGGCCGGCGGGACCATCGAGCCGGAGTTCGTCCAGTCCTACGCGATCGTCGCCGACCTGCGCCTGCCCCGCGCGCTGCTGGCCCTGGCCGCCGGCGCCGCACTGTCGGTGGCCGGCGCCGTCATGCAGGGCCTGCTGCGCAACCCGCTCGTCAGCCCCTTCACCCTCGGGGTCTCCCCGGCGGCGGCCTTCGGCGCGTCGCTGGCGATCCTCCTCGGCGGCGGCGGGGTGGCCTCGTCCAACCCGCTCGTCATCCTCTCCGCGCTCGCCTGCGCGGGGGTCGTGACGATGCTCGTCCTCGGCCTCGCCTCCGCGCGGAAGATGGCGGTGGCGACGCTGCTGCTCCTCGGCATCGCCGTCACCCAGCTCTTCGAGGCGCTGACCGCCGGCCTGCAGTACATCGCCAACGAGAACACCCTCCAGGCGATCGTGCGCTGGACCCTCGGCTCGGTCAACGACGCGTCGTGGACCGAGGTCCGGGTGATGGGCGCCGTCGTCGTCGTGCTCCTCCCGCTGCTCCTGTGGTTCGCCAAGGACATGAACGCGATCGCCTTCGCCGGCGACGACGCCGCCCGCTCCCTCGGCGTCAACGTCACCGTCGTGCGGGTCGGGCTCATCCTCGTGTCGGTGCTGCTCGCGTCCGTCGCGGTGTCGCTGTGCGGGGTCATCGGCTTCGTCGGGCTCGTCGGGCCGCACATCGCCCGGCTCATCATCGGCGCCAACCACCAGTACCTGCTGCCGATGTCGGCGCTGTCGGGTGGCGTGCTCCTCGTCGCGGCGGACACGATCGGGCGCACGGTCGTGGCGCCGTCGGTCGTGCCCGTGGGGATCGTCGTCGCGATGCTCGGCGCGCCCGTCTTCATCTACCTCATCATGACGCGGAGGGCCTCGAAGTGACTGCAGTCCAGGACCGGGCGACGACGGTGGCCTCGGCTGCCGTGGCCGCGGCGCCACCCGCCGCGCTGAGCATCCGCGACGTCGCGTTCGCCTACGGCAGGCACCAGGTGCTGCGCGGCATCGACCTCGACGTCGCGGCGGGGACGCTGTGCGCGCTGCTCGGGCCCAACGGCTCGGGCAAGTCGACGCTGACGAAGATCCTCGCCGGCGTGCTGCGGACGAAGCAGGGCGCGGTACGGCTCGGGGACCGCGACCTGCTGGCGATGAAGCCACGCGAGCGGGCCAAGGTCGTGGCCTACGTGCCGCAGTCCAGCGAGGTGCCCTTCGAGCTCACCGTCCGCGAGGCCGTGACGCTGGGCCGGACCCCGCACATGGGCATGCGGCCCTCGGCCGAGGACCTGGCGGTGGTCGAGGACTCGATCGCGCGGCTCGGGCTGGCCGAGCTCGCCGAGCGGCGGCTCTCGGACATGTCCGGCGGGCAGGCCCAGCGCGTGCTCATCGCCCGGGCGCTGGCCCAGCGGCCGCGGGTGCTGCTGCTCGACGAGCCGACCTCCGCCCTCGACCTGCGCTACCAGGTGGAGACACTGCAGATCGTGCGACAGGTGGCGCGCGAGGAGGGGGTCGCGGCGCTCATCGCGATCCACGACCTCAACCACGCGGCGACCTTCTGCCAGCAGGTCGTGCTCCTCAGCGGCGGCCGGCTCGTGGCCGACGGCCCCGCGCCCGAGGCCTACGACGCCGAGCTGCTCGGTGAGGTCTACGGGCTGCCGGTCGAGGTCCTCCACGACGCCGGCCAGACCCAGGTCCGCCCCGTTCTGGCCAAGGACGCCCTCGCATGACCCAGTCCCACACCCCCTCCCCCGCCGACAGCCGACTTGTCACCGACAGCCGACTTCCCGCCGACAGCCGACTTACCGCCGACAGCCGACTTCCCGCCGACAGCCGACTTCCCGCCGACAGCCGACTTCCCGCCGACAGCCGACTTACCGACGACAGCCGACTTACCGACGACGACGACGCCGACGTCGACCTCGTCATCGTCGGTGGCGGCCCGCGTGCGGTGTCCGTCGTCGAACGGCTCACGGCTCGGGGCACGTCGGAGCGGCCGCTGCGGGTCGTCGTCGTCGACCGCTTCGAGGTGGGCGCCGGCGCCACCTGGCGCACGGACCAGAACCCGCAGCTGCTCAACAACACCTACAGCGCACACACGACGATCTACCCGGACGACTCCACCCCGATGTCCGGACCGGTGACGCCCGGGCCGAACCTCGTCGAATGGGCACGCGACGTGGTCGCCGGGCTCCCGCGCACGACGGCGCCGCCGTCCGCCGGCTGGAGCGCTGGCCCCCGGCCGGACTGGGTCGCCGAGGAGGCCGCCGCCGTCCAGCCGTGGTCCTACCCGACCCGACGCCTGCAGGGCGTCTACTTCCGCGAGCAGCTCGAGGCGATCCTCGCCCGTGGCGGCGTGGAGCTGACCGCGGTCGTGGGCACCGTCGTCGACATCGAGGCGTCGACAGGTCAGCTCCCGGCGACAAGTCAGCTCTCGGCGACAAGTCAGCTCTCGGCGACAAGTCGGCTCTCGGCGGGAGGGCGAGCGGGAGAGGGAGAGGGGGCGGCAGCGGCGGCGGCGGGGACGCGCGTCGTGCGGCTCGCGGACGGGCGGGGGTTCTCCGCAGCCGCCGTCGTCCTCGCCCAGGGGATGATCCAGGCCGGGCGCTCCCGGCAGACCGAGGAGCGCGTCGCCGCCGCCGAGGACCAGGGGCTCGTCTACGTCGAGCCGGGCATGCCCGCCGAGCGGGACTGGGACGCCGTGCCGGGCGGGCAGGACGTCGTCGTCGCCGGGCTCGGGGCGAACTTCTTCGACGTCGTCGCGGTCCTCACCGCCGGCCGCGGAGGCCGCTTCGTCCCCGCCGGCTCCCCCTTCGACCTCACCTACCTGCCCTCGGGGCGGGAGCCGCGGCTGCTCGTCGGCTCGCGCCGCGGGCTGCCCTACCGCTCGAAGTCCTGGTACGGCGGCCTCCCACCGCGTTACGCGCCGCGGCTGGCCACCCCCGAGTGGTTCGCGGCCGCCGCGAGGATCCCCGACCAGGACTTCACCCGCGACGTCTGGCCCCAGCTCGCCCGCGAACTCGTCGTCGCGCACCTCACCACGCTCCTGCGCCACCACCCCGCCACCGTTCCCACGCTCACCGCCGACGACGGCGAGCTCCCGGCGGTCCTGCTCGCCCGGATCGCGGCCGCGGACGTGACCGAGCTGGACGACCTCGTCCGGGACGTCGTCGTCGATCCGGCCCGCCGGCTCGAGGTCGACCGCCTCGACCGGCCCGATGTCCGCCTCCCGTCACCCGAGGCGTGGCGGGCGTGGACCGAGCGCTGGGTCGCGGCGGAGCACGAGTCGATCACCCGGCCGCTCGCCAGCCCGCGCGCGGAGGTCAACCGGGCGATGGCCCTGCTGCGCGGGCAGGTCGCCGGGCTCGTGCGCGCCGGAGCGATCCACCCGGCGTCGGCCATCCGCGACGTCAACGGCTGGTTCGGTGCGCTCGGCCTCGCGCTGGCGTCCGGCCCGCCGCCGGAGCGCACGGCGCAGCTGCTCGCGCTCGTCCGGGCCGGCGTCGTCGAGCTTCTCGGCGAGGGGCTCTCCGTCACCGTGGAGCGCGGGCGCTTCGTCGCCCGCTCCCAGGTGATCGGGCGCGAGCACCGGGTGCGGACCGTCGTCGAGACCCGCATGTCCAAGGGCCACGCCGACGTCACCGACGACCCGCTGCTGCGCTCGCTCCTCGACTCCGGCCGCGCCCGCCTCCACGCGCGCACCGGCCCCGACGGCACGGTGGCCGCGACGCGGACCCTGGACGTGACACCCGAGGACTTCCACCTCCTCGACGCCGCGGGCCGACCCGACCCCCGGGTCGTCGTCATCGGCATCCCGGCCGGTGACGTGCAGCCGGGCTCGGCGATCGGGGCGACGCCCGGGGTGCCCTCGCCGCTCATCTCCGGCGCCGACCGGGCCGCCGCGCGGGTGCTTGCACTGGTGAGGGAGCCGGTGCCGGTCGGCTGATCCGACCGGCGGGAGGACCGCTGTCAGCGGCGGGGCGGTCGCTCGGGGCGAAGCGCTCCGCGGTGACGGCCGAGATGAGCCCGGTCGCGTCGCCCGGGCGGAGGTCCGTCCGCCTCACCCCCCACCACGACGAGTGTCTCCGAGACGAACGGTGCCGCTCGGCCGCTACCCGCTCCCGCTCATGGACGAGGTCCACTGGATCCTTGGGCGACCCCGGAGCCGCGAACCACCGTCCAGGCCGTCTCGGCCCGACAGGAACGCGCCTTCCCGTCATCGCGGCAGCATTCCCTTCGGCCGTTGAGGTGAGGTGCTCGGCGACCACACCGTCGCTACCCCTGGTCGGCCACACCAGGAAAGCGGTGCGCGCCAGCCCAGGCCAGCCACCTCGCCCACGTACAGGCCGTTCAGGCCACCCCCGGCGGCCCTCCGCTCCCAGATCTCGGGCAAGGATCGGTCGTTCTGCCGATATCGGGCCCCATTCGCTGGTGCTCCAATGAAGGCACCGACCCGAGCCCGGAGCGGTGTGATCACCAGGACGAGGAGGAGACATGAGGGCAGTGGTCTATGAGGGGCCCCGGAAGGTCAGCGTCCTGGACGTGCCGGACGCGCGGATCGAGCGGCCGACCGACGTCCTGGTGAGGGTCACGTCGGCGAACATCTGCGGCTCGGATCTACACATGTACGAGGGCCGGACGGACTTCGAGCCGGGCCGCTGGTTCGGGCACGAGAACCTGGGCCAGGTGGTCGAGGTCGGCGACGGCGTGGGCAAGGTCCAGGTCGGCGACTGGGTCGTGCTCCCGTTCAACATTGCCTGCGGGCACTGCAAGAACTGCGAGCGCCAGCTGACGAACTACTGCCTGACCGCACAGCCGTAGCCGAGCATGGCCGGCGCTGCGTACGGGTTCGCGGACATGGGCCCCTACGGCGGGGGACAGGCCGAGCTGCTGCGTGTGCCCTGGGGTGACTTCAACTGTCTGCGGCTGGGCGAGGACGCCGAGGAGCGCCAGACCGATTACGTGATGCTCGCCGACATCTTCCCCACGGGTTACCACGCCACTGTCTCGTGCCGGGTTTAGTGGAGGCTCGGAACTGACGCTTCGGCCTTCACCGGGGCGTTGATCTGACGGTAGTAGGTTGCTTCGAGCTCGGCGGGTGGGAGGAGGCCGATCTCGCCGTGCAGGCG
>NZ_VUKC01000023.1 GCF_009193135.1 Georgenia satyanarayanai
GTGAAGAACTCCCTGGCCGGTGGCGACGCGGACTTCTCGGTGCGCTTCGGCCGGGAGGGCGACGAGGTGCTCGTCGGCGACTGGAACGGCGACGGCCGCGACACCCTCGGCGTGCGCCGCACCCCGTAGGGAGTCAGCTCCTCCGACGCGCAGGACCCCGGCGAGCGCCGGGGTCCTGCGTGCGTCTCAGACCGTGGCCAGGGCCGCCGAGGCCGCCGGGACCCACCCCAGCGCCGGCGCGACCTCCGCTGCGAGGAGCTCCACCGACCGGAGGACCTCCGGGTGCGGCGGGTCGACGGAGTGGACCTGGAAGGACAGGTGGGTCGCCCGCGCGACCACCGGGTCGGCGAGCAGGCCGGCCAGCACGGTGGCCGGGGTCCCGACGTGCGAGTCGGTCGCCGCGACGAGCTCGGCGGTGGACAGGCCCGCGGCGGAGCGCCCCGTCATCCGCTCGACGAGCGGCGCGACCCGCCGTAGCCCCGACTCGGCGAGCTCGGCGGCCCTCCCCTCGTCCTCGGTGACGACGACGGTGCGGGCCACGCTGATCCGGGGAGCGGCCCCGGCGGGCAGGTGCTCGAGGTAGGCGTCGACGAGCCGCTCCTGCAGGGAGCCCAGGGGGAGGCCGGGCTCGTCGCCGGGACGCGGCTGGGTCCGCGAGAGCATGAGCCCGTGGCCGCGCCGTCCGGCCTCCACCGCCCAGGGCTCGGAGAAGGTACCGATCCACAGCCTGCCGGCGAGCGTCCCGGCCGGCGGGTACAGCGCCCGGCCGCCCGCGACCGGCTCACCCCGCAGGGCTGCCTCGAGCCGGTCGAGCTTGGCGGTGAACACCGCGTGCCGGTCGGCGAAGTCGAGGCCCGCGGCCGCGAACGCGCCCGGTGAGCCGCCCGAGGCGAGACCGAGCTCCACCCGCCCCCCGCTGAGGTGGTCGAGCACGGCGGCGTCCTCCGCCACGCGCAGCGGGTCCTCGAGGGCGAGGGTGATGACGCCGGTGGTGAGCCGGACCCGGGAGGTCACCGCTGCCGCGTGGGCGAGCAGGACGAGCGGCGAGGGCAGCCCGCCCTCGCTCCCGTCGTAGTGGTGCTGGGCGACGGCGACGGCGTCGAAGCCGGCCGCCTCGGCGGCGCGGAGCTGCTCCAGCGCGAGCCGGTAGCGCCCCGCCGGTGGGGCGTCGTCGAGCACCCGGGTGAAGAACCCGAGCTGGGGGGCGCTCACGAGCGCCGCCTCGCGGGAACCTCGGGCTCGCCGAGGGAGAGCATGAGCCGGTTCGCCCAGTTGAAGAAGGCGGCACCCCCGATGACGTCGAGGATCTCGTCGTCACCCAGGCCCGCCGCTCGCAGCCGCTCGACGTGCCCGGGGCCGAAGCGGACCGGCGTCGCCGTCAGCGCCTCGGCGGCGGCGACGATCGCCTCCCACCGCTCGCCGAGCTCCGCGCCCGTGCCCTCGTCGAGCAGCCGGTCGACGTCCGCGGGACGTCCGGAGAGCTGGGCCGCCGCCCGGGCGTGCACGGACGCGCAGAACACGCAGCCGTTGACACGGGAGGCCGCCGCGGCCGCGAGCTCGCGCTCGGCGCGCGGCAGACCGCCGTCCTCGGTGTAGAAGATGTCGTTGTCCAGGCGGGTGCGCGCCCCGAGCAGCTCGGGGTCCCGGGCGAGGAGCCGGAAGTAGGCGAAGTCCGCCCGGGTGCGCTCGACGAGGCCGGCGTAGTGGCGGTCGGTCAGCTCCTCCTTGGCGAGCGGCTCGAGCCAGGGCACCCAGCCGAGGGGCTCGCGGGTGAAGGCCTCGGGGCGGTCGAGGTCGGGGTGGTGGTGGATCATCGCGGGGCTCCCGGAGTGGCGTGGAGGACGGACAGGCCGGCGGCGGCGCGCAGCTGGTAGGCGAGGAACGCGACGAGCTGGGAGAGGGTGACGGTCGCGTCGGCCGTCCAGCCGGCACCGACGAGACGCGCGAGCGCGTCCGCTCGTGCGTCACGCGGGTGCAGGACGAGGAGCCTGGCGTGCTCGAGGGCGACGGACAGCCGCTCCCCCAGCACCTCCCGCGCGACGACCCGGTAGCCCGCGGCGGGCACGGACTCCGCGACGAGCCCCGGCTCCCGGTACGTCCCGGCCGGGCCTGGGACGGCCGCGGTCCCCGCCTCGGCCGTGAGCGTGGCCGCGAGCGCGTCCGACCCACCGGCGGCGAGCAACGCTCGTCGGTAGTGGGACACGGAGCGCTCGTCACGGTGCAGAGCGGCGACGAACACGGCGACGGCGAGCCGGTCGAGGACGGGCAGCTCGCCGTCGTCGTCGGGGGCGAAGAGCAGCCGGTAGGCGAGCTGGGCGTTCTCCCGCGCGGAGGGCCGCAGGTCACGCAGCGTGTCGACGGCGCCGCCCGCCGGGATCCCGGCGAGCTCGCGCAGGACGTCGGCGGCGCCGGCGGGCGCTCGGTTGTGGTCGAGGACGTGGGTCATGACTCTCTCCTGGTGGCGTGGGCCGCGGGGACCGCGTCGAGCAGCTCGCGGGTGTACTCGTGCGAGGGGGCGTGGAAGATCTCGGCGGTGGTGCCGCTCTCCACCACCCGGCCGCGCTGCATGACGGTGACGGTGTCGGAGACCTGGCGGACGACGCCGAGGTCGTGGGAGATGAACAGGTAGGTGAGGCCGCGCTCCCCTTGGAGCTCGGCGAGCAGGTCGAGGATCTGGGCCTGCACGCTGACGTCGAGCGCCGAGACCGGCTCGTCGAGGACGACGACGCCGGGGTCGAGGACCAGCGCCCGGGCGATCGCCACCCGCTGACGCTGCCCGCCGCTGAGCTCCCGCGGCCGCCGCCCGTGCAGCTGCGGGCCGAGGGCGACCCGCTCGAGCAGCGCTCCCGCCCTCGCCCGCCGTTCACGCCGGTCACCGAGGCGGAAGTTGCGCAGCGGCTCGGTGACGATGTCGAGGACGCTCATGCGGGGGTCGAGGGACCCGAAGGGGTTCTGGTAGACGAGCTGGACCTGCCGGCGCCACTGGCGGCGCGCCTCGCCGCGCAGCGAGGCGACGTCGGTGCCGTGGACGAGCGCCGTCCCCGTCGTCGCCGTCTCCAGGCCGAGCAGGATGCGCGCCGTCGTCGACTTGCCCGAGCCGGACTCCCCGACGACGGCGTGCGTCGTCCCGGCGGGCACGGTGAGGCTCACGTCGTCCACGGCACGCACGTGCTGCCCGCCGCGGCCGGTGAAGTCCTTGCTCACGGTGCGCAGCTCGATCGCCGGGACGGCGCCCGCTGCGGGGACCGGCGGGAGGGGCCGCAGCGGGGCCGGGTTGAGCGCCGGGGCGTCACGCACGAGCCGCCGGGTGTAGTCGCTGCGCGGCGCACCGACCACCTCGCTCGCGGCCCCCGCGTCGACCACCCGTCCGCCCTGCATGACGAGGATCCGGTCGGCACGTTCGGCGGCCGCGGCGAGGTCGTGGGTGACGAGGAGGATCCCGGTGCCGTCCTGTGCGCGCAGCTCGTCGAGCAGGTCGAGGATGCGTCGCTGGACGGTGACGTCCAGGGCGCTCGTCGGCTCGTCGGCGATGAGGAGGTCGGGCTGCAGCGCCAGCGCCGCCGCGATGAGCACCCGCTGGCGCATGCCGCCGGAGAGCTCGTGCGGGTAGGCGCCGGCCACCCGGGCGCCGGGCAGGCCCACGCGCTCGAGCAGCTCGGCCACCCGGGCGCGGACCCCCTTCTCGTCCCTCTCCCCGTGCACCCGCAGGGTCTCGGCGACCTGCCAGCCCACGGTCCGCAGCGGGTCGAGAGAGCTGCCCGGGTCCTGCGGGACGAGGCCGATGCGCCGTCCCCGCACCTCCTGCAGCCGCCTGTCCGACCAGCCCCGGATGTCGGTGCCGTGCAGGAGGATCTGCCCGGAGGTGACGGTCGCGGCCGGCGCGAGGAGCCCGAGCACGGCGTGGGCGGTCGTCGTCTTGCCCGAGCCGGTCTCCCCCACCACCGCGACCACCTCGCCCGGCGCGACGGTGAGGCTCACGCCGTCGACGGCGGTGTGGTGCCCGCCGCGGCGGGTGCGGTAGGTGACCGACAGGTCGCGCACGTCGAGGAGGCTCATCGCTCGCTCCCCAGGGAGCGGCTGACCCGGTTGGCCGAGAGGACGACGGCGACGATGACGAGACCGGGCAGGGTGGTGACCCACCAGGCGGCGGCGAGCAGGTCGCGGCCCTGGGCGATGATCATGCCCCACTCCGGGTCCGGCGGCGTCACGCCGTAGCCGAGGAAGCCGAGGGTGGACAGCGCGAGGATCGCGGTGCCCAGCTGCATCGCCGCGAGCGCGACGACCGGCCGCAGGGAGTTGCGCAGCACGTGCCGCCACAGCACCGACAGGACGCGCCCGCCGCTGCCGTAGGCGGCCTCGACGTACTCGGTGGCCCGCACCTGGACCACCTCGGCCCGCACGAGCCGCGCGAAGCCCGCCACCGCGCCGACGCCCACGGCGAGCGCCGCGTTGACGGTCCCCGGCCCGAGGAGGACGACGACGGTGAGCGCGAGCAGGAGCCCCGGGATGGCGAGCAGGACGTCGACGACCCGCATGAGGACCTCCTCGACCGCCCCGCCGACGGTGCCGGCCACGACCCCGAGCACCGTGCCGACGGTGAGCCCGACGCTCACGGCGACGAGGGCGCCGGCGAGGGACTCCGAGGCGCCGTGGACCACACGGGAGAAGAGGTCACGCCCGTTGGCGTCCGTCCCGAAGAGGTGCTCCCCGCCCGGCGCCTGCAGCCCGGGCCCGACGCTCGAGTAGGCGTCGAAGGGCGCGAGGACCCCGGGCAGGACCGCCCAGAGCAGCACGGTGGCGATGACGGCCCAGGCGAGCACGAGGCCGACGGGGACCGTGCGACGCCGGCGTCCCGCGGGGACTGGTGCGGTGGTGACCGTGACGGGGGCCACGGGCGTGACCGGCTCTCGCGTGGTCGTCGCGGTCATGGCCGGGCTCCTTCCAGCGGGCGCGCCACGACGGGCTCGACGACGACGGCGGATGGTGGCGCCGTCGTCGTCCGTGCCCGGCGCAGGCGCGGGTCGAGGACGGGGTAGAGGAGGTCGACGACGAGGTTGACCGTGACGAAGGCGAGGGCCGCCACGAGGACGATCGCCTGGATCACCGGCAGGTCCTGCGCCGCCACCGCGAGGTTGGTGAGGCGGCCCAGCCCGTCGCGGCCGAAGACGGACTCGGTGACGACCGAGCCGGCGATGAGCTCGGCGACGAGGAGACCGCTGATCGTCAGCACCGGCAGCAGGGCGTTGCGGGCGGTGTGCCGGCTCAGCGTCCACCAGCGCGAGGCCCCCTTCGCCTCGACGACGTGGACGAAGGGCCGGGTGGCGACGTCGTCGAGGGTGCGCAGGACGATCTGGGCGAGCGGCGCGCTCACCGGGACGGCGAGGGTGAGGACGGGCAGCACGAGCTCCTGCCAGCCCTCGGCCCCGATGACCGGCACCCAGCCGAGCCGGAAGGAGAAGACCTGGAGCAGGACGATGCCGAGCCAGAACGCCGGGACGGACACGAACAGCGAGGGGATCGCGGTGATCGCGTTGTGCAGCCACGGGCTGCGGGCGTAGCTCGCCGCGAGCGCGAGCACGACGGCGAGAGCAGCGGCCACGACGAAGGCGAGCGAGGCGAGCTGGAGCGTGGCCGGCAGGGCGGCCGAGATGCGGTCGAGGACGGGGGTCGCCGTCTCGACCGAGTAGCCCAGGTCCCCCTGCAGCGTCCCCGCCAGGGCGTGGACGTACTGGAGGACGAGCGGGTCGTCGACCCGGTAGTACTCGCGGATGGCGGCGATCTGGTCCGCGCTCAGGCCGAGCTCGGGGTTCTCGAACTTGATGAGGATCCCGTCCCCGGGCAGCGCACCGAGGAGGAGGAAGGACAGGGTGTAGGCGGCCCACAGGACGACGAGGGCCTGGCCCACCCGCCCCGCGACGTAGCGGGCGCTCACCGCTCCTCCAGCCACGTGTCGTACAGGCGCAGACGCCCGACCGGCTCCCAGCCCAGGCCGTGGACGTGCGGGCCGGCGGCGTAGGTCTGGGGCATGTCGTACAGCGGGATGGTGAGCGCGTTGTCGACGAGGTACTCCTGGACCTCGGCGGCCTTGGCGTAGCGCTCCTCCGTGCCGGGCAGGGAGGTGATCTCCTCGAGGAGGCCGTCGAGGGCGTCGTCGGTGGAGACGAGGTAGTCCCGCTGGCTGCTGTGGAAGGCGCTGTACAGGACGTCGGGGTCCACACGACCGACGTGGCTGATGAGGACGCCGATGTCGGCCGGGTCCTGCTGGCGCTGGACCGCTGTCGCGGGGTCCGGCAGCTCGATGTGGAGCTTCGCGCCGACCGCCTCCCACTGCTGGGCCACGAGCTCTGCCGTCTCCTGGCCGAGGGGGAAGACGGCGGGGACGATCGTCGTGAGCTCCAGCCGCTGGCCGTCCTTGGTGCGGATGCCGTCCGGGCCGCGCTCCCAGCCGGCCTCGTCGAGCAGCCGGTTGGCCTCCTCGGGGTCCGCCGCGAGCCTGTCGGACAGGTCGGTGTATCCGGTGGCACCGGAGCTGAGCGGTGAGGTGGCCACCGGGTAGTTGTCGGTGAAGAGGGTGTCGACGATCGCACCGGTGTCGGTGGCCTTGAGCAGCGCCTGCCGCACGGGCAGCTCGGTGAGGACCGGGTTGCCGGGGCGCAGCGCGATCTGGGGGCTGACGCCGTTGGTCTGCGGGGCGTACAGCTGGTAGCCGGCCGCCTCGATCGTCGGCTCGTCGTAGGCCTGCACCGAGCGCACGGCGTCGGCCTGGCCGGAGGTCAGGGCGCCGATGCGCACGGAGTCCTCGGGGGTGACGACGATGTGGATCTCGTCGAGGTAGGCGCGCCCCTGGTGCTCCAGGTGCGGGGGCGCCCAGTCGTAGTCCTCCCGTGCGGTGAGCGTGTACTCCTGCTCAGGGACGACCTCGGTGACGGTGAACGGCCCGGTCGCGACGACGTTCTCGAGCTGGCACTGCTCCTCGTAGGGCAGCTCGTAGGTCGAGGGGCCGACGACCGCGGCGCCGACGACGGAGGTCGCCTGGAGGAAGCCGGGGACGGGTGCGTCGAACTGGAAGGCCACGGTGTGGTCGTCGCGGACCTCGGAGCCGGCGTAGTTCGAGACGAACTCCTGGCTCGCCAGCCCGAGCTCCTCGTCGCCAAGACCCAGGTGGTCGAAGTTCGCGGCCACGTGCTCGGCGGTCAGCGGTGTGCCGTCCGAGAAGGTGACGTCCTCACGCAGGTGGAAGACGTACTCGGTGGCGTCGTCGGACACCTCCCAGGACTCGGCGAGCCACGGGTGGATCTCGCGGGTCTCGGGGTCCTGGAAGGTGAGCTTGTCGGCGATCTGGTTGAGGACGGTGGCGACCGGGTAGTAGCCGGAGCCGCCCGCGTAGAAGCACGTGGGGAACTGGTACTCGAGGAAGGTGAGGGTCCCGCCCTGGCGGGGGGCGCCGTCGTCGGCGGCTGCCTCGTTCGTCGGCCCGGGGGTGCCGCTACAGGCGGCGAGGACCAGGGTCGCGGCGGCAGCGGTGGCTGCGGCGAGCGTGCGGCGATGGGAGATGCTCATCGGGGCGGTCCTCTCGGGCGATGGTCGAGCGTTCGGTTGAACGCTTGACCATCAGCGTGGAGGGGGACCGCCGCCGTGTAACCGGGTGGTCGGGCGAAATCTCAGCGCGTGAGAAGCGCGGGACTCGTCACCGTTCGCGGTGAGACGGCGTGGGCTCAGCGGCCGCCGAACAGGAGGACGGCGTAGGGGCCGCCCGAGCCCATCGCGTAGCCGACGCCCACGTGGGTGTACTTGCTGTTCAGCATGTTGGCGCGGTGGGCGCTGGAGTTCTTCCACCAGTCGACCATCCAGCTCGTGATCGCGCTGGAGGACATCGAGGCACCACCGGTGTTCCGGACGATGTTCTCCCCGGACGCCGACCAGCCGCCGCCGATCTGCGAGCGGTAGTTCGGGTTGTGCTGGAGGGTCTGGTTGCTGGCCATCCACTCGGCCCAGCCCTGGGCGACCTGGTCGAGGGTGCCGTCACGGCCGAGGGTGTGCATGCCGTTCTGGGCACGGAAGTCGTTGAGCATGGCGCCGATCGCGCCGCGCTCGCCGCCCTGTCCGACGGAGACGGCGGCCGCGGGGGCGTCCTCCTCCGGCTCCTCGCCCGAGTCCCCACCGGACTCGGCGGCCGGTGCCTCGGCGCGGCTCGCGGACCGGCTCGCGGCCGCGGCGGCCTCCTCGCGGGCGGCGGCGGCCTGGCGTGCGGCCTCCTCCTCGGCCTCGATGGCGGCGACGACGTCGGGGATGTCCTGGATGTCGCCCTTGCTCAGCTCGACGTCGACGTCCATCGGGGCGAGCTCGAGGTCCGCGGAGCCGGGCACGGAGATGCCGGGGGCGACACCGCCGCCGGTCTCGAGTCCTAGGGCGGCGAGGTCGGCGCGGGCGGAGGCGGCGTCGTCGTCCACGACGGCGGCGGCACTGACCCCGGCGACGAGGACGAGCGCGAGTGCGCCACCCAGGCCTGCCCGGTAGCGGCGCTTGAGGGGCGCGGCGACCTGCTCACGCGGCGGGAGCAGCCGCTCGAGGCGCTCGGCCCGGGTCGAGGTGCGGTTGGAGGACGGTGCGGCCACGACTGGCCCTTCTCTCTCCCCGGCGCTCGCCGGCACGGGACCGGAGGGCACCAACCGCCGCTCGATCGTCGTCCTCGGGCGGCGGCGGAAGGGAGAACCGGCCGAGGTTCCCGCGCGGAGGGTCGCGGGACACCGGCGACACTAACCCCGCGCGCGGGCGAATGTCACGCTTTGGTCACGGCCGCGTGGCGAACGCCTCACCTGTCGACGTCGCGACGTAGCAGACCGGCACGCTCCGCTCGAACCGCCCAGATGCTCAGCGGCAGCGACCAGACCCACTCGTCACCGAGGGGCGGGAGCACTCCGCCAACGGGTCCGTAGCGATCGACCTCGACTGGTCCGACACCTTCCTCAACGACATCAACCCGGGGAACACCGTCGAGGGAATCGTCGTCTTCGACATCCCCGCCGACGCCCAGCCGGCTGCCATCGAGCTGCGCCGCGCCGTGCACTACGCCGAGACCGCGCGCTCCACCAGCTCGAGCAGCGCCGCGGCGTAGGCGTCCTCGACGTCGGCGGCTCGGTAGCTGCTCGTGCCGCCATCGGCGCCGGCGGTCGTGACGACGTACTCCCCGTCCACCCGCTCCAACCCCCGGAACGTCCCGCCGAGGTACTCGCGCAGCTGGTCCTCGCGGGGCAGCCACAGGGCGTCGTCCTGGTCGACGTTGTCCAGCGCCCACTCGGTGGTCCCGTTGAAGTTCAGGACCGTGCCCGTGTCGTAGGTGCGGGCCTCGATGACCATGTGGGAGAGGATGAAGACGTCCTCGGAGAGCTCCTCCGCCTTGATGCGGAACCGGTCGCCCGGCGCAGGGTCCCAGCGCAGGCCGGCGGCTTCGAGCTCACGGGCGAGACGGTCGCTGATCATCGTCCCAGTGTGCCGACCGCGGCGGCGGGACGCTCAGCGATGTCCGCGAGCATCTCGGTGAGCGCCCTCGCATCGAAGGGTGCGCGCACCTTCGCGTCGTTGTCGAAGTAGACGACGACGTCGTGCCCCGCCTCTTGCCACGCCCTCACCTTCGCGGCCCAGGACCGGAGCGCCGGCTCGTCGTAGCCGCTCACGTACAGCTCCGTCGCACCGTGGAGGCGCACGTAGACGAGCCGGGCTGTCACGTCCTCGAACACGGGCCAGCTCTCGCCGCCGTCGGAGACAACGAGGCCGACGTCGTGCTCGGCGAGCAGCCGCAGGAACGCCGGGTCCGCGTAGCTCTCGTGGCGCACCTCCAGCGCGTGGCGCAGGGGCCGGTCAGCGTCCGTCGTCGTCCAGGCACGGCCGTCGAGGCGCTCGTCGTGCCGTTCCGCGAGGAGCGCGGCCTGCGCGGTGCTCGTGGGAAGGGCGTCGAGGAAGGCGGCGACCCGGTCGAGGTCGAGCTGCTGCCGAGCCGGCAGCTGCCAGAGGAAGGGGCCGAGGCGGTCCTCGAGCGCGAGCACCCCGGAGGCGAAGAAGTTGGCCAGCGGGATGTCGATGTCGCGCAGCGCCTTGAAGTGGGTGATGAAGCGTCCGCCCTTGACCGCGAAGGTGAAGCCCGGCGGTGTGCTCTCTCTCCAGCGCGCGTAGGACTCGGGCCGCTGGAGGGAGTAGAAGGAGCCGTTGAGCTCGACCGTCGGGAAGGTCTGGCCGATGTACTCGAGCTCGCGACGTTGGGTCAGCCCCGGCGGGTAGAAGTTCCCGCGCCACGGGGCGTAACGCCACCCGGACACGCCGATCCGCACCTCGGCCAAGGCGAGAGTCTAGGGAGGGCCGTGACGCTGCGCCTTTCCTCGCCTCACCGTCCACCGTCCACACCCGTTGCCGCTCGAACATCTGTTCGATATCATGGTGGTACGAGGAGGTGCCGCCGATGGACCGCGACGACCAGACGTCCGACACCGCGGCCGGCCACGCGCCCACCGACTCGGCCGAGGACACCTCGGCCGGCCTGGTCGTCCCCTACCTCGAGAGCCTCACGCTCGACCTCCCCGCCGCGGACCGGCCGGTCCGGCTCGACATCTCCCACCCCACCGGCCCGCAGCAGTCCCCGCCCCTGGAGTGGGTGCAGTTCGGCCTGCCGAAGTACCAGGACGGCGAACCGGTGAGCTGGCCGCGCAGTGTGCTGGCCGAGCTGATTCCCCAGGCGGGCGCACTGGGCGACTTCCTCGAGCACCTCCCGCCGGGGCTGCGGCTGGCCCGGGTGCTGCATGAGATCGACCCCCAGGACGTGGACGACTTCTCCCTCGTCGAGGTCGTCGCCGCACACAAACGCATGGAAGCCTGGTCCGCCGCCAAGGCCGCCCGCGCCGCCGCCGTGCTCGCTGGACGCGACTCGCTCAACCCCTCCTGGCCCGGGGACGTCCCCGGCCGTACCCGCGGGGAGTGCGTCATCGGCCAGGAGCTGTCCATGCGCCTGCGCATCACCAAGCAGGCCGCCGTCAAGATGGCCGCCTGCGGGCGCGCGTTCGCCGGGATGTTCCACCCCACCGGGGACATGCTCGAACGAGGGCTCATCGACTGGGCCCGCGCCCAGGCCATCGTCACCACCCTCCTCGACCTGCCCGCCGAGGTCGCCCTCGCCGCTCAGTGGGACGTCCTGGACAAGGCACCGGGGCGCACCCTGCGGCAGGTCCACGACGACCTCGCCACGGCCGTCATCGCCGTGGACCCCGACTCCGCCGACGACCGCCACAAGGCTGCCCGACAGAGGCGCTGCGTCTACCACCCCCGCCCCCTGCCCGACGGCATGGCCATGCTCTCCGCTCGCCTACCCGCCGCCGACGCCATCGCCATGGACCTCGCCCTGGACGCCTCCGCCCGCGCCGCCAAGAACACCGGCGACACCCGCACCCTGGACCAGCTGCGGGCCGACAGCCTCGCCCTCATGGCCCACACCGCCCTCACCCTCGGCCACATCGGCCCCCACGCCCACCGCCCCTGCCCCTGCGGCTGCCAGGGCCCGACCCAGAACCCCGACGCACCACCAGGCCCGGCCGTCCAGCAGGACGCCGTAGAGGCGCCGGTGGAAGTCGGCACACCGCCGTTCGATGCCGAGCCACCGAGCATCGTGGGCGCCCCGCCGCCGGACGCCGAGTCATCAGGCGTCTCCGGCACCCATCCAGCAGTCGAGCCACCACCGCCACCCGGCACGGCACCGCCGCCCAGCGAGCGGCCGGCCCCGCGGCCCACCGCCCCACCACGACGGCCGCGCCTCGCAGACGGGCCACCCCTGCCCGGCCACCGGCTCCCCGGGGGCGCTCTGCCCACCATCCGGGTCGGCATGATCGGCGGCGGACGAGCCGACATCAACGTCCTCATCCCCATCAACGTCCTCCAGCCCGAACCCCGCGACCCGAGCACCACCGCCCTGGACCGTGAGCCCGAGCCCGTCGCCGAGCTCGACGGCTACGGACCCATCCCGCCGATCGTCGCCCGCGCCCTGGCCACCGGCGGCACCTGGCGCCGCCTGCTCACCGACCCCGTCACCGAACGGATCCTGGACGTCGGGCGCACCCGCTACGAGCCACCCGCGAACATCGCCGACCTCGTCCGCCACCGCGACCGCACCTGCATCCTCCCCAGCTGCACCCACCCCGCCCGCACCGCCCAGCTCGACCACATCCACGAATGGAAGGACGGCGGCACCACCTCCGCCGACAACCTCGGACCCCAGTGCACCAGCGACCACCGCGCCAAGACCATCGGCGCCTACACCGTCGCCTACGCCACCGACCGCACCTACGCCTGGACCACCCCCACCGGCCACGGCTACCTCCGCCGCCCCGACGCCACCACCATCACCCTCCCCCGCCACACCGCCCAACACCTCCGCACACTCGTCAAGGACACCACCCGCAGCGGCCGGCCCGTCGACCCCCTGCTCATCGACGCCGCCCTCGCCGCTGCCTCCACCGGCACGGACACACCCGAGCACTGGGCACTTCCCCGGGACCACCGCTCCGCGCCGCTACCCGCACCTGGTCACGATCACAGCTGGGCCGGGGACGAACCGCCGTTCTAGGAGCGGCTCGTGTGCACCAGCATCCGCGCCACGCGTGCGGCCGTCAGCGCGGCGATGAGTTCTGGTGCGAAGGCGTGTCGGTAGGAGACAGGGCGCTGCCAGCGCCATCATCGCCGAACCGACAGGAGCACCCACGATGACCACGACGACCGTCGAGACCCGCACGCTCGACGTGCCCGGCGCCACGCTCACCTACGACGTGCGAGGCCCGCTGCCGACCGCCGACGGCTCGCCCCCGCTCGTCCTCATCGGCCAGCCCATGGACGCCGTCGGCTTCACCACGCTCACCTCGTTCTTCACCGACCGGACCGTCGTCACCTACGACCCCCGCGGCCTGGGACGCAGCACCCGCAGCGACGGCAGCCTGGTGCAGACCCCCGAGCAGCAGGCCGACGACGTCCACCGGCTCGTCACGGAGCTGGGAGCGGGGCCGGTCGACCTCCTCGGCAGCAGCGGCGGCGCCGTGACCGCCCTGTGCCTCGCGGCGACCGCCCCCGACGACGTGCGCACCGTCGTCGCCCACGAACCACCGGCCCTCCCTCTCCTCCCGGACGCCGACCGCGCCTTCGGTGCCTGGGGACGGGTGCAGGCGACCTACACCGAGCGTGGCTGGGGCTGGGGCATGGCCGCCTTCATCGCCATGACCTCCTGGCAGGGTGAGTTCCCGGAGGGCTTCGGCACCGAGACCCCCGACCCAGCCATGTTCGGCATGCCCACCGAGGACGACGGCTCGCGGGACGATCCGCTGCTGTCCGACGTCGCGTCGGCGATCGTCCGCTACCGGCCCGACATCGCGGCGCTGAAGGCCTCCTCTGTGCGGGTCGTGCCCGCCGCCGGGATCGAGAGCAAGGGGACGCTGACGTGGCGCACGAGCGAGTCGCTGGCCGTCCAGCTCGGCGTCGAGCTCGCCGTCTTCCCCAGCGGCCACAGCGGCTTCATGGGCGGGGAGTACGGCCAGACCGGCGAGCCGGAGGCCTTCGCGGCCAAGCTGCGCGAGGTGCTCGCCGACTGAGGCGGCAGGGAGGTCAGAGCACGCGGTACATGATGTGCAGCCCCACGAGCCCGTGGCGAGGGTGGTCGAAAGCCTCGGGCACCGTGGCGAGGACGGCGAAACCCAACGACGTCCACAGCCGTACGGCGCGCTCGTTCGTCTCGACGACGGCGTTGAACTGCATGGCGCGGTAGCCGTCCCCGCGGGCGGCACCGAGGACGGCGTGAGCGAGCGTGCGTCCGACGCCGCGCCCGCCGGCCTCCGGGTCGACGACGAAGCTCGCGTTGGCGACGTGGGCACCCGCGCCGGGGTGGTTGGGCAGGTACTTCGCCGTACCACGAACGGCACCGTCGGTGTCGACGGCGACAAGCACGCTGGCCCCGGCCGTCCACACCTCGCGGGCGTCGCTCTCGCTGATTTCCCGCGGATAGGTGTACGTCTCGCCCGCACGCAGAACGGGCTCGAGAACTCCCCAGATGGCAGGCCAGTCCTCGGCGGTCGCCGCGCGGACGAGCATCGCGTCGTTCATGGGGCGAGCGTAAGCGCCCGCGCCCGGCGCTCACCGGGCGAGCCCCCCGGTTCTCCTCGGCCACGGCCGGGCGGAGGGGGAAGGCCGGAGGACAACCGGGGAGCCGGGCGGCACCGCGGCGGCCGCGGCCCGGACATGCCGAAGGCCGCCTCCGTGGAGGCGGCCTTGGGGCACAGGGATGGTGGAGATGGCGGGAATCGAACCCGCGTCCGACGGCGTGGAACCAGAGCTTCTCCGGGTGCAGTCTGCTTCGATTTTCTCGGCCCCAGCTGTCACGCAGACAAGCAGCTGACGGGCTCAGTCACCTGGAAGTCCCCGTAGCCCCGGTGACGAGGACTACGAGCAGTGGCTCTCTAGCTGACGCCAGGAACCGGGACGAGAGCTAGCCCGGGCTGACGGACTTACGCGGCTCGCTCAGGCGGCGAGGGCGAAGTCGGTGCGCTTGGAATCGGCACCTATTGGTTTGCAGAGGGCGTTATCGAGATAACTCTGCATCCTCGACCCGCTTCCTCTGGCACGACGACCGTCGTCGAAACCGATCATCCCCTGTGGAGTTGTCAATCACCGACCGGAGCCGGCTGACCCATCATACGTCCCAACCGGCCCCGCGTCAGATCTATTCCGGCCGGGCCCGCCGCTACTTCTTCCGCGAGGTCAGCGCGTCGACGACGAGCCCGAGACCGATGCCGAGCAGCCACACGTCCTTGGCGATCCCCGTACCGTCGCTCGTCGGACGGATGCCGTCCTCCTGCGTCATGCCCGGGGTGCTGAGGTACATCTTGACCAGGCCCGCGGAGAACGCCGTGAGCCCCAGGCCCGCCAGCGCGCTCGGCACGACGGGCAGCAGCAGGGCGGCGCCCAGCGCGATCTCCCCGGTGCTCACCAGCTTGCCGAAGTCCTTCGGGGACATGTCCTTGAGCTGGGGGATGCCGTTCGCCGCCATGGCCTGCAGACCGGCGGCCGACTCGTCGTCGAGGCCTCGCTTGCTCAGGCCGGAGTTGAGGATGAAGGCCCCCGCGGCCAGGCGCGGCGGGACGTGACGGAGCTTGATCGACATGGCAGTTCCCCTTGCTCGGCGGTGGTGTGCGTGAGTCCTCGAGTATCCGCCACCTCCCCGGGAACCGCCCTACCAGCTGCCGCCGCCCATCCCGCCGGCGCCACCGCCCACCGAGCCCGAGAAACCGGAGCTGCTGCTGGAGCCGCCCGCGGTGACCGCGGAGGACGCCGCCTCCGCGAAGGCGCCGACCGAGGTGGCGAAGGCGGCAGGCTGCGTCCACCAGACGGCTCCCGCGGTCACGGGCACGTACCAGTCAGGCTCCTCGACGTGCCTCCCCTGGGCCGCGGCGGCGGCGAGGATCTGCGCCCACCGGTCGGTGAGCCCGAAGACGATCGCGTAGGGCAGGTAGCGGGAGAAGACGTCCTGCCCCTCCTCGAAGCGGATCTGCTCCGCCTCGGCCGTCGCGAGGTACTGGCGGAACCCGAGCGTCTGCGCGAGCACCGCCGTACCGGCGGCCGTGCGCGCCGGAACGGCGGAGGAGGCGAAGGCGACGACCACGCCGACGACGAACAGCGGGACACCGAGCACCGCGGGCCAGCGCAGGAGGACGAGCGCCGCCGTGACGAGGATCCCCAGACCGGCGAGCGCGAGCCCGCCGACCAGCCACCGGTTGCGCACTGCCCGCGGCGACCCGCGGAACCAACCGTGCTCGGTGACGGTGCGGTACAGCGCCTCCTGCGTCTTCGCGACGGCGGTGGCGTACTCCGCGCCCACCTCCGAGAGCGCCACGGGCTCACGGTCCGGCATGAGCCGGTCGAGGACCTCACGCTCGTAGCGCTCGAGCCCGCCCGACCAGTCACGTAGCGGGACGAGCCGCCAGTCGCTCACGTCGTCGTCCGCCTTCTCCGGCGCGACCTCCTCGATGCGGAGGTAGCCGCGCACGGCGAGGTCGACGAGCGTGGCGGAGACGTCGCGGAAGTCGGCCACCTCGTCGTGCAGCGTGCCGATCTCACCGGGCCGGACGTCGTCGGGCGGGGTGAAGCGCACGGCGACGGGCCGACGGCGGCGCGCCGGCCCGATCCTGCCCGCTCCCCCGTCCGCCGGCACGAGCCCGGGCGTGAGGTCGAGGTAGGCCTCGTCGCGTCCGCGCCGGGAGGCGACGACGGCGGCGGCACCCGCTCCCAGCACCGTCACGACTCCCGCCAGCCCTCCGGTGAGCGGACCGAGCTGGAGCGTGTTGGCCCAGGTGCGCCGCGGCTCGTGGACGGGCTCGGCGTCGACGAGCGTGCCTGCCGGCCAGCCCACCGCCACGCTGAGCCCCTCCCCCTCGTCGAGACGCCCGTGGAAGAAGTCGACGCGCTCGCCGCGGCTCTCACCGGCGCCGTCGCAGGTGGCGTCCGAACCGGTGCGCCCGACGTAGCAGGCGCTCGCCTCGGGCGGCACCGGACCGGTGACGGCGACGGTCACGTCCTCGATCGGGACGTCGAAGCCGCCGGGTGCCACGACGTTCCAGTACAGCTCGTCCCGGACGGTGCCCTCGGGGCCGGCGACCTGCGGGTCGGGCAGCCCGTCGACGGTGTAAGTGACGCGGTAGTCGTGGGCCCCGGTGACCTCCTCGTCCTCGTCACCGATGTAGAGCTGGACGGCGCCGCCGTCGTGCTCGACCCTGAGGTCGGCGGGCGCACCGGTGGGAGACTCCGCGGTGATGTCACTGACCGTGAGGCGGCGGTAACGGTCGGGGTCGTCGGCGATCTCCTGGAGCTCCGCGAGCACGAGGAAGGGACCGTGCGCCTCCTCGTCACCGAAGTCGTAGGTGAGATCGACCTCGACGCGGACGGTGCCGCCGTCGGCCTCGACGACGGCGCCGACGTCGAGGCGAGAGATGTGCCCCACCGAGTCGTCCGCGCGGGCGGGCGGCGCGGCGAGGAGCGTGAGGGCGGCGACGCAGAGCAGCCCGAGAACGAGCAGGAAGGCGGTGCGCCGCGCCGCGCTCATCGGTTGGCGCGCAGGCTCATCGCCCGCTGGGCCTCGCGCTTGTCCTGCTGCTCACGCAGCGCGTGGCGCTTGTCGTACTCCTTCTTGCCTCGGGCGAGGGCGACGAGCACCTTGGCGCGGCCGCGGATGAAGTAGAGCTCCAGCGGGACGACGGTGTGGCCCTTGTCCTTGCTCTTGCCGACGAGCCGGTCGAGCTCGGCGCGGTGCAGCAGCAGCTTGCGCTTGCGCCGCACGGTGTGGTTCGTCCAGGTGCCCTGGCTGTACTCGGGGATGTGCACGCCCTGCAGCCACGCCTCGCCCCGGTCGAACTCCACCCAGCCGTCCACCAGGGAGGCACGGCCCATGCGCAGCGACTTCACCTCGGTGCCGGTGAGGACGAGGCCCGCCTCGAAGGTCTCGTCGATGTGGTAGTCGTGCCGGGCCTTCTTGTTGCGGGCCACCACGGTGCGCTTGTCCGCCTCAGCCTTGGCCTTCTCAGCCGCAGTGGGCTTGCGTGGCTTGGTCGGGGACACCGGTGGACTCCTTCTTCTCAGGGGCGCGCGCGGCCGGAGCCGCGGCGTTCCAGGGTAGTCCAGCATCTCGCCGCCGTCGTCGCCTTTTCGCTACATTCCGCACGTGGAGAACGAGCCGCGCCGCCCGCTGCCAGGGCCGTTCGGCCCAGTCGGACCCCGCCACGGCGCGCGAGGATGGCTGCCGAGGGGAGGTCGGCGATGAGCCAGCAGGTGCTCGGCAGTCCCCGCGCGGTCGGTGCGGCCGTGGTGGCCGTCGCCCGCGCGATCGACTCCCCGGGGCCGCGGGCCTTCGCCCAGCTGCACGCCGTCACCTGGCCGGTGCGGGACCCGGAGTCGTTGCGCGGTGCCGCACTGCTCGCGGAGTCCCGGCTCTCCGCCGAGCAGCCCGCGCGGCTGCTCGCCGACCACCACCGCCTCTTCGTCGGTGACGCCCGCCGCCCTCCGGTCGCGCCGACCGCGCCGCCCGCCCTCGCCGAGCCCGCGCTCGCCACCCTGCTGGGACGCGCCGGGGTCCCCGGACCGCCCCGCCTCCCGGCCGCGCTCCGCGCCTACGTCGCCCTGCTCGAGGTCGCACCCGGGCAGGAGCTCGTCGCCGCGCGCCGGGAGCTGGCGGACGAGCACCTGCTCACCTGGGTCGCGCGCTGCCTGAGCCGGGCCCAGCTCGGAGCACAGACCTTCTGCTACCAGGGGGTGGCGACCCTCGGCCTGGGCCTGGTGCGGCACGCCGCCGGGCGGTAGGCCTCAGGGCAGCTCGAGGACGAGCTTGCCGAAGACGTCACCCGCCGCGAGCCGGGCAAAGGCGTCGGTCGCCCGCGCGAGGGGCACGACGGCGTCGACGTGCGGGCGGGCGCCGGTCGCCACGAGCAGCGACACGAGCCGGCGCAGCTCCTCCCTCGTCCCCATCGTCGAGCCGACCACACGCAGGCTGCGGAAGAAGACCCGGTTGAGGTCCGCCGACGGCGCCGCTCCCGTCGTCGCCCCCGCGACGGCGACCGTGCCGCCGGGCCGCAGCACGCGCAGCGAGTGCGCCCACGTCGCCTCCCCGACCGTCTCGACGACGGCGTCGACCAGGTCGGGCAACCGCGCCCCGCTCGGGAAGACGGCGTGCGCACCGAGCCGGCGGGCCCGCTCGCGGCGACCCTCGTCCCGGGCGCACACCCACACCTCCAGCCCGGCCGCACGGCCGAGCACGACGGCGGCGGTGGCCACCCCTCCCCCGGCCCCCTGGACGAGCACCCGCTGGCCGGGGCGCAGGTCGGCGGCGGTGAAGAGCAGCCGGTAGGCGGTGAGGTAGGCGGTGGGCAGGCTCGCGGCCTCGGCCCAGCCCAGCTCCGGCGGCTTCGGCACGAGGTTGCCCGGCGGCACCCACACCGTCTGCGCGAAGGTGCCCGCGTGCTTCTCCGACAGGAGCGTGCGGGCGGGGTCGAGGGTCTCCTCACCGCGCCACAGCGGGTCACCGACGACGGCGTGGACGATGACCTCCCGGCCGTCGGGATCGGTGCCGGCCGCGTCGCAGCCCAGCACCATCGGCAGCCGGTCGGCCGGGAGCCCGACCCCGCGCAGCGACCACAGGTCGTGATGGTTGAGGGCGGCGGCCCGGACCCGGACCGGCACCCAGTCGGGGTGCGGAGGGCCGGGCTCGGCGATCTCCCCGACGACGAGCCCGCTCAGCGGGTCATCGGCGTCCTGGCCGGCGGCGTAGGCGGCGAGCATGGGCCTACCCTGCCACGCCGTCGTCGTCCGCCGCGGCACACACCCGTGCCGCGGATGTGGGACGATGGTTCGCTGTACCCACCCGGAGCGGGTGGCCGATCGTCATCTCGGGAGTAGACATGAGCAAGCGCGGACGCAAGCGCAAGGCACGCGCCAAGAGCGGTGCGAACCACGGCAAGCGCCCCAACAGCTGAGGCTGGCAGGGGAAAGGGTCGGCCCGGGTGGCCGGCCCTTTCGCATGCCCGGGGGCCGGCCCCTCAGACGGTCGAGCCGCCCGAGCGCAGCACGCTGATCTGCGTGATGACGCGCAGCCGCAGGGTCGACGGCGCGACCTCCTGGCACGAGCGGCGCAGGAGCAGCCGCACCCGTGTCTCGGCGTCGGTCGCCTCGCGGCACGTGGGGCACTCGTCGAGGTGCCGACGCAGCCGCTCACGGTCGTGGCCGTCCATCTCGGAGTCGACGAACTCGAAGAGGTGCTCGAGGAGCTCCTCGCAGCGGCAGCTCTCGATGTCCTGGAGCGGGTCGGTGTGCTCGGTCATGACGTCGCCTCGGTCTTCATTCCCAGCTCCCGGGCGTGGTCGGCCAGCCGCTCGCGCAGCTGGCGGCGTCCTCGGTGGAGTCGCGACATGACGGTCCCGATGGGGGTCGACATGATCTCGGCGATCTCCTTGTAGGCGAAGCCCTCGACGTCGGCGAGGTAGACGGCGATGCGGAAGTCCTCCGGCAGGTCCATGAGCGCGTCCCTGATCTCGGAGTCCGGGAGCCGGTCCATCGCCTCCATCTCGGCCGAGCGCAGGCCCTGGGAGGTGTGCGACGCAGCGCGGTGGATCTGCCAGTCCTCGACGCTGTCCGCGTCCGACTGCAGGGGCTGGCGCTGCTTCTTGCGGTAGGTGTTGATGAAGGTGTTCGTGAGGATCCGGTACAGCCAGGCCTTGAGGTTGGTCCCCGGCCGGTACTGGTGGAAGGCGGCGAACGCCTTGGTGAAGGCCTCCTGGACGAGGTCCTCCGCGTCCGCCGGGTTGCGCGTCATGCGCATCGCCGCGCCGTAGAGCTGGTCGAGGTAGGGCAGCGCCTCCGCCTCGAAGCGCGCCGCACGTTCCGCGTCACTCTCGGTGTCGGGCGCGCGTTCCAGGTCTCGGTCCTCGGTCATCACCCACGAGCCTAGTCCGCCGGGCCCGGGGGCGCGGTCCAGGAGTCGCTCCTCGGGCCGGTCGAGGGTGGGGGCAGGGCAGGTCATGCCGGTGCAACCGAGGAGTGCCGCCGGGCATTCCACGACCGGTCACGACCGGCCGCACCACTCGCCGCAGCGGGGAGATTGCGGTAGCAATGTGTCCATGAGCATCTCCCGCCGCCTCGCCCGCCCGCTGCTCGCCTCGTCCTTCGTCGCCACCGGTGTCGACGCCCTCATGCATCCCGACTCCCACGTCGAGCGCTTCCGCAAGGTCGAGCCGGCCCTGGAGAAGGCCGGCATCCCGCCGTCGATCGCTGCCGACACGCGCCTGCTCGTGCGGGTGACCGGCGGCGTCACCGCGCTGGCCGGCCTCATGCTCGCCACCAACCGCCGGCCGCGCACCGCCGCCCTGACCCTGGCCGCGGTCACCGTGCCCGTGACGCTCGTCAACAACCCGGTGTGGACGGCCACCAGCCGCGAGCGCCGCAAGGACATGCGGCGTGGCCTGCTCACCGGGGCCAGCCTCGTCGGCGGCCTCCTCATCGCGGGCCTCGACCGCGACGGCAAGCCCTCCCTCACCTGGCGCGCCACCAACACGCGCGGGCACAAGGCGAAGATGCGGGAGGTCCGGGCCGCGGCCAAGGAGACGAAGGCCGACCTCAGGTCCAAGCTGGGCTGACGCCACGCCAGGTCCCCGGCCGGCCGCGGTGCCGGGGCCGCCGGACGTGCCCGCTACCCTCGAAGGCATGTCAACCCAGACCACGTCCGAGCTCGCCTGGCCGGCCCCCGTGGCCGCCGGCCCGCTTGACGCCGTCGTCCCGGTCCCCGGCTCGAAGTCGCTGACCAACCGCTACCTCCTCCTCGCGGCCCTCGCCGCCGAGCCCACCCAGCTGCGCCGTCCGCTGCACTCGCGTGACTCCGCGCTCATGGTGGACGCGCTGCGCGCGCTGGGGGTGCGGGTGGAGCACGTCGACGCCGACGGGCGTCCCGACGCCGACGGCGCCGACCTCCTCATCGACCCCGCGCCGCTGCGCGGCCCCGCGCAGGTGGACTGCGGGCTCGCCGGCACCGTCATGCGGTTCGTCCCGCCTCTCGCGGCCCTCGCCGACGGCACCGTCACCTTCGACGGCGACCCGCGCGCCCGCCAGCGGCCCATGGGCTCGCTCATCGAGGCGCTGCGCGACCTCGGCGCGCAGGTCGACGACGACGGTCGCGGCGCCCTGCCCTTCACCGTCCACGGCACCGGCGGCCTGCCGGGCGGTGTCGTCGAGGTCGACGCGAGCGCGTCCAGCCAGTTCGTCTCCGGTCTCCTCCTCATCGCCCCCCACCTCGAGCAGGGCCTGGACCTGCGCCGGGTCGGGCCGATGCCGAGCCAGCCCCACGCCGAGATGACCGTCGAGGTGCTGCGCGAGCGCGGCGTCGTCGTCGACGTCTCCCTGGGCGACGACGGCGAGCCGGCACGCTGGCAGGTCCACCCCGGTCCCGTGGCGGGCGGCCTCGTCCCGGTGGAGCCGGACCTGTCCAACGCCGGGCCCTTCCTCGCCGCCGCGCTCGTCGCGGGCGGCCGGGTCCGCGTGCCCGGCTGGCCGACCCGCACCTCCCAGGCGGGCGACCGGCTGCGTGACCTGCTCGTGCGGATGGGCGCCTCGGTCGAGCTCGGCCCCGCCGGCCTCACCGTCGCCGGCACCGGCGCCATCGACCCGCTCGACGTCGACCTCCACGACGCCGGAGAGCTCACCCCGACCATCGCCGCGCTGTGCACGCTCGCCGACGGCCCGAGCCGCCTCCGCGGCGTCGCGCACCTGCGCGGCCACGAGACGGACCGCCTCGCCGCCCTGGTCACCGAGATCACCCGTCTCGGCGGGCACGCCCGCGAGACGGAGGACGGCCTGGAGATCGAGCCCGGCCGGCTGCGCGGTGCGCGCCTCGAGACGTACCACGACCACCGGATGGCGACCTTCGCCGCGATCGTCGGGCTGCGCGTGGCGGGCACGGAGGTCGTGGACGTCGCGACAACCGCCAAGACCCTGCCCGACTTCACCGGCATGTGGACCGACATGGTCGCGACGGGCGGACGCGGCTGAGGAGGGGGCGATGAGCCGACAGCGGGACACCGGCACGGACGACGAGCGCGTCCGCGTCCGCCCGACCAAGCGCGGCTCCCGGCCGCGGACCAAGCAGCGCCCGCAGCACGAGGACGCCGTCGAGGCCCGGGTCCTCGCCGTCGACCGCGGCCGCTACGCGCTCCTCACCGCGGACGGCGTCCGGCTCGTCGCGATGAAGGCGCGTGAGCTGGGCCGGGGCGCCCGCAACGCCGTCGTCGTCGGGGACCGCGTGGGCGTGGTCGGCGACACGAGCGGCACCCCCGACACCCTGGCCCGCATCGTGCGCGTCGAGGAGCGGGCGACCGCGCTGCGCCGCTCGGCGGAGGACAGCGAGGCCGCGGGTGTCGAGCGCGTCATCGTCGCCAACGCCGACCGCCTCCTCATCGTCACGGCGCTCGCCGACCCGCCCCCTCGCCCGCGGATGGTCGACCGCTGCCTCGTCGCCGCCTACGACGCTGGCATGCAGCCGGTCCTC
Organism: Georgenia satyanarayanai; assembly: GCF_009193135.1. Taxonomy (GTDB): domain Bacteria; phylum Actinomycetota; class Actinomycetes; order Actinomycetales; family Actinomycetaceae; genus Oceanitalea; species Oceanitalea satyanarayanai. The sequence goes on from NZ_VUKC01000023.1 coordinate 23,093, forward strand.
GTCCTCACCAAGGCCGACCTCGCCGACCCCGCCGCCTTCCTCGCGCAGTACGCCGCCCTCGAGGTCCCCGCCGTCATCACCTCCGTCGTCGACGGGGAGGTCCAGGGGCTGGCCGCGGTGCAGGAGGTCGTCACCGGCCACGACTCCGTGCTCGTGGGCCACTCCGGCGTCGGCAAGTCCACGCTCATCAACGCGCTCGTGCCCGGGGCCGATCGGGCGACCGGAGTGGTCAACGAGGTGACCGGCCGCGGGCGCCACACCTCGAGCAGCGCGGTCGCGCTCGAGCTGCCCGGCGGGGGCTGGGCCATCGACACCCCCGGCGTGCGCTCCTTCGGGCTCGCGCACGTGGGCCCGGACGACCTCCTGCGCGGCTTCCCGGACCTCGCCGCCGTCACCGCCGAGTGCCCCCGCGGCTGTGACCACGAGGCCGGTGCGCTCGAGTGCGAGCTCGACGCGTGGGTGGCGCGCGGGGACGCGGGCGCCGCCGGGGAGGCCCGGCTCGACTCCTTCCGCCGGCTCCTGTCGGCCCGCTCGACCAGCGCGACCGCCGAGGCGCCGTAGCCTTCTCGGTGGGCCGACCTAGGCTGGCCCGAACCGACGGAGGGAGGCTGGGAGGTGCTGCACCTGCACCGGTCCGAGCGCGCCGACGCGCTCGTCGCGCCCCTCGCGGCGCTGCTCGCCGACGCCCCCGCGGACCCGTTCACCCCTGACGTCGTCGCCGTCCCCACCCGCGGGGTGGAGCGCTGGCTCGCCCAGCGGCTGTCCCACCACCTCGGCGCCGGCCCCGACGGTGAACCGGGGATCTGCGCGAACGTCGACTTCGGCTCCCCCGCCCGTCTCGTCACCGGTGTCCTCGCCGGCCTGCCCGGTGCCCCGGAGGAGGACCCGTGGGCGCCCGAGCTGCTCACCTGGCCGCTCCTCGAGGTCATCGACGCAGCGGCCGCCGAGCCGTGGCTCGCGCCCCTGGGCCGCTACCTCGGCGCCGGCGCGGCCGAGGACCACCGCCACGGACGCCGCCTCGGCGCGGCCCGTCACCTCGCGCGCCTCTACACCTCCTACGCCGCGCAGCGCCCGGACATGGTGCGTGCCTGGGCGCGGGGACACGACGACGACGGCGCGGGCGGCCACGTGCCCGCGGACCTCGCCTGGCAGGTGGAGCTGTGGCGCCGGCTGCGCGCCCGCGTCGGTGAGCCCGGGCCGGCCGAGCGCCTGGAGGAGGCGCTGGCCGCCGTCGTCGACCGCCCCGGCGCCGTCGACCTGCCCCAGCGACTCAGCGTCTTCGGCCCCACCCGGCTGCCCGAGGACCAGCTGCGCGTGCTGCGCGCCCTCGCCGCCCACCGCGAGGTCCACGTGTGGCTGCCCCACCCCTCCCCCGCGCTGTGGGCGAGGGTCGCCGGCGCGGGCGAGCCCGCCTCCCGGCGGCGCCGCGAGCAGCGCGTCCGTGCCCACCACCCGCTGCTCGCCTCCACCGCCCGCGACGCCACCGAGCTGGAGACCCGCCTGCTCGGGGTCGGCGTCACCGACACCCACCACCCCGCAGCGCGCCCCGGCGGCACGCTCCTCGCCGCCCTCCAGGAGCGCCTCGCCACCGACTCCCCCGACGCGCCACCGCACCGGGTCACCGCGGAGGACACCAGCGTCCAGGTGCACGCCTGCCACGGGCTGGCCCGGCAGGTGGAGGTGCTACGGGAGGTGCTCGCCGGGCTCTTCGCCGCCGACCCGAGCCTCGAGCCGCGCGACGTCATCGTCATGTGCCCCGACGTCGAGGCGGTCGCGCCGCTCGTCACCGCGAGCTTCGGGCTCGCCCCGGAGGGGGTCACCGACGTCCACCCCGGGCACACGATGCGGGTACGGCTCGCCGACCGCGCGCCCGGGCGCACCAACCCGGTCCTCGGGCTGCTCGCCACGCTCCTCGGGCTCGCCGACGGCCGGGTCACCGCCTCGGAGGTGCTCGACCTCGCGGCGACCGAGCCGGTGCGCCGCCGCTTCCAGCTCACCGACGACGACCTCGACCGCGTGCGCGAGTGGTCCGCCACCGCCGGCGTGCGGTGGGGCGAGGACGCCCGGCGGCGCGCCCGCTTCGAGCTGCCCGGCCTGCTCCAGGGCACCTGGCACGTCGCCCTGGACCGGCTCCTCCTCGGGGTGGCCATGGCCGAGGAGGACCATCGCTACGTCGGCCACGCGCTACCGCTGGACGACGTCGACAGCACCGACATCGACCTCGCCGGACGGCTGGCCGAGCTCGTCGACCGGCTCACCGGTCTCCTCGCCGAGCTCGACGGCACGCGCCCGCTCACCCACTGGATCGACACCCTCGACCACGCCGTCACCCTCCTCGCGGACACCGCGCCCACCGACTCGTGGCAGGTGGTCTCCGCCCGGCGCGTGCTCTCCGAGGAACGCGCCCGGTCCACCGACGCCCCCCTGCGGCTCCCGGACGTGCGGGCCCTGCTCGCCGACCGGCTCGCCGGGCGGCCCACCCGCGCCGGCTTCCGCACCGGAGCCCTCACCGTGTGCTCCCTCGAGCCCATGCGCGCCGTGCCCCACCGGGTCGTGTGCCTCCTCGGCGTCGACGACGGCGCCTTCCCCCGCGGGACCCGCCAGGACGGCGACGACCTCCTCCTGCGCGAGCCCTGCGTCGGAGAGCGCGACCGCCGCAGCGAGGACCGCCAGCTCTTCCTCGACGCCGTCACCGCCGCCCAGGACCACCTCGTCCTCCTCTACTCCGGCGCGCACGAGCGCACCGGCGCCGCGCGGCCACCCGCGGTCCCCGTCGGGGAGCTCCTCGACGCCCTCGAGGCCGCCGCCACGGCACCCTCCGGCACCGTCCGGGAGCACGTGCTGCGCCACCACCCGCTCCAGGTCGTCGACGAGCGCAACTTCACCCCCGGGGCCCTCGGCCGGCCGGGCGAGCCGTTCAGCTTCGACGCCGTCGCCCACCGCGCCGCCCTCGCCGGGCGCGGGGAGCGCGTCGCGCGGGTGCCCTTCCTCACCGAGCCGCTGCCGCCGCTCGAGCCGCCCGCCACGCTCGAGCTCGCCGACCTCGTCTCGATGCTCGAGCACCCGGTCAAGTACTTCCTGCGCCACCGCCTGGGCCTGTCGGTGGCCGGGGAGAACGCCGAGGTCACCGACCGCCTCCCGCTCACCCTCGCCCCCCTCGACGGGTGGGCCATCGGCGAACGCTTCCTCCAGGCGCGGCTGGCCGGAGTCCCCGACCAGCAGGTCATGAACGCCGAGTGGCGCCGCGGCGTCACCCCGCCCAGGGAGCTGGGCCGCACCGCCCTGCTCGACGTCGGCAGCCGGGTCGTGCCCATCGCGAGCGCCGCGGCGGCCGAGCGGGCGCAGCCCGCCGAGACGGTCGACGTCGTCGTGCCCCTCCCCTCCGGCACCACGCTCACCGGCACGGTCCCCGGCGTCCACGGCGGCACCGTCCTGCGTGCCACGTACTCCCGCCTGGCGCCCAAGCACCGCCTGCGCGCGTGGGTGCAGCTGCTCGCTCTCGTCGCCGCCCACCCCGAGCGGCCCTGGCGCACCGCCACGGTCGCCCGGCCGGACCACCGCCGGCCGGGTGCCTACGTCGCGCGGCTGCACCCACCCGCCCCGCAGGAGGCGGTCACGCTCCTCGACCAGCTCGTCCACCTCCACGCCCTGGCCCTGCGCGAGCCGCTGCCCGTCCCGGTGCCCGTCGCCTGCACCTACGCCACCTCCCGCGCCGGCGGGGACTCCGCGGACATGGCCCTGGTCAACGCCCGGCGGGCCTGGGACGGTGACGAGTTCCTGCGCGCGGACGAGCACCACGTCATCTGCTGGGGCACCGGCGCGCGCCTCGAGGACATCCTCGGCACCCCGACCGAGACCGAGCGCGCCTGGTACCCGCAGGACCCGAGCCGCCTCGGCGTGCTCGCCCGCCGGGTCTGGGAGCCGCTCCTCGCCCACGAGCAGCTGGACAAGCCGTGACCACCACCGAGCTGGGGACCGACCTGCCCGTCTTCGACGTGTGCGGCCCGCTGCCCGCCGGCACCACCGTCCTGGAGGCCAGCGCCGGTACCGGCAAGACCTTCACCATCGCCGCCCTCGCCACCCGCTACGTCGCCGAGCAGGGCGTCGAGCTGGCCGACCTCCTCCTCGTCACCTTCGGCCGCGCGGCCACCTCCGAGCTGCGGGACCGTGTCCGTGCCCGGCTGCTCGCCACCGAGCGGGCGCTGCGGGACCCGGAGGCCGCCCGCGCGAGCCGGGACGAGGTCGTGGCGCACCTCGCCGCCGCCGACGACGCCGAGGTCGCCGCCCGGCGTCTGCGGCTCACCCGCGCCCTGTCCCAGCTCGACGCCGCGACCATCACGACGACGCACGGCTTCTGCCAGCAGATGCTTACCTCGCTCGGGGTGGCCGCCGACGTCGACCCCGACCACACCTTCGTCCCCGACGTCGCGGACCTGCGCGAGGAGGTCCTCGACGACGTCTACCTGCGCCACTACGCCGGCTCCCGCGCGCCCGCGCTCACCCCGGACGAGGCGCGGACGATCGGCAAGGAGGCGGTGAGCGACCACCAGGCCGCCCTGCGCCCCACCGACGCGCCACCCGACTCCCTGCCCGGGCACCGCCACGCCCTCGCGCAGGCGGTGCGCGCGGAGGTCCACCACCGCAAGCGCGACCGCCGCCTGCTCGACTACGACGACCTCCTCACCCTCCTGCGGGACGCCCTCACCCACCCGGTCCACGGTCCGGCCGCGGCGGCGCGGGTCCGCGAGCGCTACGCCGTCGTCCTCGTCGACGAGTTCCAGGACACCGACCCCGTCCAGTGGGAGGTCCTGCGCACCGCTTTCCACGGGCACCGCACCCTCGTCCTCATCGGTGACCCGAAGCAGGCGATCTACGCCTTCCGCGGCGGCGACGTCGTCACCTACCTCCACGCCCGCGGTCTCGCGACGAGCACGGCCACCCTCGGGCGCAACTGGCGCAGCGACGCCGCACTGCTCACCGGGCTCGAGGCGCTCCTCGGCGGCGCCGCGCTCGGTGACGAGGCGATCGTCGTGCGTCCCGTCGCCGCGGCGCACACCGGGGAGCGGCGGCTGCGGGGCGGGGCGCCGGTGCGGCTGCGGCAGGTCACCCGGGAGCCCTTCCGGCTGGCCGGGACGAAGAACCCGCGGGTGGGTGACGTGCGCCGGCTCGTGGCCGACGACGTCGCCGCGGACGTCGTCGCCCAGCTCACCGGCACCCGGCTGCGGGAGGGTGAGGCCTGGCGCGAGCTGCACCCCGGCGACGTCGCGGTCCTCGCCCGCCGCAACGCCGACGCCGACGCCGTGCGGGACGCGCTCGCCGCCGCCGGTGTGCCCGCCGTCGTCTCCGGGCTCTTCAGCGTCTTCGCCACCGACGCCGCCCGGCACTGGCTCACCCTCCTCACCGCGCTCGAGCAGCCCGCGCACGGGGGCCGCGCCGCGGCACTGGCCCTCACCCCCTTCCTCGGCTGGGACGCCACCCGCCTCGGCACGGCGGGGGACGCCGCTCGCGAGGAGCTGTCCGACACCGTCCGCGGCTGGAGCCGGCTCCTCACGGAACGGGGGGTCGCGGCGCTCGTCGAGGCCGTCACCACCGCGGGCGTCGCCGAGCGGCTCATGGCCACCGCCGACGGCGAGCGTGTCCTCACCGACGTCCGCCACGTCGGGGAGGCCCTGCACCTGGCCGCGGTCGAGGAGGACCTCGGGGTCGCGGCCCTGACGGACTGGCTGCGCACCCGGATCGCCGAGGCGGACCGCGACTACGCCGAGGAGCGCAGCCGCCGCCTGGAGACCGACGCCGACGCCGTCCAGGTCGTCACCGTCCACTCCTCCAAGGGCCTGGAGTTCCCGGTCGTCTACGTGCCCTTCGGCTGGGACCGCTACGAGTCGCGCACCCCGCCGGTCCTCCGCTACCACGACGACGCCGGCGCCCGGCTGCTCCACGTCGGCGGCCCGGAGGACCCCGGCTACGACGCCGCCCGCGACCGGCACCTCGCCGAGGAGCGCGGCGAGGACCTGCGCCTGCTCTACGTCGCCCTCACGCGGGCGGCGGCGCAGGTCGTCGTCCACTGGGCGCCGTCGTCCAACTCCCCCGCCGGCCCGCTCACCCGCCTCCTCCTGGGCGGGCACGCACCGGGCGAGGAGCCGCCGCCGCGCGCGCCCGTGCGGGGCGACGACGCCGTCACCGCGGCGCTGTCCGCCGTCGTCGCCCGCTCCGGGGGCACGGTGGCCCTCGAGCGCGCCACCACCCGCCCCCAGCCGGTCACCTGGCAGCCACCCGTGCCGCAGCGGCCGGACCTGTCCGTCGCCCGGCTGGGCCGCGGCCTCGACCACACATGGCGGCGCACCTCCTACACCGGTCTCACCGCCGCGGCGCACCACGAGCCGGTGGGCAGCGAGCCGGAGGCCACGGGCGTGGAGGACGAGACGGACCTCGTCGTCACGCGCCTCACCGGCGCCGACCCCGCCCGCGCGCTGCCCTCGCCCATGGCGGACCTGCCCGGCGGGACCGGGTTCGGCACCGTCGTCCACGAGGTCCTCGAGCAGGTCGACACCGCCGCGCCGGACCTGGCGGCCGAGCTGCGCGAGCGCTGCCGGGAGGGGGGCACGGCGCGGGTGCCGGGGCTCGACCCGGAGGCGCTCGCCGCCGCGCTGGGGAAGGTGGTCGCCACCCCGCTCGGCCCGCTCGCCGGGGGCGCCACCCTGGCCGGCTTCGCGCCGGCGGACCGGCTCGCCGAGATGGAGTTCGAGCTGCCGCTCGCGGGCGGGGACTCCCCCGCCGCGAGCGCCGCCACGCTCGTCGACCTCGCCCGCCTCCTGCGCCGCCACCTGCCCGCCGACGACGTCTTCGCGCCCTACGCCGACCAGCTCGCCGCCCTCGGCCCCGAGCGCCTGCACGGCTACCTGACCGGCAGCATCGACGCCGTCCTGCGGCACGGGTCCGGGGACGCGACGCGCTATCTCGTCGTCGACTACAAGACGAACCGGCTCGCGCCGCCCGAGGAACCGCTCACCCTGTGGCACTACCGCCCCGAGGCCGTCGCCGAGGCGATGATGCGCTCGCACTACCCGCTGCAGCTGCTGCTCTACCTCGCCGCCCTGCACCGCTACCTGCGCTGGCGCCACCGCGGCTACGACCCCGAGCGGCACCTCGGCGGGGGGCTCTACCTCTTCGTGCGGGGGATGGCCGGTCCCGGCACGCCCGCCGCGGACGGCACGCCCCACGGGGTCATGGCCTGGCGGCCACCCGCCGCGCTCGTCGTCGCGCTGTCCGCGCTCCTCGAGGGGAGGACCCCATGACCGCCCTCGACGCCGGTGACGCCCGGCTCGCCGTCCACGCCCCACCCCTGCTCGCCCGTTTCAACGCCGCCGGTGTCGTCGCCGCCGCCGACGTCCAGGTGGCGCGCCGGCTGGGCTCGCTCGCCGGTGAGCGGGACGAGGACGTGCTCCTCGCCGTCGCGCTCGCCACACGCGCGGTGCGCTCGGGGTCGGTGTGCCTCCACCTCACGGACGCCGAGTCCTTCGCCGCCGACGCCGAGACCCCGGTCGAGGACCTCCCGTGGCCCGACCCCGCACGGTGGGAGGCTGCGATCGAGCGCAGCCCGCTCGTCGCCGTCGGGGTCGAAGGGCCCGCCGACCGGCCGGTGCGCTGGGTGGCCGGGCGCCTCTACCTCGACCGCTACTGGCGCGACGAGACGGTCGTGCGCCGCCAGGCCGACGCGCGCCTCGCCTCGCCCGCCACCGCCGTCGACGACGCCCGGCTCACCGCCGCCCTCGACCGGCTCTTCCCGGCCGCCGGGGACGCGCTGCAGCGGCAGGCCGCCGCCACCGCCGTCGCCGGCCGCCTCACGGTGCTGACCGGTGGGCCGGGCACCGGCAAGACGACGACGGTCGCCCGCCTCATCGCCGTCCTCCAGGACGTCGCTGGCCCGCTGCGCATCGCGCTGGCCGCCCCCACCGGCAAGGCCGCGGCCCGGCTGCAGGAGGCGGTCCACGAGGTCGTCGACGAGCTCGGCGCGGAGGACCGCGAGCGGGTGGGGACGCTCAGCGCCTCCACCCTCCACCGGCTGCTCGGCTGGCTGCCGGGCAGCTCCACCCGCTTCCGGCACGGCCCGGGCCGTCACCTGCCCCACGACGTCGTCGTCGTCGACGAGACCTCGATGGTGTCCCTGCCGCTCATGGCGCGGCTGCTCGAGGCGCTGCGGCCCGACGCGCGCCTCGTGCTCGTCGGTGACCCCGACCAGCTCGCCTCCGTCGAGGCCGGGGCGGTCCTCGGCGACCTCGTGGCCCGCACGCCCGGGGCGACCGGGGCGGGCGGTGCGGGCGGGGCGGGCGGTGTCGTCCGCCTCCTCACCGTCCACCGGCAGGAGGAGGGCAGCGCCATCCTCCCCCTCGCCGCCGCGATCCGGGCCGGTGACGCCGAGGAGGCTCTGGCGCTGCTGCGCGCCGGGCACCCCTCGGTCGAGCTCGTCGAGCTCGCCGACGACGCTGAGCCGGCCGCGGAGGCGCTCGCCCCGCTGCGGACGGACGCCGCAGCCGCAGGCCGCAGGCTCGTCCTCGCCGCCCGGGAGGGTGACGCGGCCGCTGCGCTGCGCGCGCTCGGCGCGCACCGGCTGCTCGTCGCCCACCGGCGTGGACCCGCGGGCGTGGCGCACTGGTCGGCGCTGGTCGAGCAGTGGGTGAGCGAGGCCGTCGGCTCCCACCCGGAGCCGCACGATCCCCGCAGCCCCTGGTACCCGGGCCGGCCCATCCTCGTCACGGCCAACGACCGCGAGACGGGCCTGTACAACGGGGACACCGGCGTCGTCGTCGCCGACGGCGAGGGGCTCGTCGCCGCCCTCGGCGACCCCGGCTCACCGCTGCGCGTGCGCCCCCACCGGCTGCCCGCCGTCGAGACCGTCCACGCCATGACGGTCCACCGCGGCCAGGGCAGCCAGTTCGCCCGCGTCTCCCTCGTGCTCCCGCCGGCCACCTCCCCGCTCCTCACCCGGGAGCTGCTCTACACCGCGGTCACCCGCGCCCGGGAGCACGTGCGTGTCGTGGGCACGGCCGCCGCGGTCCGCCGAGCCGTCCAGACTCCCGTCCGCCGCGCCAGCGGCCTCCGCGCTCCCGTGTAGCCCCGTCGACGGCGCGCTCCGCGCCGACAGCCGGCCCCTCCCAGGTGCCCGGGCGCCCGGCGCGCGTCCCCGTGCCACGCGGCGACGCCGCTAGCGTGGCCGCATGCCCATCTCGCGCCTCCGGTACGACGACGACCTGCGCCTGGCCCACGTGATCGCCGACCAGGTCGACGCCCAGACGATGGCCCGCTTCCAGGCCCTGGACCTCGTCGTCGAGACCAAGCCGGACCTCAGCCCCGTGTCCGACGCCGACCGGTCCGCCGAGGAGATCGTCCGTGCCCAGCTCGGCCGCACCCGGCCGCGTGACTCGGTGCTCGGCGAGGAGTTCGGCACCACCGGCCGGTCCTCGCGGCAGTGGATCGTCGACCCCATCGACGGGACGAAGAACTTCGTCCGCGGTGTGCCGGTGTGGGCCACGCTCATCGGGCTCGTCGAGGACGACGAGGTCGTGCTCGGTGTCGTCTCCGCCCCGGCGCTGGGCCGCCGCTGGTGGGCCACCCTCGGGTCCGGCGCGTGGACCGGGCGCTCGCTGTCCTCCGCGCGGCAGCTCCACGTGTCGAGCGTGTCGCGCATCGAGGACGCCTCGCTCAGCTACTCCTCCCTGGACGGCTGGGCCGAGGCCGCTCGGCTGCGCGCCTTCCTCAACGTCGCCCAGCGCTGCTGGCGCACCCGGGCCTACGGCGACTTCTGGTCCTACATGCTCGTCGCCGAGGGCGCCGTCGACCTCGCGGCCGAGCCCGAGCTCGAGACCTACGACATGGCCGCCCTCGTCCCGATCGTCACCGAGGCCGGCGGCAGGTTCACCAGCCTCTTCGGCGCACCCGGCCCCTTCGGCGGCAACGCCGTCGCCACCAACGGCTTGCTCCACGACGAGGTCCTCCAGCTGCTCACCGCCCAGGAGGACTGAGCCGCTCTTCCGCGGGGCGACTGCCGGCACTACGCTCGGCGCAGTCGTCGAGCGGAGAACGCCATGGCCCACCCCGTCATCCTCGTCCCCGGGTTCTGGCTGGGTGCGTGGGCGTGGGGGGACGTCCTCGCCGAGCTGCACCGCGCGGGGTGCGAGGCGCAGGCGCTGACCCTGCCCGGCCTCGAGCACGCGGACTCCGACCGCTCGGGCATCACCTTCCGGGACCACGTCGACGCCATCTGTGGCGCCGTCGAGGCCACCGGTCGCCCGACCGTCCTCGCCGTGCACAGCGGCGCCGGTTTCTCCGGGTACGCGGCGAGCGACCGCCTCACCGACCGTCTCGCCGCCATGGTCTACGTCGACACGGCGCCGGGCGTGGGAGCCATGGACCCGGGCTTCGACGGCGTGGAGCTGCCGCTGGACTGGGAGTCCCTCGCCGCCGAGGAGAACCTCGACGGCCTCAGCGAGCAGCAGCTGCAGACCTTCCGCAGCCGGGCCGTCCCCCAGCCCGGGGGCGTGCTGCGCGGCACGGTGGACCTCGTCGACGACGCCCGCCGCGACATCCCCAGCACCTTCGTGTGCACGAGCTTCACCGCCGACGCCTACCGCACCTACGCCGCCGAGGGCTCGATGCCCTGGCTCGCCGGCATCCCCGAGCTCACCGACACGACGTGGGTGGACCTGCCCACGAGCCACTGGCCGATGTGGTCGCGCCCCCGAGAGCTCGCCGCCGTCATCGCCGAGGTCGCCGGGGTGGGCACGGGCGCGCTCGGGTAGTGGACCCCGCCGGGGAGGATGGAGGGATGACCGAGCGCCGGCCGCACGACGTCCCCGTCGAGACGTGGGTGGACCGTCTCGTCCGCGACGCGGAGGCACGTGGGGCCTTCACCGACCTGCCCGGCGCGGGCAAGCCGCTGCCCGGCATCGACGAGCCGCTGCACGAGGACTGGTGGATCCGCCAGAAGCTGCGCAGCGAGGACCTGCCCGCCGAAGGTCTCCTGCCGCCCGCGCTGCTCCTGCGCAAGGAGCTCGCGGCCCTGCCCGAGACCGTGCGCCACCTGCACGACGAGGACGCCGTCCGCGACGCGGTGCGTGCGCTCAACCGGCGGGTGGCGCACTACATCCGCACCCCGACGGGGCCGGTCCTGCCCGTCGCACCCGCGGACCCGGACGCCGTCGTCGCGCAGTGGCGCGCGGAGCGGGGCGGGGACGCGCGGGCCGGCACGACCCGACCGCCCGGGCGCGCGGCGCCCGCACGTCCCGCCCGGCGGCGCTGGTGGCGGCGGCTACGCCGGACGCGCCAGCACCCCGCCGACGTACCCCGCGACGGCGCCCGCCCACACGAGGAGTAGGCCGGGGGCGAGGGTGAGGACGGCTCCGCGGACCACCACCGCGGCGATGACGTAGGCGACCGAGAGGACGACGACGAGGAGGGCCGACTTCCGCGTGAGGCTGCCCTTCCCCGTCACGCCGAACGCCATCGCGACGGCGAGCAGGACGAGCAGCACGCGCGCCGCGGCAGCGACGAGGTGCACCACGGCGTCCTCGGACACGTTCGGGACCTCACCGAGCGCGTCGAGGGGGGCGGTGCCGACGATGGTGAGCCCGTCGGCGGTGGTGAGGAGGTCCCACGGCAGGAGCGTGCCGAGCAGGACGAGGGCCGCCCCGCCGAGCACGAGGAGCGTGCGCAGCAGGGGCCGCCGGTCGGAGGCGACCTGGGTGAAGGCGGCCTGGGCGAGGAGCCGCCCCTCGCCGTCGCTGGCGGTGACCTCGAGGTCGCGGGTAACGGACTCCCCGCCCGGTGGGGGCGGGGCGTCGACCGACATCCGGGCCTGGCCGACGCCGCCGGGCGGTGCGGTGACCACCGGGGGCGTGAACGTCACGTGCGCGGTGCCGTGGGAGTCGACGGCGGTGAGCCGGACGGCGAGCGGCTCCTGCCCCGCGGTGTTGTCGACGGCGACGGCGAAGGACCCGCGGCGCGTGTCGGTCCGGGTGAGGTGTCGCGGGGTGACCTCCAGCCCGGCCGTCGTGATCGGCGACGGCGTCGTCGTCACCTCGAGGGAACCCGGTGCCTCGTGCTCGGTGACACCGTCGCCCGCGACGACCGAGAAGGGACGCACGACGGTCCGCCCGCGCGGGACCGCCTCGGTGAGCCGCACGTGCCCGCGGGCGACGGCGACCTCGCCCGGCGGGACGCGCAGCTGCTGCGGCACGAGGCTGACGACGAGCGCACGGGCGGGGTCCCGCCCACCGAGGGCGAGGTCCACCACCTGCCGCCCGCGGCGGTTGTCGACATGGACCTCGAACTCCGCGGCGAACGCGTTGGTCACGCGCAGCTCGCGCGGCGCGAGGCTGACGCCGACGGGGACCGCCTCGGGCTCCGGCGAGGTGTGCTGGACGAGCGTGAGGGTCGCGGTGGCCTCGCCCCCGTCGTTGGTGGCGCTGACCGTCAGCTGCCGGGTCGCGTCCTGCCCGGGCGCCGGGGTGGGTGCCATGAAGTGGCCACGCACCTCGACGAGCCGGCCGGCGGGCACCTGCACCACCCGCGGGACGAAGCCGAACCGCACGACCCCCTCGGGGTCGGTGCCCGACAGCTCGAAGCTCTGCGGGTAGTTCGCCCTCCGGTTGTCGATCCGCACGACGAACCGGGCGCGCGCCTCGTCGGTGAGCCGCAGGAGCCGGGGCTGGACGTCGAGCGTCGCGGGTGGACCGTGCGGCGCGACGGTGAGGGTGACCGGCACCGGCACGTGCAGGTCCGGCGCGGACTCGGCGCCCACGTGGAGCAGGACCGTCAGCCGCTGGGCGGGGACGTGCGCGCCGTCCCGGATCCTGAGGACGACCTCGAGGGTGCCCTCGTCCCCGGGCATGAGCCGCAGCGGGGCGGGGCTCACGTCGAGCCAGTCCGGCGGCTCCTCGGCCTCGACGACGACGCCGTCCACCACCGAGGACCTGTTGGACACCCGCGCGGTGACCGTCGCCGCCTGCTCGGGGACGAGCGTGACGTCCGCGGTCGCGCTGTGGACCTCCGGCGCCCGGGCGTCCGCCGTCGTGGTGCGCACGGCGGTCGTGCCCTCAGCGGGACCGGGTGCCGGTCCGGGGGCCGTGGTCGCCACCGCCTCGACCGTCTCGGGGACCGTCGCGTCGGCCGGGTGACCGCCGATGGTCGTGGCCCCCGTGTCCCACCCGAGGTAGGCGTCGCAGGCGCGGCAGAACGCGGTGCCCTGCGGGTTCGCCGCCCCGCAGCTCTCGCACACGTCCTCGACCGTCGCCATCCCCGTGACCCCTCGTCGGACCGCCACGATCGTACCGCCGCCGGTGGCGGATCCGCCCTGCCCGAAGGGGCAGTGCGCCGTGCCCCGGCGGCGTGTCGGGCGCCCTCCGCGGGGCTCCCCGGCGATGTCGGTGGCCGCGGTTACCGTCGACCCATGCGCATCCTGCACACCTCGGACTGGCACCTGGGGCGCACCCTGCACGGGGTCGACCTCGTCGCGCACCAGGCTGCCTTCCTCGACCACCTCGTCGAGGTGGTCCGCCAGGAGCGCGTCGACGCCGTCCTCGTCGCCGGTGACGTGTACGACCGCGCGATCCCGCCCGTCGCCGTCGTCGACCTCCTCACCGACGCCCTGCTGCGGCTCACCGAGCTCACCCGCGTCGTCCTCACCCCCGGGAACCACGACTCCGCCACCCGGCTCGGCTTCGCCGCCCCGCTCTTCCGCGAGCGGCTCGCGGTGCGGACGCGGGTGGAGGACCTCGCGCGGCCCCTCGAGCTGCCGTCCGCGGACGGGGAGTCCTCCGCGCTCGTCTACGCCCTGCCCTACCTCGACCCGGACACCACCCGCCACCGCCTCGCCGAGGAGGACGACGACGCCGCCCCGGCCGTCCCCGCACGGTCGCACGAGGCGGTGGCCGCGGCCGCCATGCGCCGGGTGCGGGCGGACCTCGCCACCCGGCGCGCGGCGGGACCGCGGGTGCCCGCCGTCGTCATGGCCCACGCCTTCGTCGTCGGCGGGAGGGCCTCGGAGTCCGAGCGGGACATCCGCGTCGGCGGCGTCGACGCCGTGCCGCTCGACGTCCTCACGGGAGGGGAGCTCGCCCCGGACTACGTCGCGCTCGGTCACCTCCACGGACCGCAGCGCGTGGGGCCGGGGGCCGCGGACGGGGCGCGCGGGCCGCTCGCCCGGTACTCCGGCTCCCCGCTGGCCTACTCCTTCTCCGAGATGCACCACACGAAGTCGAGCGTGCTCCTCGAGCTCGGCGCCGAGGGGGTGGGGCACGTCGAGCTCCTGCCCACGCCCTGCCCGCGGCGCCTGTCGGAGGCGTCCGGCAGCCTCGAGGAGCTGCTCTCCGCCGCCTTCGACGCGCAGGCCCAGGACTGGGTCCGGGTGGCCGTCACCGACACCGCGCGCCCGCGGGACCTGTACGCCCGGGTCCGGGCACGCTTCCCGCACGCCCTCGTCGTCCAGCACCGGCCCACCGTGCCGTTGACCGGCGGACCGGCCCGTGCCGTCACCGCCACGCGGGACCCGCTGGAGGTGACGGCCGAGTTCGTCCAGGACGTCACCGGTGAGGCGCCCACGCCGGCCGAGACCGCGGTGCTGCGTGCCGCCTACGAGGCCGCACTCGCCGCCGAGAGGAGCGCCTGACATGCGCGTCCACCACCTCACGCTCGAGGCCGTCGGGCCCTTCGCCGGGCGTCACGAGGTCGACCTCGACCAGCTCTCCGCCGGCGGCCTCTTCCTCCTCGAGGGCCCCACCGGCTCGGGCAAGTCCACCCTCATCGACGCCATCACCTTCGGCCTGTACGGCACGCTCGGCAGTCCCGCCCGCGACGACCGGCTGCCCTCGGCCCACGCCCCCGGGGCCGAGCCGGTCATCGAGGTGGTCCTCTCCACCGGCGCCGGCATCTACCGGGTCCGCCGCACCCCGGCCTTCCAGCGTCCCAAGCGCCGTGGGGAGGGCACCACGCGGCAGAACGCCACCGCCAGGCTGTGGCGACTGGAGTCGGTCTCCGACCCCGTCGGGGAGCCGCTCGCGGCCACCACCCAGGAGGTCGGGGCCGAGGTCCGCCGCATCGTGCGGCTGGACCGCAGCCAGTTCAGCCAGACCGTCGTGCTGCCGCAGGGGCGCTTCTCCACGTTCCTGCGCGCCAAGCCCGACGAGCGGGCCGCCGTCCTCCAGGACGTCTTCGGCACCGAGGTCTACCAGCGGGTCCAGGACCAGCTCGTCGCGATGGCGCGCCAGGCGAGGGGCGACCTCGAGGCCGCCCGCCGGGAGGTCACCGGCTGCGTCGGCAACCTCGGCGCCCTGCTCCCCGAGGAGGACGAGTCCGTCGCCGCGCTCGAGCAGGGTGCCGCCGCGCTCGACGCCGCGGCGCTGGAGGAGGTCGCGTCCGCCGTCGTCGCACGCGCGGAGGGCGAGCACGCCGCCGCGCAGGCGCGGCGGGAGGAGGCCCGTACGGCCGAGCGGGCCGCGCAGCAGGCGCTCGACGCCGAGCGGGACCTCGCGAGGCGGGTGCGCCGGCGCCGCGACCTGCTCGCCGAGCAGGAGCTCCTCGCCGCCCGCGAGGAGGCCGTCGCTGCCCGCGGCGCGGAGCTCGCGGCCGCGCGACGAGCCGCGGTGGCC
>NZ_VUKC01000002.1 GCF_009193135.1 Georgenia satyanarayanai
CGACGGCGCCGGCCGGGCGGGCGCGGACGGCTCGGACGGGGCGGCGGGCTGGGCGGGTGCCGCGGGCCGCTGGCTGGCCCGGGACGCGGCCTCCTGCTCGCGTGCGGCCTCGAGCGCCGCGGCGCGAGCGACCTCCGCCTCCCGGCGGCGGCGCTCCTCGTCCTGGGCGTCCTGGCGCTCACGCTCGAGCTCGGCCGTCGTGCCGCGCTGCTCGGCGAGCTGGGCGATGAGGCCCTCGCGGCGGTCGGCGGACAGCGCGAGCTGGGTCTCCGCCCCGCTGGCGGCGGCGCGGGCCTCCTCGGCGGCCGCCGCGAGCGCCGTCGTCGCGTCCTCCTGCTCGGCCGCGGCCTCGTCGGACCGGCGCTGGAAGGTGGCGGCGACGAGCTCGGTCGCCTGGAAGCGCTGCAGCGCCTCGTCCGCGCGCGTGCCCATGCGCTCGGTGGTCGTCGCGCGCCGCATGGCGTTCTCGAAGCTGTCGGCCGACAGGAGCGGCTCGATGGGCCCGAGGGCGCCGGGCCCGGAACGGTAGGCGGACATCGCGATGCGGCCGATCTCGGTGCGCTGCTCCTCGACCTCGGCCTGCGCGGTCTCGGCGGCCTCGCGGGCCTCCTCGGCGCGGGCGGTCGCCTCGTCCAGGGCGACCTGCGCACCGAGGTAGTCCTCGTTGGCCTGCTGGGCGCGCACCGTCGCGTCCTCGAGCCGGGTGGCGAGGCCGGCGAGCTCGACCTCGAGCTCGGCGATGCTCGAGGCGGTCCGGCCTTCCGCCGCCCGCGAGGCGGCGATCTCCTCCTCGCTCGGCGGCTCGGCCGTGGCCGAGCTGACGAGCGCACCACTGGAGAGCGCGAGCACGGCGACGGCCACCGCTGCCTGTCGCCGACGGTCCAACCAGCCCACAGTGCCTCCTCCGCCGCCCGGTGGACGGCCTCACGCAGCGCCGGGGACGACGCCGACGGACACGCTAGCGCCTCCGACCCCAGAACGGAACACCAGCCCCACCCGTCCCACGAGTCACATCTGTGTCATTCCGGCCTCTCCGGCCCGCCGCCGAGCGGGGGCGGCGCTCCCCGGGCCGCACCGCCCCCGGCGCGCGGCGTCCAGCGGCGTCCACGTCGTGGACAGCGCCGCGCCGCCGGGTCCGCTGCGCGAGACACCCCTTCTCAGCGGCTCCGGGGGTTCCTAGGCTTCCCAGCATGAGCCGACGAATGTGCACGTGACGCTGCGCACCGTTGCCATGCCCGCCGCCCTCGGCGCCAGGCCCCCGTGCGCCAAGCCCCTCCGCGGGACCGGCGTGACGGCAGGGAGCCGGCTCGCCCCCGCTCCCCCACACCTGGAGAACTGACATGACCGAGTCCACCTGGTCCTTCGAGACCAAGCAGATCCACGCCGGCCAGCAGCCCGACCCCGCGACCGGGGCGCGCGCTCTGCCGATCTACCAGACGACCTCCTTCGTCTTCGCGAGCGCGGAGCAGGCGGCGAACCGCTTCGCCCTCGCCGAGCTCGGCCCGATCTACACCCGCATCACCAACCCCACGCAGGCAGCCGTCGAGGACCGCATCGCGGCGCTCGAGGGGGGTGTCGGCGGCCTCCTCGTCGCCTCCGGCCAGGCGGCCGAGACCTTCGCGATCCTCAACATCGCCGAGGCCGGCGACCACGTCGTCGCCAGCCCCAGCCTCTACGGCGGCACCTACAACCTGCTGCGCCACACCCTGCCGAAGTTCGGGATCACGACGACGTTCGTCACCGACCCCGACGACCCGCAGGCCTGGCGTGACGCCGTCCAGCCGAACACCAAGCTCTTCTTCGCCGAGACGATCCCCAACCCCAAGCAGGACATCCTCGACATCGAGACCGTCGCCGGGATCGCCCACGAGAACGGTGTGCCGCTCGTCGTCGACAACACCGTCGCGACCCCCTACCTCATCCGCCCGCTCGAGCACGGCGCGGACATCGTCGTCCACTCGGCGACCAAGTACCTCGGCGGCCACGGCACCTCGATCGCCGGCGCCATCGTCGACGGCGGGAAGTTCGACTGGTCCGCCGACCCCGAGAAGTTCCCGAACTACAACACCCCCGACCCGAGCTACAACGGGCTCGTCTTCAAGGACCTCGGCGCCCCGGCGTTCATCCTCAAGGCCCGCGTCCAGCTGCTCCGGGACATCGGCGCGGCCGTCTCCCCGTTCAACGCGTTCCTCATCGGTCAGGGCATCGAGACGCTCTCGCTGCGCGTGGAGCGGCACGTGGCCAACGCCCAGCGGGTGGCGGAGTTCCTCGAGGCGCAGGACCAGGTGACGAAGGTCGGCTACGCCGGTCTGCCGTCCTCGCCGTGGTACGAGCGGGCGCAGAAGTACGCCCCCAAGGGCGCCGGCGCCGTACTCACCTTCGAGCTCGCCGGCGGCTACGAGGCGGGCATCGCCTTCGTCGACGCCCTCGAGCTGCACTCCAACGTCGCGAACATCGGCGACGTCCGCTCCCTCGTCATCCACCCGGCGTCCACGACGCACTCCCAGCTCGACGAGGCGGCCCTGACCGCCGCGGGCGTCAGCCCGGGTCTCGTGCGCCTCGCCGTCGGGCTCGAGCACATCGACGACATCCTCGCCGACCTGCAGACCGGCCTGCGCGCCGCCGCCGCGGTCTCGCAGGCAGCCGCGGCGGTCGGGGGCGAGTAGCACCGTGCCCCCCGAGGAGCGCCGCCCGCACGCGGTGAACGGTCAGACCACCGCTCACCGCGTGCGGGCGCGACTCGACTCCGCGCCGGTCCCGGCCACGGGGGCGTGGCGCCCCGAGCACGGCGCCGGGCAGCGGCGCTTCGTCGACCTCGGCGCGCTCCACCTCGAGGCCGGTGGCCGGCTGCCCTCCGTGACGCTGGCCTACGAGACGTGGGGAGAGCTCAGCGCCGCCCGGGACAACGCGGTCCTCATCTGCCACGCGCTCACGGGGGACGCGCACGTCGCCGGCCCGGCCGGGCCGGGGCACCCCACCCCCGGGTGGTGGTCCTCCGTCGTGGGACCGGGCCTGGCGATCGACACCGACCGCTGGTTCGTCGTCGCCGTCAACGTCCTCGGGGGCTGTCAGGGCTCCACCGGACCCTCCTCCCCCGCGCCGGACGGCACCCCGTGGGGCAGCCGCTTCCCCAGCGTCACCGTCCGGGACCAGGTGGCCGCCGAGATCGAGCTGAGCGACCGCCTGGGCATCGGGCAGTGGGCCCACGTCGTCGGCGCCTCCATGGGCGGGCACCGCGTGCTCGAGTGGGCGATCACCGCCCCGTCGCGGGTGCGGTCGGCCGCCGTCATCGCCTCGGGCGCCCAGACGACGGCGGACCAGATCGCGTGGGCGCACGCCCAGATCGCCGCCATCGAGCTCGACGCGAACTTCCGCGGGGGCGACTACTACGACGCCCCGCCCGGGCACGGACCGCACGCCGGCCTCGCGCTGGCCCGCCGCATCGCCCACACGACCTACCGCAGCGCCGAGGAGCTCGAGGGCCGCTTCGGGCGCCTGCCCCAGCACGCGGAGGAGCCGCTGCTCGGCGGCCGCTTCGCCGTCCAGTCCTACCTCGACCACCACGGCACCAAGCTCGCCCAGCGCTTCGACGCCAACAGCTACCTCACCCTCACCCGCTCGATGCTCACCCACGACGTCGGCCGCGACCGCGGCGGGGTCGCGGCGGCGCTCGCCGAGGTGACGGCGGACGTCCTCGTCATCGCCGTCGAGTCCGACCGCCTCTTCCTCCCGCACGAGTCCGAGCGGATCGCCGCCGGCGTCCCGGGCTCCGGGCCGGTCCGCTACCTGCGCTCCCCCTACGGCCACGACGGGTTCCTCGTCGAGCACGACCAGGTCACCCGGCACCTCGGCGGCTTCCTCAAGCAGGTCGCCCGGTCCTGACGCGTGCACGGCGCGCCCGTCCGAGCGACCATGGGCGGGTGCCGAGCATCCCCTTCCTGCGCCAGACCGCCGACGACGTCGCGGACGCCCCCGTGGACGAGGGCCGTCACAGCCCCGACGCGGCGCTCGCGGACCTGCCCGCCGCGCCGGTGGGCGCCTGGGGCCCCGACGTCCTCGGTGACGGCTTCACGGCTCGCACGGTGGAGCTGCTGCCCGACGAGGACGGGCCGGTCGTCGCGACCGTCGTGCGCTACCGGCCCGAGGACGACCCGGAGGGCCCGCCGCCCGTCCCGCCCCGCTTCGTCATGCTCCACCTGCACGGGTGGAACGACTACTTCCACCAGCGTGAGCTCGCCCGCCGGTCCGCCGCCTCGGGGGCCGCGTTCTACGCGCTCGACCTGCGCCGTTACGGGCGCAGCCTGCGCCCCGGGCAGCTGCGTGGGTACGTCGAGTCGCTGTCCACCTACGACGAGGAGATCCACGCCGCGCTCGACCTGGTCCGCGCGGACCACCCCGCGCTCGGCGACGTCGTCCTCATGGGCCACTCGACCGGCGGCCTCACCGCCGCGCTGTGGGCCCACCGCCACCCCGGCGCCCTGCGCGCCCTCGTCCTCAACTCCCCGTGGCTCGAGCTCCAGGGCTCGTGGATCGTGCGGACCCTGGGCCAGCCGGTCATCGAGACCCTCGCGCGGTACCAGCCCACGGCGGCGCTGCCCCTCAAGGACCCCGGCTTCTACGGCCGCACCCTCGCCGGCCGCGTGGGCAAGGCGGCCGAGGGCGGCGACGCGCTGCCCGAGCTCACCCCCGAGGAGCTCACCGACCCCGCGCACACCGGCTGGCCGCTCCAACCCGCGTGGCGCACGCACCCCAGCGCCCCGATCCGTCCCGGCTGGCTCGCCGCCGTCCTGGCCGGCCACGCCCAGGTGTCCGCCGGCCTCGACATCACCTGCCCGGTGCTCGTCCTCGCCTCCGACAAGTCACTGTTCGGGCCGCGCTGGTCGGAGCAGATGCGCGGTGCGGACACGGTCATCGACGCCGATCTCACCGCGCGCCGCGCCCTCGGGCTCGGTCCGCTCGTCACGGTCGCCCGGGTGCGCGACGCGGTCCACGACGTCCTGCTCTCCCCGGCGGCCGTCCGGGGCTGGGCCTACGACGAGCTCACTCGCTGGCTGCGCGCCTACGCCGACGCCTGAGGCCGCCCTCGGCCCTCCGGCGGCGCCCGCCCGCGCGCTGCACGCGCAGCTCCTCGCGCGCCTCGTGGAGGCTCGGGCCCGCCTCGCCGAAGCGCCACGCCTCCCACGCCTCGGCGGCCACGGGCTCGCCGACGACGGCGGAGGCCGCCGCCTCGGGCGCCCCGAAGGAGCGGCCCTCGACGACGATCCACCCGTCCGGCCGGAGCGTCGCCTCCCCGCCGTGACCGTTGCGGGCCCAGACCAGGGTGGCGGGCTGCCCGAGCATCTCGGCGATGCCGAGCAGGTCCTCGTGCGGGGCGGCGGTCCCGGTCACTGCCGGGCCGGGCGCGGGGTGCTCGGGCGCGGGCGCCGCGTGCGCGGACCCAGCGAGCCCGGGCACCGGGTCCGCGGCCGGCGGGGCGGCCGCACGGCGGCCGCGCGCGCGTCGCTCCGGCCGCTCCTGCTCCGTCTCCTCTGCGGCGGGCGGCGGCGGCAGTGCCGGGGAGCCGGCCTCGAGGGCGGCGACCGTGCGCCCGGGAAGGAGCCACGGCAGCGGGGCGACGGGCACGCTGACCTCGGTGACGTCGAGGAACAGCCGGCCGCTCGACATGACCCGCACGGCGACCTCGTGGACGACGACGCCCGCGCCGGCGAGCGCGTCCAGGGCCCGCCGGGCGTCGTCGTCGATCTGTGCGGCGACGACGTGCACCCGGGCCGTGACGACCGTGCCGACCGGCTGGGACTCGCGGAAGGCGTTCCAGTCGCGGCGGAAGGCCCCGACCCCGGTGGGATAGCTGCGGGCGACGTCGATCCAGCCGCGCTCGGCGGAGTGCCCGGCGCGGCCGAGAGCGGCGACGAGGGCGTGCGCGTCGAGACGCTCGAGGACCTCGACGCTGACGACGTGGCCGGCGGGGTCCATCGCGGTGAGGCGGGGCGCGCCGTCGTCGTCCTGCCAGGTGACGGGGAGGACGGGCAGCCGGAGCATCTCCAGCACCTGTCCGCGTACGGCGTCGAGCACGGCGGGCTCGACGGGGTCGGTGACGGCGTGACCGATCTGCGCCGGGATCAGCTGGCCGGCCTCGAACTCGAACAGCGGCATACTCGACCTGAACTCTCGCACCGTGGGGACCGGTGCCATCTTCTCATGACCGCCCGGCCGCTCGAGGGGCCCCGACCCCCGCCGAAAGTAGGGTTGTCAGCGCCTCTCGCCGGCGAGGAGCTGGGCGAGGTGGACGCCGTGCCGGCCGGCGAGCTGGGCCGCCTGCGTCCGGCAGGAGTAGCCGTCGGCGAGGTAGACCGACTCGGGACCGGCCTCCGAGAGCGCCGGCAGCAGGGCGTTCTCGGCGACCTGGACGGAGACGTCGTAGTGGCCCTTCTCCATGCCGAAGTTCCCGGCCAGACCGCAGCACCCGGCGAGCCTGGTCACCTGGGCGCCGGCCTTGGCGAGGATCGCGGCGTCGGCCTCCCACCCCATGACGGAGTGGTGGTGGCAGTGCGGCTGGGCGACGACCTCGACCCCCTCGAGCGAGGGCGGCTGCCAGTCCTCACCGGGTCCCAGCGGTGCCGGTGCGGTGAGGAGCTCGGCCAGGGTGTGGGTGCCCTCGGCGATCATCCGCGCTCGGGGGTCGTCGGGGAAGAGGTCGAGGAGGTCGTCGCGCAGCACACCGGTGCACGAGGGCTCCACGCCGACGATGGGCACACCGTTCGCCGCGAAGGGCGCGAGGACCGACATCGTGTGCTCGAGCTGGCGGCGCGCGCCGTCGAGCTGGCCGGTCGAGATCCAGGTGAGACCGCAGCAGGCCTGCTCGTCCGGCACGACGACCTCGTACCCGGCGTCCCGCAGCACCCGGACCATCGCCCGGGCCCCGGCGCCGTCGAGCGTCTCGGAGAACGAGTCCGCCCACAGCAGCACCCGCCGGGGCCCGCCCGCCGCGGCGGCGGGGGTGACGTCGGCGGCGGGGTTCGTCCGTGCCCAGCGCGAGAAGCGCTCCGTGGCGAAGGTGACCATCTCGCGCCTCGGGTCCATACCGCCGGCGCGCATCACGAGCTTGGCCACCGGACGCACGCCGAGGACGGCGTTGACGAGGCGCGCGACGGCGGGCACACGGGTGATGAGCCCGGCCCACCTCGGCAGCCAGCCGAGGGCGTAGTGGTTGACCGGCCGCAGGCGGCGCCGGTAGCTGCGGTGGAGCACCTCGGACTTGTAGCGCGCCATGTCGACGCCGGCCGGGCAGTCGCTCGAGCACGCCTTGCAGGACAGGCACAGGTCGAGGGACTCGTGGAGGGCGGGGCTGCGCACGTCGGCCACGAGGGTGCCGTTGGCCAGCTCCTGCAGCATGCGCGCGCGGCCGCGGGTCACGTCCTTCTCGTCCTGCGTCGCCCGGAAGGAGGGGCACATGAACCCGCCGGCGGCGGAGGTGTCGGCCCGGCACTTGCCCACGCCGGTGCAGCGGTGGACGGCGCGGGTCATGTCGCCGCCGTCCTCGTGGAAGGTGAAGCCGCCGGCGACGGGCAGCAACGGCCGGGCGTGCGGGCGGCGCAGGTCCGCGTCGAGCGGGCGCGGTCGCACGAGCACACCGGGGTTGAGCTGCTCGGCGGGGTCGAAGAGCGTCTTGACCTGCCCGAAGAGGTCGATCGCGCCGGCGCTGTACATGAGCGGGAGCAGCTCGCTGCGGGCGCGCCCGTCCCCGTGCTCACCGGACAGCGAGCCGCCGTAGGAGGTGACGAGCTCGGCGGAGGCGACGAGGAAGTCACGGGACGGCGTGATGCCCTCGGGCGTCTCGAGCGGGAGGTCGATGCGCACGTGCATGCAGCCGTCACCGAAGTGGCCGTACAGGAGGCCGTCGACGCCGTGGTCGGCCATGAGCGCCTCGAAGTCGCGCAGGTAGGCACCGAGCTTCTCCGGCGGGACGGCGGCGTCCTCCCAGCCGGGCCACCCCTGTGCCCCGGACGGGGTGCGCCCGCCCAGCCCGGCGCCGTCGGCGCGGATCCGCCACAGCGCGTCGGCCTGCGGGCCGGCCGGCACGACGGCGACGGCGTCGGTCCCGCCGTCGGCGGCGAGCCGGCGGGCGCGGTCGAGGGCGTCGTCGGCGTCCTGCCCGCCGACCTCGACGAGGAGCCAGCCCGCGCCGCGCGGCAGCTCGGGGACCGCCTGGGGGCCGTGGTGGCGGCGCACGACGTCGACGAGCCGCGCGTCGATGCCCTCGACGGCGAGCGGTCCGTGGGCGAGCAGCGCGGGCACGGCGTCCGCGGCGGAGGCCATGTCCGGGTAGCCGAGCGCGACGAGGACCGGCGCGCTGGGCACGGGGACGAGGTCGACGGTGGCGCCGAGCACGGTGACCAGGGTGCCCTCGGTGCCGACGAGCATCTTGGCGAGGTCGGCGCCGTTCTCGGGCAGGAGGTGCTCGAGGCTGTAGCCGGAGACCTGCCGCTTGAAACGGCCCAGCTCGGTGCGGATCGTCGCGAGGTGGGCGCGCACCAGCCCGTCCAGGCCGGGGACGGCGTCCAGGCCGTCGCGCCCGGCGGTGAAGGAACGGCCGGTGCCGTCGACGACGTCGAGGCGCGCGACGTTGTCCGCGGTGCGGCCGTAGGCGACGGCGTGCGGCCCGCACGCGTTGTTGCCGATCATCCCGCCGAAGGTGGCGCGGTTCTGGGTCGAGGGGTCCGGGCCGAAGCGCAGCCCGTGGGGCTTGGCGGCGCGCTGGAGGTCGGACATGACGACGCCGGGCTCGACCCGCGCGGTGCGGGTCTCGGGGTCCAGCTCGAGGATGCGATTGACGTGGCGGGAGAAGTCGATGACGACACCCGGGCCGATGGAGTTGCCGGCGACCGAGGTGCCGCCGCCGCGCGTGGTGACGGGTGCCCCGAGCCGCCGCGCGGTGTCCAGCGCGGCGCGGGCGTCGTCGACGTCGCGGGGGATGACGACGACGTCGGGCACGACCCGGTAGTTCGAGGCGTCGGTGGAGTACAGCCCGCGGTGGAGCGTGTCGTCGTGGACGTCGCCGTCGACGGCCCGGCGCAGGGAGGCGACGAGGTCGGTGCGCTGGTCGGTCACGAGGTCGGTCACCCCCCGATCCTGCCACCTGGGCGGGGGCAGGGGCCGCACCGTCCGTCAGGTGCGAGGGCCGACGTGCCGCTCGGCGGGTCCGACGTAGGCGGACAGCGGCCGGATGAGGGCGTTGTCCGCGGCCTGCTCCATGATGTGCGCGGTCCAGCCGGTGACGCGTGCCGCGACGAACAGCGGTGTGAACGTCGCGGTGTCGAAGCCCATGAGGTGGTAGGCGGGCCCGGAGGGGTAGTCGAGGTTGGGCCGGATGCCGGTGCGGGCCGTCATCGCCGCCTCGAGCGCGTCGTACAGCGCGAGCAGCTCGTGGCGCCCGGTGTGCGCGACGAGCCGGTCCAGCGCCGCCCTCATCGTCGGGACCCGCGAGTCGCCGCGCTTGTACACCCGGTGGCCGAAGCCCATGACCTTCCGCTTCTCCGCGAGCGCCCGGTCCACCCACTCCTGCGCGCGCCCGGCCTCGCCGACCTCCTCGAGCACCGCCATGACCGCCTCGTTGGCGCCCCCGTGCAGCGGGCCCTTGAGCGCGCCGATCGCGCCGACGACGGCGGAGTACAGGTCCGCGCCGGTGGACGTGATGACCCGGGCGGTGAAGGTCGAGGCGTTGAAGGAGTGCTCGGCGTAGAGGATGAGGGAGACCCGGAAGGCGTCGACGACGACGGGGTCGGGCACGCGCCCGAAGGTCATGTTGAGGAAGTTCTCGACGAACCCGAGGTCGGCGCGCGGCGCGACGAGCTCCTCGCCGCGTCGGCGGCGCTGGTCGTAGGCGACGACGGCCGGGATCTGGCTGAGCAGCCCCACGGCCTTGCCCACGTCCGTGCGGCGGTCACCGGCGTGCCGGTCGTTGGCCCCCAGGACGCTGACGGCGGTGCGCAGGACGTCCATCGGGTGCGCCGTCGTCGGGACGAGGTCGACGGCGGCCCGCACCCGGTCCGACAGCGCCCGCTGGGCGCGCCCCTCCCCCTCGAAGGCGACCCGCTCGAGCCGTGTCGGCAGCTCCCCGTGCCACAGGAGGTAGGCGACCTCCTCGAAGGTGCAGCGCTCGGCGAGCTCGGTGACCGGGTACCCGCGGTAGAGCAGCGAGCTGCTCTCCGGGTCGACCTCCGACACGGCCGTGGTGTCGGCGACGACGCCGACCAGGCCCTTGCGGATCTCTTCGCTCATGGTGTGCTCCCCTGCGGCGGTCAGAGTCGGAAGTTGTAGACGTCGGCGTCGAAGTGGGCGTAGGCGGAGTAGTCGAGCAGCTCGTAGAGCCGGGCGCGGGTCTGCATGGCCGCGACCTCCTCGCGCAGCGAGCCGTCCCGGCGCAGCGCCCGGAGCCCGCGCTCCGCCGCCCCCATGGCGAGGCGGAGCAGGGAGACGGGGTAGATGACCATGCGCACCCCCGCCGCGGCGAGCTGGGCGGTCGTGAAGAGCTCGGACCTGCCGAACTCGGTCATGTTGGCGAGGACCGGGACGCCGACGGCGGAGGCGACGGCCTCGAACTCCTCGAGACTGGCCATGGCCTCGGGGAAGACGGCGTCCGCCCCCGCGTCGACGAGCGCGCGGGCCCGGTCGACGGCGGCGTCGACGCCGTCGACGGCGCGGACGTCGGTGCGCGCGACGACGAGCAGGCCGGGGTCCCGGCGGGCGTCCACGGCCGCGCGGATGCGCCGCAGCGCCGTCCCCTCCTCGACCACCTGCTTGCCGTCGAGGTGACCGCAGCGCTTGGGGTTGACCTGGTCCTCGATGTGCAGTCCCGCCACCCCGGCGTCCTCGAGCACCTGGACGGTGCGGGCGACGTTCATCGGCTCGCCGAAGCCGGTGTCGGCGTCCACGAGCGCGGGCAGCTCGGTGACGCGGGCGATCTGGGCGCTGCGCGCGGCGACCTCGCTCAGCGTGGTGAGCCCGATGTCCGGCAGCCCGAGGTCCGCGGAGAGGACGGCGCCGGAGACGTAGACCCCGTCGAAGCCCTGCTCCTCGATGAGCCGGGCGGACAGCGGGTTGAACGCCCCGGGCAGCAGGAGGAGGTCCTCCCCCGCGAGCCGCCGCCGGAAGGCGGCGCGCTTCTCGTGGGCCGGGGTGGTCGCGTGGAGCATCAGAAGATCCCCTCGGGTGCGGAGACGGACGCGAGCAGCGCGGGCGGGGCCGTGACGGTGAGCCCACCGAGCTCCTCGGCGGTGAGCGCGGGCAGCCGCTGCGCGACGTCGAGGACGCGTTCGACCTCGGCGGGCTCGAGCACCCCCTCGGCGAGGGTGCGGAACTTTGCGACGTACTGCTCGCGGCCGAAGGGGCGCGCACCGAGCGGGTGGGCGTCGGCGACGGCGATCTCCTCGACCACCCGGGAGCCGTCGGCGAGATGGATCTCCACCCGCCCGCCGAAAGCCTTCTCGGCCGGGTCGGTCGAGTGGTACCGACGGGTCCACTCGGGGTCCTCGGCCGTCGTCACCCTGCGCCACAGCTCCACGGTGTCCGGCCGGGCGGCCCGCTCGGGGCGGTAGGACTCGACGTGGTGCCAGGTCCCGTCCTGGAGGGCGACGGTGAAGATGTAGGGGATCGAGTGGTCGAGGGTCTCGCGGCTCGCGGCCGGGTCGTACTTCTGCGGGTCGTTCGCGCCCGAGCCGATGACGTCGTGGGTGTGGTGGGAGGTGTGGATGACGATCGCCTCGACGTTCGCCGGGTCGCGCAGCTCGGGCCGCTCCCGGTGGAGCCGGCGGGCGAGGTCGATGAGCGCCTGCGACTGGTACTCCGCGGAGTGCTCCTTGGTGTACGTGTCGAGGATCGCCCGCTTCGGCGACCCAGGGGCGGGCAGCGTCACCACGTAGTGGGCGTCCGGGCCGTCGAGCAGCCGGGCGATGACGCCGTCCTCCCCCTCGTAGACGGGGGTCGGTGAGGTCTGGCCGCGCATCGCGCGGTCGACCGCCTCGACCGCGACCTTGCCGGCGAAGGCGGGGGCGTAGGCCTTCCACGTGGAGATCTCGCCCTTGCGGGACTGGCGCGTCGCCGTCGTCGTGTGCAGCGCCTGCCCGACGGCGTGGAAGATCGTCCCGGCGTCGAGGCCGAGGAGCGTGCCCAGCCCGGCGGCGGCGGACGGCCCGAGGTGGGCGACGTGGTCGATCTTGTGCCGGTGCAGGCTGATCGCGCGGACGAGGTCGACCTGGACCTCGTAGGCGGTGGCCACACCGCGGACGACGTCGGCCCCGGTGAGACCGCGGCGGGCGGCCGCGTGCTGGGCGACGGCGAGGAGCGGGGGGATGTTGTCGGCGGGGTGGGAGTACTCGGCCGCCAGGAAGGTGTCGTGGTAGTCGAGCTCGCGGACCGCCACCCCGTTGGCCCACGCCGCCCACTCGGGACTCACCCGCCTCGCGGAGGGGCAGCCGAGGACCGTGGCGCCCGGCCGGTACGGGTGGGCGAGCGCCTGCGCGCGGGCGGCGACGACGGGGCCACGGGTGAGCGACGCCGTCGCGACCGCGGCGTTGTCGATGACCCGGTTGACGATCATCTCGGTGACGTCGTCGGGGACGGGGACCGGGTCGGTGGCGAGCTCGGCGATCTTCCACGCGAGCTGCTCCTCACGCCCGAGGTTCGCGGCGCTCGGGTGGACGCGGACGTCGTGGCTGACGAGCTCGGGCATGGTCCTCCTCCCCTCTGCCGGGACGGTCGGTGGTCTCACAGCCAGCGCGGCAGCGCGGGCAGCTCACCCGTCGAGGACTCGAGCCCGCCGCCGCCCCGCCCGGTGAGCCACCGGGCGAGGTCGGCCGCGCTCCCGGACACGGTGGGACCGGGTGAGCCGATGCTCGTCGGCCCGTCGCGGTCGGTCGGGTGGAGCACCATGTCGACCGCCTCGCCCCGGGCCGCCCAGCCCTCGAGCACGTCGGCGGTGAGCCGGTCCACGACGGCGGGCGGGAAGTCGCGGTAGGAGCCGCCGGTGGCGAGGTCGACGCCGTGGATCCACACCTCGCGGGCGCGCATCCACACGGTCTCCCGGGCGCGTAGGCGCCGCCCCTGCCGGGTGCGGACCTCGGCCTCCCACGCCTCGGCCGGCAGGGAGCGCCAGTCATCGTCGAGCGCGTCGCGGCTGTCGGTGCAGAGCTGACGCAGCTCACCGAGCGGCAGTGCGGCACCGCGTGCGATCTCCGCGTCGCGGGCCTCCTCCGACGTGTACATCGGCGTCTCCTCCCCGGTCCGGGCCCAGTGGCACAGCCGGCGCAGCGCCACGGCGTTGTACCCGACGTGGGCGATGACGGCCCCACGGGTCCAGCCGGGCAGCAGGCTGTCCCCGGCGACGTCCTCCTCGGTGAGCTCCGCGAGCCGCCGGGCGAAGTAGTCCGAGCCGCTGCGGACCCACTCGAGGTCCTCGTCGGGGAGGCCGTCGCCGGTCATCGGCGTGCTCCCTCCGTCCGGTGGACGCAGCGCACGGCGCATGTCGACCGTCCCCTCTCGCGTCGTCGTGGCACTGCCCTCTAGCCCTGCCCCGTCATGACCGCCGCCCGCCCCGCCTCGAGCCGGGCCACGGGCACCCGGTAGGGCGAGCAGGAGACGTAGTCGAGGCCGGCGTCGTGGAAGAAGTGGATGGACTCCGGGTCGCCGCCGTGCTCGCCGCACACCCCGATGTGCATGTGCGGCTTCGTCGCGCGGCCACCGGCCACCCCGGCGCGCACGAGCGGGCCCACGCCCTCGCCGTCGATCGTCTCGAACGGGGAGATGCGCAGCACCCCGTTGGCGAGGTACCGGGAGAAGAACGCGGCCTCGACGTCGTCGCGGGAGAAGCCCCACGTCGTCTGGGTGAGGTCGTTGGTGCCGAAGGAGAAGAAGTCGGCCTGCTCGGCGATCCGGTGGGCGGTGAGCGCCGCGCGGGGCAGCTCGATCATGCAGCCGATGGGCAGGTCGAGGAGCGTGCCCGCGGCCCGGCCCTCCTCCGCGAGGACCCGCTCGGCCTCCTGGCGGACGAGCTGCAGCTCCCGCACCGAGCCGACGAGCGGGACCATGATCTCCGGGCGCGGGTCCCTGCCCTCGGCGCGCAGCCGCGCGGTGGCCTGGGCGATCGCCCGCACCTGCAGTGCGAAGAGACCGGGCACGACGAGGCCCAGCCGCACCCCGCGCAGCCCGAGCATCGGGTTCGCCTCGTGCATCCGCCGG
The DNA here is from genome assembly GCF_009193135.1 of Georgenia satyanarayanai. Lineage (GTDB taxonomy): Bacteria > Actinomycetota > Actinomycetes > Actinomycetales > Actinomycetaceae > Oceanitalea > Oceanitalea satyanarayanai. The sequence continues at coordinate 14,233 of NZ_VUKC01000002.1, forward strand.
ACGGCCCCGAGGAGCCGCACGCGGTGCTCGTCGGCCTGCCCGCGCTCCTGCGCGAGCGCCACCTCGACCGAGAGCTCGGTGAGGTCGGGGAGGAACTCGTGCAGCGGCGGGTCGATGAGCCGGATCGTCGCCGGCAGGCCGTCCATGGCCCGCAGGATCTCGCCGAAGTCCTCCCGCTGGAGCGGCAGCAGCGCCTCCAGCGCCGCGTCCCGCTCCTCCTCGTCGTCACCGGCGAGGATGACCCGTTCGACGAGGGCGCGCCGCTCGCCGAGGAACATGTGCTCGGTGCGGCACAGCCCGATCCCCTCGGCGCCGCGTTCACGCGCGCGGCGCGCGTCCTCCTCGGTGTCGGCGTTGGCGCGCACACGCAGCCGCCGGACGTCGTCGGCGTGCGTGAGGATGCGGTGGACCGCCTCGATGAGCTCGCGGGTCTGCTCGTCCGGCGCCGCCGCCAGCCCGGCGTCGAGGCCCTCGGCGATATAGGTCATCACCGGGGAGTCGACGACGGGCACCTCGCCGAGGAAGACCTCGCCGGACGTCCCGTCGATGGCGATGGTGTCCCCGGCGTGGAGGGTGCGGCCGTTGACCCGTACCTCGCGGCGGACGACGTCGACGTCGAGCTCGTCCGCGCCGACGACGGCGCAGGTGCCCATCCCGCGGGCGACCACGGCCGCGTGGGACGTCTTGCCGCCCCGGGAGGTGAGGATGCCGGCGGCGACCACCATGCCCTGGAGGTCGTCGGGGTTCGTCTCCCGCCGCACGAGGATGACGTCGGCGCCCGCCTCGCTGCGCTCGACGGCCTGGGCGTTGTCGAAGACGATCTCGCCGACGGCGGCGCCGGGGGACGCGGCCATGCCGGTGGTGAGGCGTTCGCTGTCCGCGTCGGCGTCGAACTGCGGGAAGAGGAGCTTGCCCAGCTGGGCGCCGCTCACCCGGCCGATGGCCTCGTCCATGGTGATGAGGTCCTCGTCCACCAGCTGGGTGGCCACCCGGAACGCTGCCGCGGCGGTGCGCTTGCCCACCCGCGTCTGCAGCAGCCAGAGCTTGCCGTCCTCGATGGTGAACTCGATGTCGCACAGGTCGCGGTAGTGGGTCTCCAGCCGCCGCATCGCCTGCCGCAGCTCGGTGTACGCCTCGGCGTCGAAGCGCTCGAGCTCGGCGAGCGGCACGGTGTTGCGGATGCCCGCGACGACGTCCTCGCCCTGGGCGTTCGGCAGGTAGTCGCCGTACACGCCGGAGTGGCCGGTCGAGGGGTCGCGGGTGAAGCAGACCCCGGTGCCCGACGTGGGGCCGAGGTTCCCGAACACCATCGCCTGGACGTTGACCGCCGTGCCGAGGTCGTTGGGGATGCCCTCCTGGCGGCGGTACAGGACCGCCCGGTCGGTGTTCCACGAGCGGAGCACCGCCTCGATGGCCATGTCGAGCTGCTGGCGCGGGTGCTGCGGGAAGTCGTGGCCGGACTGCTCGCGGACGATGCCCTTGTACGTTCCTGTCAGTCCCCGCAGGTCCTCGCCGGTGAGCTCGGTGTCGTCCGTGGCGCCGCGCCGGGCCTTGAGCTCCTCGAGGGCACCGGAGAAGAGGTCCCCGTCGATGCCGAGGACGGTCTTGCCGAACATCTGGACGAGCCGGCGGTAGGAGTCCCACGCGAAGCGCTCGTCCCCGGTGACGGCGGTGAGGCCCTGCACCGAGGCGTCGTTGAGCCCGACGTTGAGGACCGTCTCCATCATCCCGGGCATGGAGAACTTCGCGCCCGAGCGCACCGACACGAGGAGCGGCTCGTGGAAGTCCCCGAGACTGCGGCCGAGGGTGTCCTCGACCTGACGCAGCGCGAGGGTCACCTCCACGCGCAGGTCCGCCGGGACGTGCCCGTCGCGCATGTACGCGCGGCACGCCTCGGTGGTGATCGTGAAGCCCGGGGGCACCGGCAGACCGAGCCTGCTCATCTCGGCGAGGTTCGCGCCCTTGCCACCGAGCAGGTCCTTCTGGTCCATCCCGCCCTCGCTGAAGCGGTACACGTACTTCGGCATCGTCGCCTCCGGTGGTCCCCGCGGTCCCCGACACCGCGGACGTGTGCCCACTCTAGCGACGCCCACCCACATCCATCGAGGGTTCTCGGCGTGCGAGGGGGCGGTCGGCCGGGCACGCTGAGGCATGGTCGAGATCCAGGTGGCCGACGTCCCCACCCGGCACCGCTTCGAGGCGACAGCGGGCGGGGACCTCCTCGGTGTCGCCGTCTACGAGCGTGACGCCGACGTCGTCGTCCTCACGCACACCGTCGTCGAGCCGTCCGCCGCGGGGCAGGGCGTCGGTTCCGCCCTCGCGAGCGCGGCGCTGGAGGCTGCCCGCACCGAGGGGCTCCGGGTCGTGCCGGAGTGCTCGTTCATGGCCGGGTGGATCGACGAGCACCCGGAGTACGCCGACCTCGTCGACGAGCGCACCGACTGACCGGCACCGCCCCGGCCGGCCCTCCAACCGGCCGGGACGACGCCTCTCGTGGCGTCCTAGAACGCCAGCTCGTGGTCGGCCACGGCCAGCACCCGCCAGGTCCGTCCCTCGGCGTCGCTCAGGTCGTAGGCCGGCAGCAGGAGGCTGCTGCCCCCGTCCGTCCAGTGCTCGGTCAGGCTCGGCTCCGCCGTCGTGATGGTGACGTCGGTGACCGGCCACGGGACGGGCGCACCGGCCGCCGGCGGCGGGGCGGGCGGGTCGTCCCAGCTGCGCCCGTCCGGCTCGGGCACCGGCATGATCGCGACGTCCTCCGACCACACCGGGCTGCCACCGAAGCGCGGGTCGGCGAGCCGCTCGACCGCCGCCGCGGGGCTGACGACGTCGTACGCGCCGAGATCGACGACCGGTGCGAGCGGACCGGAGAGGGACATCACCTCGCCGTCGACGACGTCGGCGTACCAGCTGTGACCGGTGCGCAGCCCCGCGACGACGTGGTGCGCGACGACGCTCGTCGCCGGGTGCCCCGCCCACGCGTCCTGCTCGGCGTACTCGGCCGCCTCGGGGTCCAGCCCGAGCGCGGCGAGCGTCTCGTACAGGGCACCGGCCGCCCCGTCCGGCGCCGACCCCTCCGGCGCGACGGCGCTCGGCTCGTCGCCCCCACCGGGAGCGGGGAGCGGCTCGACAGCGGACGTCCCGACGTCCCCGTCCCCGCCGGAGGCGGCGTCCCCGCCCTCGGCGGCACCCTCGTCCATGGGCTCGGCGGGCGCGACGTCCTCCAGCCCCGCGTAGAGCGCGGGGTCGCTGTAGTAGACGGTCACCGCGGCGTCCGGGCCGATGCTGAGGGTCGGGCCGCTGCCGTCGACCGGGCCGACGTTCCACCCGCCCTCCAGGCGCGGCTCCCCCTCGACCCCGAGGACCTCGGCCACGCGGGCGGCGGTCTCCTCGGAGAAGACGGCGGCGCCGTCGAAGGCCCAGGCCGTCGCGGTGCCGCCCGCGTCGCTCAGCCCCGCGGCGGTGAAGGTCGTGCGCTCCCCGCCGTAGCCGCCGGCGAGGGACGTGTCGGCGGAGGACATGCTCTCCGGGGCGCCGGCGGCGACGCTGCGCTCCGCGGGCGCACCGGCGTCGAGGGTCGACGTGGCCGGGTCCTGCGTGGCCCGGCCGACCCCGAACCCGGCCCCGCCGCCGACGACGAGCGCGCCGGCCGCGACGGCGGCCACCGCCGCCCACCGCGCACCCCGGCGGCCGCGCCGCGCCGCGAGCTCGTCCGCACGCCGCTCGCTGGTGAGCGCGGCCAGCCGCTCGCCGTCCGGCTCGGCGCCGGCGGCGGGGTCGGCGCCGCGTACCCGAGCGACTGCCTCGTCCTCGTCCATGGTGACCTCCGGGGTTAGGACTGGGTGGGCCTGCTCCTACCCCACCTGTGTGGCGAGCCGCCCGGATCTTGCGCCGGTGGTGGCACGCTGGTCACCGTGCCTCCCACCCTCCACTCCTCCGCCCTCGCCGTGCTCGAGACCTGGCACGCCCCCACGCCACGGCAGGAGCAGCTGCGCGAGCGCTACGTCGCCCACCTGCGGGCCGAGCCGCTCGGCGTGCTGCGCGAGTGCTACCCCGACCACCTGACGGCGAGCACCGTCGTCGTCTCGGCCGACCGCCGCAGCGTGCTGCTCACCCTGCACCGCAAGGCCCAGCGCTGGTTCCAGCTCGGTGGGCACGTCGAGCCCGGCGACCCCACGCTGGCCGCCGCCGCCCTGCGCGAGGCCCGCGAGGAGTCCGGCATCGACGCCCTCGTCCTCGACCCGGTGCCGGTGCAGCTCAGCGCGCACCCCGTGCCGTTCTGCGACCCGCGCGGCGGGGCCACGCACCTGGACGTCCGCTTCGTCGCCACGGCACCCGTCGGCGCCGCCCACGCCGTGTCCGCCGAGTCCCTCGACGTCGCCTGGTGGCCGGTCGACGAGCTGCCCGACCCGCAGCCCGACATGGTCGAGCTCGTCGCTCTCGCGCTGGCCCGCCTGGCCTGACCCGGGCGGCGCCGGGTCAGTCCGGCCAGGCCGCGGTCAGGCGGGCGCGGGCCCGGGACAGGGCGGCGTCGGCTCCGCCCCGGGAGATCCCGAGAACCTGCGCCAGCTCGTTGCCGCCCAGCCCCTCCCACGCGTGGAGGACGAGGATCTGCCGGTCACGTTCGCTCAGCGCCGCCAGCGCCACCCGGACGTCGTCGTCGGCGACGGCCGCCAGCGCTGGGTCACCGTCGTCGTCGCGTGCGTCGGGAAGGTTCTCCACCGGGAGGGGGACGATCTTGCGGCGGTGGTTGGCCAGGACGAAGCCGGCCGTGCGGTAGAGCCAGGGCAGCTCCGCGTCGGCGGGCACGTCGTCGCGGCGTCGCCAGGCGGTGGCGAGGACGTCGGCAGTGAGGTCCTCGGCGTCCGCGGCCGGCGCACGGCGCAGCAGGTACCGGTACACGGCGGTCGCGTGGTCACGGTAGAGCCCCTCGAACCACGCGTCGTCGCGCACGGCGCCCCTCTCGTGTCCGGATGCCACCACCCTGCCTGTGTCCCCTGCGGCCCTGATCTTGCACGGGCGCGGGCCGGACAGGCGAACGCCCCGCGGGACGGGTGTCACCGCGGGGCGTCAGGAGCCGTCTACTTGAAGGCGTCCTTGACGTTCTCGGCGGCCTGCTTGAGGCTGCCCTTGGTCTGGTCCTTGTGGCCCTCGGCCTGGAGGTCCCTGTTGTCGGTCGCGTCGCCGACGGCCTCCTTGATCTTGCCCGAGGTCTTCTCCGTCGAGTTCGCGATCTTGTCGTCAGTGCCCATGGAGCAACTCCTTCCGTCGCGGAGACCGGTCCTGGCCTCTCTGCCATCCACACTATGGGCGACGTCCGGGACTCGCACGACGGACGGCGCAGGTCACCGGGCCCGGACGCACCACAGCCCGCCACCGTTCGACGGTGGCGGGCTGCAGCGGGGTGCGCAGTCAGTGAAGACGGTGCGCGGTCACCTCAGATCAGAGGGGGCGGACATTCTCCGCCTGGGGGCCCTTGGGGCCCTGCGTGGTGTCGAACTCGACCTTCTGGTCCTCGTCGAGCGAGCGGTAGCCGCTCGTGGCGATGGCCGAGTAGTGGACGAAGACATCCGCACCCCCGCCGTCGGGAGCAATGAAGCCGAACCCCTTCTCGCCGTTGAACCACTTCACGGTGCCAGTAGCCATGCAAACTCCTCGATAAAAAAGCCCCGGCCGATGCCGAAGCAGTTACAACTGTAGCGGGCCTGGGCCGATAGGGCGAGGCCTACGGCCGAAGATCTTGCGGAGGCCTCTGTCACGGACGCGCGAAGGCCCGGCAACCCGCGGGGTTGCCGGGCCTTCAGGCGCCGTTCGTCAGGCTCCGGGCTGCAGCTGTCCGCCGCCGCCCGCGCCGCCGCCCTGGGGGGCGGTGGGCATCTGGCGCTGCTCGACGGTCGTGGTGCCGCCGACGCCGACCGGCTCGGGCGTGACGATCTCGCCCTCGTCCAGCCCGCGGAAGAGGAACTCCCCGAGCACGCCCTCGCCCGCGGCGTCGACCTCGATGGTCTGGCCGGCGTGGATCTGGCCGTAGAGGATCTTCTCCGACAGGACGTCCTCGATCTCGCGCTGGATCGCGCGGCGCAGCGGCCGGGCACCGAGGACGGGGTCGTAGCCCCGCTCGGCGAGCAGCACCTTGGCCGCGCCGGTCAGGCGGATCGCCATGCCCTGGTTGCGCATGCGCTCGTCGAGCTGGGCGATCATGAGGTCGACGATCTGGACGATCTGGTCCTGCGTGAGCTGCGGGAACACGATGGTGTCGTCCACGCGGTTGAGGAACTCGGGCCGGAAGTGCTGCTTGAGCTCCTCGTTGACCTTCGTCTTCATCCGCTCGTAGTCGTTGGACAGCTCGCCGCTCGCCTGGAAGCCCGTCTGCACGCCCTTGGCGATGTCCCGGGTCCCGAGGTTCGTCGTCATGATGATGATGGTGTTCTTGAAGTTCACCACCCGGCCCTGGGCGTCGGTGAGGCGGCCGTCCTCGAGGATCTGCAGGAGCGAGTTGAAGATGTCCGCGTGGGCCTTCTCCACCTCGTCGAACAGGACGACGGAGAACGGACGGCGGCGCACCTTCTCGGTGAGCTGACCACCCTCCTCGTAGCCGACGTAGCCGGGGGGCGAGCCGAAGAGGCGCGAGACCGTGTGCTTCTCGGAGAACTCACTCATGTCGAGCTGGATGAGCGCGTCCTCGTCACCGAAGAGGAACTCCGCGAGCGCCTTGGCGAGCTCGGTCTTCCCGACGCCGGTGGGTCCGGCGAAGATGAACGAGCCGCCGGGACGCTTGGGGTCCTTGAGGCCGGCGCGGGTGCGGCGGATCGCCTGGGACAGCGCGGTGATCGCGGCCTCCTGGCCGATGATCCGCTTGTGGAGCTCCGCCTCCATGTGGAGGAGCTTGGAGGACTCGGCCTCGGTGAGCTTGAAGACCGGGATGCCGGTCGACATCGCCAGCACCTCGGCGATGAGGTCCTCGTCCACCTCGGCGACCGTGTCGAGGTCGCCGGACTTCCAGGCCTTCTCCCGGTCGACCCGGCGCGCGGAGAGCTGCTTCTCGTCGTCGCGCAGCGAGGCGGCCTTCTCGAAGTCCTGGTCGTCGATCGCCGACTCCTTCTCGCGGCGGACCTCGGAGATCTGCTCGTCGAGCTCGCGGAGCTCCGGCGGGGCGGTCATCCGGCGGATGCGCAGGCGCGCGCCCGCCTCGTCGATGAGGTCGATCGCCTTGTCCGGGAGGAAGCGGTCCGACACGTAGCGGTCGGCCAGCGTCGCGGCGGCGATGAGCGCCTCGTCGTTGATCGAGACGCGGTGGTGCGCCTCGTACCGGTCACGCAGCCCCTTGAGGATCTCGATGGTGTGGGCCACGGACGGCTCGTCCACGAGGATCGGCTGGAAGCGGCGCTCGAGGGCGGCGTCCTTCTCGATGTGCTTGCGGTACTCGTCCAGGGTCGTGGCACCGATGGTCTGCAGCTCACCGCGGGCGAGCATCGGCTTGAGGATGCTCGCGGCGTCGATCGCGCCCTCGGCCGCACCCGCACCGACGAGCGTGTGGATCTCGTCGATGAACAGGACGATGTCGCCGCGGGTGCGGATCTCCTTGAGGACCTTCTTCAGGCGCTCCTCGAAGTCTCCGCGGTAGCGGGACCCGGCGACGAGCGAGCCGAGGTCGAGGGTGTAGAGCTGCTTGTCGCGCAGGGTCTCGGGCACGTCGCCGCGCACGATCGCCTGGGCCAGGCCCTCGACGACGGCGGTCTTGCCGACACCGGGCTCACCGATGAGGACGGGGTTGTTCTTCGTGCGGCGCGAGAGCACCTGCATGACGCGCTCGATCGGCTGCTCGCGCCCGATGACCGGGTCGAGCTTGCCCTCGCGGGCGGCCTGGGTGAGGTTGCGGCCGAACTGGTCGAGGACGGCGGAGCCGGAGGGCTGCCCCTCCGCGGGGCCGCCGGCCGCGACGGCCTCCTTGCCCTGGTAGCCGGAGAGCAGCTGGATGACCTGCTGGCGCACGCGGTTGAGGTCGGCGCCCAGCTTGTTGAGCACCTGCGCCGCCACGCCCTCGCCCTCGCGGATGAGGCCGAGGAGGATGTGCTCGGTGCCGATGTAGTTGTGGCCCAGCTGGAGCGCCTCGCGCAGCGACAGCTCGAGAACCTTCTTCGCGCGCGGCGTGAAGGGGATGTGGCCGCCGGGGGCCTGCTGGCCCTCACCGATGATCTCGGTGACCTGCTGCCGCACTCCCTCGAGGGAGATGTCGAGCGACTCCAGCGCCTTGGCGGCGACGCCCTCGCCCTCGTGGATGAGGCCGAGCAGGATGTGCTCGGTCCCGATGTAATTGTGGTTGAGCATCCGTGCCTCTTCCTGGGCAAGGACGATCACCCGACGGGCTCGGTCGGTAAATCTCTCGAACATCAGGGCTCCTTCGAGGCGGCGTGGCCGGGTGGTCCCAGCCGGGCAGCGTTCATCGATGCTAACGGCGGGCCTCGCGCGAACCTGCCCGTGTTCGCCAGGGGCGTGACTCCATCGTCCTCCTCCACAGGCCCCCGCGCCCGCGGGCCTCGCTGCGGCACCATGGTCCCCATGCGTATCGAGGCCGTGCAGGGCGACATCACCACCCAGGACGTCGACGCCGTCGTCAACGCCGCCAACTCCTCCCTCCTGGGCGGCGGCGGGGTCGACGGCGCGATCCACCGGGCCGCCGGCCCGCGGCTGCTCGAGGAGTGCATGGAGCTGCGGCGCACCGAGCTGCCCGACGGGCTGCCCGCGGGCCAGGCCGTGCCGACCGCCGGCTACGACCTGCCCGCACCGTGGGTCATCCACACGGTGGGGCCCAACCGGCACCGCGGGGAGACCGACCCGGCACTCCTCGCCTCCTGCTTCACCAGCGCCCTGGACGTCGCCGACGCCGTCGGGGCGCGGCGGGTGGCCGTCCCTGCCGTGAGCGCCGGCGTCTACGGCTGGGAAGCCACCGAGGTGGCGCGCGTGGCGGTCGCCGCCGTCCGGGGCCGGTCGGGCCAGGTCGAGCTCGTGCGCTTCGTCCTGTCCAGCGAGGAGGTCCTCACCGCGTTCACCGAGGCGCTCGCGACGCCCTGACCGCGGGCTGTCAGACGTCGAGGACGATCGTGACCGGGCCGTCGTTGACGAGGGAGACGCGCATGTCGGCGCCGAAGCGGCCGGTCTCGACGCGCACCCCGCGCTCGCGCAGGGCGGCGACGACGGCGTCGACCACGGGCTCGGCGACCTCCGCCGGGGCGGCGCCGTTCCACGAGGGACGCCGGCCCTTGCGCACGTCGGCGTGGAGGGTGAACTGGGAGATGACGAGGACGGGCGCGCCGTCGTCGAGCACGGAGCGCTCCTCCCGCAGGATCCGCAGCTCGGCGATCTTGCGCGCCGTGCGCTCGACCTGCTCGGGCCCGTCCTCGTGCGTGACGCCGACGAGCGCGACGAGGCCGGGACCGGTGAAGCCGCCGACCCGCTCGCCGTCGACGTGGACCGACGCGCCGTCGGCCCGCTGGAGGACCGTCCTCACCAACCGCCCCCGCCGCGGCGACCGCGGCCGTAGCCGCTCACGGCCGGCTTGACGTCGGTGAGGTAGATGGCGGCCGGGATGACGAGGATGATCGAGAGGAAGCTGCCGGACAGCGGCCCGAAGGGCGGCAGTGCCACGAAGCCGAGCGCGACGTTGACGGCGAGGACGATCAACCAGAAGTTCTTCGTCCGCTTGCCCGCGTAGCTGAAGGCCTGGGCGGGCTGGCGCAGGCAGTGCAGCAGCGCCCACACCTCCACGGCGAAGGCCGCGAGCGCCAGGGCGAGGAAGAGGAAGAACTGCATGCTGCCGATGATTCCCACTGCGCGAGTCTACGAGACGGCGCCGCGCGCGCAGCCCTAGCGGGCGAGGAGGTGGCTGGCCTCCGCGGCGCTGAGGCCGGACGCCTGGAGGAGGTCGATGGTGAGCGAGCGCATGAGGATGACCAGCGTCTGCAGGTGCCAGCCCGGGTCGTCGACGTCGGCGGGGTCGAGCTCGCCGGTGACGAGGGTGAGGACCTGGGCGGCGTCCGCGGTGCTCGCGCCGCTGCCCAGCGCCTCACCGAGGCGGAGCGCACCGACGGCGAGGCCGTCGAGGGCCTCGCTCACCCGGACGTCCTGCGCGCCCTGCTCGACGGCGGCGAGGCCGCGGCGGGCGATGACGCGGGCGTTGCGCATGGCACGGTCGGCGAGCGTGCTCGCCCGCCGGAGGCGGGCCAGCTCGGGCAGGTAGCGGCGTGCGGCCGGTGAGATCCGGGCCGACTGCTCGACGTTGCGCACCACCGAGGCCCAGTCGTCGAGGGTGCCCTGGGTGCTGCGGCCCAGGGCCAGGGCGTCCCGCATCCGCTCCGCGTCCCCGTCACGCAGGCCCTTGCCCAGGGTGCTGAGCATCTGCGAGAGGTCGGAGAGGCTGGCGGCGGCGAGCTGCCGCGCGCGGCGGCGGGCGTCCTGCGGGGTGAGGATCGCGACGAGCAGGGCGAAGGAGCCGCCGACGAGCGCGTCGGTCCACCGGCCCGTCGGACCGTCGATGGCGGCGACGGGCAGCGCAACGATGACGATGCCCTGGACGCCGGCCTGGATGGTGAGCATCGGGCCCCGGTCGACGAACCGCGCGAGCAGCGCGCCGACGACGATGACGAGCATGATCTGGAGGACGCCCGTGCCCAGCGTGTACGCGACGAGCTCCCCGAGCGCGACACCCAGCGCCACGCCCAGCGCCAGCTCGGCGACCTTCCGCACCTCCCGGTCCGCGCTGAACCCCAGGCACACCCAGGCGGCGATGGGCGCGAAGAACGGCTGCGCGTGCCCGAGCCCGTAGTAGGCCACCGCCCAGGCGAGGCCCGCGGCGACCGCGGCGACGACGACGGGCAGGGCCGCGGCCCGCACCCGGCGCCGGCCGCCGCGCAGCCGCTGCCGCACGAGGACGAGCAGGCGGCGCAGGTCGAGACGGTCCTCGCGGCCCCCGGCGTCGGTCATGGCGTCAGGCGCGCGGCCGCCGGCGCAGCTCCTGGCCCGGGCGCTCGACCGGGCGACCGACGGCCTCGCCGGCCACGGGGACGATGACCTCCTGCGCCGCGGCGATCCCGTCGACCACGAGCTCGGCGTCGGCCGGCAGCGAGCGCTTGACGAGGGCGAGGGCGACCGGGCCGAGCTCGGCGTGCCGCACGACGCTCGTCACGTGGCCGACCTCCTTCTCCCCGTGCACGACCGGGGCGCCGGGCTCGGGCGTGAGGTGCTCGGAGCCGTCGAGGTGGAGCATGACGAGGCGGCGCGGGGGCCGCCCGAGGTTGAAGACGCGGGCCACGGTCTCCTGGCCGCGGTAGCAGCCCTTGTCGAGGTGCACGCCGGTGCGCAGCCAGTCGAGCTCGTGCGGGATGGCCCGTTCGTCGACCTCCCGCCCGAGCCGCGGCCGCCAGGCCTCCACCCGCAGCGCCTCCCACGCCCACGTGCCGGCGAGCCGCAGGCCGGAGGCGTCGACGACGTCACCGAGGCGCGCGCGGTCGACGAGGCCGAGGGAGCGGCGCAGGTGCCGGCCCGGGTGCTCGTCGTCGGTCGGCCCGTAGCTCGTGCCGCCGGGCGCCGTCGTCGGCCAGGGGTCGTGCCAGGTGAGCACGTGCCCGGGAGCCGCCGCGACGGCCTGCCACCCGTCACCGCACGTGCCGAGGACGGCGGTGTGCTCGGTGACGTCGGTGACCTCCACCCGCAGCATGAACCGCATCCGCTCGAGGAACCCGACGAGAGCGGCCACGTGTCCGCCCTCGGTGACGAGCCAGACCCGCTCGCCGTCGTCGGCCACCGCGGCGGCATGCTCGATCCGGCCGTTGGGGTCGAGGAGGAGCAGCTCACCGGACTGGCCGGGGGCGAGGTCGAGGAGCAGCTGGGTGCTCAGCGTGTTGAGCCAGCTCAGCCGGTCCGGCCCGGAGACGGTGACGACACCGAGCTGGGAGAGGTCGACGACGCCCTGGCCGCGCTCGAGGGCGCGCTGCTCCTGGGCGGGGTGGCCGTAGTGCAGGGCGACGCCGGCGTCCGGGCCGCCGCCCGCGACCGCGCCGGGCCGGGAGAGCAGGGGGCTGCTCACGCCTGGTCCTGCCGGCTCAGCCGCCCGGAGGCGTAGGACTGCAGCTCCTGCCCGAAGGCGGCGAGCTCCTCGACCCACATCAGCTCGCCCTGGACGAGCCCGTACATGCGGCTGCTCGCGGCGACGTCCGGGGCGCTGGCCGTGCGGACGACGGCGTCGCTGACGATGTCAATGCGGGCCGGGCGCGCGTTGCCGACGTAGACGACGACGTGCCCGGTGGGCTGCGCGACGAGCACCTCGATGTCGGTGCTGCGCTGGCCCGGGGTCCGCTCACCGTTGGTCGGCTCCTCCGCCGCGGCCGGCGTGGCGCGCCAGTAGGCCGTCTCGGTGGCCCACACCTCGGCCTTGGCGAGCCGTTCGGCGCCGACGGCACCGGGCATCTCCTGGGAGACGGACGAGGAGTGCTCCGCGTCCACCGCCCACAGCGTGCTCGTGCACCGCAGGTAGGGACCGCCGTCGTGGTCGAAGGTCATCTCGTGGACGAGGGGCTGCTCTGGGACGCCCGGGTAGGCCATGACGCCGTAGCCGCGCCAGGATCCGACGAGCCAGGCGAGCGGGTAGACCTCCGGGGCCAGGCCCTCGGGAAGGGTGAAGGTGGCCATGCCCCGATGCTACGCGGTCGGCCGCGCTGGGCCCGTCCGCGGCTCAGCCGAGCAGGACGCTGCCGAGCATGAAGGTCGGCGCACCGGCGAGCATCGGGGGCAGTGCGGCGGCCGCGAGCGCGGGCAGCGGCCGGGTGGACGACGGGAAGCGGCCCAGGACGAGGTGGACGACCGAGGTGAGCACCCCGGCGACGAGGCCGCTCACCCCGCCGACGAGCGGGCCGACGGCGGGCAGGAGCACCCCGGCGAGGAGGCCGGCGCCGCCGGCGACGAGGGTGGCGACCGCCGGGACGAGCTGGGGGCGCAGCGGCACGGCCGTGCAGGCCGCCCCGGCCGCGAGCGCCGCCGCGGCCGTGACGACGACGGCGGCGGCGTGGCGGGTGTCCCCGAGCGCCGGCCACATCGCCGCGGAGCCGGCGACGACGCACCCGGTCACCGTGCCGGCGACCGACTCGACGAGCCGCGGCCGTCCGTCCCGTCGCAGCATCTCCTGGACGAAGCTGCCCGCGACCGCCAGGCCGAGCACCACGGCCACGCCGTCGATCGTGCCGGTGAGCGCGACGACGGCGAGCGAGGCCAGCCCGGTGGCGGCGATGACGAGGCCGGGTCCCGTCGTCACCGGCAGGCCGGCGAGCCGGGGCCAGCCGCCGGCGAGGAGCAGCGTGGTGAGGGCGACGACGACGAGGAGCGGCCAGTGCCACATGGCGCTGAGCGCGAGCACCGCGGCGAGGGCGGCGGTGACGACCCCGCGGGTCGAGCTGCCCATCACGACGCGGCCCCAGCGGGGGCGGGACGCTGCGGGTGGAGGGGGTGAGCGGGCACCCCCCGAGTCTGGCAGATCGAGCAGTGACGTCGACGGCACCCCGCTTCCCACTAGGGTGTCCCCGACCAGGAAGAGGTGCGATGGCCACTCTTGTCGTCCTGACACGTGAGCCGACCGGCGCGGCCGCTGTGCTGCCCTCGCTCGCCCTGCTCGACCACCGGATCGCGACGGCGCCGCTCGCCGCGGACTCGCTGGTCGACCCCGCGGACGCCGACGTCATCGTCGTCGACGGCCGCCAGGAGCTGGCGGCGGCGCGCTCGGTGTGCCAGCTGGCGCGCAGCACCGGTCTGCAGGTGCCCCTGCTGCTCGTCCTCACCGAGGGCGGGCTCGCCGCCGTCACCCCGGCGTGGGGGTGCAGCGACATCGTCCTCTCGACGGCCGGGCCGGCCGAGCTCGAGACACGCCTGCGGCTCCTCGGCGGCCAGGTGCCGGCGGTGGAGCCGACGGGGGACGTCCTCGAGGCGGGTGAGCTCGTCATCGACACGGCCGCCTACTCCGCGCGGGTGCGCGGGCAGGCACTCAACCTCACCTACAAGGAGTTCGAGCTGCTGCGGCACCTCGCGCAGCACCCGGGCCGGGTCTTCACGCGGGCACAGCTCCTCGACGAGGTGTGGGGCTACGACTACTACGGCGGCACGCGGACCGTCGACGTCCACGTGCGACGCCTGCGCGCCAAGCTCGGCGCGGAGCACGACCAGCTCATCGGGACCGTCCGCAACGTCGGCTACCGGTTCGTCGTACGCCCGACCGTCGACTGACAGGACGGGCCGCGTCCCCTGCCCTACGATGGACACAGACGTCGGGCCGCGAATGCCCCGGGCTCCAACACAAGCCGCCACGAGCGGCCTTCGCGCCGACTGGCGCTTCGCGGCCCGGCGTCGCCTCCTTCCCCGCCGCCTGGACGCTCGGGGTTCGCTAAGGTGGCCCGGGACTCCGGCCACACCCCTCCGGCCGAGACCGTCACCGATGCCCTTCTCGTCTACCGGAGGTAGAACCATGTCCTTGCGCCGTCCCGTCCTCGCCGTTGCCGCCACCCTCGCGCTGGTGGGGGCTGCCGGGTGCACGGCAGACTCCGTGCTCGACCTCGAGGTCGGCGACTGCCTCAACCAGAGCGACCTGGAGGGCGAGGAGGTCAGCTCGGCGGCAACCGTCGAGTGCACCGAGGAGCACGACGCCGAGATCTTCGCTGAGCACGTCTTCTCCGGCGACGAGTACCCCGGGGTCGACGCCGTCCAGGCCAAGTCCGAGGAGACCTGTCTCGCGGAGTTCGAGGAGTTCATCGGGCTGCCCTACGAGCAGTCCGCGCTGCCCTTCACCATGCTCTACCCCTCCGAGCAGAGCTGGAACGACGCCGACGACCGCACCACGCTGTGCATCGTCGTCTCCGACGAGCCGCTGACCGAGTCCCTCGAGGGCTCCAGGATCTGACGCCGCCACGAGGACGCCCCCGGGAGCCAGGCTCCCGGGGGCGTCGCGCCGTCACAACGTCGCAATTGGGGGGTTGACCGACGCCCCGAGACACATAAGCGTCGGTCAACCGACCAATTGCGACGGTTCTGGGGGGCGGGTCAGCCGAAGCGGCCGGAGATGTAGTCCTCGGTCGCCTTGTTCTTCGGCGCCGCGAACATCTGCTCGGTCGCGTCCATCTCGATGAGGCGTCCGGGCTTGCCGGTGCCGGCGATGTTGAAGAAGCCCGTCGTGTCCGACACGCGGGCGGCCTGCTGCATGTTGTGGGTGACGATGACGATCGTGTACTCGGACTTGAGCTCGGCGATGAGGTCCTCGATCGCGAGCGTCGAGATCGGGTCGAGCGCCGAGCAGGGCTCGTCCATGAGGAGCACCTGGGGCTGGACCGCGATGGCGCGGGCGATGCACAGCCGCTGCTGCTGGCCGCCGGAGATCGAGGAGCCCGGCCGGTCGAGGCGGTCCTTGACCTCCTCCCAGAGGTTGGCGCCCCGCAGCGCACGCTCCACGAGCGCCTCCTGGTCCCCCTTGCTCATCCGCTTGTTGTTGAGCTTGACCCCGGCGAGGACGTTGTCCGCGATGGACATCGTCGGGAACGGGTTGGGCCGCTGGAAGACCATGCCCACCTGCCGGCGGACCTCGACCGGGTCGACGTCGTCACCGTAGAGGTCCTGGCCGTCCATGAGTGCGTGCCCCTCGACGCGGGCGCCGGGGATGACCTCGTGCATCCGGTTGAGGGTGCGCAGGAAGGTCGACTTGCCACAGCCCGAGGGGCCGATGAGCGCGGTCACCGCGCGAGGCTCGATGACCATGTTGACGTCCTGGACGGCGAGGAAGTCCCCGTAGAAGACGTTGAGGTCCTTGACGTCGATGCGCTTAGACATGCGTGGTCCTTGTGGGTCGTGCGGGCAGGAGGGGCTGGTGCGGGTCGCGCATCAGCGCACTCCCTTGGGCGAGAAGTACCTGCTCACCAGGCGGGCGACGAGGTTGAGCAGCATGACGATGACGATGAGGGTCAGGGCCCCGGCCCACGCACGGTACTCACTCGCCCCGCCCTGCGCGTACTGGCGGAACACGTACACGGGCAGGGTGGCGATGCGGCCGTCGAAGGCGTCGTAGTTGACGGCGTTGGTGATGCCCACGGTGATGAGCAGCGGGGCCGTCTCACCGATGACGCGGGCGATGGAGATCATGACGCCGGTGGTGATGCCGGCGATCGCCGTGCGCAGGACGACCTTGACGATCGTCAGCCACTTCGGCACGCCGAGGGCGTAGGACGCCTCCCGCAGCTCGTTGGGCACGAGGCGCAGCATCTCCTCCACCGAGCGCACGACGACGGGCGTCATGAGGACGGCGAGGGCGATGCCGCCGATGAGGGCGGACTTGTACGCGGGGCCGAACAGGACGAGGAAGACCGTGAAGGCGAACAGGCCGGCGACGATGGAGGGGATGCCGGTCATGACGTCGACGAGGATGGTGATGGCCCGCTTGACGCGGCCACCCCCGTACTCGACGAGGTAGATCGCGGTGAAGATCCCGAGCGGGATCGAGATGACCGCGGCGATGCCGGTGACGTACAGGGTGCCGATGATCGCGTGGTAGGCGCCACCCTCGGTCATCTGCCCGAAGACCCCGACCATGTCGGTGGTGAGGAACTCCCAGCTGAACGCCCGGACGCCGCCGCTCACCACCGTCCAGACGAGGGAGACGAGCGGGACCATGGCGAGGACGAAGGCGAGGGTGACGAGCGTCGTCGCGAGGCGGTCCTTGGCCCAGCGCGTCCCCTCGACCTGCCAGGACACCGCGACGACGGCGACGACGTGGATGATCGCGCCGAGGAAGGCGACGCCCGCGAGGGTCGGGGTGCCACCGACCCCGAGGATCGCGGCGGCGACGGCGAGCGAGGCGGCGAGGACTGCCCACGGCACCCAGGCGGGCAGGCGGCGGGTCTGGTGCAGGGCGACGGGCGTCGTCGTCATCAGTTGGCTCCAGAGAACTCGGCGCGGCGCGCGATGACCCACCGCGCCAGGAGGTTCACGCCGAAGGTGAGGACGAAGAGGATGAGGCCGGTGGCGATGAGGACGTCGACGCCGGTCCCGGAGGCCTCGGGGAACTGGCTGGCGATGTTCGCCGCGATCGACTGGTGCTGGCCCGGCTGCAGGAGGTTGAAGTTGATGAGGAAGCCGGGTGACAGCACCATGAGCACCGCCATCGTCTCCCCCAGCGCGCGGCCCATGCCGAGCATGGCCGCCGAGATGATGCCCGAGCGCCCGAAGGGCAGCACGGCCTGGCGGACCATCTCCCAGCGGGTGGCGCCCAGGGCCAGGGAGGCCTCCTCGTGCAGGCGCGGGGTCTGGAGGAACACCTCACGGATGGTCGCGGTGATGATCGGCAGGATCATGACGGCGAGGACGAGCCCGGCGGTGAGGATGTTGCGGGCTGGGGCCTGGTAGTCGGCGAAGAGCGGGATCCAGCCCAGGTGCTCCGACAGCCACGCGAAGAGCGGGTCGATGACCGGCTGGAGCCACTGGATGCCCCACAGGCCGAAGATGACCGAGGGGATCGCGGCGAGCAGGTCGACGAGGTAGCCCAGCCCCTGCGCGAGGCGACGGGGGGCGTAGTGGGAGATGAACAGCGCGATCCCCACGCTCAGGGGCACCGCGACGACGAGGGCGATGACCGAGGAGAGGACCGTGCCGAACAGGAGCGGCGCGACGTACTCCCACAGGTTGCGTCCCTGCATGAACCCGACCTCGGCGAGCTCGTCGCGGGAGGCGACGAGCGCCGGCCAGGCGCGCACGAAGAGGAAGATCGCGACGGCGGCCAGGATGACGAGGATCACCACGCCGGCGCCGGTGGAGATGCCGGCGAAGAGCCGGTTGCCCAGCTTGCCGGGGGTCCGGCCGGCGCGCAGGGCCGGGGTGGGGCTCGGCGTGGGGTGGGGCGGTGCTGCGGCGGGAGCCACGTGTCCTCCGGCGATAAATCGGACGGCGTGCGGACGTGCGTCGGGCGGGCCGGCGTTGCTGCACCGGCCCGCCCGTCAGGTTAGCCGGTCAGCCGGCAACCGTGATCTGCTCGAGGGCGTCGGTGACCCGCTCGCGCAGGTCCTCGGAGATCGGCGCGGAGCCGGCGACGTCGGGCTGGGCGGCCCGGTCCTGGCCCTCGACGCTCGCGACGTACTCGAAGTACGCCTTGACGTTGGCGGCGTCCGCCTCGTTCTCGTAGGTCGAGCAGGCGATCGAGTAGGAGACGAGGACGATCGGGTACGTACCCGACTCGGTCGTGTCGCGGGCCAGGTCGATCGTCAGGCGCAGGTCGGTCGCGCCCTCGGCGGCCGGGGAGGCGTCGATGACGGCGGCGGCGGCCTCCGGGGAGAAGGGCACGTACTCGTCACCCACCCCGACCGCCACGGTGCCGAGGTCCTCGGCGCGGGAGGCGTCGGCGTAGCCGATGGCGCCCTCGGCGGCCTGGACGGTGTCGATCATGCCCGAGGTCTGGGCACCGGACTGCGTGCCGGAGATCGGCCAGGTCTCCACCGGGCCGTGCGTCCACACGTCGGGGGCGACGGCGTCGAGGTACTCGGTGAAGTTCTCCGTGGTGCCGGAGTCGTCCGAGCGGTTGACCGGGATGATGCCGAGGTCGGGGAGCTCGACGTCGGGGTTGGCCTCGGCGATGGCCGGGTCGTTCCAGCTGGTGACCTCGCCCATGAAGATCCCGGCGATGGTCTCCGGGTCCAGGTTGAGGTGCTCGGCGTCGACCCCGGGGAGGTTGTAGACGATCGCGATGGGGCTGATGTACAGCGGCATCTCGATGACCTCGCCGCCGTAGCAGCGGTCCGTGCCCGCGGCGAGCTCCTCCTCGTCCATGGCGGCGTCGGAACCGGCGAAGAGGACCGTGCCGTTGAGGAACTGCTCACGGCCGGTGCCGGAGCCGGTGGGGTCGTAGGTGACGTTGACGTCGGGGTTCTGCTCCATGAAACCGGCGATCCAGCCCTGGACGGCGGCCTCCTGGGAGCTCGCACCGGAGCCGGCGATCGAGCCGGAGAGCTCACCCGAGCCGGCGTCCGTGGAGGAGGAGCCGGGGGTGGAGGCGTCGGAGGTGTCACCGTTACCGCAGGCCGCGAGGGTGAGGGCGAGGGCGCTCATGGCGGCGACTCCCGCCAGGCGGCGGCTACCTGCAAGCTTCACGTTCATTCCATCCTTCAGTCGGAGGGCCCGGGATACCCGGTGGCCGTTCCCGACGGTAGGAAGTGCAGGTGTCCGCCCGGCAGGCACCGGGTGAACGACGGGTGAACAGGCGATGTGGATTTCATCACGGCACCCGCTCAGGTGGTCAGGCGCCCCCGCACGATGCTGTCCCCGCTGTGGGCGGGGTCGCCGTCGAAGGGTTCGCGGGAGACGTCGACGAGGACGAGCTCGTCGAGGTCGAGGCCCGCGGGCAGGTCGAAGACGCCCTCGGTGCCGGCGAGCAGGCCGACGCTGACGAGCTGCTGGACGTCCTCGTCGAGCAGCCACACCTCGCGGAAGCCGTCCGTCTCCTCGCCGCTCACCTCGACCCGCAGGAGCAGGCGGCCGTCGGCCTCCTCGAGGCTCGCCGAGCCGGTCTCCTCCCACCCCGGCAGCGGGTCGAGCCGGGCCTGCGCCACCGGGGCGGGCTCGGCCTGGTCACCGGGCAGGTTCGTCACGACGAGCGTGCCGACGACGCCCGCGGCGACGCCGGCGGCGAGCCAGGCCGCGCGCGCCAGGCGGCCGCGGGGGCGCTCGCGCCGACCAGCGGGTCGGGTGGAGCCGGCCGGTCGGCGCCGGGCGGGAGCCGGGGCGGCCACGGTGGACCCGGGGTCCGCCGTCGGGCTCTCGATCTCCTGGGCGATGCGATCCCACACGTGCGGTGCGGGCGCCTCGAGGGGGCCACCGGCGCGCCCCGCCGCGACGACGGCGCTGAGCGAGTCGAGCTCCGCGCGGCACTGGTCGCAGCCGCCGAGGTGGTCGGTGACCGCGGCGTCGGGGGCGAGCTCGCCGAGCGCGACGAGGGTGAGGGTGTCATCGTCAACGTGACGCATGGCTTCCCTCCATCCTCGTGCGCAGGCGGCGCAGGCCGCGGTTGATGTGTGACTTCACGGTGCCGAGTGGCAGGTCCATTCTCTCGGCGATCTCGGTGTGCGTGAGCCGCTCGAAGAAGGCGAGCTCGAGCACGTCCTGCTGCGGGGGCCCCAGCTCGGTGAGGGCCTGGGCGACGACGACCTGGTCGACGATCTCGTCGGTGCGGTCCGGACCGGGCGTGTCCTCCGCCTCGGCGAGGTCGGACCGGTCACGGGCCCGGCGGCGCAGCGCGTCGGCGACGGCGTTGCGGGTGATGCCGGCGAGCCAGGCGCCGATCGGCGCGCGGGCGGGGTCGAAGCGGTCGCGGGAGCGCCAGGCGCTGACGAAGACCTGCTGGGTGACGTCCTCGGCATCCGCGACGTTCCGCAGGGTGCGGAGGGCGATGCTGTAGACCATCGAGGAGTACTCCTCGTAGACGAGTCGGACGGCGTCGCCGGTGCCGTCGCGGAAGCGCACGCCGAGCACCTCGGGTTCCGTCATCGCCACCTCTGCCGTACGCGTCCCTGTCAGAGGACCAATGTAGCGGTGACGACCGTGTTGTCGGTGTAGCTCTGGACGTCGTCCTGCCAGACGCCGTCGCAGGTGATGAGGACGAGGCGGTGCTCGCCGTCGCGACGGAAGTGCTCGGACAGGTCGATCGTCGTCTTGGGGATGAGGCGGGCGGACTCGACGGCGTACTCGAGGACCTGCCCGTCCTCACGGGTGACCTCGACGCGGTCACCGGGCTCGAGCTCGACGAGGTCGCGCAGCGGGCCGTAGGCGGTGATGAAGGAGCCGGAGTGGGCGGCGATGACGGTGGCCCCCTCGTCGGCGCCCACGGAGGGGCCGAAGCGGTACCACCCGGCGCGGGCGGCGTCCTCGGGGATCTCCATCTCGCCGTCGGGGGCGACGCCGACGGCGTCGACCGGGAGGTCCGCGTCGAGGGCGGGGACGACCACCCGGACGGGCGGGCTCTCCTCCTGGACCTCCGGGAGCCCCGCCGCCGAGCGGACGGGCACGTCCGGCACGGCGGCGGGGCTCGGGGAAGGGGTGCCGGCGGAGGCGCTTGGGGCGAGCGTCTCGGCCGGCGTCCCCGCGCCCGGGCCGGCGGGGGCTCCCACCACCGGCCCGGGCTGCTCGGGCTCCCCGCCGTCCGCGCCGCACCCGGCGAGGACGAGCAGCAGGACTGCCGCTGCGGCTGCGGGGAGACGGTTCATGTCAGGCCCGGGTCGAGACGAGACGACGGGCGCCGACGGCCGCGGCGAGGAGCAGCGCACCCAGGCCCGCGGCGAGCACGGCGCCGGGGACTGCCGGGGGCTCGTCGACCGGGACGAGGCCGGTGGGCACGCCGTCGGGCGCGGAGTGGAGGCCGGTGATCGTCTGGGTCGCGATGTCGAGGGTGTCGTCCTCGAGGCTGCCCCAGGCGTAGACGATCGTGCTCGTGCCCTCCTCGACCGGGACGTCGGCGGGGCCGATGACCGGGTCGGTGGTGCCGGCGGCGGCGACGGACGCCGAGACGGTGCCGGCGGGCAGGTCCAGGCTGTCCTCCGCGCCGTTCGCGAGACCGCTGATGACGGCCTCACCCCCGGCGAGGACGTCGACCTCGGGAGCCGCGGCAGTGTGCCGGACCGTGAGGCGGCCCTCGCCGGCGGCGGTCTCGGAGATGTCGTTGGTGAAGAAGGAGGCGGTCGGGGCGCCGTCCGCGTCGAGGTGGGCGACGGCGGTGTAGTTGCCGCCCGCCTCGAGCGGCAGGTCGAGCGGGCCGAGGACCGGCTCGCTGTCGTCCTCCGCGTCCGCGGCGGTGATCGCGACGGAGTAGGTCCCGGCGGGCAGCTCGAGCGGGCCCGCGAGGCTGGCGGGCTCGAAGTCGTCCAGGGTGCGTTCCCCGTTGACCCAGACGTCCACGGTGAGGTCCGGGACACCGTGCAGCACGGACAGCTGCGCGGCGTCGTCGGTGGCGGCCGAGGCCGGAGCGGCGAGAGCGAGCAGGGCGAGGCCGGCGGTGGCGCCGATCCCTGCACGACGGGTGGTGCTCATGGTGTCCTCCAGTGTCGGTGGTGGTGCTGACACCAGGTATTCGTCGCCACCCCCCGATCCGGATGCACCCGGGTGCGAGAAATGTTCACGCGCCGGCGCGCGGGTCGGTCAGCCGTCGCGGGGACCCGGCCGCCGGACGACGGCACGACCCCACGACGCCGGGGGCAGCTCCACCCGGAGCACCCCCCGCTCGAGGTGCGCCACCAGGGGCCGGGGGCGGACACGGTCCGGGTGGTCGGCGCTGTTGGCCGCGGTGAAGTCGTCGTCGTGCAGGACGACGGCGTCGACCTCGCCCGCCGGGGACAGCTCGGCGATGTCGACGCGCACCGTCACCGGCTGGTCGGGACTGCGGTTGACCGCGAAGACCGCCACCGTCCCGGCGTCGGCGTCGTGGGTGGCGACGCAGTCCAGGACGGGGACCTGCCCGTACCGCTCCGTCGCCATGGTGGGGACGGTGATCCGGGGCCGCAGCACCCGCCCCCGCGCGTGGCGGGCCGTCTCCGCGAAGGGGTGGAAGGTCGCCTGCCGCCACGCCGGCCCACCGGCCTCCGCGCGGATCGGGCTGATCGTGTTGACCAGCTGCGCCTGGCAGGCCGCGGTCACCCGGTCGGCGTGCCCGAGCAGCGTGATGAGCAGCGACCCGACGACGACGGCATCGACCACCGTGTAGTCGTCCTCGCTCAGCGGGGGTGCCACCGGCCAGCCGGGCGGGATCTCCAGCTCACGCTGGTACCAGACGTTCCACTCGTCGAAGGAGATGTCGATCCTCTTCGAGGAGTTGAGGCGGGCGCCCACGTGGTCGGCGGTCGAGGTGACGTCGTCGATGAAGCGCGCCATGTCGACCGACGACGCGAGGAAGCTCGCGTCGTCCTCCCCCACGCGCTGGTAGTACGCGTGTGCCGAGATGAAGTCGACGAGCTCGTAGGTGTGCTCGAGGACCGTCGCCTCCCAGGCCCCGAAGGTCGCCATGCCCCGGCCCGAGCTGCCGCACGCGACGAGCTCGAGGTCCGGGTCGAGCTGCCGCATGGCGCGGGCGGTCTCGGCCGCGATCCGGCCGTACTCCTCCGCCGTCCTGTGTCCCAGCTGCCAGGGGCCGTCCATCTCGTTGCCCAGGCACCAGACCCGGATGTCGTGCGGCTCGGCGACCCCGTGGGCCACGCGCCGGTCGGACAGCTCGGTGCCCGAGGGGTGGTTGGCGTACTCGAGGAGGTCGAGCGCCTCCTCGATCCCGCGCGTGCCGAGGTTGACGGCCATCATCGGCTCGACCTCGGCGACCCGGGCCCACGCCATGAACTCGTTGAGGCCGAACGCGTTGGTCTCCGTCGAGCGCCAGGCGAGGTCGAGCCGGCGAGGTCGCGCCTCGACCGGCCCCACCCCGTCCTCCCAGCGGTACCCGGACACGAAGTTGCCGCCCGGGTAGCGCACCATCGAGACCCCCATCTCCCGCACGAGGGCGAGCACGTCCCGTCGGAAGCCGTTCTCGTCCGCCTCCGGGTGCCCCGGCTCGTAGATGCCCGTGTAGACGCAGCGTCCCATGTGCTCGGCGAAGGAGCCGAACAGGCGGCGGTTGACGGGCGCGACGACGTCGTCGGCGTGGAACTTAACGCGTGCGTCGAGCACGAGCCGGCCCTCCGGTCGTCGCGGTGCGGGCGTGACACGGCGTCGTGCCTCTCATGCGGTCTCCTCCCGCCGGCGTTGCGCCGGCACCCTGCTCGTCACTGGTACAGCCGTTCCTAGCGCGCGTCCGCCGCCGCCAGCTCCTCCTGGTACGTCGGGGCACGGTGCTTCTCGAGCGCGACGACCACCGCGGCCCGGCCCGGCCGGCGCCCGACGTGGACGACGAGCATCTCCGAGGTCTTGAGCCACGGGTCGGACTCGGGGACCTGCTTCATGATCCGGTTCGGCGTGTTGACCGCGATCTGGTCCATGAACGTCGGCAGCACCGGGCGGTGGGTGCAGATGGCGACCCCCGGGGCCCGTTGCTTCACCTCGGCGTCGAGGAGCTGGCGCGCCCGCTTGGGCTTCTCGCGGTGGGCGTCCTCGGTGATCTCCGGGTGCAGCTCGAGCTCGACGCCGATCGTGTCCGCGTAGGGCGTGACGGTGTCGACGCACCGCCGCCACGGGCTGGAGACGACCCGGTCGACCCCGTAGGCCGACAGCAGCGGGACGAGGCGCTGCGCCTGCGCCTCGCCCACGGCGGTGAGCGGGCGGGTGGACTCCCCGCCCTTCCAGGCCGTGCGCTTGCGCGCCCGGGCGTGCCGCACGACGATCAGCGCCCACGTGGCGAGCCGCTCGTCCTTCCACTGGTCCAGGAGCATGCCGAGCGGCTCGCGGTCGTGGTCGTGGGTGAGGAGACTCCGGGCGTCCCGGGCCTCGACCCACCGCACGTCGTCGATCTCGCGGTCGCTCGCGGGGGTGACGAGCGGGCGGGCGCGCAGCGACAGGTCCCCGGGCGGCGCGGGCCGGGCGGCCCAGTAGCGGACCTCCTTGCGGCGCCCGTCGCCGATCCGGTAGCTCACCTTGGACAGCGGCTGGCCGAGCACGACGGCGACGCCCGTCTCCTCCGCCGTCTCTCGGACCGCGCAGGCGGCGAGCGTCTCACCGCTGTCGACCTTGCCCTTGGGCCAGGACCAGTCGTCGTAGCGGGGCCGGTGCACGAGGAGCACCTCGAGCCTCTTGCGGTCGTTGAGCCGCCACACGAGCGTGCCGGCCGCGTGCTGGGTGCGGGGCGCGCTCATCGGCTGGCCGCCACGCGGCGCCGCGCCCGGGCGATGAGGAGCTCCTGGAGGTCCTCCAGGGGTGTGCCGTCCTCGTCGAACTGGTGGCGCTCCCAGCTGCCGTCCTGCAGGAGGTGCCAGGACGACGTCGACGGCGCGACGCACCGGTCGAGGAGGTCGGTGAGGAACTCGACCTGCCCCGGGTCCACGATCCGCACGAGCACCTCGACGCGGCGGTCGAGGTTGCGGTGCATGAGGTCGGCGCTGCCGATCCACACGTCGGGCACCTCCTCGTCCCCGGCGAAGGCGAAGACGCGCGCGTGCTCGAGGAAGCGGCCGAGGATCGAGCGGACCCGGATGTTCTCGCTCAGCCCGGGGATCCCGGGGCGCAGCGCGCAGATGCCGCGGACGACGACGTCGACCTGCACCCCCGCCTGGCTCGCCCGGTACAGCGCGTCGATGACGGTCTCGTCGACGATCGAGTTGACCTTGATCTTGATCCACGCCGGGCGGCCGGCCCGGTGCCCGGCGATCTCGCGCTCGATCCGCTCGACGAGCCCGGGGCGGACGGAGCGGGGCGCGACGAGGAGACGGCGGAAGCGCGAACGAGGCGCGTAGCCGGAGAGCTGGTTGAACAGGCGGGTGAGGTCCTGACCGACGTCGGGGTCGCAGGTGAGCAGGCCGAGGTCCTCGTACCCGCGCGCCGTCTTGGGGTTGTAGTTGCCGGTGCCGATGTGGCAGTAGCGGTGCAGACCGTCCTTCTCGTTGCGGACCACGAGGGAGAGCTTGCAGTGGGTCTTGAGGCCGACGATGCCGTAGACGACGTGGACGCCGGCCTCCTCGAGCTTGCGCGCCCAGGAGATGTTGGCCTGCTCGTCGAAACGCGCCTTGATCTCGACGATCGCGAGCACCTGCTTGCCGGCCTCGGCGGCGTCGATGAGGGCGTCGACGATCGGGGAGTCGCCGGACGTGCGGTACAGGGTCTGCTTGATGGCGAGCACCTTGGGGTCCGCCGCCGCCTGGGCGAGGAACTCCTGGACCGACGTCGAGAACGAGTCGTAGGGGTGGTGGAGGAGGACGTCGCGGCGGCGGATCGCCTCGAAGATGTTCGTCGGCTGGGCGCTCTCCACCTCCGCCAGCGGGTGGGCCGTGACGGGGACGAACTTCGGGTACTTCAGCTCGGGCCGGTCGAGGTCGTGGATGTCCTGGAGGCCGGTGAGGTCGAGCAGCGAGGGCAGCTCGTACACCTCGTGCTCGACGACCCCGAGCTCGCGGATGAGCAGGTCGCGCACGTGCGCGCTGATGCCCTGGGCGAGCTCGAGCCGGACCGCGGGCCCGAAGCGGCGCCGCATGAGCTCCTTCTCCAGGGCCTGGAGGAGGTTCTCGGCGTCGTCCTCCTCGACCTCGAGGTCCTCGTTGCGGGTGACCCGGAAGGTGTGGTGCTCGACGATCTCCATCCCGGGGAACAGGTAGTCGAGGTGCTCGCCGATGATCTCCTCGAGCGGGACGAAGGCGGTCCGGCCGTCCTCGCGCGAGGAGGGAGTCTCCTCCGGGCGGTGGGGGCGGCCCGCGGCGTCGACGGCGATGAACCGTGGCAGGAGCGGCGGCACCTTGACGCGGGCGAAGTGCTCCTTGCCCGAGCTCGGGTTGCGGACGACGACGGCGAGGTTGAGCGAGAGCCCGGAGATGTAGGGGAAGGGGTGGGCCGGGTCGACGGCGAGCGGGGTGAGGACCGGGAAGATCTGCTTGCGGAAGTACTTGCGCAGGCGCAGCTGCTCGCTCTCGGCGAGGTCCGCCCAGTGGAGGATCTCGATCCCCTCGGCGGCGAGCGCCGGCTGGATGTCCTCGGCGAAGGTGCGGACGTGCTCCTCCATGAGCTCGTGGGCGCGCACGCTGATCGCCTCGAGCACCTGCCGCGGGGACAGGCCCGAGGCCGCCGTCACGGCAAGGCCGGTGGCGATGCGCCGCTTGAGCCCGGCGACGCGGACCATGAAGAACTCGTCGAGGTTGGAGGCGAAGATCGACAGGAACCACGCGCGCTCGAGGAGCGGCTGGGTGGTGTCCTGGGCCTGCTCCAGGACACGCTGGTTGAACGCCAGCCAGCTGAGCTCACGGTCCGCGAAGCGCCCCGCGGGCAAGCGGACGTCGAGCGGGTCCACGTCGCCGCCGTCCTCGCCGGCCCCCTCCCCCGCCTCCTCGACGAGCTCGTCGGCCTGCTCGGCGACCTCCTCGGCGGGCGCGGCGGACCCGCTCAGCGCGACGGCGTCGACGCCGTCGTGCACCGCGACACCGTCACCGGGCGCGGCGCCGTCGGGCGCCTCGTCGGGCGCGTCCTCGAGGTGGGTCGGCGTGGTGACCTCAGGCTCTGGCATGGGGCCATGCTGCCACCTCAGCGCGCGTACTGAACGTCGAGCGAGGAGCGGTCGTACCCGGCGCGGCGGTAGGTGCGGATCGCCGCCGTGTTGTCCCCCTCGACGTAGAGCGTGGTCCGGCGAAAGCCCCGGCGCCGCATCTCGTCGAGGGCGAGGGCGGTGAGGTGTCCGCCCAGGCCGCGGCCCTGGGCCCGCGGGGCGACCCCGAGGGCGTAGATCTCCGCGTCGTCGCCGTCGGGCTTGACCCACATCGAGGCGAGCAGCGCGTCCGGCCGCCCGGCCTCGTGGGCGAGCCACAGGAGCGAGGGGTCGAACCAGGGCTCGGCCTGCCGCTGGCGCAGGTCGGCGACGGTGAGCCGGCCCTGCTCGGGGTGGTCGGCGAAGGCGAGCGCGTTGAGGGCGACCCACGCGTCCTCGTCCTGCCCGACGACGAAGGTCCGCACCTCGACGCCCGTCGGCTGCCCCGCCGGCGCCGTCCCCGCGGCCGGCGTGAGGTCGCGGGCCATCTGCCACAGTTCACGGGTGACGCGCAGCCCGGCGGCGCGGGCCAGGCCCTGGGCGCCGGGCAGGTCGCCGTGCGCCCACAGCGCGACGGCGGGGGCGTCGTCGAGCACGGTGTCGAGGAGGTGCCGTCCCAGGCCGCGGCGACGGTGACCGGGGTGCACGCACAGCTCACCGCTGCCCTCGGGGTCGACGACGGCGTAGGCGAGGAGCTCCTCCCCCTCGGCGAGCCAGCGGTGTCGGTGCCCGCCCGTGCCGTGGCGCACGGCGAGGAGGCTCTGCTCGTTCAGTGGGGCGACGCCGTCGGCGGCGGTCACCGTGGCGGCGAGACGCAGGACGGCGTCCGCGGAGGCCGGGCCGGTGAGGCCGGTGCCCATCAGTCCAGGGTCCCGACGCGCCACATGTCCGCGGCGTGCTCGAGCTCCTCGGCGGTGCGGAGCAGCGCGGAGGCCCGGCGGGTGAGGCGGCCGGCGAGCTCGTCGTCGTCGATCCAGTCGGCGTCGAGGGCGGAGCCGGTGGCGACGACGCGGATGAACGCGGCGGCACGGTCGAGCGCGACGTCGAGGTCGCCCTCGTAGACGCCCGCGAGGACGGCGTCGGCGAGCTGGGCGACGTCGCTGGGGCCGGGCGGCTCGACGACGCCGGCGATGACACCGGCGACCTCGGCGCGGTGGCGGCCGAGGGAGAAGCGGTCGGCGACGCGGGCAGGGTCGGCCCGGACCCACTCGCGCATGAGGTACAGGCGCCACAGGGCACCGGGGAGGGTGGTCGAGGGGCTCTGGGACCACAGCGCGGCGATGGTGTCCAGGCCCTCGGTGTCGACGAGCGAGACGAGGCGGGAGACGAGCTCGGGGTCCTCCGCACCGGCGCGCCCCCGACCGACGAGGACCGCGGCCGTCGTGTGGGCGGCCTGCGAGCGCAGCGCCGGGTCGACGTCACCGACGATCCGCTCGGCGGTCTGCGCGTCGAGCATGGCCGGGCGGCGGTGCTTGCGCTCCATCGGTCCCCCTCTCGGTGGTCCGTCCCGGACGGACCGACCGGAACCTCCCCGATGCTACGAGACACCTCCCCCGTCCGGCACGCGCGGGGTCGCTCTTCCGCCCGCCCGCCGTCCGTGGTGTGCTTGGCCCGCCCACCCGAGGAGAGGGACCACTGCCATGGACGAGACACCCGCGAACCGGCCCGTCGAGACGGCCGGTGACGCGCTGCACGTGCGACGCGTCTTCGGGGAGGCCTACGAGTCGGGCGGCTCGCTCGTCATCCCGGTCGCCAAGGTCGTCGGCGCCAGCGGCATGGGCTACGGCACGGGCGCGCTCGGCGGCACCGAGCAGGGCGGCACCGGCGAGGGTTCCGGGGGCGGGGGCGGTTTTGCCGTCCACGCCAGGCCGGTGGGCGTCTACACGGTGCGCGACGGGGTGGTGCGCTGGCACCCGGCGCTCGACCTCAACCGGGTGATCCTCGGTGGGCAGGTGGTCGGTGCGATCGCCGTGCTCGCCCTGGCACGCGCGCTGCGCGCGCGACGCCGGTAGTCAGTCGAGCCGGCCCGCCCGGGCCCGGGTGGCCGCGGCGTCGAGCTCGTCGGCCGTCGCGGCGAGCGCGTGGGGCCGGCTCGTGACGGGGCCGGCGGCGGCGTCGTCGTGGGTGTGCCAGCGCGGGTCGCTCGCCGCACCGTCGGACAGCACGCGCAGGAAGGCCGCGGCCTGCTCGAGCAGGTCCGCGAGGTCGACCTCGCTGGTCCCGGCGAAGAGCTGGGCGAGCCGCTCGTCCAGGACGGGCGGCTGCGGCGCCACGACGGCGTCGCGCGGCTCGCCGTCCGACGCCGCCTCCCCCGGGGCCGTCTGCGCCGTACCGGCGCGGAAACGCATCGTGATGGTCTCGGGGTCGCGCTCGAGCCAGGCGCGCAGCAGGTAGAGACGCCACAGCGCACCGGGCAGCGTGGTCGCGGGGCTGCGCGCCCAGAGCCCGGCGATCTCGTCCAGGCCCTCGGCGTCGATGATCGCGCCGACGCGCTCGGCGAGGCGCTCGTCCTCGGCGAGGTGGCTGGGGCCGAAGAGCACGGCGTTGGCCGTGGAGTGGGCCGCCTCGAAGGCGAGCGCCGGGTCCGAGTCGCCCCAGATGAGCTCGGCGTCCTTGTTGTCGAGGATGGCGGGCCGTCGGGGCCGCTCGCGACCGTCCACTGCCCTGGTCAGCTCGCCTTGCGGAGGGCGAAACCCACACCCTCGGGGCCGGTCTCCGCGTCGAGGAGGTGCTCGGCGAGCAGCGGGGAGGCGGCCTCCTCGACGAAGACCCGGGCGCCGTCCTCCTCGATGACGTCGTCCCCGCGCTCCGGCTGCGGCGACAGGCTCATCTCCACCTGGTCGGCGTCGGGGGCGAGGGAGATCCGCACCCCGCCGGACCTCGGCAGGCCCGACTGGGAGGTGATGCCGCTGATGGCAGCCTTGGCGTTGTCGGTGAGGCTGAGCATGGTTCCCCCTCGGAGCGGACGGCGGCACCTTTCAGCACCACCTCTACGGTGCGACCCGATCCCGCACCTCGCAACCGGGCAGGGTCGACGGGCGCCGGCTGCGTGAGGGGAGCCGCGTACCCTGTGCTGTGGCGACGCCGGCCCCGCACGGACCGGGTCCCGGGCCTCTAGCTCAATGGGCAGAGCAGCGGACTTTTAATCCGTAGGTTGTGGGTTCGAGTCCCACGGGGCCCACTGGAGGCAGGCTCGCCGATCCTGGTGCATGCTGGGACGGCCCAGCCCAGGGCTCGCCCACGACCCACGGCGCCGACCAGGTGAAGGACATGGAGACGTACGAGAGCACGGTCAAGCTCGCCCAGGCCCTCGGCCCGGGCGACGTGCTCGTGGGCGTCGGTCCACGTGGTGAGCGGCTGTTCCCGGTCCGTGAGGTCCACCGCGGGGCCGAGGGCGTCGTCGTGGTCACCGACGAGCAGACCGTGACGTTCGACCCGCGCGACGAGGTCCGGGTCGCACACCCGGACATGGTGGAGCTCTACCTGTCCCGCGACGAGGCGGACACCGAGTCACCGACGAGGACGGTGTAGCGCCGCCCCGTTCGGCTGGCGCCCGCGAGGATCGCCTCGTACGTTCGTCGGCACGCCGACGAGACCCGCCGGCCATGCACACGAGGAGGCACGATGGGATTCCTGCGCAAGGCCGTTCGAGGTGGTATCGCCCTGAAGGCGCTGCAGATCGTCCAGCGCCAGGCCGCCAAGCCCGAGAACCAGCGCAAGGCCAAGGAGATGCTCGCCAAGGTCCGGGACAGCCGCAAGAAGCCGCCGCAGCGTTAGCCGCCGGTGAGGTTCACGGCGCCTCTACAGTGGCGCCGTGAACCACGCTGACAGGATCTGGGACCGCGCGCTCGACATGGACGGCGACGACGGCGCGGCACGCGTCGGTGACGGCGCACTGCGCGACGTGCTCCGTCTCCACGGGATGGCGATGAACGGCGGGCTCCTCCACGCCGTCGAGGGACTGGAGCCGGAGGAGCTCGACGGCGCGGTCACCGGCTTCCGGTGGCTCGGCCTGGAGGACCTCGCCGACGCCGTCACCGCCTACGCCGCGGACGCTGCCGACGCCGAGGGCATGCCCGACGACGCGGTCGACGCCCTCGAGGAGCGGGGCAACGACCTGTACTCGGACGCCGTCCCGGAGGACGAGGTCCTCTACGCCGCGTTCCACCGCCGCTTCACCGCGCAGCCGGAGGCGTTCGCCCCGCTCGGCTGACCGGGCGTGAGCTCAGACGCTGCGGACGCCGGACGTCGCACGGCGGCCGCCACGGTTGCGGCCCTGGCCGCCGCCCTGCGCGGGGCGCGAGTCGACCGAGCCCTGACCGGTCGTGGAGGAGTACACGGCTCGCGAACCGGCACCACGGCTCGTGCCGCCGGTCCTCGCGCCTCCGCGGCTGCCGCCGCGCGGCGCACCCGCACCACCGGACCGCCCGCCGCCCTGGGGCGCACGCTCGGCGCCGGCCGAGGACGCCGCGCGCCCGCGCCCACCGCGCCGACGACCGTTGCCGCCACCGGTGCCGCGCTGCTGCTGCGGCGCGCTCGGCACGGTCGCCGCGGCCTCGGCCGGGGACACGAGCGGGGCGACCTCACCGACGAGCTCGGCGATCATCCGGTCCCCGGGGCGGACCTTGACCGGCTTCGCGGAGATCTTCGCCTGCCGGGTCAGCGTGCGCATGTCGCCGGCCTGCTCGGGGAGCATGATCGTGACGACGTCGCCGCCGGAGCCGGCACGGGCGGTGCGCCCGGAGCGGTGCAGGTAGGCCTTGTGCTCCGCGGGCGGGTCGACGTGGACGACGAGCTCGACGTCGTCGACGTGGATGCCGCGCGCGGCGATGTCGGTGGCGACGAGCACGCGCACGGTGCCGGTGGAGAAGGCCGCGAGGTTGCGCTCACGGGCCGGCTGCGTGAGGTTGCCGTGCAGGTCGACGGCGGGCACGCCGGCGGCCGTCAGCTGCTTCGCCAGACGCTTGGCCTGGTGCTTGGTGCGCGTGAAGAGCACCCGCTTGCCGGTGCCGGAGGCCAGGGCCTGGACGACGTCCTTCTTGTCGTCGGCGCCGGAGACGGCGAGGACGTGGTGCGTCATCGCCGCGACGGGCGACTCGGCGCTGTCGACGGCGTGGTGCAGCGGGTCGGTGAGGTAGCGCTTGACGAGGACGTCGACGCCGTTGTCCAGGGTCGCGGAGAAGAGCATCCGCTGACCGGTGCGCGGGGTGCGGTCCATGATCCGCTTGACGCCGGGCAGGAAGCCGAGGTCGGCCATGTGGTCGGCCTCGTCGAGGACGGTGACCTGCACGTCGTCGAGGGAGAGCATGCCCTGACCGAGGAGGTCCTC
Organism: Georgenia satyanarayanai; assembly: GCF_009193135.1. GTDB lineage: Bacteria > Actinomycetota > Actinomycetes > Actinomycetales > Actinomycetaceae > Oceanitalea > Oceanitalea satyanarayanai. The sequence continues at coordinate 46,752 of NZ_VUKC01000002.1, forward strand.
GAGGCGGCCGGGACAGGCGATGACGATGTCGACGCCGGAGCGCAGTGCGTTCACCTGCCGGGTCTGGTTGACGCCGCCGAAGATCGTCGTCGTCACCATGCCGAGCGACGTCGCGAGCGGCTCGACGACGGCGTTGACCTGGTTGGCGAGCTCACGCGTCGGCACGAGGACCAGGCCGCTGGGGCGCTTGGAGGTGCGGCGGCGGCCGGCGAGCCGGGTGACGAGCGGGAGGGCGAAGGCGAGGGTCTTGCCGGAGCCGGTCCGCCCGCGGCCGAGGACGTCCCGGCCCTTGAGGGTGTCCGGGAGGGTCGCCGACTGGATGGGGAAAGGGGCCGTGATGCCGGTGTCGCTGAGGTGCTGGACGACGGGCGCGGGCAGGTCAAAGGACGCGAAGGAGGTCAAGGGTGCCTTTCAGGCTGAGAAGATCGGTCGGAGTTCGCCGTAACGGGATCCGCAGCGATGACCGCTGCATCGAACTCGACGACGCCGGGCTCGCGATACGCGGTGCCCACGGCGTCCAGTATGCCCTACGGGGCCTTCCTGTGCCGGGGCATGTGTGTGACCTGCCGCGCGATAGCGTGCCTCGCGTGACCAGTGCCCCGCGCCTTCTCGCAGTCCTCACCCTCTTTCTGGCCGGCCTGCTGCTCCTCCCGCCGGCCGCGACGGCGGCGAGCGGGGACGTCGTCCGGCAGCTGGACATCACCATCGAGGTGCGCCCCGACGGGACGCTGGCGGTCACCGAGACCTACGACTGGGACTTCGGTTCGCGGCAGGGCCTGGGCCTCACCCGCGTGCTCGACTCACGCTTCGACTACCAGCCGGACCCGGACAAGGTGCGGGTCTACGAGTACGGGGGCTTCACGGCCGCCAGCCCCACGGGCGCGCCCGCCGGGGTGTGGCCCACCGACGAGGGCGCCCGGGTGCGCGTGGACGTCGGCGCCCCGGACGGCTCGGAGGACCGGCGCAGCGGCCGGCAGACCTACGTCCTGCGCTACACGGTCGACGGCGCCCTCAACGCGGTCCGCGACGACCCCACCGTCCCCGACCGGGACGAGCTGTACTGGAACGCCACCGGCCACGACTGGGACGTGCCCATCGAGCAGGCGACGGTCACCGTCACCGGCCCGGCCGACGTCGTCGACCATGCCTGCTACGAGGGCAGCCGCGGGTCGACCGCCGAGTGCGCCTCCCTGGACGCCGACGGCGGCCGGGTGCGGGCGACGAGCGGTCACCTGCCGTCAGGCTCGGGGGTGACCGTCGTGGCCGCCTACCCGGCCGGCACCTTCGGGGCGGTCGAGCCGATCCTCGAGGACCGCCCCGAGCGGCTGCTGTGGGCCGGGGACGGCGCCGCCCCCACCGCCGCCCGCTTCGTGCGGGACAACCTCGCCTGGCTGGCGCCGCTCGCCATGGTGGGACCGGTGGTCCTCGCCGTGTTCCGCGTGCGGCGAGGACGCGACCTCCACTTCGCCGACCTGCCGCCCGGGGTGCTGCCGGCGCCGGGCACGACGCCGCGGGTGGAGGTCCTGCGCGACGACCCCGCCGTCGCCGTCCGTTTCACCCCGCCCGACGACCTGCGCCCCGGCGAGGTCGGCACCCTCGACGAGAAGACGGCGACGACGACGCACGTCTCGGCCACGCTCATCGACCTCGCGGTCCGCGGCTTCCTCCAGATCCGGGAGGCGGGCACGAGCTGGCGCGGGAGGACGAACGACTGGCTGCTCGTCGCGACGCCCGAGGCGGCACGCGGCGCGCTGCGCGACTACGAGCGCACGCTCCTCGAGAAGATCTTCGCGGGCCGCAGCCAGGTGCAGATGTCGCAGCTGCGCAACACCTTCGCCGGGACGCTGCGCACCGCCCGCCGGCAGCTCGCCGCCGGCCTGGCCGGGCTCTTCACCGGGCGCTTGCGACCCGCGACGCAGGGCTCGGTGGCCTCTCTCCTGCCCCTGGTCATCATCGGCTTCGTCGTGCTCAACATCGGCGGTGGGATCGTCGGGGCCGCCGCGAGCGGACCGGCGAGCATCGTCCTCGTCCTCGTCGCCGGCGTCGTCCTCGCCGCGTTCCTCCTCGCCTGGGGGCTGACCCGGAGGGCACGACAGCAGCGCACACCGGTCGGCCGGGCGCTCCACGAGCAGTCCCGCGGCTTCCGGCTCTACCTCACGACGGCGGAGGCCCACCAGCTGCGCGTCGAGGAGGGCGAGGACATCTTCTCCCGCTACCTGCCCTACGCCATCGTCTACGACGCGGCCGAGCGCTGGGCCGGCATCTTCGCCCGGCTCGAGGCCCACGGCCACCAGGTGGCCCGGCCCACCTGGTACGTCGGGGCGCACGGCTTCCACGGCGGCAGCTTCACCACCCTCGGCAGTGCCCTGTCCTCCTTCTCCTCCACCGCCGGCCGGACCCTGTCCTCCACCCCCGGCTCCTCGGGCGGCTCGGGCTCGCGGGGCGGTGGTGGCGGCTTCTCCGGTGGGGGCGGAGGCGGAGGGGGCGGCGGCGGGCGCTGACACGACGACGCCGGCCGGCCCCAGTGGGACCGGCCGGCGTCGCCGTCAGGCTCAGCGGCGTCGAGCGCTGCCCTTGTTCGTGATGCCCAGGTAGATGCTGATGAAGAGGATCGCGGCGACGACCGAGATGGCCCAGCGGATCCAGTCGATACCGCCCGTGTCGTCCACGCCCAGGACACCGGCCAGCCAGTAGCCGGCCAGGGCGCCCAGCACACCGAGGATGATGGTCCACAGGATGCCGAGGTTCTGGTCGCCCTTCATGAACAGCCGGGCGAGCGCGCCGATGACGGCTCCGAAGATGATGAGACCGATGATCTCCATGGCATTCCTTCCACTCACTGGGCGGCACCATTGGGGTGACGCCGGGTGTTCGTCCGGAATCGTGGCACGGGCGCTGGGGGCCCGCACTCCGAGTGGTCTCAGACCGGTTCGACGTCGACGGCGAGCGCCAGGTGGTCCGACACCGGCAGACGCACCGCGCTCGCCCCGCTCGGGGCACGCAGGCCCGGTCCGGCGAGGACGTGGTCGAGCTGACGGCGCGGGCGGCGCGCACTGAACGTGGCCGCCCGGGCCAGCCCGCTCATCCCCGTCACGCGGGCGGCGTCGTCGGGCCCCATGTTGAGGTCGCCGAGCAGGAGGTGCGGGCCGGGCAGGGTCCGCAGCGCCCACGCCGACTCGGCCAGCTGGCGCCGGGCCACCGGCGGGGCGACGGACAGGTGCGTGCAGCCCACCGTCACCGGGCCGAAGGGCGCCTGGACGACGGCGGCGAGCAGGACACGCGGCTGGTCGAGCCGCACCTGGAAGCCGAGGCGGGTGGCGGCGGGCGCGACACGGACCGGTCCCGGCCGCAGCGGCCGCACGTGCCAGGAGCTCACCGGCCAGCGGCTGAGGAGGGCGACGCCGTAGCCGGCGTCGTCGGGCACGTCGGAGGGGACGGGGCGGCGGCGCAGCCCTCGGGTGGACCCGGCGAACGCGGCGGCGAAGCGGTGCCAGCGGAAGCCGAGGGTCTCGGCGATGACGGCCGTCTCGTCGATGCGGCCGCTGCGGGCCTGGCCCTTGTCGACCTCCTGGAGGGCGAGGAGGTCACCGGGCAGGTCGCGGAACGCGGCCGCGAGCCGCTCGGCGGAGCTCGCGTCGCCGACGAGCGGGTGCCCGTGCTGGATGTTCGACGTCACGACCAGCACGGGCGGCCTCTCAGCGCTCCTCGAAGGTGAGCGCCACGGAGTTCATGCAGTAACGGTCCCCGGTGGGGGTCTGGGGGGCGTCGGGGAAGACGTGGCCCAGGTGGGAGTCGCACCGGGCGCAGCGCACCTCGGTACGGACCATGCCCAGGGTGCGGTCCTCGAGGAGGGTGACCGCCTCGGAGTCCTGCGGGGAGAAGAAGCTCGGCCACCCGCAGTGGGCGTCGAACTTCGTGGTCGAGCGGAAGAGCTCGGCCCCGCAGGCGCGGCAGCTGTAGACGCCGGCGCGGTTCTCGTGGAGGAGCTCGCCGGTGCCCGGCCGCTCCGTGCCTGCCTCACGCAGGACGTGGTACTCCTTGGGCGAGAGGCGCTCGCGCCACTCCTCCTCGCTCAGCGCCACCTTGGTGAACGCCACGCGCTGGTTCTCGGTGCTCATGTCCCCATCTTGCGCCTGCTCGGGCCGGGAAGTCACGTCGGGGCGCCCGGGCGTGGCTCGACGAGCTGCTTGCCGAAGACGTGGGTGACGTAGGGGTTGTCCTCGTCCCGCTCGACGGGCTCGTAGCCGCTGGCCCGGTAGAGCCCGCAGGCCTCGACGAGGGACTCGTTGACGCCGAGGAGCACGCGCTGCCCGCCGAGCGAACGGGCGCGGTTCTCCAGGGAGCGGAGGAGGAACCGGCCCAGCCCGCGGCCGCGGACGTCGGGCTTGAGCCACATCCGCCGGATCTCCACGACCCCGGGCTCGAGCACGTGCACCGCCCCGAATCCGACGACGGCACCCGTGCCGACCTCGCTCAGCAGCATGAAGTCCCCGCGCGGCGGGGTGACCTCGGCCGGGTCGGCGGCGTCCGCGAACGACGGGTCGATGTCGAGGCGGTCACTGAGCTCGGCGAGGTAGGCACGCATCGCGTGCGCCGCCGCGTCACTGCCGGCCTGGCCCTCGAGGACCCGTACCGGCGGCGCCCCCGGGGCCCGGCGTGCCCGGCCTGCCGTCGCCTCCATCGCCACAGTGTGCACCTTCCCCCTGCGTCCTGTCTCGCGCGGTCCTAGGCTCACGCCATGGAGCAGCAGGCGGCGCACCGGCCCAGGCTGTGCGTGCTCGCGCCCACCCCCCTGCTCATGGTCGAGGTCGAGCCCGGTGAGGACGAGGAGTACGAGCACTCGGCCGACCTCCACCTCCACCCCGGCGGCCAGGGTCTGTGGGTGGCCCGGATGGCGATCTCGCTCGGCGCGGACGTCACCGTGTGCGGACCCTTCGGCGGCGAGGTCGGCGCCGTGCTCGCCCACATGCTCACCGAGGAGAGGCTCACCGTGCGGGCCGTTCCCTACAACGCGGGCAACGGCGCCTACGTGCACGACCGCCGCGGCGGGGACCGCGCCACGCTCGCCCACATGGTGCCCCCGCAGCTGACCCGTCACGAGCTCGACGACCTCTACGGCACGGTCCTCGTCGAGGCGCTCGAGTCGGACGTCCTCGTCCTCACCGGAGCGGAGCCGGACCGGGTGCTGCCCGCGCGCTTCTTCTCGCGCCTCGTGCGCGACGTGCGCAGCGTGGACAAGCCGATCGTCGCGGACCTCTCCGGTGACGCCGCCCGGGCGGCCGCAGCGGAGGGCCCCACGGTCCTCAAGATGAGCCACGAGGAGCTCCAGGCCGCCGGTCTCACCACCGGCGACTCCCTCGAGGAGCTGCAGGCGGCGGGCCGGGGGCTCGTCAAGCAGGGCGTCGGGGCCATGCTCATCTCGCGCGCCGGCGAGCCGACCCTCCTCGTGACGGCCGAGTCCACGCGACTGCTCGTCGGGCCCGTCGTCACACCCCTGGACCACCGCGGCGCCGGGGACTCGATGACGGCCGGGGTGGCGGTCGCGCTGGGCCGGGGCGCCACCGTGGGCGAGGCCGCGCGCCTGGGAGCCGCGGCCGGAGCGCTCAACGTCACGCGCCGCGGGCTGGGGACGGGCCGCCGGGAGCAGATCGAACGCTTCGCGGACCGCATCGGCATCGAGGTCGTGTCCGAGGGCGGGGAGGAGTGAGGCGTGAGGGTCCTGATCACCAATGACGACGGCATCCTGTCCCCCGGGCTCGTCGTGCTCGCGCACGTCGCCCTCGAGGCGGGCTGCGACGTCGTCGTCGCGGCGCCGCACCGCCAGTACTCGGGGGCCAGCGCGTCCCTCACCGCGCAGGAGGTCGACGGGCGTCTCGCCCTCGTCGACGCCCGCCCGCCCGGCCTGCCCGACGGCGTGCCCGCCTTCGGCGTCAAGGCCGCTCCCGCCCTCATCGCCTTCGTCGCGGCCTACGGGGCCTTCGGCCAGCGCCCCGACCTCGTGCTGTCGGGGGTGAACCTCGGCGCGAACACGGGGCGGGCCACGCTCCACTCCGGCACGGTGGGTGCGGCCCTGTCCGCGGCCACCCAGGGCATCCCGGCCCTGGCGGTGTCGATCGCCTCGGCCGAGCCGCAGCACTGGGACACCGCCCGGCTCGTCACCACGCACGCCTTCGCCTGGCTGCGCGAGCAGGGCCCGGACGAGGAGCGGGTGCTCAACGTCAACGTGCCCGACATCCCCGCCGACCAGCTGCGCGGCCTGCGCCCGGCTCGGCTGGCGAGCTTCGGCGCCGTCCAGGCTCGGGTGAAGGAGAAGGGCAAGAACTACGTCATGCTCACCTACTCCGGCGTGGACGCCGTCGAGGAGCCCGGCTCGGACCACAACCTCCTCACCCGCGGCTGGGCCACCGCCACCCTGCTCACCGCCCCCTACGACGAGCCCGGGAACGCCGAGCTGCCGAGCTTCACCGGCCGCGGCTCCGCTGCCGTCTCGGTGGACGTCGGAGCCGGCACGGTCATGAGCTCCAACGACGACAGGCCCAGCGGGGAGATCACCGACGACCAGGGCGAGGCCGCCGCCACCCGCTGAGCCGCCGTCGTCAGACGTCCGCGACCGGCTCCTCCTCGGCCGGCGCACCGCCGGCGCGCCGACTGCGCCGGTCCTTGACGGCCATGACGACGGCACCGACGAGCAGCCCGCCCCCGCCGCCGATGACGCCGCCCTTGACCATGGAGGCGAGCGGGCCCGAGTCGAGGTCCGGGGCGGGCAGCTCGACCAGGCCGTGCCCGGTGAACACCGTCCAGGCCAGGGCAGCGAGGACGACGGCGAAGCCGCCGAACACGGCAAGGCCGGCGTTCCGCTTGAGGCCTGGCTCAGCACGGAAGGCGAGCTCGCTCACGTCCACCCCGTGGCGCCCGGCGTACCAGATCGTCGCCCCGCTCTGCAGGCCGACGAGGACCAGCAGGAGCACCGGCAGCAGCAGCTGCCCGAGCACCGCCCCGACGACCGCAACGGCCATCGACACGTAGATGGCCAGCATGAAGCCGAAGGTGCTGGCCTCCATGAAGACGGCGCGCTCACGCTCGTCCCCGTAGCCGGCGCTGTCCAGCGCCAGGAGGCGGTCGGCCGCCCGGTCCCGTGCTCCGCGGGTGCTCGTCATCGTCGTGCCTCTCCTGGGGTGGTGTTCTCGTCCTCGCCGAACAGCTCCTCGACGGTGGCGCTCAACGCGCGGGCGATCCGCAGCGCGAGGTAGACCGACGGCGCGTAGTCCCCCTGCTCGACGGCGATGACCGTCTGCCGGCTGACACCGACCGCGGTGGCGAGCTCCGCCTGCGTCAGGCGCTGCGCACGCCGGTGCCTGCGGACCGGGTTGTCCGTGCCGCCCACGGTGGCTGCGCGTCGGCTCATCGCTCGATGTTAAGGATCATTGACATCAATTGTCAAGCCTCCTTGACACTCAGTCGTGAAGCCGCACCTCGGTCGCCTTGTGGCCGCGCGGTTCCAGCTGGAGCGTGGAGTGCTCGACGTCGAAGTGGCCCTCGAGGCACTGCTGGAGCGCGTCGAGCACGACGCAGAACCGCTCGGGGCGGAGCACGTCGTCCTCGACGACGACGTGCGCGGAGACGACCGGGACACCGGAGGTGATGGTCCAGGCGTGGAGGTCGTGGACCGTGACGACCCCCTCGACCTCGCACATGTGCCCTCGCAGCCGACCGAGCGACATGTCCTCCGGGGCGGCCTCGAGCAGAACCCGGGCGACGTCGCGCAGGAGCATGAGCGCGCGCGGCACGATGAACGCGCCCAGCGCGACGGAGGCGACGGCGTCGGCCCGGGTCCACCCGGTCACGGCGATGACGGCAGCGGCGACGAGGACGGCCACCGAGCCGAGGAGGTCCCCGAGCACCTCGAGGTAGGCGCCGCGGACGTTGAGGCTCTCCCCGCGGCCCCCGCTGAGCAGCCAGAGGGACACGAGGTTGGCGGCGAGCCCGACGACGCCGACGACGACCATGAGGCCCGTGCGGATCTCCGGTTCGGTGCCGAACCTGCTGACGCCCTCGACGATGACGACCACCCCGACGACGAGCAGGATGACGCCGTTGACGAGCGCGGCGAGAATCTCCGCGCGCTGCCAGCCGAAGGTCCACCTGCCCCGCGCGGGACGGGAGGCGATCCACGTGGCGGCGAGCGCCAGGCCGAGCGCGGCGGTGTCGGAGAGCATGTGCCCGGCGTCGGCCAGCAGGGCGAGCGAGCCCGAGAGCCACCCGCCGACGGCCTCGACCACCATGACGGTGGCCGTGACGAGGAAGGCCGCGAGGAGCCGGGAGCGGTGGGCCGCGGCGGCGGTGCGGTGGTGGTCGTGGCCCACGTCAGCCCCAGCCGAGCTCGTGGAGTCGCTCGTCGTCGATGCCGAAGTGGTGGGCGATCTCGTGGACGACCGTCACGGCGACCTCCTCGACCACCTCCTCGACGCTCTCGCACATGCGCAGCGTCGGGCCGCGGAAGATCGTGATGCGGTCGGGCAGGGAGCCGGCCGCCCACCAGGAGTCCCGCTCGGTCAGCGGGGTGCCCTCGTAGAGGCCGAGCAGGTCGGGGTCACCCGCGTCGGCCGGCGGCTCGTCCTCGACGAGGACGACGACGTTGTCCATCTGCGCGGTCAGCTCGGGCGGCACGAGGTCCAGGCCGTCACTGACGGCCTCCTCGAACTCCGCGCGGGACATCTCGACCATGGGCCCATCATCACCCACACCCCCGGCGCCCCGGCAGGCCGTCCGGGGACGTGCCGCAGACCACACCGAGGCGTTTTGCTCCTACGCCGTTCTTCCCCCTATGCTTATGGAGGTCTTGGGGCGCCTCGGCGTCACGGGCGTCCGAACGGGCCCCCATCGTCTAGCGGCCTAGGACCCCGCCCTTTCACGGCGGTAGCACGGGTTCGAATCCCGTTGGGGGTACGAACCAGCACGACAGAAGTACAGCAGGAAGCCTTACCACAAGGCCCCGTAGCGCAGTTGGTTAGCGCGCCGCCCTGTCACGGCGGAGGTCGCGGGTTCAAGTCCCGTCGGGGTCGCGGCGGAAGGCCCGGTCAGAGTTCTGGCCGGGCCTTCGCTCACCAGGCTCTGTAGCTCAGTTGGTAGAGCGTTCGACTGAAAATCGAAAGGTCACCGGATCGACGCCGGTCGGAGCCACACCGAGAAACCCCCGCCTCGTGCGGGGGTTTTTCCTTTGCCGGCCTGCGCGGCAGCCGCAGCGGGCGAGGGCCCCGCACCTGGTCGGTGCGAGGCCCCCGCTCGTGCGCTACGAGGTCAGGAGGCCGGGGGGCGACGCACACCCAGGGTGTCGCGGCCGTCGCCGTTCCAGTCGCCCACGTACACCTCGTCACCCGAGCGTCCGTAGACGATCGCGAAGTCGGCGGGGCCGCCGCGCAGGGAGTTCTTCACGTGGAACTCCCGGTCGCGCCGGATCGCGAAGGTGTCCGTGCCGTTGCCGTCCCAGTCCCCGGCGAGGGTGACGTCGTCGGGCCGGCCGTAGGTGAAGACCACGTCGGCGTCGCCACCGGCGATGCGGTTCTTCACGTGGTACGTCGCGCCACGGCGCACCGCGAAGGTGTCCGTGCCGTTGCCGTCCCAGTCCCCGACCACGACGGCGTCGCTCGCGCGGCCGTAGGTGATGACGTGGTCGGCGTCGCCGCCACGCAGGGAGTTCTTCACGTGGTACTGCGCGCCACGGCGCACCGCCAGCGTGTCGACGCCGTTGCCGTCCCAGTCGCCGACGAGGACGACGTCGCCGTCCCTGCCGTAGGTGAAGACGCTCGTCGCGGGCCCGCCCCGGGGCGCGTCGTTGACGAAGTACCGGCTCCCGCGGCGCACCGTGATGGTGTCGCGCCCGTCACCGTCCCAGTCGCCGATGAGCACCTCGTCGGTGCGCCTGCCGTACTGGAAGGCGTAGTGCGCGGTCCCGGACCAGTCGTTGGACAGGAAGAAGCCGAACCGCTGCGCCGGCGGCTCGCCGCCCTCGACCGTCACGGGCACCCGGACGGTGGTGCCGCTGGGGGCGGCCTCCATCTCCAGGGTGTACCCGCCGTCGAGGTCGGCCGGGACCGTGAAGGTGACCGTGGCCGCGCCGTCGGTGACGGGGGCGGTGTGCACGGCCTCGCCCCGCTCGCCGTCCTCGCCGACCAGGTAGACGGCCAGCTCGGTGTTGTCCGGGCTGCCCAGCGAGGTGAGGTCGAGCTGGGACACCTCGAAGGAGACCTCCTCGCCGGCGACGAGCTCACTCGGCAGCGGGTCGACGACCGTCGCGCGGCGCGCGAAGTCGGGCGACAGCGGCGAGCTCTCCCGGATGTAGGCGATCCACGCGTCGCGGTCGATGAGCCCCGTCTGCTGGACGTCCGCGCCATCCTCGAAGACGGTGAAGTTGTCACCGCCCTGCGCCAGGAAGGAGAACGTGCCCACGCGGTAGTCCGCCTCGGGGTCGAGGGGCTGGCCGTCGATCGTCACGGAGGTGATCCGCTCACCGCGCGGCGCCGTCGGGTCCATCGTGTAGGACACGTTGTCCGACAGGCCGAGGTGCAGGAAGGGCCGCGAGCTCCCGTCCGGCTGCCACTGCTGCTCGAGCATCTGGGTGAACTGCTCGCCCGTGAGGGTGACGGTCCACAGGTCGTTGAGGAACGGCAGCACGGCGTTGGCCTCCGCGAAGGTGACCTCCCCGTCCTGCTCCTCCCCGGCGGCCGCGTAGAGCAGCTCGGCCCGGAGACCGCCCGGGTTGACGACCCCGATCTCGGCGGCGCCCAGGCGCTCCTCGCTCAGGGTGTCGCGCAGCGCATCGGCGACGAGGTTGCCGAGCGTGGACTCGCGGCTGCGGTCGTCCCGCACCGGCTGGCCGGTGGCACCGGTGGTGTGCGCCGTCGTGATGTCGGCGGTCACCTCACCGACGACCTCCTTGCCGATCTCCGCCGCCTGCGCGAGCGCGGCGTCCAGGATCTCCTTGACGGCCTCGACACGGGGGTAGGTCTCGACGAGCTCCTCCCAGTGGGTGGCGGTCGCGGGCACGTTGCCGTGGGTGTAGTCGACGACGTCGCCCGTCTCGCGGTCGACGGTGAGGACGACCTGGGAGACGTACTCGCCGTAGCTCTCGCCCTGGATGACGGGGCGGGTGGTGCCCTCGGCGCCGGGGAGGGGGCCGTCCCAGGCGTAGGCCTTGTGGGTGTGCCCGGTGAAGATCGCGTCGACCTCGGCGCTCGTGCCGTTGACGATGGAGGCGAAGACCTCGCTGCTCGCGACCTCCTCCTCGAGGGTCGAGCTGTCCTCGTCGAAGCCGGCACCCTCGTGGTACGCGGCGACGATGACGTCGGCCTCGCCGTTGTCCTCCTCGCCGTCGGTGAGCTGGGCCGCGACCCGGTTGACCGCCTCGACCGGGTCACCGAAGGTCAGCCCCTCGATACCGCCCGGGCTGACGAGGCTGCGGGTCTCCTCGGTGACCGCCCCGATGACCGCCACCCGGACCCCCTCGACCTCGACGGTCGCGTACTCGGGCAGGACGGGCTCCCCGTCTGCGCCGTAGACGTTGGCGCCGAGGTACTCGAAGTCGGCCCAGTCGCTCACCTGGCCGGTGAGGTTGTCGAAGCCGGCGTCGAACTCGTGGTTGCCCACGGCCGAGGTCGCCAGGTCGAGCGCGTTGAGGATCTCGATCGTCGGCTCGTCCTCCTGGAGGGAGGAGGTGAACAGGGAGGCGCCGATGTTGTCGCCGGAGGAGAAGAGGACGGTGTTCTCCTCGCCCTCCGCGGCCCGCAGCTCCTCGATCGTGCCGGCGAAGGCGAGCGTGTCGTTGGTGACGACGCCGGTCTCCCGGTCCGTCACGTAGTCGAACAGCCGGCCGTGGAAGTCGTTGAAGGCCAGCAGGTTGATGTCGACCGTCGGCCCGGGCTCGTCCGCGACGAGGTCGAGGCCCACGATGATCGGGTCGTGGTCGCTGGACCGGTAGGGCGAGGAGTCGTGGAAGTCGGTGACGTTGTAGTTGTACCGGCTGTACTCGAAGGCGATCGACTCGTAGGCGTTGATGTTCCAGATGTCCGCGCCGGTCACCGCCGCGGTGGCCGCCTCGCTGGCGAGGACGTGGTCGAGCGAGCCGACCATCGAGCCGAAGGAGTAGGTCGACTTCTCGGTCAGCTCGTCGCCGAGGTCGGTGTACCCGTTGTCGTAGAAGACCTGCATCGGGTCTTCCTGGGTGTAGGAGTTGAAGTCACCCGCGAGGAGGACCAGCTCGGTGCCGGCGTTCGCGGCGACCTCGTCGGCGAACGTGACCAGTGCCTGCGCCTGGCGGACGCGGTCCGGGTTGGAGGCCCCCTGCCCGTCGCCCTGGTCGGCGTTCTCGCCGGAACCTGAGCCCTTGGACTTGAAGTGGTTGTTGATCACGACGAAGGACTCGGCCCCCTCGATGACCTCACCGGACTCGTCGACCGGCGCGAACTCCTGGGCCATGGGCTCCCGGGCGTTGGCGAACGCCGTGCTCCCGAGGAGGATCTCGGTGCCCCCCACCGGGGCGACGGCGTCGACCTGGTAGATGAAGGCGTTACGGATGACGTCCTCCGCCGCGGGGAACTCCGCGGGCGACGCGACGTACTCCCACCGGTCCTCGCCGGCGCCCGCGTTGAGGGCGTCGACGAGGTCGGCCAGGGCGTGGTCCCGGTCCGCCGGGGCGTCGCCGGGGACGAAGGTGATCGAGTTCTCGATCTCCTGGAGGGCGACGACGTCGGCGTCCAGGGCGTTGACGGCGGTGACGATCTTCTCGGTCTGCCGCGCGAGGTTCGCGGCGTCGTAGGCGCCGCGGACGTCGCAGCCCCGGGCCGTCGTCGGGTTGCCGAGGCGGTCCTCGAAGAAGCCGCAGCCGGCCTCCTCGTCCCCGAGGCTGGTGAAGTAGTTGAGCACGTTGAAGGTGGCGAGAGTGACGTCCCCGCCGACCTCGCCCGGGACCTCGGGGCGGGTGTTCTCCCAGCTGATCGGCTGGACCTCGGCCGCGTTGGCACCGGTGAGACGCGTCTGGGGCTGCAGCGCCCAGGTGGAGTCCTGGTTGGCGACGGTGCGGCGGTAGTCGAGGATGACCGGACGCTCGAACTCGACCGGCGCACCGACGCGGACCGGGTTGTCCGGGGTCAGGTAGGCGACCGGGGTGTTGTGGTCCTCGAAGTCGAAGTTGGTCCAGCTGAAGCTGGAGCCGTCGTCCATCCGGATCTCGCGGTCCGCGTTCGCGGCGACGAGCTCGTCGTAGGCGTCGGTGCGGGGGCGCACGACGTCGGTGGGCTGGCGCAGCGGCTCGGTGCCGGCCGCCAGGCCCACCCAGCCGGTGACGTTGGTGTGGTAGGTGTCGGTGACGGTGAAGTCGCCCTGCGGGGCGAGGAGCATGCCCTCGAAGGCCTCCCGGTCCTCGACTCCGGGCAGGGGGATCTGCGCCGGGACGACGTCCTCGGCCACCTCGTCCAGGACGCTGTAGCTCGCCGCACCGATCTGGGTCAGGCCGAAGTACTCGCCGGCGGTGCCGGTCACCTCGACGACCTCGCCGAGCTCGACGTCGCCGGCGAGGCCGGTGCCGCCGCCGAAGACGAAGATGCCGTGCGAGGCGTCGTGCCCGTCCAGGTCACCGCCGGTGCCCGCGGTCTGGATGAACGCGCCGTTGAAGCCGCCCTCCGGGTACACGCCGGTGACGACGCCGCGGGTGGTGACGGTCTGGCCCAGCAGCGGGGTCTCGCTGCCCGTGCCCTGGATCTCCGCGATGGGCGTCACCGGGCCCGGCTCGAGGTCGGGGTCGGGGTCGGGGTCCTCGGCCGCACTGTTGACGGCGCCGAAGGAGCTCGCGAGCGGGCCGGTCCACACGCCGTCGATGCGCTGGAGCGACTCACCGACCGGGGTGGTGTTCGTCTGGGCGACGCCGATGTCCGTGCTCGCCGTCCCGGCGGCCGGACCGTCGGCGGCCGTCATGACGCCCTCGTAGGAGAGGAACTCGACGACCGTCCCCTCGGGGTCGACCAGGGCGACGCCGTCCGGGCTGCCGTTCTGGATCCCGTCCGTCGGGTACTCCTCCACCACGACGCCGGAGTCGCCGACGACGCCGGACAGGGTCCGCGGGCCGTACGCCGTGTTGTTGCTGCCGTTGTAGAGGACGATCTGCCAGCCGCTGAGGTCGGTCCCGACCGGTGCCTGGACCTCGATCGCCTCACCGACGTCGGTGCCGGCGTTGTCGTAGTGGATCTCGCTGATGAACACGGGTCCCGTGCTCATGAGCGCGGCCGCTGGGGTGACGGCGACGAGCGGGGTGAGGATGAGGGAAGCGACTCCGACCGCGGCCACACCCCCTCTGCCACGGGCGGCGGACCTGCGGGGAACTCGGCTCACGGGTGCTCCTTCTCCGGCCGTTCGGGCCGGCGTCTTCGTGCGCGCGCCGACGCGCGCAGTGGAGGGGTAGGCCCGTTCATCATGTGGCACGGGCCACGTCGCCGTCAACGTCTCACACTCCGAGACATCACCCGTTCACCCGCTCGACGCCGGACGGACACCCGGGCGCGCACCGCGCCGCAGGGGACGGTCCAGGAGCGGCTCGCGGGGCGAGGACGTGCACGGCGCGCCGATCCCCGCGATCATGGGGCAGCAACGACCGACAGCACGTCAACGGCGCTTCGGCGCGGAGAAGAGGGAGACGCGTGAGCACTGCGGGACCGCAGCACCTCGGGACCGGCCAGCAGCCGCCCGGCCGCCCGACCGTCGGTGAGCTGGTAGCCAGGATCTCCGACCAGTTCTCGCGCATCCTGCGCGGGGAGCTCGAGCTCATCCAGGTCAAGGCGGCCGCCAAGGCCAAGAAGGTCGGCGCGGGAGCGGCGATGTTCGCCGTCGCCGGCCTCCTCGGCTTCTTCGCCCTCGCGCTCCTCATCACCACCGCGGTGCTGGGTCTGGCCGAGGCGCTTCCGGCGTGGCTGTCCGCGCTCATCGTCGCGGTCGTCCTCCTCGTCGTCGCCGGCATCATCGCCCTCGTCGGCAAGAAGATGCTCCAGTCGGGCGAGGCGCCCTCCGCCGAGGAGACCAAGGCCAACCTCAAGGCCGACCTCGACGCCGTGAAGAAGGGGCTCAGCTCATGAGCGACCAGGACAAGCGCACCCCCGAGCAGATCCAGGCGGACCTCGCCCGTACCCGCCAGGAGCTGGCCGGCTCCGTCGACGAGCTCAGCTCGATGCTCGACCCGCGCGAGCAGATCAAGGAGGCGAGGTCGAGCCTCAAGGCCGCCCTCGGGCGCACCGGCGAGTCCGCCAGGCACGCGGCGAAGGGAGCCGAGGCCAAGGCCCAGTCGCTCCTGGACGACGCCAAGGGCGGGGACCCCAGGGCCATCGGCATCGTCGGCGCCGGGGTGGCCGCCCTCGCCGCCGTCCTCACGGTGGCGGCACGCCGCTCCCGCTGAGCCCCCACCACCGCACGCGCGCAGGGTCCCGGGAGGCCCTGGCGCGCGCCCCCGCTCAGCCTGCGGTGCGCTGCGCGCTCATGCCGCTCGCCAGGAGCAGCTCGTCCACCTCGCTGCGCCGGTAGCGCCGGTGCCCACCGAGCGTACGGACCGCGGTGAGCTTGCCCGCGTTCGCCCACCGGGTGACCGTCTTGGGATCCACCCGGAACCGCGCTGCCACCTCCCCCGGGGTCAGCAGCGTCTCCTCGCGGAGGTTGTCGTCCATGGTGCACCTCAGTTCCGTCACGGCCCGGGCCGGCTCACCCGCCAGATCACTCACGGTAACTCGCCCGTTTCGGGCGAAAAGCGGACGAAGGTCCCATGTCGGCCGACGGTCCGGACGTGGGGCCGGTGGGCGGAGTGAGCCGCCGCACGTGCGCTGGATGGTCGAACCCACGCTCGACCATGTACCGTGGGCACCACGAACCATGACCACATAAATGGGGCCGCACTGACACCGTCGGTGCCTGCCCCTCTTCTACGTTGGAGGGGGTCGACGCCATGGGGCGCGGCCGTCAGAAGGCCAAGCAGACGAAGGTCGCTCGCCGGCTGAAGTACTACAGCCCGGAGACCGACTACCGAGCGCTCGAGAGAGAGCTCACGTCGCAGAGCCATGACCGGGACATGCACGACTTCGAGATCCCCTCCGCAGAGGATGACGACGACTGGCGTCTCCGCTCGGACTAAGGTTCACCGTCGCCCACGGCGACGGCGTGACAGCGACACCCAGGTCGCCGCTCCCCCATGGGGGACGCGGCGACCTGGGCTGACGGCGACTCTCAGCTGCGGTACTCGCCGTGCATCCGCACGGCGCCGCCCCGCATGCCCTTGGTGCCGGTGACGACGTCGTCGTCCCGGTCGGTGAGGCGCTCCACCGTGCCCAGCTGCCACGCGTCGATGCCGGCCGCCCGAGCGGCCCGCACGGCCTGCTCCGCCGTGGAGGGGGCGAGGACCGCGACCATGCCGACACCGAGGTTGAGCGTCTGCTCGAGGTCGGACCACTCGACCGGCCCGAGACGTCGCACGACGTCGAAGACGGCCGGGACCTGCCACGAGCCGCGCTCCACGTGGCCGACGAGCCCGGCGGGCAGCACCCGGGCGAGGTTCGCCGCGAGCCCGCCCCCGGTGACGTGCGAGAGGGCGTGGAGGCCGTCGTCCTGCGCGAGCTCGAGGCACAGCCGCGTGTAGAGACGGGTGGGCTCGAGGAGCTCCTCCCCCACGGTGCGCCCGAGCTCGGCGACCTCGCGCTCCAGCGAACAGCCGCTCACCTCGAGGACCCGGCGGACGAGGGAGTAGCCGTTGGCGTGCAGCCCCGAGGAGGCGAGCGCGACGAGGACGTCGCCCTCGGCCACCCGCTCCGGGCCCAGCACGCGGTCGGCCTCGACCACGCCCGTGGCGGCGCCCGCGACGTCGTACTCGTCAGGGCCGAGGAGGCCGGGGTGCTCGGCCGTCTCCCCGCCCACGAGCGCGGTCCCGGTGAGGGCACAGGCCTCGGCGATGCCGCGGACGATGTCGGCGATGCGCTCGGGCACGACCCGCCCGCAGGCGATGTAGTCGGTCATGACGAGCGGCCTGGCCCCCACGACGACGATGTCGTCGACGACCATGCCGACGAGGTCGTGCCCGATCGTGTCGTGGACGTCCATCGCCTGGGCGATCGCGACCTTCGTGCCGACGCCGTCGGTGGAGGTCGCGAGGAGCGGGCGGCGGTACTCGCGCAGCGCGGAGGCGTCGTAGAGACCGGCGAAGCCGCCGGCGCCCCCGACGACCTCGGGCCCGTGGGTGGCGCGCAGGGCGCCCTTCATGAGCTCGACGGCGCGGTCACCGGCCTCGGTGTCGACGCCCGCCGCGGCGTAGCTGATGGGGGCTCGGTTCTCGGTGCTCACTGCGCTCCAGCGATCGTCAGGGACCCCGGGTGCCGGGGCGGGAGGACCTGGTAGTCACGCCGCTCGGCCGCGGCCTCGGCGTCCTCCACGGGCACGGGGTACTCGCCGGTGAAGCACGCGGTGCACAGCCGTGCGCGGGGCACGGCGGTGGCCTCGATCATCCCGTCGGTCGAGATGTAGCCGAGGCTGTCGGCGCCGAGCGACGCGCGGATCTCCTCGATGCTCATGCCGTTGGCGATGAGCTCGGCCCTCGTGGCGAAGTCGATGCCGTAGAAGCACGGCCACTTGACCGGCGGGGAGGAGATGCGGACGTGGATCTCCGCCGCCCCGGCCTCGCGCAGCATCCGGACGAGGGCGCGCTGGGTGTTGCCGCGGACGATGGAGTCGTCGACGACGACGAGCCGCTTGCCGGCGATGACCTCGCGCAGCGGGTTGAGCTTGAGCTTGATCCCGAGCTGGCGGATCGTGTCGGTCGGCTGGATGAAGGTCCGCCCGACGTAGGCGTTCTTCACCAGCCCCTGCGCGAAGGGGATGCCGGACTCCTGCGCGTACCCGATGGCGGCCGGTGTGCCCGAGTCCGGCGTGGGGATGACGAGGTCGGCGTCGACGGGGTGCTCACGGGCCAGCACCCGGCCCATCTCGCTGCGGGCCGCGTTGACCGAGCGGCCGGCGATCTGCGTGTCCGGTCGGGCGAGGTAGACGTACTCGAAGACGCAGCCGCGCGGACTGGGCGCGGCGAAGTGCTGGGAGCGCAGCCCGTCCTCGTCGACGACGACGAGCTCGCCGGGCTCGATCTCCCGCACGAAGGTGGCGCCGACGATGTCGAGGGCCGCCGTCTCCGACGCGACCGCCCAGCCCCGCTGCAGCCGGCCGAGCACGAGGGGCCGGAAGCCGTGCGGGTCGCGGGCGGCGTAGAGGGAGTGCTCGTCCATGAAGACGAGGGAGAACGCGCCCTCGAGGAGCGGGAGCACCTTCATCGCCGTCGCCTCGAGGGAGCGGGTGCCCTCGTCGGCGGTCCCGGACAGCAGGGCGGTGATGACGGCGGTGTCCGTGGAGCTGCCCCGTCCGAGCTCGCCGGACAGGTCCGTCCCCGACTGCTCGCGCACGAGCTCCATGAGCCGGCGCGTGTTGGTGAGGTTGCCGTTGTGGCCCAGGGCCACGGTGCCGGTCCCTGCCGGACCGAGGGTGGGCTGGGCGTTCTCCCACGCGCTGGCGCCCGTCGTCGCGTAGCGCACGTGCCCGACGGCGATGTGCCCCTGCAGCGCGGACAGCGTCTGGTCGTCGAAGACCTGGGACACGAGACCCATGTCCTTGTAGACGAGGAGCTGCTCGCCGTTGCTCGTCGCGATGCCGGCAGACTCCTGGCCGCGGTGCTGCAGGGCGTAGATGCCGAAGTAGGTGAGGCGGGAGACCTCCTCGCCCGGCGCCCAGACCCCGAAGACCCCGCACTCGTCCTGGGGAGGGGCTTCCCCCGGGAGCAGGTCGTGACTCAGCCGTCCGTCTCCGCGTCGCACGTGTGCCATGGTCCCACACCCCGGCGGGTGCCACCGGGTCTGTCAGACAGGTGAGAAACGCACCCGCCGCCCCGGGACGTCGACCTCCTCCAGCCGGACGGTCATCTGCTCGCCGAGCGGCAGCCCGGGCGCCCGGACGGAGGCCTCGACCGCGGGCTCGGCGATGACGACGGTGCCGCGGGCGCCGTCGTCGTCCTCGTCGACCTCGACGACGACACCGCGGAACTCCTCCCCGACCCGCCCCTCGAGGACCAGCGCCTCGACCGCGTTGACCGCGCCCCGCTCGTAACGCCCGGCCCGCTGGGTGCCGCGGGCCATGACCCGGGGCAGCTCGGGCAGCGCGGCGTGCACCCACTCGGGAACCGGCTCGCCCGCGCAGACGGCGCGGCACACCTCGAGGCCGGCGCGGTCGACGAGGCGGCGCAGCGGCGCGGTGACGTGGGCGTAGTGGGCGGCGATGGCGGCGTGCCGGGTGTCGCCGTCCTCGTCCTGCCCGAGGACGGCGTAACCGGCGCCGCGGAAGAGCGTGGTCGCCTCGGTGAGGAAGGCGGCGTGGGCGGGGACGGCGGAGTCGAGCGTGGGGAGGAGGTCGGAGTAGGAGACCTCCTCGGGCCACGGGATGCCGAGGCCGTGGGCGGTGCGGCGCAGGCGGGCGAGGTCGCGCGGGTCGGCCGGCGGCAGGGTGCGCAGGATGCCCACGCCGGCGTCGCGCATGAGCTCGGCCGCGCAGATGCCGGTGAGGAGGGAGATCTGGGCGTTCCACTCCTCCACGGGGAGGGTGGCGCGGAAGGCGAGGGCGTAGCCGCCGTCACGGGCGACGACCTCCTGCTCGGGGATCTCGAGGGAGACTCCGCCGCGTGCCCGCTGCTGCGACAGGCGCAGCTCACCGACCCGCCGCAGCAGCCCGGGCAGGGCAGGCGGGACGGCCGGGTCGCTGCCGCCGTCGACGACGCCCTGGACCTGGGTGTAGGTGAGCTGGGCGCGGCTGCGCACGACGGCCCGGCGGACCGAGGCCTCGCGGACCGCGCCGTCGGCGGCGAGCGCGATGCGCCACAGGTAGGCGGGGCGGTCCTGGTCGGGCAGGAGGCTCGCGGCGCCGGCGCTGAGGGTCTCGGGGTGCAGGGGCGTGGAGCCGGTGGGGCCGTAGACCGTGACGCCGCGCTCGTGGACGGCGGCGTCGAGGGCACCGCCGGGCGTCACGAAGGAGGCGACGTCGGCGATGGCGTAGTGGACGACGAAGCCCGCGCCGTCCTCCTCGAGGTGGACGGCCTGGTCGAGGTCACGGGAGCCCGGCGGGTCGACGGTGACGAGGGGGAGGTCGCGCGCGTCCGGCAGCGCGGGCAGCGGGCTGCGGGCGGCCTCCTCCGCCTCCCGCAGCGCCTGGGGCGGGAAGGCGACGGGGATGTCGAGCTCGGCGCGGAGCCGGTCGAGGGCATCGGCGACGCGCGCCGGCGGGGCCGGCAGGTGGAGCTGGCGGGTGCGCACGCCGGGGTCAGTCCCGGCCACGGCGGCGCACGGATCGACGGTCGGCGACCAGCGCCCAGGTGAGGCCCGCGAAGACGCCGACCGTGCCGGTCGCCAGGAGCAGCAGGAGGAAGAGGGTCCCCGGTGAGACGTTGTCGGCCCCCACCGGGAGGACGCTGAGGACGGCCGCGACGACGACGCCGAGGAGGAAGCCGAGGAACCCGAAGCGCCCGTAGCGGGGCGCGCGCCGCACCCGGCTCGGGTCCGCGACGTCGACCACCCGGGCCACGGGCCCGTCCTCGGCCGGCGGGGCGGCGTCACCCGCCGGCGGGGCGGCGTCCGCGTCCGGGGCGGCGGGTTCGGGTGACGCGGCGGAGGCGGGGTCGGGCGTGCTCACCCGGCCAACCTACCCCGCGGCCGGCGCGCTCTCGCTCGCTGCTACCGCGTGATGAGCGGGAGCACACCGGACAGGTCGGCGCGGACCCCGGAGGCCGTCACCGCGCCGGACCTGCGGGCCTCGTCCCAGGAGAGGCGGCCGGTCGCCATGCGCAGCCACGTCTGCATGTCGGTCTCGACGACGTTGGGCGGGGTCCCGCGAGTGTGCCGCGGCCCGGCGATCGCCTGGACGGCCGCAGCCGGGGGCACACGGACCTCGACGGAGCTGCCGGGTGAGCTCACCGCGAGCTCCTCGAGGGTGAACCGGACCGCGGTGCGGACGACGGCGGCCGGCACCTGCTCCCCGGCGTCCTCGGCGCTGCGCCACCGGCGCAGCGCCGCCATGCCCTCGCCCGGGTCGATGCGTCGTCGTGCCACGGACCCACCGTATCGGGGGTCAGCGGCCGGCGAGCGCGGCGCTCACCGCCTCGAGCGTCGACCGGTCGGTGACGTCGTACCCGGAAGGGCCGCCTCCCGGGCCGGTGGGTCCGCCGTCGGGGACGCGGCGTCGCGCCGAGAGGTGGACCGCGTCGACCCCGGTGCCGAGGAGGCCCGGCACGTCCTCGGCCCGGACGCCGCCACCCGCCATGACCTGCAGGCGCCCGCCGGCGGCCTCGACCATGCGACGCAGGGCGGGCACGCCGTCGGCGACGGTCGGGGCACCACCGGAGGTGAGGACCCGGGTGAACCCGAGCCCGGCGAGGTCGTCGACGGCGGCGGCGGGGTCCTCGAGGACGTCGACGCAGCGGTGGGCGGTCACCTCGAGCCCCTCGGCGGCGTACTGCAGCGCCTCGAGCGCGTGCCGGTCCAGGGTGTCCCGCGCGGTGAGGGCGCCGACGACGACGCCCGCGGCCCCGGCGTCGACGATCGCCTCGATGTCCCGCACCATGAGGGACACCTCGGTCGCGGAGTACCGGAAGCCCCCGGGCCGGGGGCGGACGAGGACGTGGACGGGGATGCCCGTGGCCACGACCGCCTCGACCATGGCGATGCTCGGGGTGAGACCGCCGACGTCGAGCGCCGAGCAGAGCTCGACGCGGTCCGCGCCCGTGTCGAGGGCAAGCGCGGCCCCGCTCGCGTCCTGGACCGCGACCTCCAGCTTCACACCCATGCCCCCACGATCCCGCATGTGGCCGGTGGGCGTCGCCCGGGGCCGGCGTGACGGCGGCCTCAGCGCGGCTCACACCTCCGAGGGCCCGACCCGGAGCGTGGCGGCACGCGCCTCCTCGCTCCGTGTCGGGTCGATGGAGGAGCGCGGCGCGTGGGCGTACTTGCGCTCGAGCTCCTCGTCGATGCGGTCCTGCACGGGGTCGTCGGCGGGCACGTGCGTGACACGGACCGGCTCGCGCGGCAGGGTGAGCGCGGCGCCGCGGTCACGCTCCGCGACGGCACCATCACCCAGGACGATCGCGACCGGTCGGCCCGACACCGCGTGCCGGTACCACCACGAGCCCGCGCCGAACGCGGAGCGCAGGTAGGGCACGCCGTCGACCACCATCGCCCAGATCGGCGTCGCGACCCGGCTACCGCCGGCCCGCGTCGTCACCACCGCGACGACCTCGGTCCGGTCGAGGACGTCCCTCACGTCGTCGAAGCTCATGACGAACCGAACCGCGGGAACCCCGAAGGTGTTCCCGCGGTTCGGTGACGACCTCGGTCAGATGACGCCCTGGGCGAGCATCGCGTCGGCCACCTTGATGAAGCCGGCGATGTTCGCCCCGACGACGTAGTCGCCCGGACGGCCGTACTCGTCGGCGGTGGCGGCGCAGCGCGCGTGGACGTCCCGCATGATGTCGGCGAGACGCTCCTCGGTGTACTCGAAGGTCCACGAGTCCCGGCTGGCGTTCTGCTGCATCTCCAGCGCGGACGTCGCGACGCCGCCGGCGTTGGCCGCCTTACCGGGGGCGAAGAGCGTGCCGGCCTCCTGGAAGAGCCGCAGCGCGTCCGGGGTGGTGGGCATGTTGGCGCCCTCGGCGACGGCCACGACACCGTTCTTCAGCAGCGTGCGCGCGTCGTTCTCGTCGAGCTCGTTCTGGGTGGCGCAGGGCAGCGCGACGTCGGTGGGGACGTCCCAGATGGAGCCGTCCGTGACGAGTCGGGCACCGGGGCGACGGTCGACGTAGTCCTTGCCACGGCCGCGGTCGACGAGCTTGATCTCCTTGAGGAGGTCGAGGTCGATGCCGGCCTCGTCGACGACGTAGCCGGAGGAGTCGGAGAACGCGATCGCGGTGGCCCCGAGCTGCACCGCCTTCTCGATGGCGAAGATCGCGACGTTGCCGGAGCCGGAGACGGTGACGCGGCGGCCGTCGAGGTCGTGGCCCTTCGTCGCGAGCATCTCGTTGGCGAAGAGAACCGTGCCGTAGCCGGTGGCCTCGGTGCGCACGAGCGACCCGCCCCAGCTGATGCCCTTGCCGGTGAGGACGCCGGACTCGTAGCGGTTGGTGATGCGCTTGTACTGGCCGAAGAGGTAGCCGATCTCGCGCTGACCCACGCCGATGTCGCCGGCGGGGACGTCGGTGTACTCACCCAGGTGGCGGTACAGCTCGGTCATGAAGGACTGGCAGAAGCGCATGATCTCCTGCGTGCTCCGACCGCGGGGGTCGAAGTCCGAGCCGCCCTTGCCGCCGCCGATCGGCATGCCGGACAGGGCGTTCTTGAAGATCTGCTCGAAGCCGAGGAACTTGACGATGCCGAGGTACACCGAGGGGTGGAACCGCAGGCCGCCCTTGTACGGCCCGAGCGCGGAGTTGTACTCCACGCGGAAGCCGCGGTTGATCCGCACCCGGCCGGCGTCGTCGACCCACGGCACGCGGAAGATGATCTGCCGCTCGGGCTCGCACAGGCGCTCGAGGACGGCGGCGTCGACGTAGCGCGGGTTCTTGCGCAGGACAGGACCCAGGGAGTCGAAGACCTCACGGACGGCCTGGTGGAACTCGGCCTCACCGGGGTTGCGGCGCAGGACCTCCTCGTAGGCGTGCTCGAGCTGCTGTTCCATGGACCACTCCTTCATCTCAGACGTTCAGGGCCCGGCGGGGGCGCCGGGGTGGTGCTCAGCCGAAGTAGGCGGGGAGGGTCGCCGTGGCGGCCTCCCGCAGCTCGCTGAGCGGCAACGTGCCGACACCCTCGATGTCGAGCACGGGACGGCCCTCGTGGGACTCGGGGCCGGTGTCGTCGGTGGTCCCGATGCGCAGCAGGGCCACGCCGCGGGCGGTGCACAGGTCCTGGAGGTGGACCTCCTGGCTGCGCGGGACCGAGACGACGGCGCGTGCCCCGGTCTCGGAGAACAGGGCGGTGGCGAGGTCGACGCCGTCGCGCTCGCACAGCGCGGTGAGGTCGACGCGCGCGCCGACGTCGAAGCGCAGGCACGAGTCGACGAGCGCCTGGAGCAGGCCGCCGGCCGACAGGTCGTGCGCGGACTCGACGATCCGGTCGCGGGAGGCGTTGACGAGCACCTCCGCGAGCCGCCGCTCGGCCGCGAGGTCGACGGCGGGGGGCCGGCCACCGAGGTGGCCGTGGACGACGTCGGCCCACACGGATCCGGACAGCTCCTCGGCGGTCGTGCCGAGCACGTAGACGGCGCGCCCGGGCGCCGTCCAGCCGGAGCGGGTGGCGCGGCTGACGTCGTCGATGACGCCGAGGACACCGACGACGGGCGTCGGGTTGATCGACGAGTCGATGCGGCCGGGCTCACCGGTGCCGTTGTACAGGGAGACGTTGCCGCCGGTGACGGGCACGCCGAGCTCGGCGCACGCGTCGGCCAGGCCGGTGATGGCCTGGACGAGCTGCCACATCGCGTCCGGGTCCTCGGGGGAGCCGAAGTTGAGGCAGTCGGTGACGGCGGTGGGCTGGGCGCCCACGGTCGCGACGTTCCGGTACGCCTCGGCGAGCGCCTGCCGGGCCCCGGTGTACGGGTCGAGCTTGGTGAAGCGGCCGTTGGCGTCGGTGCTGATCGCCACGCCCAGGCCGGTGGCCTCGTCGACGCGGACCACGCCGGCGTCGTCGGGCTGGGCCAGGGCGGTGTTGCCCTGGACGTAGCGGTCGTACTGGTCGGTGACCCACGACTTGCTCGCGAGGTTGGGGGAGGCGACCAGGCGCAGCGCCTGCGCCCGCAGCTCCTCCGAGCTGCCCGGACGGGGCAGCCGCTCGGCGTCGTCGGCGTTGAGGGCGTCCTGCCACGCGGGGCGCGCGTAGGGGCGGTCGTAGACGGGGCCCTCGTGGGCGACGGTGCGCGGGTCGACGTCGACGATCCGCTCGCCGTGGTGGTCGATGACGAGGCGGCCGGTGTCGGTGACCTCGCCGATGACGGAGGCCTCGACGTTCCAGCGGCCGGTGATCGCGAGGAACTCCTCGAGCCGGTCGGGCCGCACGACGGCCATCATCCGCTCCTGGGACTCCGACATGAGGATCTCCCCGGCCGTCAGCTGCTCACGGAGCAGGACGTTCTCGAGGTGGACGTGCATGCCGCCGTCGCCGTTGGAGGCGAGCTCGGAGGTGGCGCAGGAGATGCCGGCCGCTCCGAGGTCCTGGATCCCCTCGACGACCCCGGCCGCGAAGAGCTCGAGGCAGCACTCGATGAGGACCTTCTCCATGAAGGGGTCCCCGACCTGCACGGCGGGCCGCTTGGTGGGGCCCTCGCCGGTGAAGGTCTCGCTCGCGAGGATCGAGGCGCCGCCGATGCCGTCGCCGCCGGTGCGCGCCCCGAAGAGGATCACCTGGTTGCCGACGCCGGAGGCGTTGGCGAGGTGGATGTCCTCGTGGCGCAGGACGCCCACGGCGAGGGCGTTGACGAGCGGGTTGGTCTGGTAGGAGGCGTCGAACTCGGTCTCGCCGCCGATGTTGGGCAGCCCGAGGCAGTTGCCGTAGAAGCTGATCCCGGAGACGACGCCGTGGACGACGCGCGCGGTGTCGGGCTGGTCGACGGCCCCGAAGCGGAGCTGGTCCATGACGGCCACGGGCCGCGCGCCCATCGAGATGATGTCGCGGACGATGCCGCCGACGCCGGTGGCGGCGCCCTGGTGCGGCTCGACGAAGCTCGGGTGGTTGTGCGACTCGACCTTGAAGGTCACCGCCCAGCCGTCGCCGATGTCGACGACGCCGGCGTTCTCCCCGATCCCGACGAGCAGGTGCTCGCGCATCGCCTCGGTGGTCTTGTCACCGAACTGACGCAGGTGGACCTTCGAGGACTTGTACGAGCAGTGCTCGGACCACATGACCGAGTACATGGCGAGCTCGGCGGCCGTGGGCCGACGGCCGAGGATCTCGACGATCCGGGCGTACTCGTCGTCCTTGAGGCCCAGGTCCCGGTAGGGGAGGGTGTGGTCCGGTGTGGCCGCGGCGTTCGCGACGGTGTCGGACCGCTGCTCGTCAGACATCGGTGCCCCGTGACAGGACGGTGAAGGCATGCACGGCGGACAATCTACAGGCCTGCGGGGCGGGTGGTTGAGGCGGCCACCAGGCGGACCTGTGCGGCCGGCGTTCGCCGGGGCAGCTCCACAGGCCCGGCCCGGGTGGGTGCCATCCACGGGACGAGGGCACTTTTCGGCGTTATGCCGCGGGAATGTCGGTGGTCGGTCCTAGCCTGGAGACATGTCCAGCACCGACGCGACCGGCCCCGGTGCACCGCCCGCGGTGGTGCTGGGCGCGGCCGAGGTCGGTGAGATGAGGCGGCTGCTCGAGGGGTTGGCCCCGGGAGGGCAAGGTCTCACCGAGGCCGAGCGCATCGACCTCCTCCGCGAGCTGGAGGGCCTCAAGGCTGCGGCATCCGGTGCGCAGGCGGCGGCCACGGGCCCACCTCGAGGCGAAGGTACGCATCATCGTCGGGCACTCTGGCGCCAGGACGCGCTACGAGCAGGCCAACGATGCCGACACCCACGAGCGCGGCTGCGACTCCGGCGCCCGGCCGCTTCAGTCGCTCGTCGTGTTCAGTGGGTCGCGGACTGCGCGGGCGCCGGCAGGGGCGCCCGCGCGGGATCTAGCCGAGCCGCTCGGGCAGGGCGCGGCGGCGGCGCTGGAGCGCCGCGGCCTCCTCCTGGCGGGCGCGCTCCACGCCGGAGGCGATCGGTGCCCGCAGGTGCTCGGGGGTGTAGCCGAAGGCGTCGACGAGGTCGACGGCGTGCGGCCGCAGCCGAGTGAGCAGCCGGTTGATGTAGCCGGTGACCACCCGGGCGCGCTGGGCGGTGATCCGTCCGTTGACGAGGTACCAGGCGAGGTTGCGCTCGATGCGCTCCAGCCCGTAGAGGTCACGCAGCCAGGTGAGCACCTCACGCGTGGTGCCGGCGGGCGCCTGGTCGAGCGCGGCGGTAAAGGCCTCCCACTGGAGCAGCTCGGCGTGGGCGCGCGCGGCGCCGATGAGGGCGTCCTGGTGCTCGTTGAAGACGGCGGCCGCCTTCTCCGGCGGTGCGTCCCTCACGTCGCGCAGCGCACCGGCGATCTCCGCGACCATCGTCTCGACGCGGTCCTCGAGCAGCTCGCGCTGCGCCTCCGGGTCGCGCAGCTGGCCCACGGAGCGGGCCTTGGAGCCGGAGTCGAGCACCGACTGCGCGGCCCGCCGCAGGGGCGTGCGGTGCAGGGCCATGTCCCCGGCGCGGGCGGCGACGAAGCGGGCGGCACCGGCGATGTCGATCTTCGCCATCGCCCGGCCGTAGTCGGTGAGGAGCCGCTTGCCCACGAGCTGGAGGAGGACGTTGTTGTCCCCCTCGAAGGTGGCGTACACGTCGAAGTCCTGCCGCCAGGTGACGAGGCGGTTCTCGGCCATGTACCCGGCCCCGCCGCAGGCCTCGCGCGACTCCTGGATCGCCTCGAGCGCCAGCCAGGTCGCCGTCGGCTTGAAGGCGGCGGCGAGCGTCTCGAGGTCCTGGCGCGACTCGTCGTCGTCGTGCTCGCCGTTGAAGACCTCGTGGAAGCGCTCGAGGAGGACGCCCTGGGAGAAGGCAGCGGCGTAGGTGCGCGCGACGAGCGGGAGGAGCCGGCGCTGGTGGCGCTGGTAGTCGAGGAGCGTGACCTCGCGGTGCTCGTCCGCGCCGGTGAACTGACGCCGCTCGTCGCCGTAGCGCACCGCGATCGAGAGCGCCGCCTTGCTCACGCCGACGGCCGCGCCGCCCAGCGAGACGCGGCCCTGGACCAGGGTCCCGAGCATCGTGAAGAAGCGACGCCCCTTGCTCGCGATCGGGGAGGAGTAGGTGCCGTCCGCTGCGACGTCGCCGTAGCGCCGGAGGAGGTTCTCGCGGGGCACACGGACGTGGTCGAACCACAGCTGACCGTTGTCCACGCCGTTGAGCCCACCCTTGGGACCGTCGTCCTTGCCGCCGATGCCGCTCAGGAACCGGAGCTTCCCGTGCTCGTCACGCTCGCGGAGCGGCACGTAGAAGGCGTGGACGCCGTGGTTGCGGCCCTGGGTGTAGAGCTGGGCGAAGACGACCGCAGCGATCCCGTGGACGGCGGCGTTGCCGATGTACTCCTTGCGGGCCGAGGGGAAGGGGGTGTGGAGGACGAACTCCTCGGTGGTGGGGTCGTAGGTGGCGGTGGTGGCGATCGATGCGACGTCCGAGCCGTGGCCCACCTCGGTCATCGCGAAGCAGCCGGGCACCTCGAGCCGCATGATCGGCGGCAGCAGTCGCGCGTGCTGCTCGGGCACGCCAAGGTGCTGGACGGCCGAGCCGAACAGCCCCCACTGCACCCCGCCCTTGATCTGGAGGGAGGGGTCGGAGAGGAAGAGCTCCTCGAACCCGGCGAGGTTGCCGCCCGGGTCTCCCCCGCCGCCGACCTCCGTCGGGAAGCCGCGCAGCACCTCGCCGCGGCCCACGAGCTCGCGCAGCTGCCACAGGACACGCTCGCGGTGCTCGGCGACGGTCTGGTCGGGCAGGCGCTGGAAGTCCGGCTCGAGCGCGAGGTCGCGCGAGGCGCGGCGCTGCTCCTGCCAGCGGCCGTCGAGCAGGTCCCCGACGGCGCGGCCGTCGAAGGCCTCGCCGGAGGCCACCGCGGTGTCCGGGCTCATCGCCGACGTCGCGGTGCTCACGGACATGGGCTGCGCCCCGGGAGGGAAGTCGGGCAGGTCCGGTGCCGCCGGGCGGGCGGAGCGCTCACGGTGGACGGCGTCGTCCTCGCGGTGGGTGGTCGTGGTGCTCATGACGGGTCTCCGATCGCGTCGTCGGTCTCGGTGCGGGCGCTGGCGTTCCGGGAGCGACGGGCGACGCCCATCGCTCCCGTCCACAGCCAGTCGGTGAGGTGGGCCGCGAGCTGGGCGCGGTCCATGGCGGCGATGTCGTTCTCGACGGCGGGAGCACCGTCGTCGACAACTCGGCTCTCGGCGGGAACTCGGCTCTCGGCGGGAACTCGGCTCTCGGCGGGAACTCGGCTCTCGGCGGGAACTCGGCTGTCGGCGGGAACTCGGCTGTCGGCGACAACTCGGCTGTCGGCGGGGTGGGAGGCGCTGGCGCGCGCGGCGATCCAGCGCTCCGCGACGCTGCGGACGTGGCCGACGACGCCGGCGCCCCACAGGGCGGCGAGCGCGTCGTCCTTCTCCGCAGCTCCGCCGCCGTGCCGGAGCACGGGCAGCAGCGCCGCGGCGACGATGTCCTCGATCTCCGCGACGAAGCCGCGCAGCGCCCCCGCGGTGGCGGTGGCCTCGGGTTGGGTGACGAACGCGTAGACACCGGCGGAGGACTCGACGACGCCGAGGTAGACGTCGACCATGGCGGCGATGCGGTCCCGCGGCCGGGTCACCCGCGCGCCCACCTCCCCCAGGGCGGTGCGGAGGTCGTCGATGACGGCGGCGCCGACGGCCCCCTGCAGGCCCGACTTGTCGCTGAAGTAGCGGTAGATGATCGACTTCGAGGTGCCGATCTCCGCGGCGAGGTCGTCCATCGACAGGTCCGGGCCCCGGTGGTGCACGGCCCGGCGGGCGGCGCGCACGAGCTCGGCGCGCCGCGAGCTGCGGTGCTCGGCCCAGCGGGCGTCACGACCGTCCACGCGCACGTCGTCCTCGGCAGGTGTGCTCGGCATCACGGAACCGAGAGTATCAGGTACTCTGAGTTTCACGATGGCCAGGGACCTTCGTCCCCTCCCGATCCGAAGGAACAACGCCGTGACCTCATCCATCCGCCCGGCAGTCGTCGTCGGGGCGAACCGCATCCCTTTCGCCCGCGCCGGTGGCCGCTACGCCGCGTCGTCCAACAAGGACATGCTCACCGCCGCCCTCGAGGGCCTCGTCGCGCGCTTCGGCCTCGCCGGTGAACGCCTCGACGAGGTGAGCGCCGGCGCCGTCCTCAAGCACTCGCGGGACTTCAACCTCGCCCGCGAGGTCGTGCTCGGCTCCTCCCTGGACCCCCACACCCCCGCCTACGACGTCCAGCGTGCCTGCGCCACGGGTCTGGAGGCGATCGTCGGGGTGAGCAACAAGATCGCGCTCGGGCAGGTCGAGGTGGGCGTCGGCGGCGGCGTCGACTCCGCCTCCGACGCCCCGATCGTCGTCTCCGACCGACTGCGCCGCACCATCCTGCGTGCCTCCCGCGCCAAGAGCCTGCCCGAGCGACTCAAGGCGCTCTCCGCGATCCGCCCCAAGGACCTCGCGCCGGTGGCACCGGACACCGCCGAGCCGCGCACCGGGCTGAGCATGGGCCAGCACCAGGCCATCACCACCGAGCGCTGGGGCATCACCCGCGAGCAGCAGGACGAGCTCGCCCTGCGCTCCCACCAGAACCTCGCTGCCGCCTACGACCGCGGCTTCTTCGACGACCTCCTCACCCCCTACCGCGGCGTCACCCGCGACGAGTTCCTCCGCGGCGACACCTCGATGGAGAAGCTCGGCAAGCTCCGCACCGCCTTCACCGCCCCGGGCAGCGACAACCCGACGATGACGGCCGGCAACTCCACGCCGCTCTCCGACGGCGCCTCCACCGTCCTCCTCGCCACCGAGGAGTGGGCCGCCGAGCGCGGCCTGCCCGCCCTCGCCCGCGTCGTGGACGCCCAGACGGCGGCGGTCGACTTCACCAGCGGCGCCGAGGGGCTCCTCATGGGTGGCTGCTACGCCGTCCCGCGGCTGCTCGAGCGCCACGGGCTCACGCTCGCGGACTTCGACTACGTCGAGATCCACGAGGCCTTCGCCAGCACGGTCCTCGCCACGCTGTCCGCGTGGAACGACACCGAGTTCTGCCGCGAGCGCCTGGGCCGGGGGCCGCTCGGCACGGTCGCCCCGGACCGGCTCAACGTCACCGGCTCCTCCCTCGCCGCCGGGCACCCCTTCGGCGCCACCGGCGGGCGGATCGTCGGCACCCTGGCCAAGCTCCTCGCCGAGAGCAGGGCCGCGACCGGGACCCCCGTGCGCGGCCTCATCTCCGTGTGCGCCGCCGGCGGGCAGGCCACCGCGATGATCCTGGAGGCGTGATGAGCGACCGCTACCTCGACCTCGTCTCCGGCGGTCCCGGCAGGTCCGCCGCCGGGAGGCTCGGCCTGCCCCAGCCGGTACGCCTGCGCCGCACCGACCCGGGCAGCGTCGACCAGCCGCTCGTCCCCGGCCCGGTGCTCGTCCTGGACGACGGCGTCTCCCAGGGCGCCGCCGACGAGCTCGCCGAGACCCTCCTCGGCTGGGACCTCGACGTCCGGCGCGACCCTCAGGAGCTGGCCAAGGGCCGCCGCTGGGGTGCCGTCGTCCTCGTCCTCACCGAGGCCACCTCCCCCGCCGACCTCGCCGGGCCGGCCCTCGCGCTCGGTGGCGTGCTGCGCCGCCTCGCGCCCGGAGGCCGCGTCGTCACCGTCTCCCGGCGCCCCGACGACGCGAGCGCACCCGCCGTCGTCGCCGTCAGGCAGGGCGTGGACGGCTTCCTCCGCTCCCTGGCCAAGGAGCTCCGGGCCGGGGCGACCGCCAACGGCGTCGTCCTGGGCCGGGACGTGCCCGTGGGCGCCCCCTCGAGCACCGGCGCGCTGCGCTTCTTCCTCTCGGCCCGCTCCGCCTTCGTCGACGGCCAGCTGCTCCACGTCACCTCCGCCGACGGCACCGCCCCGGCGGACTGGACCCGCCCCCTCGAGGGGATGGTCGCCGTCGTCACGGGCGCCGCGCGCGGTATCGGCGCGGCGATCGTCGAGGTCCTCGCCCGGGACGGCGCCCGTGTGGTCGGTGTGGACGTGCCGGCCGCCGGGGAGGCGCTGAGCCGGGTGATGAACGCGGTCCGCGGCAGCGCGCTGCAGCTCGACATCACCGCGGACGACGCCGCCGAGCGGATCCTCACGCACGTGCACGAGCGCTACGGACGCCTCGACGTCGTCGTGCACAACGCCGGGATCCTGCGCGACAAGCTGCTCGCCAACATGACCGACGACCGCTGGAACGACCTGCTCGCCGTCAACGTCCTCGCCCCGCTGCGGATGAACGAGACCTTCGCCGAGGAGCTCGGCGCGGGCGGGCGGATCATCTCGCTCGCCTCGACGTCCGGGATCGCCGGCAACCGCGGGCAGACGAACTACGCGGCGGCCAAGGCCGGGATCATCGGGATGACCCGGGCGCTCGCTCCGGTCGTCGCGGCGAGCGGCGCCACGGCGAACGCGGTGGCCCCCGGGTTCATCGAGACCGACATGACGGCGAGGATCCCCCCGGTCCCGCGGCAGGTGGCCCGCCGGGCGAACTCCCTGCAGCAGGGCGGGCAGCCGGTGGACGTGGCCGAGGCGATCGCGTTCCTCGCCTCGCCGCAGGCGGGCGGGGTCAACGGGCAGACGCTGCGGGTCTGCGGCCAGAACCTGGTGGGGCAGTGATGAGGGAGCAGCGCCTGGAGCCCGTCCCCAGCCTCGGCTCGCTCTACTCGCGGGCACTGGCGGCCACGGCACGCACGACGATGCGCCGCGGCCCGGTCGCCGACCGGCTCCCGGACGTCGCCTACGTCGCGAGCGGCCTGCGTGCCGACCCCGCCCGGCTCTCCGCCTACCAGGACCTCCTCGGGGAGCCGGGCACCGACGAGCTGCCCGCCGGCTACATCCACGTGCTCGCCTTCCCGCTCGCGATGGCCCTCATGGTCCGGCCCGACTTCCCGCTCCCCGTGCTCGGCATGGTCCACACCGCCAACCGGGTCGAGCAGCACCGGCCCGTGCGGCTCGGGGAGGAGCTGAGCGCCCGCGCCGAGGCCCGCTCCCCGCGGGCGCACCGCAAGGGCACGCTCGTCGACCTCGCCGTCACGGTCGAGGCCGGCGGGGACACGGTGTGGGAGGGCGTGTCGACCTACCTCGCTCGCGGTACCCGCCTGCCGGGCGCGGCGGAGGAGGCACCGGCGTCGTCCGCCGGGGAGGCGGGGCCCGGCGGCGACGTCGTCGCGGTGTGGTCGCTGGGTGCGGACACGGGCAGGCGGTACGCGGAGGTCTCCGGGGACCGCAACCCCATCCACGTGTCGCGACTGGGCGCGAGGGCCTTCGGCTTCCCCCGGCCCATCGCGCACGGGATGTACACCGCCTCCCGGGCGCTGGCCCAGCTCGCCCGCTTCCGCGGTGACGCCTTCACCTGGGAGGTGGAGTTCGCCAAGCCCGTGCTCCTGCCGGGGCGGGTGGCCCTGAGCATCGACCCGGCCGGTGACGGCGTGCGCTACGCGGGCCACCACCCGACGTCAGGCCGGCTCCACCTCAGCGGCACGGTCGTCCCGCGCACCTGACGGTGCGGCGCCGGTTCCCGCGAGCCGGCGCCGCCCGAGCGCGGCGGCCATCGCGGCGACGATGAGCAGCGCACCGACCGCGGCGAGCGGTGAGACCGCCTCGCCGTAGACGGCGGCGCCGAGGAGCATCGCGACGACGACCTCCCAGTAGGACATGGCCGAGAGCTCGACCGAGCGCAGGTGCATGCCGGCGACGACGAGCAGCCCGAGCGCGAGGAAGCCGCACACGACGAAGAAGAGGGCGGCCCACAGCCAGTTCTCCGCCGTCATCCCCGACATGTCCGGACGCGTGACGGCGACCATCCCGGCGGCGCCGAGCGCACCGAAGGTGAAGTTCCAGAAGTTGCGGACGTCGGAGGGCATGTCCGCGCGGTAGCGGTAGCACAGCAGCGCGGCACCGTAGAGGAGCCCGGAGACGGCGGCCAGGACGTCCCCGAGGAGCTGCTCGTCGGTGGGCACGGCGGGGGCGGAGTCGACGAGGCCGGTGGCGAGCGCCATCCCGGCGAAGCTGATCCCCAGCGTGAGCAGCTCGATGCCGCGGGCGCGCTCCTTGAGGAGGAGGCGCGCGAGGACCGTCGCGACGACCGGGCCCAGGTAGTGCAGCGCGACGGCCCGCGAGAGCACGGTGAGCACGGTCGCGGACAGGTAGGTGGCGAGGGACAGACCGAGGAAGACACCTCCGAGGACCACCGCCCACGACACCCGGGTGCGGCGCAGCACCGACAGCCGGCGGCCGGCGGCGAGGACGACGACCATGCCGCCGGCGCCGACGGCCATCCGCCCGAGCGTGAGTGCCTCGCCGACGACGGCGCCCGGCGGGGAGGCGAGCCGGCCGAAGACCCCGGCCAGGCCCATGGCGCTGGCCGAGGCGATGACCGCGGCGATGCCGAGCCGTCGGCGCGTGCGGGGGACGGCCGGACGGGTGGTGGGCGCCGCGGCGCGCAGCGGGGTGTCGACAGCGAGAGCCAACGGGACTCCTCGGGATGACGGGCGCGTGTGGGCGCGCGTGAGCAGGGACCGTTCCCCGCTCTGTCATCGGACCTGAGAGTTTTCTACGGGCGATTGCCCGCACTTCCCCGTCGGTGAGCCCGGAGGCTGCTTTCCAGAGGTGCCTCGCCGTGGCGGTATGGGGGCCTGAGAGTTTCCGGGGAGGTTGCTCCTTCGGCGCCCGCACGTGCGGGTCTCTCCCGCCGCGAATCGATGGCATCAAGTTGTCCGGACAAGTCTCTCACGGCCCGAGCCGGGCGAGGGCCGCGGCGACGACGGCGGGGCGTGAGGCCAGGGGTGACTGTCCACAGGCTGCGGGCGCTCCCTGTGTGTATGTGCACAACCCTGTGGACACAACCTGTGGACAGATGACCGGCCGGTGACCACCGGGTGAACACGCACCCCGCCCGGACAGACCTGGGAGGATGCGGGGATGAGGATCGCCGTGCCACGAGAGGTCATGAACTCCGAGGGCCGCGTGGCCATCACCCCCTCCGGGGTGCACGAGCTGGTCCGCCACGGCCACGAGGTGGCCGTCGAGACCGGCGCCGGGACGTCGGCGTCGATCACCGACGCCGACTTCGCCGCCGCCGGCGCCACCGTGCTCGCCGACGCCGCAGCCACGTGGGACTTCGGTGAGCTCGTGCTCAAGGTCAAGGAGCCGGTGCCCGAGGAGTACGGCCTGCTCCGCGAGGGCCAGGCGCTGTTCACCTACCTCCACCTCGCGGCGGACCGGCCACTCACCGAGGAGCTCGTGCGGCGCCGCGTCACGGCGGTCGCCTACGAGACCGTCGAGCTGCCCGACCGCTCCCTGCCGCTTCTCGCGCCGATGAGTGAGATTGCCGGCCGGCTCGCCCCCCAGGTGGGCGCCCACACCCTCATGAGCGCCCAGGGTGGTCGCGGCGTGCTCCTCGGCGGGGTGTCGGGGGTGTACTCGGCGCGTGTCGTCGTCATCGGTGCGGGCGTGGCCGGGATGAACGCCGCCGCGATGGCGATGGGCATGCACGCGGACGTCGTCCTCATGGACCGCGACGTCAGCCGGCTGCGGCAGGCCGACGCCCTGTACCGGGGCCGCTGCCAGACCGTCATGTCCAACGCCTACGAGATCGAGCGGGCCATCGCCCAGGCGGACCTCGTCATCGGCGCGGTCCTGCTCCCCGGGGCGCGCACGCCCCGGCTCGTGACGAACGAGCAGGTCGCGACGATGCGGCCCGGCTCCGTCGTCGTCGACATCTCCGTGGACCAGGGCGGCTGCTTCGCCGACTCCCGCCCCACGACGCACTCCGACCCGACCTACCGGGTCCACGACACGCTGTTCTACTGCGTGAGCAACATGCCCGGCGCGGTCTCCCACACCTCGACCTACGCGCTGACGAACGTCACCGTCCCCTACGCCCTCGCGCTGGCGGACAGCGGCTGGCGCGAGGCGATGCGCGCCGACCGCGCCCTGGCCCTGGGGCTCGCGACCCACGACGGCGCGCTCGTGTCCGCCCCCGTGGCCGAGGCGCACGGGATGGGGCACACGCCGCTGGAGGACGTGCTGGCCTGACTCAGGCGGTGACGAGGACCCCGAGGACGGAGGCGAAGATCGCCAGGCCGTCGGTGCCCGCGCCCGCGGCGGAGTCGGGGCCGAAGCCCGGCTCGACGGCATGCTCGGGGTGGGGCATGAGCCCGACGACGTTGCCCGCGGCGTTGCTGATGCCGGCGATGTCGTGGAGCGAGCCGTTGGGGTTGTGCCCCTCGTAGCGGAAGACGACCCGCCCCTCCCCCTCGAGCTCGGCGAGGGTGCGCTCGTCCGCGACGAACCCGCCCTCCCCGTTCTTCAGGGGGATGGTGATCGTCTGGCCCACGGAGTACCCGGTGGTCCAGGCGGTGTCGTTGTTCTCCACGCGCAGCTGCTGGTCACGGCAGACGAACCGCTGGGCCTCGTTGCGGATGAGCGCCCCCGGGAGGAGGTGCGCCTCGCACAGGATCTGGAAGCCGTTGCAGATGCCGAGGACCGGCAGACCACGGCCGGCGGCCTCGACGACGGCCGTCATGACGGGCGCGAAGCTGGCGATCGCGCCGCAGCGCAGGTAGTCGCCGTAGGAGAAACCACCGGGCAGGACGACGGCGTCGACCCCGCGGAGGTCCTCGTCGGCGTGCCACAGCGCGACCGGCTCACCGCCGGCCAGGCGCACGGCCCGCTGGGCGTCGCACTCGTCGAGCGAGCCGGGGAAGGTGACGACGCCGACGCGCGCGCCCTCCGCCCGTGGCTGCGGCTCGGGGACGTCGAGGCGGTGCATCAGGCGCTCCGGGTGTCGTCGAGCGCGACGACGCGGACGACGTCCTCGATGACGGGGTTGGACAGCAGCATCTCGGCGGCCCGGCGGGCCTGCTCGAGCGCGGCGTCGTCGACGTCGCCGTCGATCTCCAGCTCGAAACGCTTGCCCTGGCGGACCGAGACGAAGCCGTCCAGTCCGAGCCGGGGCAGCGCGCCGGCGACCGCCTTGCCCTGCGGGTCAAGGATCTCGGGCTTGGGCATGACCTCGACGACGATGCGTCCCATGGTGACTCCTGCTCGGGGGTTGCGGGCCGCCGTCGAGTCTACCTGCGCGCCGGGGTCAGACGCGGTACTGGGCAGCCAGTGGACAGGCCCACACGTCCAGACCGCCGCGTCCCACCGTGTTGAGGTAGTTGGAGACGGCGCGGTAGGACTGCACGAGGGAGGTCTCGGTGTAACGGACGCCGAGGTCCTGGCAGTACTCCCGCACCATCGGGGCGACCTTGCGCAGGTTGGGCCGGGCCATCGACGGGAACAGGTGGTGCTCCACCTGGAAGTTCAGCCCGCCCATGAAGGTGTCCATGGCGCGCCCGCCGGAGATGTTGCGGCTCATGAGGACCTGGCGGCGCAGGAAGTCGATCTTGACGTCCGGCGGCACGATCGGCATGCCGATGTGGTTGGGCGCGAAGGACAGTCCCATGTAGAGCCCGAACACGGCGAGCTGGATCCCGATGAAGGCGAGCGCCTTGCCCGGTGACAGGACGATGAAGACCAGGGCGAAGAAGGAGACGAGCCGGACGGCGATGAAGCCGAGCTCCACCCAGCGGCGCTTGAGGCGCTCACGGCTCACCGCGCGCTTGATGCCCTGGACGTGGAGGTTGACGCCCTCGAGCAGGAGCAGCGGGTAGAAGAAGAACCCCTGCTTGGTGGCGAGCCACTTCGTCAGACGCGTCTTGCGCTGCTCGACCGCGTGCTGGCTGAAGGCGAGCACGCCCGGGTCGATGTCCGGGTCCTTGTGGAGCGTGTTCGGGGCCGCGTGGTGCTTGGTGTGCTTGCGCTGCCACCAGCCCTGACCCATCCCCACGAAGAGGTTGATGACGACGAGGGAGACCCACTCGTTCCACTTGCCCGACACGAAGATCTGCCGGTGGGCGGCGTCGTGGCCGAGGAAGGCGATCTGCGTCATGAGCAGCGCGAGCGCCACCGCCGTCACCATCTGCCACCAGGTGTTGCCGATGAGGACGAAGGCCACGGCGAGGCCGAGGCCCAGCACCAGTGAGCCGACGAGCTTGGTCCAGTAGTAGCCGTAGGCGCGCCGCATGAGGCCCGCCTCCTGGACCCGCTTGGTCAGGGAGGTGAAGTCACTGACCTGACGCTCTCGGGCGGTGCCCCGCGCCGTCGTGGGGACACTGGTGTCTGCTGCCATACGTTCGGGCCTTCGCACTAATTCGCGAGCTGACGTCGCGGAGGAGGTGTTACTGCTCTCACAGTCTCGCACGGATCATCCGCGTGGGCCGGGTGGGAGTCCGACGTCACCCGACGAGCCGCGCGGCGGCCTCGAGGTAGCGCTCCCTGGTGCGCTCGACGACGTCGGCGGGCAGCGGGGGCGGCGGCGAGACGCGGTCCCAGCCGGACTCGGGGGAGGTGAGCCAGTCCCGGACGAACTGCTTGTCGAAGCTCGGCTGCACCCGCCCCGGGCGGAAGCCGTCGGCGGGCCAGAAGCGCGAGGAGTCCGGGGTGAGCACCTCGTCGCCGAGGACGACGTCCCCGTCCGGCCCCAGGCCGAACTCGAGCTTGGTGTCGGCGACGATGATGCCGCTGCGCGCCGCCACGTCGGCGGCACGGGCGTAGATCCGCAGGGTGAGGTCACGCAGCTCCTCCGCCCGCTCCCGGCCGAGGAGGCCGGCGACGGCGGCGAAGGTGATGTTCTCGTCGTGGTCACCGACCTCGGCCTTGCGGGCCGGGGTGAAGACCGGCTCGGGCAGGCGCGAGGCCTCCCCGAGGCCCGGGGGCAGCGGCACCCCGCACACCGCCTGGCCCGCGCGGTACTCGGCGAG
This sequence comes from Georgenia satyanarayanai, assembly GCF_009193135.1. Lineage (GTDB taxonomy): Bacteria > Actinomycetota > Actinomycetes > Actinomycetales > Actinomycetaceae > Oceanitalea > Oceanitalea satyanarayanai. The sequence goes on from NZ_VUKC01000002.1 coordinate 85,456, forward strand.
GCCGGAGCCGGTGAGGTACCCGCGGGCCACGCACTCGACGGGGAACATCTCCAGGCGCCGGCACACCATCGCCCGTCCTGCGACGGCGGCGGGGACGTCGAGGGAGACGACGTGGTTGGGCACGAGGTCGGTGAGCTGCTCGAACCACCACAGGCTGAGCCGGGTGAGCACCTCCCCCTTCCCCGGGATCGGCGTCGGGAGGACGTGGTCGTAGGCGCTGATGCGGTCGGAGGCGACGACGAGGACGACGTCGCCCGCCGGGTGCGGTGCGGCCGGGCGGTACAGGTCGCGGACCTTGCCCGAGTAGGCGTGCTCCCAGCCGGGCAGCGCGGGCGCCGTCACGGGCGGGCCTGCGCGATGTCGGTGCGGTGCTGGGAGCCCGCGAGGCTGATCCGCTCCACGCCCGCGTAGGCGCGGGCGCGGGCCTCCTCCTGGTCCGCCCCGACACCGACGACGGACAGCACCCGACCGCCGGCGCTCACCAGCGCGCCGTCCTCGGTGGTCGCGCAGCCGGCCTGGAGCACGTGGACGCCGGGCAGCTCCTCGGCGGCGGCGACGCCCGCGATGACGTCACCCGTGCGGGAGACGCCGGGGTAGCCGTGGGAGGCGACGACGACGGTGACGGCGGACGCGTCGCGCCACGTCGGGCGGGGCGCCTCGGCGAGGGCGCCGGTGGCGGCGGCGTGGAGCAGCTGCGCCAGGGAGGAGCCCAGCCGGGCGAGGACGACCTGCGTCTCGGGGTCCCCGAAGCGCGCGTTGAACTCGATGACCCGGACGCCGCGCGAGGTGAGGGCCAGGCCGACGTAGAGGACACCGGTGAACGGGGTGCCGCGGCGGGCCATCTCCCGCACGACGGGGCGGGCCACGCGCTCCATCACCTCGTCGACGAGCCCTTCCGGTGCCCACGGCAGCGGGCTGTAGGCGCCCATCCCGCCGGTGTTGGGTCCGGCGTCGCCGTCGCCGAGGCGCTTGAAGTCCTGCGCGGGGGCGAGCGGCACGGCGTCGGTGCCGTCGCACACGCAGAAGAGGGAGACCTCCGGGCCGTCGAGGTACTCCTCGACGACGACGGCGGGGCGCTCCCCGCCGGGGGTGACGGTGCGGGAGAGGCAGGCCCGGGCGTGCGCGAGGGCGGCGTCACGGTCCTCGGTGACGACGACGCCCTTGCCCGCGGCGAGCCCGTCGTCCTTGACGACGTAGGGGGCGCCGAAGGCGTCGATCGCCTCCTCCACCTCCTCGGGGGTGGTGCACACGTAGGCCATGGCGGTGGGGACCTCGGCGGCCGCCATGACCTCCTTGGCGAAGGCCTTGGACCCCTCGAGCCGTGCCGCGGCGGCGTCGGGGCCGAAGCACGGCACCCCGGCGGCCCGGACGGCGTCGGCGACGCCCGCCACGAGCGGCGCCTCGGGGCCGACGACGACGAGGTCGACGCCGCGCTCGACGGCGAGCGCCGCAACCGCCCGCGGGTCGAGGGGGTCGACGGCGACGTTGGTCGCGACCTGCGCCGTGCCCGGGTTGCCGGGGGCGACGAGGACCTCGTGGGACGTGGACTCGGTGGTGAGGGCACGGGTGATGGCGTGCTCGCGCGCACCGGACCCGACGACGAGGATCTTCACGTGCCAGGAGCCTACCGACGGGGCGGGTCGGGCGCTGCACCGTCCACGGGCCAGACCCGCCGGGGAGTTGTCCCCATGCGCGGCCGGCGTCCCGGCCGGGGCTGCCCGGTAGGGTGCGCGGCATGACACCACACGCGAGCACGACCCGTCGCTCCCGCGCCCGGCGCGGGCTGCCGGCCCTCCTCCTCCTCCCCCTCCTCCTCGTCCTGGCCGGCTGCTTCCGGCTGGACATGGGCCTGACGATCAACGACGACGACACCCTCGACGTCTCCATGGAGGTCGGTGACCTCACCGGCATGGCCACGCGCGAGGACATGGACTGCTCCTCGATGGAGTCCGAGCTGGGCGGCGCCCCCGACGAGGCGGAGTTCGCCGTCGAGGACATCGAGGACGAGGACGGCAACTTCGGATGCCGCATCTCCGCGACCGGCGCGCCGATCGACTCGATGACCGGCGAGGGCATGACCATCGAGAAGGTCGACGACACCTACGTCTTCTCCTTCGACGGTGACGAGACCGGCATGGGCGACACGAGCAGCCTCGAGGACATGCCGGCCGGCATGGAGCCCCAGGTGGCCATCTCCGTCACCTTCCCCGGTGAGGTCATCGAGGCCGACGGCGAGATCGACGGCAACACGGTGACGTGGACCGGCATCGAGGCCTTCGCGGCCGGCGGCAGCGCCACCGGCGAGGCCACCGGCAACGGCGGCGGCAGCGCGGGTGGCGTGTCCACCGCCGTGTGGGTCGTCCTCGGCGTCGTCGCCCTGCTCGCGGTCGCCGCACTCATCTTCTTCATCACGCGCAGGAAGAAGGGCGGCGCGTCCGGCGGCTCGGACGCCCCCTACGGCGGTCCCGCCGGTCAGCCCGGCCAGGTCCCCAACGAGCCCGGCCCCGGCTTCCCGGCGCAGCCCGGGGCGGGTCAGCCGGTCGGCGGCTTCGGCCCCACCGACCAGGTCCCGGCCGACCCGGGCCCCGGCTACCCCGGCCAGCAGCCCCCGGCCGCCCCGGCCCCGTCCACGACGGCGGCCGCGGACACGCCGGTCGACCGACCGGAGGGCTCGCCGTTCGCGCCGTCGCCCGAGCCGCCGCACCAGTCCGACGAGGACCAGCAGCGCTGAGTGACACAAGGCCCCGCCGTGCACTGCACGGCGGGGCCTTCGTCGTTCCCGGCGCTCAGTCGAGCAGGGAGTGGCGCACGATCGTGGCGGCGCGGTCGGGGCCGACGCCGATCGAGGAGATCCGCGCCCCGGACATCTCCTCCAGCGCGAGCACGTAGCGCTGGGCGGCGTCGGGCAGGTCGGAGAACTCGCGAGCGCCGCTGATGTCCTCGCTCCAGCCGTCGAGCTCCTCGTACACCGGGCGGGCGTGGTGGAAGTCGGTCTGGTTGGGGGGCATCTCGTCCACGCGCCGGCCGTCGACCTCGTAGGCCACGCACACCGGGATCTTCTCCAGGCCGGTGAGGACGTCGAGCTTGGTGAGGACGAGGTCGGTCAACCCGTTGACCCGGCTGGCGAAGCGCGCGACGACGGCGTCGTACCAGCCGCAGCGGCGGGGGCGTCCCGTCGTCGTCCCGTACTCCCCGCCCACGCTGCGCAGCCGCTCACCGGACTCGTCGTGCAGCTCGGTGGGGAACGGCCCCTCACCGACCCGGGTCGTGTACGCCTTGACGACGCCGACGACACGGTCGATCCGCGTGGGGCCGACGCCGCTGCCGGTGCACGCTCCACCGGCGGTGGCCGAGGAGGAGGTGACGAACGGGTAGGTGCCGTGGTCGACGTCGAGCATGGCGGCCTGGCCGGCCTCGAAGACGACCGTGCGCCCCTCGTCGAGGGCCTGGTTGAGCACGAGGGAGGTGTCGGCGACCATCGGGCGCAGCCGCTCCGCGTAGGCGAGCAGCTCGTCGGTGACCTCGTCGACGTCGACGGCACGGCGGTTGTAGACCTTGAGGAGGAGCTGGTTCTTCTGCACCAGCGCGCCCTCGACCTTCTGCCGCAGGATCTTCTCGTCGAAGATGTCCTGGACCCGGATGCCCACGCGCGCCATCTTGTCGGCGTAGGTGGGCCCGATGCCCCGACCGGTGGTGCCGATCTGCCGCTTCCCGAGGAACCGCTCGGTCACCTTGTCCAGGGTGCGGTTGTAGGACGGGATGAGGTGGGCACCGGAGGAGACGAGGAGCCTGGAGACGTCCACGCCCCGGGCAGTGAGCCCGTCGAGCTCGGCGAAGAGCACCTCGAGGTCGACCACCACCCCGTTGCCGATGACCGGCGTGCACCCCGGGCTGAGGATGCCGGAGGGCAGGAGGTGGAGGGCGTACTTCTCCTCGCCGACGACGACCGTGTGCCCCGCGTTGTTGCCCCCGTTGAACTTGACGACGTAGTCGACCTGGGAGCTGAGCTGGTCGGTGGCCTTCCCCTTGCCCTCGTCGCCCCACTGGGCTCCGACGACGACGACCGCTGGCATGTTCATCCCTTTCGCTGGAGGCGGGCGCCGATCGGCTCCCGGGACAGGTTACCGAACCCGCACCTCCGGCGGTTCGGGGTGCAGTCGGTGGCGCGCCCGCCTAGGCTCGTCGAGGTAAACGGACCGGGCACTGCCGCGCGCGCACCGAGCGCGGCGGCCAGAGGGAGCAGCATGATCGAGATCGCGGCGTCATCGACCACGACGACGGTGACGATCAGCGGGGATCTCGACCTCGCCGAACGCGGTCAGTTCCCCGAGGCGACCGCCCGGGTGAGCGGGCTGCGCCGCCAGCTCCTCGTCATCGACATGTGCGACGTCACGTTCATGGACTCCACCGGCGCCGCGTTCCTCATCGCGCTCGCCGACGCCGCGGGCAAGCGCGGGGGCGCGGCCGTCCTGCGCGGCTGCCAGGACCGCGAGCTCTTCGTGCTCGAGATCTGCGGCGCGCTGGGCAGCTTCCGGATCGACACCGAGCACCGCTGCGAGCGCCAGGCCTCCTGAGCCGGCTACCGCTGGGCGCTGCGCTCCCCCCAGGGCTCCTTGCCGCGCACCCGCGCCCACACGACTTTGCCGGCCGGGGTGGGCCGCCAGCCCCACTCGGCGAGGCGGGAGATGATGTGGAGCCCGAAGCCGCCCACGCGGCCGACCCGCCCCTCGCGGACCACCGGCGGGCTCGGGTTGGCATCCTCGACCTCGATGCGCAGGCCGTCACCGGTGTCGCGCAGCCGCAGGTCCACGCGGCCCCACCCGTGCATGACCGCGTTGGCCACCAGCTCGGAGGCGACAAGCTCGGCGGCGGCGGTGTCCTCGATGTCCCAGGCCTCGCAGGCCCGCAGGACGGCGTGCCGCGCCCGGGCGATCGTCCTGGGGTCCATCGGCATCTGCCAGCGCCGCTCGCGGGGACCGGACCACGAGTGGGTGGGGTCGGAGGCCGGGTCGGGCACCCGGAGGACGACGACGGCGATGTCGTCCTCGGGCGCGTCGGCGAGCTGCTGGAGCAGCTCCTCGCCGATGCCGGCGGCATCCGGGGCGTCGATGCGCTCGGCGGCCGAGACGAGGGCGGCGACGCCGTCGCGCATGGAGCGGTCGCGCCGCTCGACGAGCCCGTCGGTGTAGAAGACGAGGACGTCACCGGGCCGTACGACCGCGTGGCCGGTGTGCCGGGGGCGGCCACCGAAGCCGACGAGCGGCCCGTTGGCCCCCTCGAGCTGGGTGGCGCGCCCGCCGCTGACGTGGACGATCGGCAGGTGCCCGGCGCGGGAGTAGGCGACGTCCCACGTCTCCCCGCCCGGCCGCGGGTGGAGGGTGGCGTAGACGAACGAGGCGGGCCGGGCGATGCGCATGCTCGCGACGAGCCGGTCGACACGGCCGAGGACCTTGCCGGGCTCGACGAACTCGGCGGCGTAGGCCCGCACGACCGAGCGCAGCTGGCCCATCGCCGCCGCGGCCTCGACGTCGTGCCCGACGACGTCCCCCACGACGACGCCGACTCGGCCCTCGCCCATGTCGAGGACGTCGTACCAGTCCCCGCCGACCTGGGCGTGCTCGGAGCTCGGCGCGTAGTAGCTCCACACGTCCACGCCCTCGACGTGGCTCTGCTCGGGCAGCATGGCGCGCTGCAACGTCTCCGCGAGGCGGTGCTCGCGGTCGTAGAGCTGGAGGTTGTCCATCGCCATGCCCACACGGCGGGCGACGAGCTCGAGGACGGTCGTCAGCTCCCCCGCCGGCAGGGTGCTCTCCTCGGTGCCGAGGTCCGGCGGGCGGACGGCGAGCACGGCGAGCACCGCCTTGCGCCCGAGCACGGGCAGGAGCCACAGGGGCCCGTCGTCGGGCGCGGACCCGTCCCGGGCGACGAGCGCGAGGAGCTCCCCGGTGAGGGTGCCCTCCTCCGCGGGCTCACGCGGGTCGACGACGACGGTCTGCATGCGGGTGTCGAGGAAGAGGCCGACGACGGGGTCGGGGACCCCACGCAGCCGGGCCTGACGGCGCAGGTCACGGCGGTGGTAGGAGATCCCGGCGAGATCGGTGAGCTTCTGGAGCTCGGTGCCGTCGGCGTAGAACGCCGCCCAGGGGACGATGCGCCGCTCGAGCAGCGCGGAGATCTCCACGAGCGCGGTCGCGGAGTCGACGTCGGCGAGGATGTCCGAGACCCGCGCGACGAGGCTCAGGCCGCGCTGGGCCCGCTCCTCCACCGCGGCCCGCTCCTCGGCGAGGACGGCGGACGCGAGCTCCTCGGTGGCGTCGCGCACGGTGACGAGCCACCGGTCCCAGCCGCCCGCGCCGGGACCGAGCGGGCTGAAGGACACGGTGGCGCGGTAGGAGGTGCCGTCCCTGCGCGGCACGGAGCGCACGACGGAGACGGGAAGACCCGCGACGAGCGCCTCGCGCAGCGCGGGCGAGCTGCGGCCACGGGAGGTGACGAGCTCGGGCGCGGAGTCGCGCAGCTCGGCGACCGAGTAGCCGGTCATCTCCGCCAGCGAGGAGCTGACCCACACGACGCGGTAACCGGCGGGCTGGGTGGAGAGGTCGACGTCGACGACGTAGGTCGGGTCGGGCAGCGCCTCGAGCAGCTCGCTCGAACGGACGCCGAGCGCCTCGGGCCGCTCCGGCACGTCCTCCGCACGCCGTGCCGGATGGGTGCGGACGGTGCCGTCGGGAGGGGTCGGAGAGTCCACCGGTGCGGGCGCACCGCTGTCCGGTCCGGTCATGTTGTCTCTCCGATCGTCCTGAGTCTCCTAGGATGCCGTGGAGGACGTTCCGGCGCGAACCGCCGGACCAGCAGAAGGAGAGCCTGTGCGCGACGACAGTTCGACAAGCAGCCGCGGCCCCGAGACCGGCACCGCGTCGGTCATGGTGGCCCAGGGGCGCACCCGGCTCGTCCTGTCCGGTGAGATCGACGTCGCTCTCAGCAGCGAGCTCACCGAGGCGGTCGCGGAGGCCGAGTCGTCCCGCAACCCCGTGGAGATCGACGCCCGGCACGTCACCTTCATGGACTCCTCGGGCGTCGCGCTGCTCGCGCGGCTCGCCCACCGCACCCCCGGCCCGCTCACGATGATCAAGCCGCCCGACGTCGTCCGGTTCCTCCTCGACATCACGCGCCTGGGCGACGTCGTGACGATCGTCGAGGACGACCCGGGCTTCCCCGAGCCCACCGAGCCGCCGAGCGGCGACGACGCCGCCTGACCCGTCAGACGCCGAGAGCCGGGTTCCTCCGTGGAGGAACCCGGCTCTCGGCGTCGTGGGAAGGTGCGTCAGGCCATCTTCGTGCCGGCCGAGCGCAGCTGCTGGCAGGCCTCGACGATGCGGGCGGCCATGCCGGCCTCGGCGGCCTTGCCCCAGGCGCGGGGGTCGTAGGCCTTCTTGTTGCCGACGTCGCCGTCGACCTTGAGCACGCCGTCGTAGTTGCGGAACATGTGCTCGACGACGGGGCGGGTGAACGCGTACTGGGTGTCGGTGTCGACGTTCATCTTGATGACGCCGTTGTCGACGGCGAGGGCGATCTCCTCGGCCGTCGAGCCGGACCCGCCGTGGAAGACGAGGTCGAACGGCGACTCCTTGCCGATCTCCTGGCCGACGACGCGCTGGATCTCACCGAGGATCTCCGGGCGGAGCTTGACCGCACCGGGCTTGTAGACACCGTGGACGTTGCCGAAGGTGAGGGCGGTGAGGTAGCGGCCCTTCTCGCCGGCGCCGAGCGCCCGCACGGTGGCCAGGCCGTCCTCGGGCGTGGTGTAGAGCTTCTCGTTGATCTCGGCCTCGTGGCCGTCCTCCTCGCCACCGACGACGCCGACCTCGATCTCGAGGATCGTGCGCGCCTTCTGGGAGAGCTCGAGGAGCTCCTCGGCGATGACGAGGTTCTCCTCCAGCGGGACGGTGGAGCCGTCGAACATGTGCGACTGGAACATCGGGTTCTTGCCGGCGGCGACCTCCTCGGCCTCCATGGCGAGCAGCGGCTTCACCCAGGAGTCGAGGTTCTCCTTGACGCAGTGGTCGGTGTGCAGCGCGATGGTGACGCCGTAGTTCTTGGCGACCTCGTGCGCGTAGGCGGCCAGGGCGCGGGTGCCGGTCACCCGGTCCTTGATCGTGGAGCCGGAGGCGTACTCGCCGCCGCCGACGGAGACCTGGATGATGCCGTCACTCTCGGCCTCGGCGAAGCCGCGGATCGCGGCGGTCACCGTCTGGGAGGAAGTGATGTTGATGGCCGGGTAAGCGAACTTGCCCGCCTTCGCCCTGTCGAGCATCTCGTTGTAGGACTCGGGGGTTGCGATGGGCACGCTGGCCTCCTGTGAAGATCGACGCAGATGAACGTGGACGATTGTGGCACGGTCACCCGGGACGCACGTAGGACCTCCATCACCTGGGACCGGGACCGTGCTGCAGCACCCACGCGTACATGGCGACGGCGGCCGCCGCCCCGACGTTGAGCGACCGCGTGGATCCGTACTGGGTGATGTGGAGGATCTCCGTGCAGGCGGCCCGCGCCTCGGCCGACAGCCCACCCGACTCCTGCCCGAAGAGCAGGACGGCGCCGTCCGGCAGCGCCCGGTGCTCGAGGGGCACGGACCCGGGGACGTTGTCGATGCCGATGACCGGCAGGCCCTGCGCCCGCGCCCACGCGACGAGCCCGGCGACGTCGTCGTGGTGGTGCAGGTGCTGGTAGCGGTCGGTGACCATCGCCCCGCGCCGGTTCCAGCGCCGCCGGCCGACGATGTGGACCGCGGCGACCGCGAAGGCGTTGGCGGTTCGGACCACCGAGCCGATGTTGAAGTCGTGGCCGAGGTTCTCGATCGCCACGTGGAGGCGGTGACGGCGGGAGTCGATGTCCTCGACGATCGCCTCGAGCCGCCAGTAGCGGTACTCGTCGACGACGTTGCGCCGGTCCCCCTCGGCGAGCAGCCGGGGGTCCAGCCGCGGGTCCTGGGGCCACGCCTCCGGGCCGCCGGGCCAGGGCCCGACGCCGACCTGCTCCTCGCTCAAGCGTCGCGTCGCGGGTCGTACCCCCCGCGCTGACCACCGAAGGAGGGGCCGCCGTCGACGGGCGCGGCGGGGCCGGGTGTCTCGCCGGCGGTGAAGTGCACCGAGGGGACGGCACGGACCGCGGGGTCGTTGGCCTCGAAGTACTCCGCGCGCCGGAAGGCGAACATGTTGGCGACGAGGTTCGACGGGAAGGTCTCGGTCTTCGTGTTGAGCTGGCGCACGTTGGCGTTGTAGAAGCGCCGGCCGGCGGCGATGCGGTCCTCGGTGCCGGTGAGCTCGGCCTGGAGGTCGGCGAAGTTCTCCGAGGAGCGCAGCTGCGGGTAGCTCTCCGCGACGGCGAAGAGCCGGCTCAGCGCACCGCTCAGGGCGTTCTCGGTCCGCGCCTGCTCGGCGGGGCCGAGCCCGCCGCCGGCCGCGGCGGCCCGGGCGCGGGTGACCTCGTCGAAGACCTCCCGCTCCTGGGCGGCGTAGCCCTTGACGGTCTCGACGAGGTTCGGCACGAGGGAGTGGCGCCGGTGGAGCTCGACGTCGATCTGCCGCCACGCCTCCTGGACGAGGTTGCGCAGCCGGACCAGGCCGTTGTACGTCGCGATCGCCCAGACGGCGACGACGACGACGAGCACGGCCAGGACGACGAGCACGACGAGCATCTCCACCCGCTCAGCCTGTCACAGGAGGACCCGAGCGACCCGGCGACCTCAGCGGGCGGTGAGCCCGAGGTCCTCCAGGCCGAGGGCGGCGAGGTAGCGGACGCCCGTCTCCTCCACGCGCTCACGCGCGCCGGTGTCGCGGTCGACGACGACGGCGGCGCCGACGACCTCCGCGCCTGCCTCGCGCAGCGCCTCGATGGCGGTGAGCAGGCTGCCGCCGGTGGTCGAGGTGTCCTCGACGGCGACGACGCGGCGGCCGGCGACGTCGGGGCCCTCGACGCGCCGCTGCAGGCCGTGGGCCTTGGCCTCCTTGCGCACGACGCACGCGTCGACGGTGAGGCCACGGGAGGCGGCGGCGTGGAGGATCGCGGTGGCGACCGGGTCGGCGCCCATGGTGAGGCCGCCGACGGCGTCGACCTCCTCCGGACCGAGCCCCGCCTCCTCGAGGAGGTCGAGCATGACGTGGCCCACGAGGGGCGCCGCCGCGTGGTGGAGGGTGACGCGCCGCATGTCGACGTAGTGGTCGGAGGTGCGGCCGCTGGCGAGCGTCACCTCACCGCGGATGACGGCGAGGTCGCGGACGTGCCGGGCGAGGGCGCTGCGCAGGGAGTCGTTGGGGGAGGTCACGGCTGCAGGGTACCGGCCGGTAGCCTCGCCCCCATGCGCCTGGCCACGTGGAACGTCAACTCCGTCCGCACCCGGGTCGACCGGGTCCTGGACTTCCTCGCGCGCTCGGGCACCGACGTGCTGGCGGTCCAGGAGACCAAGTGCCGCGACGACCAGTTCCCCCACCTGCCCTTCGAGGCCGCCGGGTACCACGTCGCCCACCACGGCCTGAGCCAGTGGAACGGGGTGGCCGTCGTCTCGCGGCTGCCGGTGGAGGACGTCGAGGTGGGCTTCCCCGGGATGCCGACGTGGGGCGAGCCGGCCGCCGCCGAGGCCCGGGCCCTGGGCACGACCGTCGCCGGCGTGCGGGTGTGGAGCCTGTACGTGCCGAACGGACGCACCCTGGACGACCCCCACTACCGGTACAAGCTCGACTGGCTGGCGGCCCTGCGAGACGCCGCCGGCGGCTGGCTCACCGCCGACCCGTCGGCGCAGGTCGCGCTCGTCGGTGACTGGAACGTCGCCCCCCGCGACGAGGACGTGTGGGACCCGGCGGCCTTCGTCGGCGCCACCCACGTCTCCCCGGCCGAGCGCGCGGCGCTCGGCGCGCTGGGCGAGGCCGGCTTCGCGGAGGTCACCCGCGAGCACACCCCCGGCGCCTACACCTACTGGGACTACCAGCGCCTGCGCTTCCCCCGGAACGAGGGCATGCGCATCGACCTGGTCCACGCCTCCCCCGCCCTCGCCGCCCGGGTGACCGGCGCCCACGTCGATCGCGACGAGCGCAAGGGCAAGGGCGCCAGCGACCACGTGCCCGTCGTCGTCGACCTCGGCTGAGCGCCGCGCTCAGCCGCGCGGGGGCACCCAGCTGGGGGCGAGGGTGATCTCCGTGCGGTGGTGCTCCCACGTGCGCCACCACTCCTCGGCCCCCTCGGGCAGCCGCTCGGCGGGCACCCGACGCAGCAGGTCACGAAGCGTGTACTTGAGGCCGGCGATCTCGGCGACCCGCTCCAGCCGCTCGGTCTCGGCGGCGTCCGCGGCGAAGGCCGCCTCCTCGGCGTGCCAGATCCGGCGCCGCAGGAGGACGAGCTCGCGGGTGACGGCCTGCTCCTCAGCGCTCGCCCCGAGGACCGCCTCGGCCGCCCGGAGGTAGCCGTAGTCCATCGCGAGCGCGACGAGCCCGGGCTCGATGGTGAGGGTGTCGTGGACGTCGAACTCGGGCTCGATGACGACCGCGCCCGCGGCCCGTGCCCGGACCACCTCGTCACGCTGCACCTCGTCGGTCATGATGGCCGTCGTCGTGCGCATGAGGATGGCGAGCATGTCCTTCTCGTCGTAGGAGTCCTCGCGGCGCAGCCCCGACGGTCCGGCGACGACGGCGTAGCAGGTGTCCACGCCGAGGTGGGTCATCGCGACGTCCACGGGCAGGGACTCGCGGACCCCGCCGTCGACGTAGTTCTCCTCCCCCAGCCGCACCGGCGCGAAGACCATGGGGATGGCGCAGGACGCACGGACGGCCTCGACGAGGTCGACGGGACCGTCGCCCAGGGGACGGTTGTCCCGGTCGACGAGGGTGCCGTCCTCGGTGACGTAGCGCAGCTCCCCGCTCTCGAGGCCGACGACGGCGACGCGCAGGGTGACGCCGGACGCCGCGACGGCCTCGGGCCGGAAGACCTCCGGGTCGACGAGCCGGTCGACGATGGGGCCGGGCCGGTACATCGAGCGCTCACGGCGGGCGCCCTCGGCGATCGTCTCGAGGTCGGCGCTGGCGCGGCTCATCGTGCGGAGCATGTCGATCGACTCGAGGAAGCGGCCCGGCCCGGAGGTCGACGGCTCCGGGCGCTGGTGCGCGTGGTCGGCGCTCGCGGCCTCCTCGTCGGCGGGCTCGCCGGCCGGGGTGAGGCGGCTCGGCGCGATCGGGACGGGCGGGAGGTCGACGGGCTCGGCCTGCGGCTCCTCGGTGTCCGGCCGCTCGGCCCGGCGCCCGTCCCCGTGCGCCGGGCGGACCACGCGCTCGGCGGCCGTGGAGATCTCCTCGCGCAGCACGGCCACCCGCTTGAACGAGCGGCCCAGCGCGCCCTGGCGGCGCTGGCGCCGCTCGAGCGCCTGGGCCCACACCGGGCCGCGCTCACGCAGCCGGCTGAACCACGGCAGCTCCGCGAACATGTCCGAGGAGCTGGTCATCCCCCGCCAGAGGTCCTCGAGCTGGGCCAGGGCGGCCCGCTGCCCGGCGGTCTCGGCCGACTGGGCGAGGACGCCGGCGAGGATCGAGCCCGCCGAGGTCCCCGTGATGACCGAGGGGGCGATCCCCGCGCGGTCGTAGAGATAGCGCAGCGCACCGAGCTGGAAGCTGGCCCGTGCGCCACCACCGCTGAGGACGAGGCCGACGACGGGGGCGTCTGGAGCGGCTGGCATGGCAGCAGGCTAGCGTCAGCGCAGGTCGGTGAGGACGGCGTCGGACAGGCCCGGCCAGAGCCCGGCGGCCCACTCCCCGAAGGGCTCCGCGCCGAGGAAGGCGGTGGCCACCCCGGCCTGCGGGTCGACCCACAGGAAGCTGCCGGACTGGCCGAAGTGGCCGAAGGTCTGCGGCGAGTTGCCGCTGCCGGTCCAGTGCGGCGACTTGGTGCCGCGGATCTCGAAGCCCAGACCCCAGTCGTTGGGGTCCTGGCGCCCGAAGCCGGGCAGCACGCCGGGCAGGCCGGGCAGCTGGACGGTGGCCGCCTCGGCGAGGAGCTCGGGGTCGAGCACGGAGGGCGCGAGGAGCTCACGACCGAACGCGGCGAGGTCCTCGGCGCTCCCGTGGGCGCCGTGGGCCGGGGAGCCCTCGAGCACGACGGTGCTCAGGCCGAGCGGCACGAGGACCGTGTCCTCCAGCCAGTCGGCGAAGTCGGTGCCCGTCGCCTCGGCGACGTGGTCGGCGACGATCTCCATGCCGCGGTTGCTGTAGATGCGCCGGCGGCCGGGGGCGCCCAGGACGTCGTCGGAGTCCATCGCCACGCCCGAGGCGTGGGCGAGCAGGTGCCGCACCGTGGCCCCCTCCGGCCCGACGGCGTCCTCGAGGTCGACGAGGTGGCGGGAGACGGCGACGAGCGTGGCGGTCGCCGTCAGCAGCTTCGTCACCGACGCCCACGGGAAGGACCGGGACACCTCCCCGTGGGTCAGTCGCGTGCCGCCGGTGTCGGTGACGACGACGGCGTGGGGGAAGTCCGGCAGCTCCACCTGGTCGAAAGCGTTCATGGCTCCCAGGGTGCCACCTGTGGACAACCCCCGGTGTCCCCAGCCCCCGGGAGGAGCTCGGCTACGGGAGCGTGGCGACGGCTGCCGTGTCGGCCTCGACGGTGAGGACGAGACCGCCCTCGGGACCGCGGTCGACGGTGACGGTCGCGCCGTCGGCCACCTGCCCGCCGAGCATGAGCCGGGCGAGCTGGTCGCCGATCTCGCGCTGGACGAGCCGGCGCAGCGGTCGCGCGCCGTACGCGGGGTCGTAACCCTCGAAGGCGAGCCACTCGGCGGCCGCCGTCGTCACCTCCAGCGTGATGCGGCGCTCGGCGAGCCGGTCACGCAGCCGGGCGACCTGGAGCTCGACGATCGCGCCGAGCTCCTCGAGGCTGAGCGCGTCGAAGAGGACGACGTCGTCGAGCCGGTTGAGGAACTCGGGCTTGAAGGCCGCCCGGACCGCCGCCATGACCGCCTCGCGCTTGGCCTCCTCCGGCATCGCCTGGTCGACGAGGAACTGCGAGCCGAGGTTGGAGGTGAGGACGAGGATGACGTTGCGGAAGTCCACCGTGCGGCCCTGCCCGTCGGTGAGCCGGCCGTCGTCGAGCACCTGGAGGAGGATGTCGAAGACCTCCGGGTGGGCCTTCTCCACCTCGTCGAGCAGGACGACGGAGTAGGGCCGGCGGCGCACCGCCTCGGTGAGCTGGCCGCCCTCCTCGTAGCCGACGTACCCCGGAGGGGCACCGACGAGGCGGGAGACGGAGTGCTTCTCGGAGTACTCACTCATGTCGATCCGCACGATCGCGCGCTCGTCGTCGAAGAGGAAGTCGGCCAGGGACTTGGCCAGCTCGGTCTTGCCGACGCCGGTGGGTCCCAGGAAGAGGAAGGAGCCGGTGGGCCGGTCGGGGTCGGACAGGCCCGCCCGCGAGCGCCGCACGGCGTCGGAGACGGCCTGGACCGCGGTCCGCTGGCCGATGAGCCGCTGGCCGAGGACGTCCTCCATGCGGAGCAGCTTCTCGGTCTCCCCCTCGAGGAGGCGGCCGACCGGGATGCCGGTCCAGGCGGCGACGACCTCGGCGACCTCGTCCGCGGAGACGCGGTCGGCGATCATCGGGGTCTCGGCCGTCTGGGTGGCCTCGGCGGCCTCGGCCTCGCGGATCTCCCGCTCCACGGCCGGGATGTCGCCGTAGCGCAGGCGGCCGGCGTCCTCGTAGCGGCCCTCGCGCTCGGCGCGGTCGGCCTCCGTGCGCAGCGAGTCGAGTCGCTGCTTGAGGTCACCGACGCGGTTGTGGCCGGCCTTCTCCGCCTCCCAGCGGGCGGTGAGGGCCGCGAGCTCCTCCGAGCGGTCGGCGAGCTCGGCACGCAGGCGCTCGAGGCGGTCCCGGGAGGCGGGGTCGTCGGCGTCGGCGGACTCGACGAGGTAGGCCTCCTCCATCCGCAGCCGCTCGACGGAGCGGCGCAGCGCGTCGACCTCCTCCGGTGAGGAGTCGAGCTCCATGCGCAGGCGGGAGGCGGCCTCGTCGACGAGGTCGATGGCCTTGTCGGGCAGCTGGCGCCCGCTGATGTAGCGGTCGGAGAGCGTGGCCGCGGCGACGAGCGCGCCGTCGGAGATCGTCACCTGGTGGTGGGCCTCGTACTTGGGCGCGATGCCGCGCAGGATCGCGACGGTGTCCTCGACGGAGGGCTCACCGACGAAGACCTGCTGGAAGCGGCGCTCGAGGGCCGGGTCCTTCTCGATGTGCTCGCGGAACTCGTCGAGCGTCGTGGCGCCGACCATCCGCAGCTCACCGCGCGCGAGCATCGGCTTGAGCATGTTGCCGGCGTCCATCGCGCCCTCGGCGGCACCGGCGCCGACGACCGTGTGGAGCTCGTCGATGAAGGTGACGACCTCGCCGTCGGAGTCCTTGATCTCCTGGAGGACGGCCTTGAGCCGCTCCTCGAACTCGCCGCGGTACTTCGCACCGGCGACCATCGAGCCGAGGTCGAGGGCGATGAGGCGCTTGTCGCGCAGCGATTCGGGCACGTCCCCGTTGACGATGCGCTGGGCCAGGCCCTCGACGACGGCGGTCTTGCCGACACCGGGCTCACCGATGAGGACCGGGTTGTTCTTCGTGCGGCGGGACAGGACCTGGACGACGCGGCGGATCTCGGCGTCGCGGCCGATGACGGGGTCCAGGCGCCCGTCACGGGCGGCGGCGGTGAGGTCCTGGCCGTACTTCTCCAGGGCGTTGTAGGTGCCCTCGGGGTCGGCGCTGGTCACGCGACCGGAGCCGCGGACCGCGGGCAGGGCGTCGAGGAGCGTGTCGCGGTCGGCGCCGAGGTCGCGCAGGACCTGCCCGGCCGGGCTCTCGCTGCGGGCGAGGGCGAGGAGGAGGTGCTCCGTGGAGACGAACTCGTCACCGAGGGCGGTCGCCTCCTCCCCTGCCTGCGTGATGACGGTCATCATCGGGCGAGACGGGGAGGGCTGCGCCACGGACGAGCCGGAGGCGCCGGGGAGGGCGGCGGCCGCAGCAGTGGCCCGCTCGACGATGGCCGCGCGGTTGGCGCCGACGGCGTCGACGAGGGCGGGGGCGACACCGCCGGGCTGCTCGAGCAGGGCGACGAGCACGTGGACGGGCTCGAGCTGGGGGTTGCCGGCCGTCGCGGCCGAGCGCATGGCGGAGGCGATCGCCTCCTGCGACTTGGTGGTCAGCTTGTCCATCGGGTCCTCCGGGTGAGTTCTGGTTCCACTGAGGTCAACGCCGCAGGGTTGAGTCTATTCCGCTCAAGTCTGTCCGTGCGCGGGGAGGACTCCCGAGATGCGCCGGGCCGCCGACGGGAGCAGGCTCGGACACGGACCACCGACCGAAGGAGTCACGACCATGTCGACGCTTCCTCCCCCCGGACCCGGCCCGGGCGGGCCCGCCGTCCCGCCGGGCGAGCCGCAGCCCGTGCACGAGCCCGCGGCACCGCTGGCGGACCCACCGCCCCCCGGGCAGCCGCCCACCACGCCCCCGAGCTCACCGTCCGTCGAGCCGCCGGAGGAGACGCCGGGCGGCTCCCCCGGCCCGCCCTCCCCCGGGCAGACGCCCGAGGAGGCGCCGAGCCGGTCCCCCGGCCCGCCCGTGGAGTCACCCGACTGACGAACGGCCCTCTCGGACCGCGCCCCGAGCCGCACCCTCCGCGACCGTGGTGCCACGCCCGCCGGGCGTATCGCCGGCGTGCCCGCCTGCCCGGGGCGGCGCGATCTCGCACCGCCCCGCGCGTGCACGGGCCTCAGGCCGGCTCGACGGGGTCCGTGGGCCAGGGGTCGGCCTCCTCGAGGGCGGCGGCCAGGCCGAGGAGCAGCTCCTCGTCGCCGAGGCGCGTGGCGCCCAGCTGGACGCCGACCGGCAGCGTGACACCGTCCACCTCGGCCCGGTGCAGCGGGATGGTGATCGCCGGGGCACCGAGCATGTTCCACGGGCTCGTCCACGGGGTGAAGGCCTTCTGCGCCTCGAAGTCGGCCGCGGGGTCCGCGTCGTCGCGCATCCCGCCGATGAACGGGGCGGGGGTCGCGAGCGCCGGGGTGAGGACGACATCGAGGTCGCGCCACACCTCGGCCGCCGAGCGCGCCAGGCGCTGGACCGCGGCGACGGCGGTGGCGTAGTCGACACCGGAGTACCGCCGTCCCTGCTCGCGCATCCACCGGGTGAGCGGTACGAGAAGCTCCTCGGCCTCCGGCGGGACCGGCGCGGACAGTGCGCCGACCGCCCACAGCGGGTTGAAGGCGTTCCACTCCTCCGGGCTGAACGGCACCCGGGTGGTCGTCACCGCGTGACCCATGTCCTCCAGCAGCCGCACGGCGCGGTCGACGGCCGCCAGGGACGTCTCGTGCACCGGCGCCTCGTGGACGTTGATCGGCCGGGTGAGGACACCGATGCGCAGCTCGCGCGGCGGGTGGCCGCAGGCCGCGAGGAAGGACGTGCGCGGGCCGGGGAGGAGGTAGTGGTCGCCGGGCCACGGCTCGGAGAGGACGTCGAGGAAGGCGGCGGTGTCGCGCACCGTGCGGGTGACGACGCCGTCGACGGTGAGGCCGGCGCCGTCGACGCCGCGCGGGCCCTTGGAGACGCGACCTCGGCTGGGCTTGAGCCCGACGAGCCCGCACGCCGCAGCGGGGATGCGGATGGACCCGCCGCCGTCGCTCGCGTGCGCGGCGGGGACGATCCCGGCGGCCACGGCCGCGGCCGCCCCGCCGGAGGAGCCGCCCGCGCTGCGGCGCGGGTCCCAGGGGCTGCGCGCCGGGGGCGCCACGTCCGGCTCGGTGTAGGACGGCAGGCCGAGCTCCGGCGTCGTCGTCTTGCCGACCATGAGCGTGCCGGCCTCCCGCAGCCGCACCGTCACGCCGTCGTCGGCGGGGGCGACGTAGCCGCGCAGCGCGGCGCTGCCCGCCTCGAAGGGCTGGCCGGCGACCATCGCGAGGTCCTTGACCGGGACGGGGACGCCGAGGAACGGTGGCAGCTCTCCCCCGTCGCGCAGCCGGCGGGTCGCGGCCGCCGCCTGCTCGCGGGCGAGGTCGGGGGTGAGGTGGGCGAAGGCGCCGACGGCGGGACCCAGGCGCTCGGCCCGGTCGAGGGTGTGCTCGACGACGTCGTCGGGGGCGAGCTCACCGGAGCGGACGGCGGCGGCGAGGGCGAGGGCGCTGAGCTCGTGGATGTCACTCATCCGTCGAGGCTATCGACACGGCCGAGCTCCAGCCGCAGACCGGTGAGCGCGACCGACGCGAGCGGGCGCCGCCCGGCGAGGTGCCCGAGCTGCCCGTCGGGGGTGGCCCGCCAGCCGCAGCGCCCGGCGCTCTCCCGTTGCGCCCACGGGCGGGCGGGCGCACTGTCGGGGGACGAGCCGCGACCCGGCGGCGCAGACGGAAGGGGACCGAGCATGGGTATCGGTGACAAGGCCAAGGACGCCCTCGGCGACGAGCAGAAGAGCGACGCCGCCCTCGACAAGGCCGGCGACGCCGCTGACGCCAAGACCGGCGGCACCCACGGCGATCAGATCGACAAGGCGCGGGACGCCGCCGACAGGAAGGTCGGCGACGAGTGACCCGTGGGCGGCCGGGCCCCACCACGGGGACCCGGCCGCCCACGCGCGTGATGGGATGTCCCCATGACGACTCCCCCCACCGACCCCCACGCCTGGCTCGAGGACGTCGAGGGCGACGCCGCCCTGGACTGGGTCCGCGGCCACAACGACCGGGCCGTCAGTGCCCTGGAGACCGAGCGCTTCACGCAGCTGCGTGAGGAGATCCTCGAGGTCCTCGACTCGACGGACAAGATCCCGGCGGTCGTCCAGCGCGGCGAGCACCTGTACAACTTCTGGACCGACGCCGAGCACGAGCGCGGCCTGTGGCGGCGCACCACGTGGGAGTCCTACCGCACCGACGAGCCGGAGTGGGAGGTGCTCCTCGACGTCGACGCCCTCGCCGCCGAGGAGGGGGTGAGCTGGGTGTGGCACGGCGCCCAGGTGCTGCGCCCCGCCTACGAGCGGGCGCTCGTCGCGCTGTCCCGCGGCGGCGCCGACGCCGACGTCACGCGCGAGTTCGACCTCGTGACCAAGACCTTCGTCGCCGACGGCTTCGTCCGTGAGGAGTCCAAGGGAGCGCTGCGCTGGGCGGACACCTCCGGGGACGTCGTGTACGCCTACACGGACGTCGGGGAGGGCTCGATGACGCCCTCCGGCTACCCGCGCACCGTGCGCCGGTGGACGCGGGGCACCGCGCTGGCGGACGCGCCGGAGGTGTTCGCCGGGGAGCACACCGACATGTCGATCGGTGCCGGCCACGACTTCACGCCCGGCTTCGAGCGGGACGTCGTCTGGCGGGCGCGGGCGTTCTACGACTCCGACATGTACCTCCTCGAGGACGGCGGCCTCACCCGCATCGACGTCCCGCGCTCCGCGGAACCCGACCTCCACCGCGAGTGGCTCACCGTCGAGCTCCGCGAGGACTGGGAGGTCGACGGCCGGGTGCTGCCCGGCGGGGGGCTGCTCGCCATCCGTCTGGACGACTTCCTCGCCGGCAGCCGGGACTTCGCGGTGCTCTACGGGCCCACGGAGTCGACGGCGCTCGTCGGGGCGACGTGGACGCGGCACCACCTCGTCCTCAACGTCCTCGACGACGTGACCAACCGCCTCGAGGTGCTCACCCCCACCGACGGGGCGTGGCAGCGCCGCCCGCTCGACCTCGCCTCCGCCGGGACCGGCTGGGAGGCGCCGGAGCTGGCGACGATCGCCGTCGGCGCCGTCGACCCGGACGAGTCCGACGCCCTGTGGCTCACCGTCACGGGCTTCCTCACCCCGACGACGCTGGCCCGCCTCGACCTCGACGAGGACGCCCGCGTCGTCGGCCTCGAGCCGCTCAAGGCCCTGCCCGCCTTCTTCGACACCGCGGGCCTGCACGTCGAGCAGCACTTCGCCGTGTCCGACGACGGCACCCGGGTGCCGTACTTCCAGGTCTCCCCGACGCCCGTGGCGGACAACGAGGTGGTGCGCCCGCTCCCGACGCTCCTGTCGGGCTACGGCGGCTTCGAGATCCCGCGGCTGCCCGCGTACTCCGCCACCGTGGGGCGCGCGTGGCTCGCGCGGGGCGGGGCCTACGTCGTCGCCAACATCCGCGGCGGCGGGGAGTACGGGCCGCGCTGGCACCAGGCCGCGCTCAAGGAGAAGCGCCACCGCGCCTACGAGGACTTCGCCGCCGTCGCGCGCGACCTCGTGGCCCGCGGCGTCACGGACCCCGCGCACCTCGGCGCGCAGGGGGGCTCCAACGGGGGGCTGCTCATGGGCAACATGATCACCGGCTACCCCGAGCTCTTCGGGGCCATCGTGTGCCAGGTGCCGCTGCTCGACATGAAGCGCTACAGCCACCTGCTCGCCGGGGCGTCGTGGACGGCCGAGTACGGCGACCCGGACGACCCCGAGCAGTGGGAGTTCATCAGGACGTTCTCCGCGTACCACCGCTTCGACCCCGCCGACGAGCACCCGCCCGTGCTCTTCACGACGTCCACCCGGGACGACCGCGTCCACCCCGGCCACGCGCGCAAGATGATGGCGCTCATGGCCGAGGCGGGCAAGGACGTCACGTACTACGAGAACATCGAGGGCGGCCACGGCGGCGCCGCGACGAACGCCCAGGCCGCCTTCATGCAGGCCCTGGCCCACGAGTTCCTCTGGCAGCGCCTGACCGACTGACCTCCTCCTCCCCCTCCGAAACCTTCGCAATTGGTGGGTCGACTGACGCGGAAAGCGACTTCCGGCGTCAGGCAACCCACCAATTGCGAAGTTTCGGGGGGTGCGGCTGGTCAGTACTGGCCGGTGCGGATGCGCTTGTTGACGCGCACGAGCCAGACGATGCCGATGATGAGCAGGATGAAGGCGAGGAAGCCGACAGCCAGGCCGACGAGGACGGCGACGCCGATGCTCGTGAGGTCGCTGATGTCGAGCGGCGGGCCGACGGTGAGGGTCGAGCCGACGCCTTGCGGCAGGTCGCAGTCGACGGTGTGGTCCCCGCCCTGCGTCGTCGTGAAGCCGAGGCCGACCGCGGCGTCGGGCACGTCCAGGCCGAGGGTGTCCGGGGCCGTGGCGACGTCCTGGCCGCCGGGCCCGGTGATCGTGCACTCGATCTGGCTGGCGTCGACCGACGAGCTGTCGAAGTAGATGACGTAGTCGGTGTCGGCCTCGAGGTCGGTGGACCCGCCGTTGGTGATCTGAGCACCACCCGCCATGCCCTCGACCGAGTCGAGGATCGAGGCGATACCGATGAAGAAGCCGATGACGGGCGCTGCGACCATCGCGATCGCGGACACGACGATCATGACGACGGGGCCGGTGCGCTTGGGCGGGGGCCCGCTCGGCCCGGGGCCGTAGCCATAGCCACCGGGCTGGCCGTACCCACCTGGCTGACCGTACCCACCGGGCGGGCCGTAGTTGCCGGGCTGCCCGTAGTTCTGCTGACCGTAGCCCCCGGGCGGGTAGGACCCCGGCTGGCCGGAACCCTGCTGGCCGTAGCCGCCAGGCTGCTGCCCGTAGCCCTGCTGGCCGTACCCGGCCTGCTGGCTCTCGCCGGTCGGCTGGCCGTAGGTCGGCGGCTGCTGCCCCTCGGGCAGGCGCCGCCCGTAGCGCGGCTCGTCCGGTCCGCCCTCGTTCGCAGTCATGTCGGCTCCTTCTCGCATCGGTGGCGGCACCAGCATGCCAGGTGGGGGGGTCACGGACGCCGCGGGAGCCCGGCGAGCCAGCCGTTGAGAGGGCTGGCCGGCACCCACGGCACCGCCTGCGCGTAGGTCGCGCCCGCCACGTCGACGGCGAGCTCCTCGACGATCTCCAGCCCGAGCCGTCGGGAGATCGCACCGACCATGCCTCCCGGGACCCTCGTGTAGGCCCCCTGCCCGGACAGCAGCGCGCGGACGACGGCGACGGTGTGCGCCCGCGGCACGTCGAAGGTGACGTAGGTGTCGAGGTGGACGGCGTCCTCGCCGTCGTCGTGGAGGTGGACCCGCAGGTGCGGCAGGCCGGTGAAGACGACGACGACGGCGCTGTGCGCGTCGAGAGGGTCGTCGGGTTCCCAGGGGTCGGCCTCGGGCACGGGCTCGGGCGGACGCCCGAGGGCGGCACCGGTGGCGTGCAGGTGGCGCAGGACGTCGTCGTCGGCCATGCCCCCAGTGTGCCGGGGCTGCGTCAGCCGCGGTAGGGCGGGCGCCAGATGACGAGGGCGCCACCGGAGCGGCGCGGGCGGCGGCCCGGCGCGAGCTCACTCACCTCGCCGGACGGGTCCGCGGCGAAGACCCGCGCCGTGGTGATCGTGCGCAGCCGCCGGAGCTCGTCGCGGGCCCGGTCGAGCTCACGCTCGAGCTCGATGATCCGGCGGATCCCCGCGAGGTTGATGCCCTCGTCCTGGGACAGGCGCTGGACCTCGCGCAGCGAGTCGACGTCCCGCCGCGAGTAGCGCCGTCCGCGGCCACGAGCGCGCTGGGGGGTGACGATGCCGAGGCGGTCGTACTGGCGCAGTGTCTGGGGGTGCATCCCCGCGAGCTCGGCGGCCACGGAGATGACGTAGAGGGGTGCGTCGTCGTCGATGTCCATCACGCTCTCCTCTCGCGTGTCAGCGTGCCGCGCGGGCCCTGAGGTCGGCGCGCGGGTCCTCACCCCGGGTGGCGTCCGCGAAGGCCTCGACGGCCTTGCGGGCGTCGGCCGGCAGATGGCTCGGCACGGCCACCTGGACGGTGACGAGCAGGTCACCGGTCGCCTTGGGTGTGTCGACGCCGCGGCCCTTGACCCGCAGCGTCCGTCCCGACGGCGTCCCGGCGGGCACCTTCACCCGGACCGTGTCCCCGGAGATGGTGGGCACGTCGATGGTCGCGCCGAGCGCGGCCTCGGCGAAGGTCACCGGCACGGTGACCTTGAGGTTGAGGCCGTCCATCGTGAAGACGGGGTGCGGCTCGACGTGCACGGTGACGACCATGTCGCCGGGCTCCCCGCCGCCGCGGCCGGCCTGCCCCTTGCCGCGCAGCCGGATCTTCTGGCCGTCGCTGACACCGGCGGGGATCCGCACGTTCATCGAGCGGCCGTTGGTGGTGAGCTGGACCGTGGAGCCCTCGACCGCGTTGCGGAAGGGCAGCGTCGCGCTCGTCGTGATGTCCCCGCCCCGCTGGGTGGTGCGCCGTGAGCCGAAACCTCCGCCGCCACCGCCGCCGGAGAACATGTCCTGGAGGATGTCCTCGAAGCCACCGCCGCCACCGGTGGAGAAGCGGGTGCGGCCGCCGCCGCCACCGAACATCCCGCCGAAGAGGTCCTCGAAGCCGGCGCCGCCGGCAGGACCGCCGGCCCCGGCGGAGAAGCGGGCACCGCCGCCGGCCATCGCCCGGATGGCGTCGTACTGCTTGCGCTGCTCGGGGTCGGAGAGCACCGAGTAGGCCTCCCCGACCTCCTTGAAACGCCCCTCGGCAGACGCGTCACCGGGGTTGCGGTCGGGGTGGAGGTCCCGGGCCAGCTTGCGGTACGCCTTCTTGATCGTCGCGTCGTCGGCGTCCTTGGAGACGCCGAGCGTCTTGTAGAAGTCCTTCTCGATCCAGTCCTGGCCGGTCACCGGGCCTCACCTCCTCGTCGTCGTGTCGTGGGGACGGTGCCGGCCGCGCCCACGGAGGGCGGGCCGGCACCTCGCGTCACCGCTACTCGGGGCTGGTGACCGCGACGCGGGCGGCGCGCAGCACCTTCTCACCGATCCGGTAGCCGGGCTGCATGACCTGGGCGACCGTCGTGGACGTCGCCTCCGGGTCCGGCGTGCTCATGAGCGCGTCGTGCAGCTCGGGGTCGAACTCCTCGGCGGGGGCACCGAAACGCTCGAGGCCGAAGCGCTGGACGAGGGTCGCCTCCATCTTCTCGGCTGTCGCGCCGAGCGGGCCGGTGAGGTCACCGTGCTGGCGCGCCAGCTCGATCTCGTCGAGGACACCGAGCAGCGCCTCGACGACCTCGACCTGCCCCGCGGCGCGCTGCTCGGAGGCAGCGGCCTTGGACCGGCGCACGTAGCCGTTGTACTCCTGCTGGAGGTTGTACAGGTCGGCGTTGCGGCGGGCGAGCTGCTCGCTCAGGTCGGCGGCCTCCGCCTTGGCGGCGGCCAGGGCGCCGTCCTGCGGCTGCTCGGGCTGCTCGTCCGGCGCGCCGTCGGTGGCCTCCTGCGCGTTGTCCTGCGCCGGCTCGCGCACCTTGCCCGTCTCCGGGTCGATGCGCCGCTTGTCGCGGACGACCGGCTTGACCTGCTCGGTCTCGGGCGGGCCCTGGGCCTGGGGGTTCTCCTCGGTCACTTGTTCTCGTCCTCGTCCACGATCTCGGCGTCCACGACGTCCTCGTCCGTGCCGGACGGGGCCTCACCCGGGGCGGGAGCGTCCTGGGGGGCGCTCTGCTGCTGGGCGTAGAGGGCCTCGCCGATCTTCTGCGAGACGGTCGTCAGCGCCTGCTGCTTCGCGGTGATCTCGGCGACGTCGTCGCCCTCGAGCGCCTTCTTGAGGTCGTCGACGGCGGAGCGGACCTCGCTGGAGACGTCCTCGGGGAGCTTGTCCGCGTTGTCCGTCAGGAGCTTCTCGGTCGAGTAGACGAGCTGCTCGGCGGTGTTGCGGGCCTCGGCCTCCTCGCGGCGCTTCTTGTCCTCGGCGGCGTGCGCCTCGGCCTCCTTGACCATGCGGTCGATCTCGTCCTTGGGCAGGGCCGAGCCGCCGGTGATGGTCATCGACTGCTCCTGGCCCGTGCCGCGGTCCTTGGCGGACACGTGGACGATGCCGTTGGCGTCGATGTCGAAGGTGACCTCGATCTGCGGCATGCCGCGGGGTGCCGGGGCGATGCCGGTGAGCTCGAAGGTGCCCAGCGGCTTGTTGTCCCGGGCGAACTCGCGCTCACCCTGGAAGACCTGGATGAGGACGCTGGGCTGGTTGTCCTCGGCGGTGGAGAACACCTCCGAGCGCTTGGTCGGGATCGCGGTGTTGCGCTCGATGAGCTTGGTCATCACCCCGCCCTTGGTCTCGATGCCCAGGGACAGCGGGGTGACGTCGATGAGGAGGATGTCCTTGCGGTCACCCTGGATGACGCCGGCCTGGAGGGCGGCGCCGACGGCGACGACCTCGTCCGGGTTGACGCCCTTGTTGGGCTCCTTGCCGCCGGTCAGCTCCTTGACGAGGTCCGTGACGGCGGGCATGCGGGTGGAGCCACCGACGAGGACGACGTGGTCGATGTCCGCGACCTTGATCCCGGCATCGTTGATGACGGCCTGGAAGGGGGCCTTGGTGCGGTCGAGGAGGTCCTTGGTCATCTCCTGGAACTGGGCCCGGGTGAGCTTCTCGTCCACGTGGATGGGGCCGTTCTCGCTCATCGACAGGTACTGCAGCGAGATGTTGGTGCTCGTCGTCGAGGAGAGCTCCTTCTTGGCCTGCTCGGCCGCCTCGCGCAGACGCTGGAGGGCGATCTTGTCCTTGGACAGGTCGATGCCGTCCTTGTTCTTCACCTGGGTGACGAGCCAGTCGACGATGCGCTGGTCCCAGTCGTCACCACCGAGGCGGTTGTCGCCGTTGGTGGCGCGGACCTGGATGGTGGAGAAGTCGTCGTCGTCCTTGCCGATCTCCAGGAGGGAGACGTCGAAGGTGCCGCCGCCGAGGTCGAAGACGAGGATGAGCTCGTCCTCCTTGCCGCGCTCGAGGCCGTAGGCCAGGGCCGCGGCGGTGGGCTCGTTGACGATGCGGGTGACGTTGAGGCCGGCGATCTGACCGGCGTCCTTGGTCGCCTGACGCTCGGCGTCGTTGAAGTACGCGGGGACGGTGATGACCGCGTCGGTGACCGTCTCACCCAGGTACTGCTCGGCGTCGCGCTTGAGCTTGCCGAGGACACGCGCGGAGATCTCCTGCGCGGTGTAGCTCTTGTCGTCGATCTGCTGGGACCAGTCGGTGCCCATGTGGCGCTTGACCGAGGTGATGGTCCGGTCGACGTTGGTCACCGCCTGACGCTTGGCGACCTCACCGACGAGCACCTCGCCGGACTTGCTGAAGGCGACCACCGACGGCGTCGTGCGAGCGCCCTCGGCGTTCGCGATGACGGTGGGCTCGCCACCCTCGAGGACGGACACCACGGAGTTGGTGGTGCCCAGGTCGATTCCGACCGCTCGTGCCATGTGTCGTTCTCCTGTCCTGTGCGCGGGCCGGGAGGTCCCGGCCCTTGAGTCGTCCACGCTCAAGTCTGCGCCTCCTCGCCGACATGTCAACTCGGCGGGGGTGAACTTGAGTCTATGTGGCTCAACCTCACCCCGCGGCGTTTCATTCCCGACGGCGTCAGACGGCGCCCCCGAGAGGCGCACCGCGAGCACACTGGGACCGGGAGGTGACGCACGTGCGGGAGAGACGACGACGCGGGCCCGTGGGCGTGGCACGCTCGGCGGTGCTCAAGGCAGGTCTGCTGCTCCTCGGCGCGTGCGGGACGGTGGAGGGCACCGGCCCGGACGGCACCGAGAGCCCGGCCGCTCGGGGTGGGACCGGGCCGGCGCAGGTGACGGCGGGCGAGGGCTGGCGGCTGCTCGGCGAGGGGCTGACGGGTGAGCCCTACCGGACGGGGGTCGCCACGACCGACGGCCAGCTGCGGTCGCTGTGGCGGTCGGCCGGCCTGGCGGGTGACCCGGCCGAGGTGGAGTGGGAGCGGGAGGTCGCCGTGTGGTTCGGTGCCGTCTACGGCACCGGCTGCCCGGTCCGCCTGGACGGCGTCGTCGTCGCCGACGACCTCGTCCACGGCGACATCGTGGTCCCCGGAGAGCCCGACGCCTGTCACGACGACGCGAACCCGCACGCGTTCGTCGTGGCCGTGTCCCGGGACCTCCTGCCGGACGGCCCGTTCCGGGTCCAGCTGGCGGCGCGCGACCCGTACCCGGGGGAGCCGGAGGAACGCACCCTCGTCGAGGTGGCGCTGACGGCTCCCGGCAGCACGGCCGCCGACGAGCAGATCCGTCCCGACCCGGCGCTGGCCGGCCCGGCGGAGCCGCTGGTCACGGACGGGGACGACCTGCCCGCGGACCGGGCCGTCCGGTACGTCTACCGCGCCGACCCGTCGTGCGACACCCCCGTCCTCGGTCCGCTCGACGGGTCGCTGTGGCGACCCGCCGACGGCGAGGCGCCCTGGGACGTGGCCGACGGCACCGAGCTCACGCTCTACCCGCTCGGCGGTGGGGAGGCCCGCGAGATGGTCGCCTCCTCACCGCAGCTGGACTGGCTCCTCGTGCGCCTCGACAACGGTCACCCCTGCCCCTGAGCGCTCCGCGCTGCCCGCCCCGCGCGGCGGCCGGGCCGGGCGTACGGTGGCGTGCGGAGCCGCCCCGGTCATGACCACTGGGGGCGTGACCGTGAGAGCGGTGCGACTCCAGGGGGTGTGGCAACGATGCGTACACGAGGTGCGAAGGTGGCCGGTGCGGCCCTGGCCCTTGTCCTGGCGGGCGGTGTGGGAGCCGGCTCCCCGTGGTGGGGGGACGACGGGGACCGCGGGCACCACGGGCGGGGTGACGACCGAGGCCGTGCGAAGAACGTCATCTTCATCGTCGGGGACGGCATGGGCATCGCCCACCGCGAGCTCATCCGGCTCGCGACCGTCGGGCGCGACGGCGAGCTGGAGATGAACCAGCTGCGCTACCAGGGCTGGGCGCAGACCGACCCGGCCGACCCGGAGGAGGTCGTCACCGACTCCGCGGCCGGGGCGACCGCCTTCTCCACGGGGGTGCGGTCCTACAACGGCGCGATCGCCGTCGACCTGGACGGCGACCCGGTCCGCACCCTGCTCGAGAGGGCGGAGCGCGCCGGGAAGTCCACCGGCCTGGTCACCACGTCGCAGGTCACCGACGCGACACCCGCGGCCTTCGGCTCGCACGTGGCCGACCGCGGCAACCAGAGCGAGATCGCCCGGCAGTACCTGGAGGAGACCGGGGTGGAGGTCATCCTCGGCGGTGGCGAGGACTGGTGGTACCCCGCCGGGGACGAGGGCCGGTGGCCGGACAACCCGCCGAGCGACCCGACCGAGGCCAGCAAGGGCACGGCCGGCAATCTCGTCGAGCGCGCGCAGGAGCTGCGCTACCGGTACGTCAGTACCGCCGAGGAGCTCGCGGACGCACCGGACCGGGGCAGGCTGCTGGGACTGTTCGCGAACGAGGAGATGTTCGAGCACGTCGGCCCGGCGGCACCGCTCTACGAGCCGTCCGTGCCGCTGCGGGACATGGCGGACAAGGCCCTGGACATCCTGTCGCGGGACCGGGACGGGTTCTTCCTCGTCATCGAGGAGGAGGGCATCGACGAGATGGCCCACCACGGGCACGGTCAGGAGGTGGTCGACTCCGGCCAGGCGCTGGACGAGACCGTCGCCCTGGCCCGCGAGTTCGCCGCGCGCCACCGTGACACGCTGATCGTCGTCGTCGGGGACCACGAGACCGGCGGCCTGGCGATCGAGCTCGTCGACGACGGGGACGAGTCCGGCGAGGGCGAGCAGGCCGAGGAGGGGCCGTTCACGCTCGCGGGCACCGACCTCACCTTCACCGTCGACTGGACCACCGGCGGGCACACCGGTGCGGCCACCCCCGCGAGCGCCGAGGGGCCGGGTGCGTCCCGGATGGTCGACGTGCGCGACAACACCGACATCCACGACCTGGTCCGCGACGCCATGCGCCGCCACTGACGCCCGACCCGCCCGGCCCGCGACCTTCCGGTTGCGGCGCCGGGCGGCGAGGACGAATCTTCCGGCACGAGCCGTCCGGCGGGGACGTGCCCGGGCCCCGAAGGGACGTGGGATGAGCACCTCGACGTCGGCCGGGACGACACCGGACCTCAAGCGGGCCATCGGCCCCAGGCTGCTGCTCCTCTTCATCGTCGGCGACATCCTCGGGACGGGCGTCTACGCGCTCACCGGTGAGGTCGCCGGTGAGGTGGGCGGCGCGGGCTGGGCCGCGATCCTCCTCGCCTTCGGCGTCGCCACCGTCACCGCCTTCTCCTACCTCGAGCTCGTGACGAAGTACCCGCAGGCCGCCGGTGCGGCGCTCTACACGCACAAGGCCTTCGGCGTCCACGTCCTCACCTTCCTCGTCACCTTCGCGGTGCTCAGCTCCGGTCTGACGTCCGCGTCGACCGCCGCGAAGTTCCTCGCGGAGAACGTCATCATCGGCTTCGGCCTGGACTGGGGGCAGGGCGCCGTCACGATGATCGCGCTGACCTTCATCACCCTGCTCGCCGCCATCAACCTGCGCGGCGTGGCCGAGTCCCTCGCTGCCAACGTCGTCCTCACGCTCGTGGAGCTCACCGGGCTCCTCGTCGTCATCCTCATCGGCTTCTGGGCGATGTCGCAGGGGAACGTCGACCTCGGGCGCGCGATGGTCTTCGCGACGAGCGAGGACAAGACCGTCTTCCTCGCCCTCACGTCCGCGACGGCCCTCGCCTTCTTCTCGATGGTCGGCTTCGAGGACTCCGTCAACATGGCCGAGGAGACGAAGGACCCGGTCCGGGTCTTCCCGCGGGTCATGCTCACCGGACTGAGCCTCACGGCGCTCATCTACGTGCTCGTCTCCATCACCGCCGTCGCGGTCGTGCCCGTCGGTGAGCTCGCCGCCAGCCAGACGCCGCTGCTCGAGGTGGTGCGCCGCGGCGCCCCCGGCCTCCCGGTCGACACGATCTACCCGTTCCTGTCGATCTTCGCCGTCGCCAACACCGCGCTCATCAACCTCATGATGGCCAGCCGCCTCGTCTACGGGATGGCCCGGCACGAGGTGCTGCCACCGCTGCTGGGCAGGGTGCTGCCCGGCCGCCGCTCCCCGTGGGCGGCGATCGTCTTCACCACGCTCCTCGCCTACGGGCTCGTCTGGGGTGTCACCCAGGTCGCCGGGGAGGAGACGGTGACGGCCCTCGGCGGCACGACGGCGCTGCTGCTCCTCGCAGTGTTCACGGTGGTCAACGTCGCGGCGATCGTCCTGCGCCGGCGCCCCGTGGAGCGCGAGCACTTCCACGCGCCGACGGTGCTGCCCTACATCGGCGCGGTCACCTGCGCCTTCCTCGTGGGTCCCTGGGCGCAGGAGCCCCTCACGTACCAGATCGCCGGCGGGCTCATCGCGATCGGGCTCCTCCT
This sequence comes from Georgenia satyanarayanai, assembly GCF_009193135.1. Taxonomy (GTDB): domain Bacteria; phylum Actinomycetota; class Actinomycetes; order Actinomycetales; family Actinomycetaceae; genus Oceanitalea; species Oceanitalea satyanarayanai. The sequence continues at coordinate 115,604 of NZ_VUKC01000002.1, forward strand.
GTGGCTGCTCACCTGGGCGCTCTACCGCCGCGGGCGGCCCCTGCCGCCACCGGACCAGGAGAGCGAGGGCGCCTGAGGGCGGTCCCGCGGTGCCGCGGCCTTGTGGCCCGCGCCACACGGGAGGACGATGTGATGAGGCGTGGGAGTGAGGTGCCGCCGTGACAGAGCCCGTCAGCGGTCAGCTGGCCCCCGCGGTCGCCCGCAGCTCCGGCATGCTCCTCGCCGACCAGGCGGTCGACGCGGTCCTCCCGCTGCTTACGGCAGCGGTCCTGCACACCGTGCCGGTGGCCTCCGGCGCCGGCATCACGCTGACCGCGGACGACGGCAGCCCGACCACGGCCGCGGGCACCGATCCCGTCGTCACGAGCGCGGACGCGCTCCAGTACGAGCTGGACGAGGGGCCGTGCCTCACGGCGTGGCGCGAGCAGCGGTCGGTGCGGGTCGACGACGTCACCGCGGAGACCCGCTGGCCCCGCTGGACGAGCGCGGTGGCCGGCCTCGGGCTGCGGTCGGTGCTGAGCACGCCCCTCGTCGCCGGCAGCGCGACCGTCGGTGCCCTCAAGCTCTACTCCCGGGACACCAGGGCCTTCTCGAGCACCGACGAGACGACCGCCAAGCTCCTCGCGGCCCAGGCGGCGATCCTCGTCAGCAGCGCCCGCCGGTTCCGCCGCGCCGGGGAGATCGGCGAGGAGGTCCAGGCCCTGCTCGCGCAGCGTGACGCCGTCACCCGGGCAACAGGTTTCGTCATGGGCCGCGACCACGTGCCCGAGGACGTCGCCTTCGCCCACCTCGTGAGCCTGGCACGCAGCGAGGGCCGCAGCGTGCACGCCACGGCCCAGCGGCTGCTCAGCTCCCCGAGGGCGGCCCGGTGACGTGGCCACCCTCAGCGCAGCGCGGCAGCGGGACCGCACCCGCCAGGCCCAGACGCGCGCCGCGTTGAGCACCGACGAGCTGTGGCTGCGGTACTTCTCGCTCGGGGGCACCGCCGGGCCGCTGGAGCTGGACGCCTACCTCAACGGCGCCCTCGAGCTGCCGGGCGCCCAGCGCGACCGGGTGGCGCTGGCGGTCAACGAGCACCTCGACGCCCTGGGCCGCGTCCGCGCGCCGCTGTCCCGGCCGCTGCGCGTGGCCGGACCGCCCAGCGGACACCTCGCAGCCCTCACCGAGCTCCTCCGTGCGACCCACGAGGGCGCGCCGGACGAGCTGCCCGCCGCCGTCGACCGCGCCGCCGCCCACCTCGGTGTCACCTGCGTCGTGCACCTCGCGGACTACGCGAAGGAGACCCTCGCGCCGATGCCCGGGCCCTCCGGGCGGGGTGGGCCCACCCTGGGCATCGGGTCCACGCTCGCCGGGCGCGCCTACCAGCTCGTCACCACCCAGCACGGCGCGGGTACCGATGGGCGGGCGCGCCTGTGGGTGCCGATCATCGACGGCGCGGACCGCCTCGGTGTCCTCGAGGTCGTCCCCGACAGCCCGGACGACGTCCACGACCCCGCGCTGCGCCGGGAGTGCTGGACGCTCGCCCACTACGTCGGCTACCTCCTCACGGCGGGGTCCGAGTGCGGGGACGCGGTCGACGCCGTGCGCCGCACCAGCCCCCGCACGGTCGAGGCCGACCTCGTCTGGACCATGCTCCCCCCGCTGACGGCGCGGACCGGCAAGGTGCTCGTCAGCGGCCACATCGAGCCGAGCGACGACATGGGCGGGGACGTCTTCGACTACGCCCTGTCCTCCCGCTCGGCCTCCTTCGCCATCCTCGACGCGACCGGTCACGACCTGCGGGCCAGCCTCGCGGCGGCCACCGCCCTGGCGGCCTACCGCAACGCCCGGCGGCAGGGCAGGGGCCTGTTCGCCCAGGCCGACCACGTCCACCGGACGATCTCCGAGCACTTCACCGAGCAGACGATGTACACGACCGGCGTCCTCGGTGAGCTCGACCTCGACACCGGCCGGCTGCGCTACCTCGCGGCCGGTCACCCCCACCCGCTGCTCCTCCGCGACGGCAAGGTCGTCAGGTCGCTCGTGGCCGGCCGCCGGCCCATGCTCGGCCTCGACCTGCGCGACAGCTCCCTGGGCGAGGAGCAGCTCGAGCGCGGGGACACCATCGTGCTCTACACCGACGGCATCACCGAGGGGCGCGACGCGAACCGCCAGCAGTTCGGCGTCGAGCGCCTCGTCGACCACGTCGAGCGGGCGGCCGCCGACCGTCTCCCGCTGCCCGAGACGGTGCGGCGGCTGTTCGCCGCCATCCTGCGCCACCAGCAGGGGCGGCTCCAGGACGACGCCACGCTCCTCCTCCTCCAGTGGGGCGCGCCGACGGTCTACGACCCTGCCCCCTGAGACCACTGCTCGACGCTCCGCACGGCGAGGTCGACGATCTCCGCGGTGCGCTCGGGCAGGGGCAGCTCGGCCAGGGGCACCCACCTCGCGAAGTCCGTGGTCCCGCCCGTCTCGGTCGTCCCCAGCTGCCCGCCGACGACGCGGGCGCGGAAGAGGAAGCGCTGGGACCGGTAGGGGCGGGGGAAGGGACCACCGGCCGGTGCCGTGTGGTGGTGGATCGTCAGCAGCGGCCCGAGCTCGACGTCGTAGCCGGTCTCCTCGTACGCCTCCCGCACGACGGCATCCTCGACGGCCTCGTCGAACTCCACGCCGCCGCCGGGCAGGGACCAGCCCGGCGTCCCGCCGTCGGCGCCGCCGTTGAACCAGGTGAGGAGGAGCTCCTCGGCGTCGTTGACGATGACGGCGTAGGCAGCGAGACGGGTGTCGTACTCGGTGTAGTGCACCCGAGGACTGTACGGCGCACGCGGGCCGTGCCAAGGTCGTGTCGTGGACGGGAACGAGCCCGAGGACCTGCACGGACGGACCTTCCGCGGCCGCAACCTGCGCGGGTCGCGCTTCGTCGGCTGCGACCTCGGCGGCGTCGTCGTGCGCGGCAGCGACGTCGCCGGGATGGAGGTCGACTCGCCGTGGCTCCTCGAGGACGGCGGCACGTTCCTCGTCAACGGGGTCGACGTCGTGCCGCTCGTCGACGCCGAGCTCGACCGCCGCTTCCCGGGCCGGGAGCTGCGCAGGGCGGACGACCCGGAGGGGTTGCGGCGCGCCTGGGCGGCCCTCGAGGAGACGTGGGCGGCCACGGTCGCCCGTGCCACCGCGATGCCTGCCGCCACGGTGGACCGGTCGGTCGACGGCGAGTGGTCCTTCGCCCAGACTCTGCGCCATCTCGTCATGGCCACCGACACGTGGCTCGGGCGGGCGGTCCTTCAGCGCGAGCACCCCTTCCATCCCCTCGGCCTGCCGAATGACGACGACGGCGCCGGCACCGCCGCCTTCGACGGCTCGGAGTTCTCCTCCCGGGCACCGTCGTTCGAGGAGGTGCTCGCGGCGCGCGCCGACCGCCAGGCGCTGGTCCGGGCGTACCTCAGCGACGTCACCGCCGAGCAGCTCGACGCACCGCGCCGTAACCCGCACGCGCCGGAGCACGGGGAGACGGTGCTCTCCTGCCTGCGGACGATCCTCGAGGAGGAGTGGGAGCACCACCGCTACGCCGTGCGCGACCTCGACGCCCTGCCGACGTCCGCGTAAGCAGGTCGGCGACGACCCGGGTCTTGGCCCGGGTGCAGGCCTCCCGGCCGTCGACGTCCCGGCGTCCCGGCGGCACTCCCCGCGGACGGGCCGAGGAGTGAGACGAAGGAGTCCGGCATACCGGACTGTGGGACGGACCCGGTCGGGCCGTTGTCACCCCTCAGGGCCGCTCCTAGCGTCGAGCCGTCCACCCCGAGGAGCCCCCATGACCATCACCGCCGTCCGCGAGCACCCCGCCCACGCCGTCGAGCTGGCGGGCGTCACCCGGACCTTCGCCCCGCGGCGGGCCGGCCTGGCGCCCCGCACCGTCCTCGCGGGGGTCGACCTGTCGGTCGGCGCGGGGGAGATCGTCGCGCTGCTCGGTGCCTCCGGCTGCGGCAAGTCCACGCTCCTGCGCCAGGTGTGCGGCCTCGACTCCCCCACGGGTGGTCGGATCACCATCGCCGGCACCCCGGTGAGCGGGGCCGACCCGCGCTGCGCCTTCGCCTTCCAGGAACCGCGCCTGCTGCCCTGGCGCAGCCTGCGCCAGAACGTCGCGCTCGGCCTGCCCCGCGGCACCGACCGGGCCGCCGGCGCGGAGCGGGTCACCGAGCTCCTCGGGCTCGTCGGTCTCGGCGACCGCGCCGAGGACCGCCCCCGCCAGGTGTCCGGCGGGATGGCCCAGCGCGCCTCCCTCGCCCGCGCCCTCGCCCGCCGACCCGGGGTGCTGCTCCTCGACGAGCCCTTCGGCGCCCTGGACGCCCTCACCCGCCTCAACATGCAGGACCTCCTGCTCGAGCTCCACGCCGCCGAGCCCACCACCGTGCTTCTCGTGACCCACGACGTCGAGGAGGCCCTCTACCTCGCCGACCGCGTCGTCCTCCTCGGGCCCGGCCCCGACGGCGCGAGCACGGTCCAGACCGTCGTCGACGTCCCCGGTGCCCGTCCTCGCGACCGCGCCAGCACCGAGCTCGCCCACCTGCGCGCCGAGCTCCTCGAGGGCCTCGGGGTCGACACCCACCACACCTGAGCCCCACCCCACCCGGAAGGCACGCCCATGACCCGCACCACCACCGCCGCCGCGCTCACCGCCGTCGGCGCCCTGCTCCTGTCCGGCTGCGTGGCCGGTGAGGGCTCCGCGATCGCCGACGACGGCGGGGAGGGTACCTGGAGCGCCGACACCCTCACCGTCGACTTCGCCACCTACAACCCCCTCAGCCTCATCATCCGCGAGCAGGGTTGGCTCGAGGCCACCCTCGGCCCGGACGTCACGGTCGAGTGGGTGCAGTCCGCCGGCTCGAACAAGGCCAACGAGCTGCTCCGCTCGGGCGCTGCCGACGTGGCCTCCACGGCCGGCTCGGCCGCGCTGCTCGCCCGCGCCAACGAGTCCCCGATCCACACCATCGCGCTGTTCGACCAGCCCGAGTGGTCGGCGATCGTCGTCCCCGAGGACTCGGACATCGACTCCGTGGAGGACCTGGCCGGCCGCTCGGTCGCCGCGACCCGCGGCACCGACCCCTACTTCTTCTTCGTCCAGAGCCTGGAGGAGCACGGCGTCGACATCGCCGACGTCGAGGTGCAGAACCTCCAGCACGCCGACGGCCGGGTGGCCCTGGAGAACGGCGCCGTCGACGCGTGGGCGGGCCTGGACCCGATCATGGCGGACACGGAGATCAACGCCGGCTCCCGGCTGCTCTACCGGAACGTCGACTTCAACACCTACGGCTTCCTCAACGCGACCGAGGACTTCCTCGAGACGTCCCCGGACCTCGCACAGGTGGTCGTCGACGCCTACGAGAAGGCGCGGGAGTGGGCGGCGGAGAACCCCGAGGAGACGGTCGCGATCCTCGCCGAGGTCGCCGGCATCGAGCCCGCCGTCGCCGAGCGGGTGGTCCTCGAGCGCACCAACCTCGATGTCGAGGCCGTCCCCGGCGACGCGCAACGCGCCGTCCTCGAGGTGGTCGGCCCGATCTTCGTCGAGACCGGTGACGTGCGCACCCAGGAGGAGATCGACAAGGCCCTCGACACGCTCATCGACGACACGTGGGCCCGCCAGGCCGACGCCACGACCATCACCGAGGCGGGGTCCTGACATGGCCGCGCTCACCCTCCCCCGTGCCACCACGCCCCACGACGCGCAGACGACGGCGGAGGCCGCGCCCGTGCAGGCGGGCTCCTCCCGGTGGCGCGCCCTCGCCGTCGTCGCCGTCCCGCTCGCGCTCCTCGGCCTGTGGCACCTGCTCACCGCCGTCACCGGCGTCTTCCCCTCCTACCAGCTGCCCGCGCCCGCGGCGGTGTGGGCGGCGGGCACGGAGCTCGCGGCCGACGGGACGCTGTGGACCCACGTGGCCATCTCGACCCAGCGGGTCCTCCTCGGCTTCGCCGTCGGGGCGGTCGTCGGGCTGGCCGTGGGGGCGCTGGTCGGCCTGTCCCGCTGGGCGGACACGCTGCTGGCCGGGACCGTGGGCGCGGCGCGCGCCGTGCCGTCGCTGGCCTGGGTGCCGCTGCTCATCCTGTGGATCGGCATCAACGAGGACTCCAAGGTCACGCTCATCGCCATCGGCGCCTTCTTCCCCGTGTACACGACGGTGGCCTCCGCGCTGCGGCACGTCGACCCGCACCTCGTCGAGGTGGGTCGGGCCTACGGCTACCGCGGGGTCGGACTCCTCACCCGGGTGCAGCTGCCCGCCGTGACCCCGTCGGTGGCCGCCGGACTGCGGCTCGCGCTGGCTCAGGCGTGGCTCTTCCTCGTCGCCGCGGAGCTCATCGCGTCCTCGATGGGGCTGGGCTTCCTCCTCACCGACTCCCAGAACAACGGGAGGGTGGACCGGATCCTCCTCGCCATCATCGCGCTGGCCGTCCTCGGCAAGGCGACCGACAGTCTCCTCGGGCTCGTCGAGAGGCGCCTGGCACGCCGCTGGTGAGCGGCCCGCTCGGCGCTGCGCACGCACCGACTCTCGCTGGAGCACGGTCCCGCCGGGCCGACATGCCCGGGGGGTCGGTGGCCCGGCACCGCGTGCCGGGCCACCGGCCTCAGCCTGTGCTCGCGCGTTCGGCGGGCTCGATCACCGTTCCCGGACCCGGGAAGAACACCGACTCCTCGCCGGAGCGCGACCAGCGCACGACGTACGGCGGTCCCCCGTCCGCGCCGCGCACGGCGACGACCTCCCCGTCCCGGTCCGCCCCGTGCTGGGCACGGACGACGACGCGGTCACCAGGAGCAGCCGACATGGCTCTCACCTCCCTCCTCGTGAGCGGCCGGCCACCTCGCCGGTCCTCCTCCCATGGTGGCCCGACCGGCGCGCGATCGGAAGGGCTCACGCCTCCAGCTTCCGCGCGACGCGCTGGACCGTGAGCCAGGTACGGACCGTGACGTCCCTGCCGTAGGTACGGCCCACCCACGCCATGAAGTCCGGCGTCGTTCCCGGGTCGCTGTTGTCGACGACGGCGAGGAACGCCCGGGTGACCGGGTCGTAGCCGACGACTCGCGTGAGCGGGTCGGGGTCCTCCGGCAGCACCACCGGGGCCGCGGGCCGGTGCTTGAGGAAGACGACCGTGAGGTAGCTGCCCCGCCCGTGGGTGAGACCGGGGAACGGGTCTGAGTCCAGGAGGGTGCCCAGCTCCTCGCCGGTCCGCACGAGCGTCCCGCCCGGGATGCCGAGGCGCTCGTGCAGGGCGTGCTGGATGTGCTCCTCCAGGGCGGCGGTGTCCTGCGCGGGGGCATGGAAGACGATGTTCCCGCTCGCCAGGACGGAGGCGACCCGTTCGAGGCCGAGCTCCTCGAACACCGCCCGCAGCCGCTCGTTCCGCATCGCGGGGTTCGAGGGCATGATCCCGCGCAGGAGGGCCGCGTAGCCGGTCACGGCGTCGACCCGGGGGGCCCGACCTCGACGGTGGCGTGCTCCCCGGTCCACTGCGTCCCCCGCCGGACCCCGGCACGGTAGGTGACGTCCAGCCCGTCGATGACGACCGCGCCCTCCTCCTGCGCCACGACCTCGACGACGAGCTGGTCGGTGGCGTCGAGCGGGCCCGTGGGCTCACGCAGGGACGCGCAGATGTCCTCGACATGGTCGTGGGAGACGCCGACCGACAGGTACGGGTCGGCGGGGCGGCACACGTGGACCGTCACCCGTGCCGGGGTGTCGTCGGCGACGACCCGCGGCCGGACGCCGATGAGGCTGACGTCGGCATCATGAGGCGCATAGGCCAGCCCGAGGAAGAGGGACCGACCCGGCTCGGTCGATGCGGTCACGCTGTTGCCGGGCCCCTGGAAGGCCTGCGGGTGGCTCCACCACCACAGCCCGGCGCCGAGGACGAGCGCGACGAGCAGCAGGAGGGCGAGGACGCGCCGGCGCGCCCGGCCCGTCCCCGCGGGACGGAGCCACTCCGTCGTCGTCATGGCCGCACAGTAGCCCCGTCACCCGGTCCTCATCCCGTGAACGGGGCCATGTGGGCGCACCGTAGGGATCCGGACGCACTACGGTGCTGACCATGGCAGTGACGCTGAGCATGGTGACCGTCGACACGACCGACGCCGACTCCCTCGCCACGTGGTGGGCAGAGCAGACCGGCGGCGAGGTCGTCGAGCGCAACGACGGCTGGTTCGTCATGGTCGCGGGCGGCACCCTGCCCGTGCTGCTGGCCTTCCAGAAGGTCGAGGACCCGACACCCGGAAAGAACCGGATCCACCTCGACCTCGTGTCCGACGACCTCGACGCCGAGGTGGACAGGCTGCTGGCGGCCGGCGCCACTCTCGTGGCACGCCGCGGCGACGAGGGCTTCCGGTGGGTGACGCTTGCCGACCCGCAGGGCAACCAGTTCTGCGTGGCCGCGGCCGACCACGTGTGAGGCCCTACTCGAGGGTGCCGTAGCCGACGAGCCACGTCGGCTCGATGCGGAACATGCGGATGTCCGCACCCCACGTCGTCGGGTCCGAGCCGTAGTGGGCGGTCCAGTGCTCGATCGTCTCCGCCCACAGCGGGTCCTGCGGTGTGAGCCGCACCGCCCGCCCGTGGCAGAAGACGCCCAGCCGCTCCCCGTCCACGTGCGCGGCGCTCACCGCCGGCCGCGCCGCGAGGTGCTTGGCCTTGGCGGCGCGGCCGTCCGTCCCGAAGGTCCACTGCCCGTGGAGGAGGTGGCCGTCGACGGCACTGACGCGCGGCTCGCCGGCAGCCGTCACGGTCGCGAGGCTGAGCACCTTCATCCCGACGAGCTGCTCGAGGACCTGCTCGGCGTCGAGCCGGCGGGTCCCGCTGACGATCTCGCGCAGGTGGCTGGTGCTGCGGCGGTAGGACGCGTCCATGAGCGCCTGCAGCGCGGCGACCTCCTCGGCGGTCTCCCTCATCGGCGGCCTCCTCGACTCAGTGGGCATCAGTGCGGCCCATCGTGCCACCGGCTGTGGTCCGCCGGGTCCGTCTCGTCCGGTTCTCGACGGCGGTCCGGTCGGCCCCACCCGTCGCTGCCGGTCCCGCGCCCGCTGCCGGGACGACGGCCCACACATGCTTGACGCCGTCGTCCGGGCCCGGGTACCAGCCCCAGGCGGTGGTCACGGTGTCGAGGATGCGGAGGCCGTACCCTCCGGGACGCCCGTCGTCCCGCGCGCGGTGGCCGGGCGGGGTGCGCCAGTTCCCGTCCCGCACGTCGAGGAGCCAGCCGCCGGCCGAGGTGTGGAGGGAGACGGTGACCGGCTGGGACCCGTACTTCAGGGCGTTGGTCGCCAGCTCGGACAGGACCAGCAGGAGCCGCTGTGCCGCTTCGACGCGAGGCTCCGGCAGCAGCACGGCGCTGGCCGCGCGCCGCAGCGCACCGAGCTCCAGGGCATCCGTCAGCGTCCAGGAGCCCAGTGAGGGGCCCGCGTCCGCTGGCGGGGTCGCCGTCGGGCGCGGGCCGTGGGGATCGGCCATGTGCACCCCTGTCTGAGGCGGTCGTCGGTCCGGCGTCCACCGCCGTCCGTGCCCGCGTCACGGTACGTCAGCGACACGGTGCCCGCGCGCCGCGTCGACGGCGGCACCAGCTGGCCGACGGGGGCGAGCTGCACCGCTGCCTTCTCGGGGCCGCCCAGGGAGCGCGAGCCGCAGGGCCGGGGACCGCTCCCTATCGCCGTCCGGCGAGGGTCTCGCGCGCACCGAGCCACGTGAGGCCGGCGAGGAGCGTGATGGCACCCGAGACCGCGAAGGCGACGTCGTAGCCGAAGCGGTCCGCGAGCGCCCCGGCGAGCACCGGGCCGAGGATCGCGCCTGCGTCCTGCGCCATCTGGAACCCGGCGAGCACCTTCCCACCGCTGCGCTCGTTGCCGACGACGTCCGCCACGGTCGCCTGCTGCGCCGGGTTGAGCAGGCCGGCGCCGACGCCCGCGAGCGCGGAGACGGCGAGGACGACGACGATGGCGCTGGACAGGCCGAGGACGGCGGTGAAGACGCCGTTGACGAGGAGCCCGGCGACGACGAGCGGGCGGCGCCCGCGCACGTCGGCCTGGCGGCCCGCGACGTTGAGCGCGAGCGCGTTGCCGACCGCGAAGACCGCGAGCGCCGCACCGGCCGCCCACGGGCCGGCGTCCAGCGCCGCCGCGGCGAAGAGGGGCAGCAGCGCGACACGCACGCCGAAGTTCGACCAGCCGTTGGCGAAGCCGGAGACGAGAGCCGCCCGGAAGGCGCTGTCACGCAGCGCCTCCCCGAAGCGCATCGGGGGCGCGGCCGGCGCGTCCCCCGTGCGGGCCGCGCCCCGCCCACCGGTCTCCGGCAGCAGGCGCCACACCACCCCCGCCGCCAGGACGAGCGCGACCGCGTAGACGACGAAGGGCACCCGCAGGCCCAGCTCGGCGAGGAGCCCGCCGACCACCGGCCCACCGATGTTGCCCAGGAGGAAGGCGGTCGCGTAGAGGGAGGACGCCCGGCCGCGCGCGGTCGGCGGGGCGAGCCGGACGATGAGTCCCATCGCCGAGACGGTGAACATCGTCGAGCCGATGCCGCCGAGGCCGCGGAAGACGAGCAGCTGGACGTAGTCCTGCGCCAGGGCCGTCGCGACGCTGGACAGCGCGACGATGAGCAGTCCGGACATGTAGATGCGCCGCTCCCCGAGCCGGGCGATGAGCGCCCCGCCCGCGGGGGCAAAGAGCAGCCGGCACAGCGAGAAGGCGCTGACGACGAAGGACGCGGCCGCGACGGAGACGTCGAAGGACCCGGCGAGCTGCGGGAGCACCGGTGCGACGAGGCCATAGCCGAGGGCGATGAGGAGCGCGGCGCCCGCGAGCACCCAGATCTCCCGGGGCATGGCGGGGCGCGAGGAGGTCTGTGGGGGCATGTCCCCGCCAGTATCTCCCCGCGGTCAGACGCGCGGCTCCCGGCCCGCGGGCTGGGTCGGCTCCGCGCGCAGCGGTGCCGGGTCCCGCAGGGGGACCGTCACCGGGACCTCCCCCACCTCGTGCCGCACGCCGTCGACGACGACGCCGAGCGGCGCGGGTCCGTCGAGGACGCTGAGCGTGGTCCCCCCCGCCGTCGTCTCCACCCGCAGCAGCGACCCGCGCCAGGTGACGCGGAAGCAGGTCCGGCTCAGACGGGCCGGCAGGAGCGGCGCGAGCTCGAGCTCGTCGCCGATCTCGCGCAGGCCCCCGAGGCCCGCGGTGAGCGCGAGCCACGAGCCACCCAGCGAAGCCATGTGCAGGCCCTCGGCGGTGTCCTCCTGGATGTCGCGGAGGTCGACGAGCGCGGTCTCGCGCAGGTACCGCAGCGCGAGGTCGGGGTGCTGGGCGACGGCGCAGGCGACGGCCTGGGCGGACGCCGACAGCGAGGAGTCGCGCACGGTGCGGGCCTCGTAGTACTCGAGGTCCGCGGCGGCCTCCTCGTCGGTGAAGTCCTCCCGGCACCACCACAGGGCAAGCTCGAGGTCGGCCTGCTTGACCACCTGCCGGCGGTAGAACTTCGCGTAGTGGTTGTGCTCCTCCACCGGGTAGGAGTCGCGCTTGTCGGCGAAGCGCCACTCCCGGTAGGTGGTGAACCCGGCGTTGGCGGGGTGGACCCCGCGGTGGTCGTCCCAGGGGATGTGGACGGCGTCCGCGGCGGCACGCCACGCGCGGACCTCCTCCGCGGTGACGCCGAGCTCGCGGGCCCGCTGCGGCGCGGACTCGCAGGCGTCGGCCGCCCGGATGAGGTTGCGCCGCGCCATGAGGTTGGTGAAGACGTTGTCGTCGACGACGCCGGTGTACTCGTCGGGGCCGGTGACCCCGAGGAGGTGCCACCCGCCCTCGGCGTCCTCGTGCCCGATCGACATCCACAGGCGTGCCGTCTCGACGAGGACCTCCCGTCCGCCCAGCTCGTCGAGCGACGTCCCGGTGACGTTGGCGTGGACCCAGAAGGCACGGGACACGGCCGCGTTGACGTGGACGGCAGCGGTGCTCGCCGGCCAGTAGGCGGAGGTCTCGTGGCCGTCGATGGTCCGCCAGGCGAAGGTCGCGCCCTTCCAGTCGAGGACGGCCGCGCGCTCGCGGGCGGCGTCGAGGGTCGAGGCCCGCCAGCGGAGCAGCTCGGCGGCGGCCTCCGGCACGAGCAGCGAGAGCACGGGCAGCACGAAGCCCTCGACGTCCCAGAAGGTGTGGCCGCTGTAGCCGGCGCCGGTCAGCCCCTTGGCGCCGACGGGCGCGCGGGTGGTCCGGGCCGCGGCGCAGCACAGCTGGAAGAGGTTGTAGCGCAGCGCCTGCTGCAGCTCGGGGTCGCCGTCCACCTCGACGTCGGCCCGCGCCCAGAAGTCGTCGAGGATGCGGCGCTGCTCGGCGAGCAGGCCCTCCCAGCCGAGCTCCCCACCGGCGTCCACGGCGCCGACGGCCCGCTGCACGAGGGAGTCGGCGGGCAGGTCGTGGGACCACGTGTAGCCCAGGGTCTTGGTGATCCGCACGATTTCGCCGGCGGCGAGCGCGGCGGTGACGGTGGTGACCACGCGGTCCTCGCCGGCCTCGGACTCGACCGTGGCGGCGCCGTCGACGTCGTGCTCGACGGCGGCCGCGACCCCGATCCCGGTGCGTCGGGTGCGCAGCGCGAGGTGGCCACCGGTCGGGACCGACCGGGCGGTGAGCACCTCGAAGGGCTGCTCGATCGCCGCGGACACCCGGGGGTCGTCGCTGTGGATCTCGGGCGGGCAGGCCCCCAGGGTGAGCTCGGACCGGACGACGACGTGGGCGGGCCCGTCCACCGCCTCGAGCTCGTAGCGGACGGCGCAGACGGAACGCTCGGACAGGGAGACGAGCCGGCGGGTGCGCAGCTCGAGCACCGTCCCCGACGGCGAGCGCCACCGCAGCCGTCGGTCCAGCGTGCCGGCCCGGAGGTCCAGACGGCGCTCGTGGACCTCCGGCTCGACCTCGCGCGCGTCCAGGGCGGCGCCGTCGACCGTGAGCCGCAGCGGCGTGCCGTCGGGGACGGCGACGATCGCCTGCCCCTCCTCCGGGTGCCCGTACCCTCCCTCGGGGTAGGCGAGCGGGTGGGTCTCGAAGACGCCGGAGAGGAAGGTGGCCCGCTCGACGCTCGGGTCGGCCTCGTCGAGCGTGCCCCGCACCCCGAGGTACCCGTTGGACAGGCTGAACAGTGCCTCGGCCGCGCCGGTCCGGTCCAGGTCCACACGGGGCTCGCGGACCAGCCACGGGTGGACCTCGAGGTGCGGTGCGCTCATCGACGCGGTCAGGGGGTCGGCATGCCGCCGGTGACGGCGAGCGTCTCCCCGATGACGTAGCTCGACTCGGGCGAGGCGAGGAAGACGTAGGCGGGGGCGAGCTCCGTGGGCTGGCCGGCGCGGCCGAGCGGGGTGCTCTTGCCGAACTCGGGCAGCTCCTCGATGGGCTGGCCGTAGGAGGGCTGCAGCGGCGTCCAGATCGGGCCCGGCGCGACCGCGTTGACGCGGATGCCCTTGGGGGCGAGCTCCTGGGCCAGGCCCTTGGAGAAGGTGTTGATCGCCGCCTTCGTCGAGGCGTAGTCGAGGAGCGGCGGCGGCGGCTGGTAGGCGACGACCGAGGTGGTGTTGATGATGGCCGACCCGGGCTGCAGGTGCCGCAACGCTGCCTTCGTCACGCGGAACATCGCGAGGATGTTGGCCTCGAATGTCTCGACGATCTGCTCGTCCGGGGTGTCCTCGAGGCTCTCGTTGGCGATCTGCTTGGCCGCGTTGTTGACGAGGATGTCCAGGCCGCCGAGCTCGGCGACGGTCCGCTCGACGATGTCGCTGCACACGGTCGCCTCGGTGAGGTCGCCGGGGATGAGCACCGCCTTGCGGCCCGCCCCGGTGACGATGCGGGCGACGTGCTGCGCGTCCTCCTCCTCGGCGGGGAGGTAGTTGATGGCGACGTCGGCTCCCTCGCGGGCGAAGGCGACCGCCACGGCCGCGCCGATGCCTGAGTCACCACCGGTGATGAGGGCCTTGCGGCCCACCAGACGGCCGGTGCCACGGTAGGAGTGCTCACCGATGTCGGGCTGCGGCGTCATGTCGGCCTGCAGGCCCGGCTCCGACTGCTCCTGCTCCGGGGGCGTGATCTCCGGGTAGCGCGTGACGGGGTTCTGGAAGACGAGCTGGTCGGTGCGGGTGGTGTCGGCGTCCTCGGAGGCCATGGGTGTCTCCTTCGCTGCGTCGTGACGGGGCCGTCCCAGTCTGCGGAGGGCGCGCCGCTGCCGCATCCGGGCGGGTGGCCCCGGTCGCGTCGTCTCAGAAATCGGGGCACACCGCCGATGAGCCAGGTGTGCGCACCTTCCGCGCGCACCGCCATTCACACCAGGAGACCCCATGGACCTCACCTCGGCCGAGGCCCGGCCCGCCACCGACCCCGCAGCACGCCGCGCGGGTCGGCTGCGCTGGACCATCGGGCGCCGCCTGGCCGCCGGGTACGCGGCCGCGCTGGCCCTCATGGCGGTCATCGGGGTGGTCTCCTTCACCAACACGGCGTCCCTGGTGACGAACAGCGGCTGGGTCGAGCACACGCACGAGGTGCTCAACAAGGCGGAGGAGGTGCTGTCGTCCCTCACGGACGCGGAGGCAGGCCAGCGCGGGTACGTCATCACGGGCGAGGACGCCTACCTCGAGCCGTACACGGCCGCCCGCGACTCCGTGGGCGCTCACCTCGCGGCCGTCCGGGACCTCACGGCGGACAACCCCGCGCAGCAGGCACGGCTGGCCGACCTCGAGCCCCTGGTCGCCACGAAGTTCGAGGAGATGCAGCAGACCATCGACGTGCGGTCCGACGAGGGCTTCGAGGCCGCGCAAGCGATCGTGCTCTCCGACGCCGGCAAGGCTGTCATGGACGAGATCCGGGCCGTGCTGGACGACGTCATGGCCGACGAGGAGGCGCTGCTGGCCAGTCGTGCCGCGGAGGCCGACGCGACCGCAACGACGACGAAGACCGTCGTGGTCGCCGGGACGGGCCTGGCGCTCGTCATCGTCCTCGTGCTCGCCACCGTGCTCACGCGCAGCATCACCCGCCCGGTCAACGCTCTCACCGAGCGGCTCCGCGAGATCGCTGACGGCGACGGAGACCTCACCCAGCGGGTCGACGACTCCCGTGACGACGAGATCGGCGCCCTCGCCACGGTGTTCAACCGGTTCGTCGGGAACGTCGCGACCCTCGTCCGCGAGATCGGGGAGACAGCGACGACGTCGTCCGCTGCTGCCCAGGAGCTGTCGGTGATCACGGCCGAGATGACCCGTCAGTCGAGCGACGCTGCCCAGCAGGCCGGTGCCGCCGCCGCTGCCGCCGAGCAGGTGTCCTCCAACGTGCAGACCGTCGCGGCGGCGAGCGAGCAGATGGGGGCCTCCATTCACGAGATCGCCCGCAGCGCCTCCGAGGCGAGCAACGCGGGACGCACCGCGGTGACCAGCACCGCGGCGGCCAACGCCACGATCAGTCGACTCGGGGAGTCCTCGACCGCCGTCGGGGAGGTGGTCGCCCTCATCAACTCGATCGCCCAGCAGACGAACCTGCTCGCGCTCAACGCGACCATCGAGGCGGCGCGTGCCGGTGAGGCCGGCAAGGGCTTCGCCGTCGTCGCCGGGGAGGTCAAGGAGCTCGCCCAGGGCACCGCCCGCGCGACCGACGAGATCACGGCGCGGATCACCCAGATCCAGTCCGACGTCGACACCGCGGTCTCGGCGATCTCGACGACCACCGACGTCATCGGTCAGGTCAACGACCACCAGGGCAGCATCGCCGGCGCGGTCGAGGAGCAGAGCGCGACCACCACGGCAATGTCCTCCAGCGTCGCCGAGGCCGCCGTCGGCGCCACCACCATCGCCGACAACGTCCGCTCGATCGCCGACAACGCCCAGGGCACGGTCGAGAGCATCGACCAGATCCGCGCCTCGGCGGACGAGCTGGCCCGCACCTCCGAGCACCTCGACGCGCTGGTGGGGCGCTTCCAGGTCTGAGCGGCGCCAGCCGGTCGGGGTGCGGACGAGGGCCGCGCCCGAATGTCAGTGGTCGGTCATAGCCTGGGAGCAGCACGGCAGAGGGGTCGGAACCCGCGAAGGAGGTGGGGTCGGTGAGCACCATCGACGACCACGACCCGCACGCGGCCTGGCTCGAGGACCCCTCCACCTACGAGCCGATCGGCGAGGAGCGTCGCCATCTCGAGGAGCTGTGGGCTCAGGAGGAGGACGCTGCCGACGTGTACCTCGACGGCGGGGACAAGCCGCAGCCGTCGACGCTCACCGACCAGGAGCCGAGCTTCGCGTCGCGCCAGCCCGTGCCGGCCGAGGCCCTCGCAGCCATGGCCCCCGACGGCCAGCTCCTCGCGGAGCTCGAGGACATCGACCCCCGCGAGGTGGACGAGTACTTCCTCGTGGAGATGGCTGCCGGCTACCAGCGCATGGCCGCGTGGGCCACCGCCAAGCTCACCCGGGTGGCAGGGGAGCTGTCCCGGCGCCCGCTCATGAACGGCAGCGGCGCCCTGCCCTCGCACGTCATGGGCGGGAACATGGCCGCGGACGAGCTCGCCCCGCGGCTCGGTCTCACGCGTTTCGCTGCGCAGCGCATCGTGAGCAACGCCCGCGCCTTCGAGAGCGTCTTCTCACTCACCGGCCAGGCCCTGGCGATCGGGCACATCGACGCCCGGAAGGCGACGACGATCGTCTCGATGCTCGAGGACTACCCGGTCGAGATCGCCGTCCTCGTCCAGGACGCCGTCATCGACGACGCCGGGACGCAGACCCACAACCAGCTCGTCGAGGCGATCAAGCAGGCCGTCATCGCCGTCGGCCACGACGACGCCGACCTCTTTCACGCCCGCGCCCGCGCCCGGCGACGGGTCGAGCACCCTCGCCAGCTGCCCGACGGCATGGCCTCCATCCGCGCAGTCGTGCCGGCCACCGATGCCGCGGCCATCGACCTCGCGCTCGAGGCGGCGGCACGTTCCGCGCAGGCCGGCGGCGACGACCGCACGCTGGACCAGCTGCGCGCCGACATCTTCGCCCTCATGGGCCACACCGCGCTCGAGCTCGGGTACGTGGGACTGCCGCCCGGAACCGTGGTGGGTGCCGACCAGCCTGCTGGTCCGGCTGACGACGAGCCCGCTGACGGCGCCGCGCGCGGTGCCGACGAGGAGCCTGACGGACCCGCGCCGCAGGAACCGGAAGCCGTTGACGAGCCGGAACCGCCAGGCCCGGACGAGCCCGGCTCCCCGGCAGCGCCGCCGGCCGATCCCGACCCGCCCGATCGGCGGTCCGAGGGGGCAGCTCCGCCCACGGCCGGCCCGGCCGCACCCCCGCCTCCCGACCCGCCTCCACCCGGTCCGGGCACCGTCCCCCGCCGCTGGCACATGCCTGTGGGCCACATCGGTGGCCACCGCGCGCAGATCCGGGTCACCGTGCCGCTCTCGGTCCTGCTGCCTCCGGACATCGCCCGGCAGCTCGGCCTGCCGGCGTCGAAGCCGGCGGACGGGTCCGGTGCGGAGCTCGCCCCGCTGCCCGACGAGGACGCCGTGCTCGCCCTTCTCGACCGTGAGCCCGCCGAGGTCGCCACGCTCGAGGGCTACGGGCCCATCTCTCCCGCCGTCGCCCGGGCCATGGCGCTGGGTGGCACGTGGCGGCGGATCGTCACCGACCCGCTCAGCGGCACCGTCCTCGACCACGGCCGCACCCGGTACCGTCCACCGGCGGACCTCGCCGAGCTCGTCCGGCTGCGGGACGGCACGTGCGTCCGCGCGGGGTGCACCCACCCCGCCCGTGGCTGCCAGCTGGACCACGTCGTCCCGTGGAGTGCCGGCGGGACCACGTCCATGCTCGGACTCGAGGACCTCTGCTCCCACGACCACAACCTCAAGACCAGCGGCGAGTTCCGGCTCCGCCGGCTGGGCGGCGGCGCCTACGAGGGTGACCCCGAGCGGCCACGCCTACCGCCGTCACCCCGGAGGCCGGGTGACTCGCGTCCGCCGCCGTCAGCAGGGGCTCTCGGAGGCCCCGGCCTTCTGAGGCCGCCGTGACCGGCCGACGTCACCAGCCCAGCCACGCTCGCCAGCCCGCTCACCGCCGACCTCACCGCCATCGGCCGTCACTCGCGGTCGCGGGCCGCCTGGATCGCGTCGGCGGCGCGGATGAGACCGAGGTGGCTGAAGGCCTGGGGGAAGTTCCCCGCGAGCCGCCCGCTCTCGGGGTCGTACTCCTCGGAGAGGAGCCCGAGGTCGCTGGAGTAGCCGACGAGCTGGTCCATCATCCGTGCGGCGTCCTCCACCCGCCCGCTGTACGCGTACTGCTCCACCAGCCAGAACGCGCACAGGAGGAAGGGGTACTCCTCCCCCTCCAGGCCGTCCATCCCGGCCTCGGTGCGGTACCGGTGGACCAGCCCGTGCTCGGCGTCGAGGAGGTCCTCCTCGATCCGGGCGACGGTCCCGAGCATGCGGGGGTCGTCGTAGGCGAGGTACCCGGTGTGTGGCAGCTGGAGGAGGGAGGCGTCGACCTCCGTGCCGTCATACGTCTGCGTGTACGACCCGAGCTCGGCATCGAAACCGTGCTCCTCGATCTCCTCGGCGAGCCGAGCGCGCAGCTCGCGCCACCGCTCGACCGGGCCGTCGTGCCCGTGCTCCTCGACGGCCCGGACGCCTCGGTCGAAGGCGGCCCACATCATCACCCGGCCGTGGGTGAAGTAGTGCGCCTCCCCGCGCATCTCCCAGATGCCGTGGTCCTTGCGCTCGATGTTGTCCTCGCAGTAGCGCAGCAGGCTCTTCTGCAGGCCCCACGTGTAGGTGTCCTCCGCGACACCCGCCTCACGGAGCTCGTGGAGCGCGATCATCACCTCGCCGACGACATCGGCCTGGTACTGGTCGGCCGCTCCGTTGCCGATCCGCACGGGGCGCGAGTCCTCGTAGCCGGCGAGGTGGTCGAGCTCGAGCTCGGTGAGCTCTCGCTCACCCCCGAGCCCGTACATGATCTTGATGTCGTCGGCGTCGCCGGCCACGGCCCGCAGCAGCCAGTCGCGCCACAGCGAGGCGCCCTTCGTCAGGCCGTGCGCGATCGCGACCTCGATGGTGAAGGCCGCGTCGCGCAGCCAGGTGTAGCGGTAGTCCCAGTTCCGCACCCCGCCGAAGTCCTCCGGCAACGAGGCGGTGGGGGCCGCGACGATGCCACCGGTGTCGAGATGGGTGAGGGCCCGCAGCACGAGGAGGGAGCGGATGACCATCTGGGTGTGGTCGGTGCGCACCTCGAGCTGGGAGGCCCAGTCGCTCCAGAGCTCCACGGCCTCGGCGAGCGCCTGGTCGGCGTCCGGCGGCTCCGGCGGGTCCTCGTAGGAGGGGAACCAGGTGAGGTCCCAGTCGAGGGACTCCCCCTCGCGCAGCGGGAAGGTGCCCACGAGACGAGGGGCGCGCTTGCCCTCCTCCTCCCCGTCACCGTGGGCACCCGGCTGCGCCGAGCCGGCGTCGCCGCCCTCACCGTCGGGCCAGTGGAGGAGCGGCCCGGTGATGAGGATGCCGTCCGGTCCGGCGAGCGCGAGCAGGGCCGCCTCACCGTCCTTCCGCTCGATCTGCCGGGTCCACGGCGTCGAGCGCGCGTAGTCGAAGCGCAGCCGCAGGTCGTGCTCGACCTCCACCTCGCCCTCGAGGCACTCCACGCGTCGCACGAGGTCACCCTGGGTGGTGCTCGGCGGCAGGAAGTCGGTGACGCGGGCGCGGCCCGTGGGAGTGCGCCACGTCGTCTCGAGGACGAAGGTCTGCGGGAGGTAGCGGCGCTCGACCACCTCGCCGTCGACGGCGCGCAGCAGCCAGCGGCCGTCGTCCTCGTCACCGAGGAGGGCGCAGAAGACCGCCGGGGAGTCGAAGCGCGGCAGACACAGCCAGTCGATGCTGCCGTCGCGCGACACGAGCGGGCCGGTACGGAGGTCGGACAGGAGGGCGTACTGCTCGAGTGGGGTGCTCATCCCGTCCCATTCGAGCCGATCTCGCCGCCGTCCGCATCCGCTCAGCGGCGCAGGACGTCCCTCAGCGCGGCGAGGACGAGGACGACGGCGGCGTCGTCGGCGTTGGGACCCATGAGCCCGATGCGCCACACGCTGTCGGCATACCTGCCGGCGCCCGCACCGATCTCGATCCCGTACCGCTCGAGGAGCTCGCTCCGCACGGCGGCGGCGTCCACGCCGTCGGGGACGACGACGGTGGTGAGCTCGGGCAGCCGGTGGCCCTCGGGGGCGAAGAGCTCCAGGCCCATCTCCTGCAGCCCCTCCTGCAGACGCCGGCCGGCGCGCTCGTGCCGGGCCCACACCGCCTCGAGCCCCTCGTCGAGGATCCGCCGCAGCCCGCCGTGGAGGCTGGCGACCATCGCCGTCGGCGCGGTGTGGTGGTAGGTGCGCGCACCACCCGTGGTGCCGCCGACGTACCCGCCGAGCAGGCCGAGGTCGAGGTACCAGGACCGCGGCGTCTCCACGCGCCGGGCGAAGGCGCGGTCGCTGATCGTGAAGGGCGCCAGGCCGGGCGGCACGCCCAGGCACTTCTGGGTGCCGGCGTAGCCGATGTCGATCCCCCAGTCGTCCGCGCGCAGCTCGATCCCCCCGATGGAGGTGACGGCGTCGACGAGGAGGAGTGCCTCGCCCTTGAGGCGGCCCAGCGCGGCGACGTCGGAGCGGACCCCCGTGGAGGTCTCCGCGTGGACCATCGCGATGATCGTGGGGGCAGGGTGCGCCGCCGCGACGCGCTCGACGTCCACCGGCTGCCCCCACTCGTGCTCCACCCGCACGACCTCTGCCCCGCAGCGGCGCGCGACCTCGCACATCCGCTCCCCGAAGAGCCCGTTGACCGCGACGACGACAACGTCCCCGTCGTCCACCGTGTTGACGAAGGCTGCCTCCATCCCGGCCGAACCGGTGGCGGACAGCGGCAGCGTGCGGGCGTTGCCTGTCTGCCAGACCTCGCGCAGCATCGCGCATGTCTCGTCCATGACCCGGATGAACTCCGGGTCGAGGTGTCCCAGGAGCGGCGCGGCGAGCCCCGCCGTCGCCTCGGGGTAGGGGTTGGTCGGACCGGGACCGAGGAGACGACGCGTGACGAGGGGCATGGCTCCTGTCTATCTCCGCCGTCACGGCCGCACAAGCACCCGTAGCCTGGACGGACCATGGCACTCGCCGTCTGCCTGCTCCTCGACCCGGCGGACGAGCGTGCGCTCGTGCGGCTGTGGTGGCGGGTCGAGGCCGCCGGCGTGCCGAGCATGGCCACCCACACCCACGGCGGGCACCTGCCGCACCTGTCCTACGCGGTGCTCCGGTCCTACGACGTCACTGCCGTGCACGACGCCGTCGCGACGCTCCCCGACGGCGGTCCGCTCCGCCTCCACCTCAGCGCCGTCGCGACCGCCCCGCGCGGTCGGGTCTGGCTCGTGCCTGCAGCGTCCGCCGAGCTCGTCCGCCGGCAGCGGGCGGTGGCTGAGGCGGTGACCGCGACGGGTGCCGAGCTGCACCGCCACTACGTGCCCGGCCGGTGGCTGCCGCACCTGAGCCTGGTGCCCCGCGCCCGGTTGGCCGACCTGCCGGCGGTGACCGACGTCGCTTACGCGGTCCTGCCGCTCGAGGTGCACGCCACCAGGGCCGCCCTCATCGACAGCGCGACCGGCGAGCGGTGGCCGCTCGGCCCGCTGCCCTGAGGGACGCGCGGCTACTGTCGGTGACGTGGACGGTGACGACGAGCGCAGCTACCTCAGGGCGATGCTCGTCGTCACGGTCGCCCTGGGCATCGTCACGGCGCTCGTCGCCGTGCTCGTCGCGATCGTCCCCGGTGGCGGGGACGAGGAGCCCGCCCCGCCGGGCCCGACGTCCTCGGCGCCGGGCTGGACGCCGACCGACGACGTCCTCCCCGGCTCGCGCGGGGCCGGACGGTCAGCCGCCGACGGCGTTGACCGCGGCGGCGAAGACCCGCGGTAGGCGCTGGGCGGCCGGGACGAGCAGCGGGCGCACCGGGGAGGCGCCGACCGTGAGGAGCGTCTGGGTGAGCAGTCGGTGGCGGCGCACGATCCGCCGCCACTCCCGCTCGTAGGCGCCCGGGTCCCCGGCGACGACGGACCGCACCGCCGCCTGCGCCTGGGCGAGCGCGAGGCTGATGCCCTCGCCGGTGAGCGCGTCGACGTAGCCGGAGGCGTCCCCGACGAGGAGGACGCGCCCCTCGACCCGCCGCCGCGAGGCCTGCCGCAGCGGCCCCGCACCGCGGACCGTGGAGGCCGCCTCGGCCCCGCCCAGCCGCTCGAGCAGCTCGGGGAAGTCGGCGAGCTGCACCTCGTACGCCGCGCGACGCGTGGTGAGGACGGCGACACCGACCACGTCGTCGGCGACCGGGGTCACGTAGGCCTCGCTGTGCGCTGCCCAGTGCACCTCGACGTGGTCCGTCCACGGCGCCAGGCGCACGTGGCGCCGCAGCCCGTAGCGAGCCGGCCCGGGCGTCCGGGCCTCCAGGCCGAGGGCGCGACGCAGCGGGGAGTGGAGCCCGTCGGCGACGACGGCGTACCCGGCGGCGACGCCGTCGACGATGACGCCGCCCGGCGCGTCCCGCAGCTCCCGGACCCGGTTCTGCTCGATGGTGACGCCGGCGTCGAGCACCGCCTCCCGCAGCGCCCGATGGAGCTCGGTGCGGCGGACCCCGCGCCCCGCCGGTCCGCGGAACCTGGTCGCGGCGCTCCGGCCGGGGGAGCAGTAGCGGATCCCGACGATCTCCCGACCGGCCGGCCGGACGCCGAGCGCCGCGAGGTGGGCGACGCCGGCGGGCAT
Organism: Georgenia satyanarayanai; assembly: GCF_009193135.1. Lineage (GTDB taxonomy): Bacteria > Actinomycetota > Actinomycetes > Actinomycetales > Actinomycetaceae > Oceanitalea > Oceanitalea satyanarayanai. Next base: position 138,360 of record NZ_VUKC01000002.1, read on the forward strand.
GACCCCCTCCCCGCACGCCTTGTCGACGACGCCGGCCCGCGGCTCGCGCACGACCACCGAGAGTCCCGCCGTCGCGGCGTGCAGGGCGGTCGCCAGTCCGGCAGGTCCACCGCCGGCGACGACCAGGTCGGGGGTCACTCAGCCGCCTGCGGGGACGGCGCCGGCCAGGGCACGGTTCTCCGTGCGGATGCGGACGGTGAGCAGCGCCGCGTTGGCCACGGTGAAGACGAGGGCGGTGACCCAGGCGTCGTGGACGAGTGGCAGCGCGAAACCCTCGACGACGACGGCCACGTAGTTCGGGTGCCGCAGCCACCGGTGGCGGTAGGGCCCGTGCTCGACGAGCGGCAGGTCCGGCACGACGATGACGCGCGTGTTCCAGCGCGGTCCGAGCGTCGTGATGCACCACCAGCGCAGCGCCTGTGAGCCGAGCGCGAGCGCGAGCATCACCCACCCGACGGCGGGCACGAAGGGGCGGTCGGCGAGCCACACCTCGAGCAGGCAGCCGACGAGCAGCCCGGTGTGGAGGACGACCATGACCGGGTAGTGCCCGGCGCCGCTCTCCCGGCCACCGCGCGCGAAGGACCACCGGGCGTTGCGCGTGGCGACGACGAGCTCGGCGAGCCGCTCGAGTGCGACCGCGCCGATGAGGACGGTGAACAGGACCTGCGACGTCATCGTGCCTCCAGGAGAACCATCTCGAGACTGAATCCCGGCCCCATCGCCATCATGAGGCCGTGGCTGCCGGACGGGGGCCGCGCGTCGAGCGCCGCCCGCAGGATGTGGAGCACCGACGCGGAGGAGAGGTTGCCGACGGTGCGCAGCGACTCCGTCGTCAGCGCCAGCGCCTCCAGGGGCAGGCCGAGGGTCTCGGCGAGCGCGTCGATGACCTTCGGGCCGCCCGGGTGGCACACCCACCAGCCGACGTCGGCGACCGTGAGCCCGTGCTCGGCGAGGAAGGCCACGACGTCGGCCCCCACGTTGTCCCGGACGAGGTCGGGCACCTCGGCGCCGAGGACGATGCGCAGCCCCGTGGAGCGCACGTCCCAGCCCATGACGCCCTCGGTCCCCGGGTACAGGCGGCTCGCGGAGCCCACGACCCGCGGCAGGTTCCCGGGTGAGGACGGACCGCCCGAGGTCGCGAGGACGGCGCCCGCGCCGTCGCCGAAGAGACCGCTCGCGACGAGGTTGGCGCCGGAGGCGTCGTCGCGCTGCACGGTGAGCGAGCACAGCTCGACGCTGACGAGCGCGCCCACGGCACCCGGCCGGCCCGAGAGCAGGTCGTGCAGCCGCGCCGTCCCGGCGGCGCCGGCCATGCAGCCGAGCCCGATGATCGGCAGCCGCACGACGTCCGGGCGCAGGCCCACCCGCTCGGCGATGCGCGCCTCGAGCGAGGGCACGGCCAGCCCGGTGATGGTCGTGGAGACGATGAGGTCGAGGTCGCGCGGCCTCAGCCCGGCGGCGTCGAGGGCCCGCGTCAGCGCCTGGGCGCCGAGCTCGACCGCCGCGGCGATGAAGGCGTCGTTGGTCTGGCCGAAGTCGAGGAGCTCGGCGTACCGCTCGAGCGGCAGCGCGACGTGGCGGGCGTCGACGCCGCAGCCCGCGTGGATGCGCCGGATGAGCCGTTCGCCGCGCTCGTCCAGGCCGATGATGTCGACGAGCGCGTCGGTGAGCTCCTCCTGCGCGTAGCGGTACTCGGGCAGCACCGGCTCGACGGCGAGCAGCTCAGTCACAAGCCCGAGAGTACGGGCTAGCCTCCACTGGTGCCCCTCGTCACCGCGCTCGCGCGCGCCTCGCACCCCGCGCCGACCGTCGTCGTCACCGCGCTGGCGGCGCTGCTCGCCGTCGGGGCGGGGCACGGACCGGCGGGAACGCTGCTCGTCGGGCTCGCGGTGCTCACCGGCCAGCTGTCGATCGGCTGGTCCAACGACCTCCTCGACGCCGGCCGCGACCGCGCCGTCGGGCGGGCGGACAAGCCGCTCGCGACCGGGGCGCTGAGCACCCGGGTCCTCGGGCTCGCGCTCGGCCTCACCGTGGCGGCCACGGTCGCGCTGTCCCTGGCCCTCGGGGTGCGCGCCGCCCTGGCGCACCTCCTCCTCGTCGGCGGCGGGTGGGCCTACAACCTCGGCCTGAAGTCGACGGTCGTCTCGTGGCTGCCCTACGTCGTCGCCTTCGCCGCGCTGCCCGTCGTGCCGTGGCTGGCCCTGGACCCACCGGTGCTGCCGCCGTGGTGGATGCCCGCCGTCGGCGGCCTGCTCGGCGCGGGCGCGCACGTCGTCAACGTCCTGCCCGACCTCGCCGACGACGCCGCCACCGGCGTGCGCGGCCTGCCCCACCGGCTGGGCGCGCGGGCGTCGGGCGTGCTCGCCGTCGTCATCCTCCTCACCGGCACGGCGGTCGCCGTGCTCGGTCCGCACGGGCCGGTGCCGGTGTGGGCGTGGACGGTCCTCGCCGGTGCGGGGATCCTCGCCGTCGTCTCCCTCGGGCGACCCGGCCGCGCGCCGTTCCACGCGGCCATGGTCATCGCGCTGGCCAACGTCGTCGTGCTCCTCGTGCGGGCTGCCTGACTCAGCCGCCGACGTCGTGCAGGTGGTGCAGGACGTCGTGGAGGAAGTACTGGCTGAGCGTGCGCACGGTGAAGGGCGAGCCGTTGCTCCGCAGGCCGCTGCGCCCCCACCGGTCCTCCGGCACGGCGGCGAAGTCGGCACCGACGGCGCGGGCGTTCGCGGCCAGCTCCGCGGCCACCACTCCCGGGTCCTGCTCGCCGTACCGGCCCGCGACGGCCGCGGGGTCCTGGTCCCAGTTCGGGAAGGTCGGGTCCTCCTCGGTGAGGACGAGCTCGAGACGCCCACGGAACACCGCGCACACGTCGCGCACGTGCGCCGCGTACTCCAGCGGCGACCACGTGCGCTCGTCCGGGCGCCGCGCGACGTCCGGGCGGCGCAGCACCGCCTCCCAGCGCACGACGGCGTCCTCGAGCACCTGCGCCGTCGTCGCCGGCGTGTGGGCGGCGGCCTCGGTCCCGCACTCGGGGCAGGGGCGCTGCAGCACCCAGGTCCAGTCCTTGGTGTCCGGGTCGATCGCCATGCCGGGCATCGTGCCGTGCGCCCGCGGGCACGTCCAGTAGCCTCACGGGACCACCGCGCGAGGGAGGCGACCACATGAAGGCGCTCGTCGTCTACGAGTCCCACTTCGGCAACACCGGCCGGGTGGCCCGGGCGGTCGCCGAGGGGCTGCGCACCGGCGCCGACGTCGAGGTGCTCGACGTCGCGGACGCCCCACCGATCGGTGAGCTCGACGCCGACCTCCTCGTCATCGGCGCCCCCACCCACGTGCTCGGCCTCAGCCGGCCCGACTCCCGCCGCGAGGCGATGGAGCGGGCCGGGCTCGAGGAGGGGTCCCGGGCCGGGGTCCGCGAGTGGCTCGAGGGGGCCGGCGCACTCACCGCGCCCGTCGCCGTCTACGACACGCGCACCCACGAGTCCAAGCTGCCGGGGAGCGCCGCCCGCGCCGTCGTGCGGCGGCTGCGGCAGCGCAAGGTCCCGGTCGTCGCACCCCCGGAGCACTTCGCCGTCCACGGCAGCGAGGGGCCGCTGGCCCCCGGGGAGGAGGAGCGCGCCACCGAGTGGGGGCGCGGTCTCCTCATCCTCCCCGGCGCCTAGGCGAGGCGGGTCTCCGGCACGTTCGTCAGGGACGGGTCCCGCACGACGGAGTCCCCGAGGATGTCGTCGATGCGGGTGAGGACCTCGGCAGGCAGCTCCACCCCGGAGGCCGCGACGTTCTCGGCGACCTGCTCGGGGCGCGAGGCGCCGATGATGGCCGCGGAGACGCACGAGTTCTGGAGCACCCACGCGACGGCGAGCTGCGCCATCGTCAGACCGAGCTCCTCCGCGAGGGGCCGCAGCTCCTGGACGCGGGTGAGGAGGACGTCGTCGTGGAGGTCGCGGTCGATCATCGCGGCGCCGCCCTTGGTGTCCGACGCACGCGAGCCCTCCGGGACGACCTGGCCGGGCCGGTACTTGCCGGTGAGGACGCCCTGCGCGACCGGGGAGAAGACGATCTGCCCGATGCCCAGCTCACGGGAGGCCGGGACGACCTCCTCCTCGATGACGCGCCACAGCATCGAGTACTTCGGTTGGTTGGAGACGAGCTGGACCCCGAGCTCGCGGGCCAGGGCGTGGCCCTCGCGGAGCTTGTCCGCCGGCCACTCCGAGACCCCGATGTACAGGGCCTTGCCCTGCCGGACGATGTCGGCGAAGGCCTGCATCGTCTCCTCGAGCGGGGTCTCCACGTCGTAGCGGTGGGCCTGGTAGAGGTCGACGTAGTCGGTGCGCAGGCGGCGCAGGGACCCGTCGATGCCGTCACGGATGTGCTTGCGGGACAGGCCGGTGTCGTTGGGGCCCTTCTTCCCGATCGGGAAGTAGACCTTGGTGAAGATCTCGAGCTCGTGGCGCGGGACGCCGGCGAGCGCGTCCGCCAGCACCTCCTCCGCGCGGGTGTTGGCGTAGGTGTCGGCGGTGTCGAAGCTCGAGATGCCGGCGTCGAGGGCGGCGTGGACGCAGCGCGTGGCGACGTCGTTCTCCACCTGCGAGCCGTGGGTGAGCCAGTTGCCGTAGACGATCTCCGAGATCTTGAGACCGCTGTTGCCGAGGTACCTGTGCGCGACCATGGGCGCCAACCTACCCGCCACCTCGGCCCCCGCCCGTCAGCCATCGCCTGAGACGACGTTCTCATATAGCGGTCACGTCCAGTACGCTTCTCCGACGCGTACCGTGCCCCTGGAAGGACCCCCCAATGACGCGCACCTCCCTCCGCCTGGCCGGCGCCCTTGCGGCCTCCGCCCTCCTCCTCGCCGCGTGCGGGAACGACGACGGCGGTTCCGGGGACGGCACCGGATCCGACGGCGGCGACGACGCCCGCACCTACTCCATCGGCGTCACGCAGATCGCCGCCCACCCGTCGCTCGACGCCTCCCTCGTCGGCTTCAAGGCCGCCCTCGAGGACGCGGGTCTCGACGTCGAGTACGACGAGGAGAACGCCCAGGGCGACCAGTCGACCGCCATCTCCATCGCGAGCGGCTTCGCCTCCGCCGGGCACGACCTCGTCCTCGCGATCGCCACGCCCACGGCGCAGGCGGCCGCGCAGGCGATCACCGACGTCCCGATCCTCATCACCGCCGTCACCGAGCCGGAGGCCGCCGGCCTCGTCGACAGCTGGGACGCCCCCGGCGCCAACCTCACCGGCACGAGCGACCTCAACCCGGTGGCCGAGCAGCTCGGGCTCCTCGCGGAGATCGCCCCCGACGCCCAGACCGTCGGCATCGTCTACAGCTCCGGCGAGGTGAACTCCGAGGTGCAGGTCGAGCTGGCCCAGGAGGCCGCCACCGAGCTCGGCCTGGAGATCAGGACAGCCGCGGTCACCAACTCCGGTGAGGTTCAGCAGGCCGCCGACTCCCTCGACGTCGACGCCTTCTACGTCCCCACCGACAACACCGTCATCCAGTCCTTCGAGGCGCTGCTCCAGGTCGCCGAGTCCAAGTCGCTCCCGCTCGTGTCCGCCGACGGTGACACCGTCGAGCGCGGCGCGATCGCCACCTACGGCATCGACTACGAGCAGCTCGGCTACCAGACCGGCGAGATGGCCGTGCGCATCCTGCAGGACGGCGCCGACCCGGCCGAGATGCCCATCGAGACGCTCACCGACTGGCCGCTCGTCGTCAACCCCGCCGCCGCCGAGCGGATGGGTGTGGAGCTGCCCGCCGAGCTCGTCGAGCGCGCCGACACCGTCATCGAGTAGCACCCGTGTCCGCACTACCCGCAGCCGTCGAGCTCGGCCTCATCTACGCGGTGATGGCGCTGGGGGTCTACCTGACCTTCCGGATCCTCAACTTCCCGGACCTCACGGTGGACGGCAGCTTCACCACGGGTGCCGCGACCGCCGCCGTCCTCATCACGGGCGGCACCCACCCGGCCCTCGCCACGCTCGCCGCGGGCGTGGCGGGGCTGACGGCGGGCGTCGTCACCGGCCTGCTCCACGCCAAGGGCGGGATCAACCCGCTGCTGGCGGGCATCCTCACCCAGATCGGCCTGTACTCGATCAACCTGCGGATCATGGGCGGCGCCAACGTGCCGCTGCTGCGCGAGGACACACTCATCACACCGCTGCGGGAGAACGGCCTGCTCGGTGGCGCCGTGGCGATCGGGATCTTCGGGGCGGTCGCGATCCTCGTCAAGCTCGCCCTCGACTGGTTCCTCCACACCGACACCGGTCTGGCCCTGCAGGCCACCGGTGACAACGAGGCGATGATCCGCAGCTTCGGCGTCAACACCGACCGCACGAAGATCCTCGGCCTGGCCCTGTCCAACGGGCTCGTCGGGCTCGCCGGCGCGGGCGTCGCCCAGTACCAGGGCTTCGCGGACATCTCGATGGGGATCGGCCTCATCATCGCCGGCCTCGCCTCGGTCATCCTCGGCCAGGCCGTCTTCGGCTCGCGCCTCATCGTCATCTCGACGCTCGCCGTCGTCCTCGGCTCGATCCTCTACCGGGTGGCGATCCAGCTCGCCCTCCAGGTGCCGTGGCTCGAGGCCAACGACATGAAGCTCGTCTCCGCCGTCCTCGTCGTCACCGCGCTGCTCCTGCCGCGGTGGGGCGTGTTCCGACGGGTGGGGGCGCTGCGCTCGCTGCGCCGCACGGCGGCGACGACCACGACGACGGCGGGAGGCCAGTGACCATGCTCGCGATCGACTCGGTCACCAAGACCTTCTTCCCCGGCACCCCCAACGAGCGGGTCGCCCTCGCCGGCATCTCCCTGCGTCTGGCGCCCGGCGAGTTCGCCACCGTCATCGGCTCCAACGGCGCGGGCAAGTCGACCCTCCTCAACACCGTCGCCGGCCGGATCAGCCCCGACTCGGGCACCATCACCGTCGCCGGCGACGACGTCACGCGCCTGCCCGACCACCGCCGCGCCGCGCACGTGGGCCGGGTCTTCCAGGACCCGCTCGCCGGCACGGCCCCGGACATGACGATCGAGGAGAACCTCGCGATCGCCTACGCCCGCGGCAAGAGGCGCGGCCTGCGGCTCGGGGTCACCCGGGCCAAGCGGGACTTCTTCCGCACCGAGCTCACCTCCCTCGAGCTGGGCCTGGAGAACCGGCTCAAGATGAAGGTCGGCCTGCTGTCCGGTGGTCAGCGACAGGCGCTGTCGCTGCTCATGGCGACCTTCAGCGAGCCGAAGATCCTCCTGCTCGACGAGCACACCGCGGCCCTGGACCCCCAGCGTGCCGACCTCATCACGCGCCTCACCGCCGAGGCCGTCGAGCGCCACCACCTCACCACGCTCATGGTCACCCACAACATGGACCAGGCGCTGCGGGTGGGCACGCGGCTCATCATGATGCACGAGGGCCGGGTGGTCGTCGACATCGCCGGCGAGCGCAAGGAGCGTGCCTCGGTCCAGGACCTGCTCCAGGCCTTCTCCCAGGCCGGCGCCGGGCTGGACGACCGCACCCTGCTCCAGTAGCCGCCCTCAGCGCCGCACGCGCCGGCCGGTGACCTCGGTCATCGGCACGGCGACGGGTACGGTGGACGCCAGGTCCGCCCAGACGTCCGCCGCCGGTGCGCCGGGGTTGACGAGCTCGTCACCCAGGAGGTGTGCCCGCCCGGTGACGGTCACCGACCAACCGGTCCGGGTCTCCTCGTCGAAGTGCCCGGCGGCGAGGGTGATGAGCCGACCCTCGACGACGGCGGTGAGCGAGCGTCCGTAGTCGCTGCGTACGACGACCTCGTCGCCGTGGACGACGAAGTTCACCGGGACCAGGTGGACGGGGCCGCCGGCGCAGTGGGCGAGCCAGGCCACGGACACCTGGTCGAGCAGCTGGCGGCAGGCGCGCTGGTCCAACACCTCGAGCGTCATCTCGGCTCCCGTCGGCGGGCTTCCAGCATCCCACCGGTGGCAGGGCGGCGGGCCGAGTTCGGGCCGGCGGGAGGGTCAGGCGGGGTCGGTGACGTCGGCGACCTCGGCGCCGAGCGCCGTGACGAGCGCAGCGCCGTCGACCGTCGCTGCCACGCCGTGGGCGCCCGCCCCGATCGAGACGGTGCCCCGGACGCGCTCGTCGGCGACCACCGGCCAGCCGCGCAGCGCCCCGAAGGGCGTGATCGTGCCACGCTCGTAGCCCGTCACCTCGCGCGCGGTGGCGGCGTCGGGCAGGGACAGGCGGCTGACTCCGAGCAGCGCCCGCAGCTTGGGCCAGGAGATGGCCCGGTCCCCGGGGACGAGCACGAAGAGGTAGTCCTCCTCGGCGCGCCGCACGACGATCGTCTTGATGAGAGCCGACGGGTCGACACCGCGTGCCGCCGCCGCCTCGGCGAGGCTGCCGACGCGCCCGTGCCGGGTGAGGGTGTGCGCCAGCCCCGCGGCCTCCATCGCGGCGACCGCCTCCGCCTCGCCGGGGGCGCTCACGACGCGCTCCGCGCGACCGACAGCGGCTCGCGGCCGGCCGGCCGCGGGGTGCGCCCCACCGGCTGCGGCGGCGCGGCCAGCAGCGGCTCGCGCCGCTGGACCGGGCGGGTGACCGGCTTACCGGCGCGGACGAGGATCTCCTCGTCGTAGACCCGCATCGTCATCCCCTCCCCGTTCCCGCTGGGCAGCGTGCACGTCACCTGCTCGTGGTCGGCCTCCACCTTGACCGCCATGCCGTGCCACAGCACGCGGAAGGCCAGGCGCGTCACCGACGCCGGCAGCGCGGGTGCGACGCACAGCTGGTCCCCGCGCTCCCGCATGCCGCCGAAGCCGTCGACGAGCGCCGTCCACGTCCCCGCGGAGGAGGCGATGTGCACGCCCTGGTCGGTGTTGCCCTGGAGGTCGCGCAGGTCGACGAGGGCCGCCTCGTGGAGGTAGGCGTGGGCGAGGTCGAGGTGCCCGACCTCCGCGCACATGACGGCCTGCGTGCAGGCCGACAGCGAGGAGTCCCGCACCGTGCGGCGCTCGTAGTAGTCGAGGTTCCACGCCTTGTCCTTGGCGGTGAACTCCTCCCCGCACCAGTGCATGGCGAGGACGAGGTCGGCCTGCTTGACCACCTGCTTGCGGTACAGCTGGAAGTACGGGGCGTGGAGCATGAGCGGGTAGGGGGTCTCGCCGTTGTGGAAGTCCCACTCCCCGTACCTGGTGAAGCCCTCGCACTGCGGGTGGACGCCGAGCTCGGCGTCGTAGGGGATGTGGACGCCCTCGGCCGCCGCCCGCCACGACTCGCGCTCGTCGTCGTCGACCCCGAGCGCGGTGGCGACGTCGGGGTGGCGCTCGCAGGCCGCGTCCGCGGAGCGCAGGTTCCGCGCGGCCATGAGGTTGGTGAAGACGTTGTCGTCGATGACGGCGGTGTACTCGTCGGGCCCGGTGACGCCCTGGACGTGCCAGGCACCGGACCGGTCGTGGTGGCCCAGGGACATCCACAGGCGGGCGGTCTCGACGAGCACCTCGGCCCCGCACTCGCGGTCCAGGCTCTCGTCCCCCGTCGTGAGGCGGTAGTACTCGAAGGCGCGCGCGATGACGGCGTTGAGATGGAAGGCCGCGGTGCCGGCCGGCCAGTACGCCGAGGTCTCCTCCCCCTGGATGGTGCGCCACGGGAAGGCGGCGCCGGCGAGCCCGAGCGTGGCGGCACGCGCCTGGGCGAGCGGCAGCGTCGAGGCGCGCCACCGCAGCGCGTGCGCGGCGGCGTCCGGTGCCGTCATGACGAGGACGGGCAGGACGAAGCCCTCGATGTCCCAGAAGGTGTGGCCGTTGTAGCCCGTCCCGGTGAGCGCCTTGGCGCCGATGGCGCGCCCCTCGGCACGCGCTCCCGCCTGGAGCACCTGGAAGAGGCAGAAGCGCACCGCCTGCTGGAGGATCGGGTCGCCGTCGACCTCGACGTCGGCCGAGCCCCAGAAGTCGTCGAGGTAGGCGCGCTGGTCACGGACGAGGGAGTCCCAGCCGGCGTACCGCGCGCTCGTGAGCGCGGCGGCCACCTGGTCGCGCACGGCGTGCACGCTGCGGGTGCCCGACCAGCCGTAGGCGATGTTCTTGACCACCCGCAGCCGCTCCCCCGGCTCGAGGACGGTGACGACGGTCGTGCGCGCCCAGTCCTCGCGCGCCTCGTGCTCGACCTCGTACTGGTGCGGGCACTCGATGTCGTGGTCCATCCCCGCCGCCACGAGCAGCCCGCTCGTGCGGGTCCGGTGGAGGAGGATCGCCCCGTCCTGCTCGACGTCCTGGGCGACGGCGGCGAGCGGGTCCTGGAGCGCGGCGGCCACCCGCGGGTCGCCGTCGTCGTCGACGTCCTGGGGTCCCTCGTTGGCGACGAGCTCGGACTGGACGATGACACGTGCCGGCCCGTCGACGGGCTCGACCTCGTACTCGACGGCGGCGACGGCCCGGTGGGTGAAGGAGACGAGCCGGGTGGAGCGCACGATGACCCGCCGCCCGGCCGGGGACACCCACTCCGTCTCCCGGCGCAGCGTGCCGGCGCGCAGGTCGAGGACCCGCTCGTGGGAGACGACCTCGCCGTAGCGCATGTCGAAGGGCTCGTCGTCGACGAGGAGGCGGACCAGCTTGCCGTTGGTGACGTTGACGATCGTCTGCCCGGACTCGGGGTACCCGTAGCCGCCCTCGGCGTAGGGCAGCGAGTGGTGCTCGAAGAAGCCCGACAGGTAGGTGCCCTGCTGGTCCACCGGCTCGCCCTCGTCGAGGTTCCCGCGCATCCCGAGGTGTCCGTTGGACAGCGCGAACAGCGACTCCATCCGCCCGAGCGTCCCGAGGTCCAGGCCGCGTTCGCGCAGGCACCAGGGCTCGACCGGCAGGGTAGGGCCCGTCACAGCAGCTCCTCGAGGTCCGCGACGACGACGTCGGCACCCTGCGCGCGCAGCGCGTCGGCCTGGCCGAGGCGGTCGACGCCGACGACGTAGCCGAAGCCGCCCGCCCGGCCCGCCGCGACACCCGCGAGCGCGTCCTCGACGACCGCGGCCTCCGGCGGCGTGAGGCCGAGGCGGCGCGTCGCCTCGAGGAAGGTGTCCGGGGCCGGCTTGCCGGGCAGGTCGAGGGCGTGGGCGAGCGAGCCGTCGACGAGGACGTCGATGCGCTCCTCGAGCCCGGTGACGTCGAGGACGAGGGCGGCGTTGGCGCTGGAGGAGACGACGGCGCAGGGCAGGCCCGCCGCGCGCGCGGCGTCGAGGTACCGCACCGAGCCGGGGAAGACCTCGACGCCCTCGGTCGTGATGAGCCGCAGGACGCGCTCGTTCTTGCGGTTGCCGATGCCGTTGAGGGTCTCCCGCTCGGGGCTGTCCGTGGGTGTGCCGGTGGGCAGGGTGATGTCACGGCTGCCGAGGAAGTCACGCACGCCGTCGACCCTCCGCTTCCCGTCGACGTAGGCGGCGTACTCGGCCACCGGGTCGAAGGGGACGAACGGCTCGCCCGTGCGGCTGGCGTGGTCCCGGAGGAACTCGTCGAAGGTGTCCGTCCACGCTCTCGCGTGGAGGGCGGCGGTCCGGGTGAGGACGCCGTCGAGGTCGAACAGGAGCGCACGCACGCTGTCGGGTAGGCCGAGCACCACTTCTCCCTTCGGTGGAGGTCCGCCCCAGCCTTGCAGGATTCGGCCCGTCCCGCGCCCCCCACCGCCGTGTCGGGGGTGGGGGCGTCGGTCAGCGGAGGCGCTCGAGGGTCTCGGCGACGTCCACCAGGACGTCGAGGTAGCGGTCGAGCTCGGTGAGGAGCGGCTCACCGGGGAGCCAGCCGACGAGGGCGCCGCGCTCCACCCGCAGCGACAGACCGGTCGGCGCCCGCTCGCTGAGCCACGCGCCGCCGGCGGCACCCAGCTCGTCGACCGGGACGCCGTCGGTCATCATCTGCGCCACCGGCGCGTCGACGCGCAGCTCGACGGTGAGGACGTGGGTGACCTCGCGCGGCGGCGCGGTCTCGAGCCGGAAGGACGTCGCCTCCCGGCCGCGGTACGGCCCGGCGACGGCGTCGTCCACCTCCCGCTCGGGTGCGGTGAAGGGCGGGCACCGCCACCGGCCGAGCACCTCAGGGGCGGCCCCGAGCACCCGCCAGCCCCGCGGGGAGGCCCAGATCTCCAGGCGCTCCGTGCGCCGCACGGCACCGCCCAGCCGCCGCCGCGAGCGTGCCAGCAGCAGCGCCGGCACGGCGACCACCGCGACGAGCAGGAGCAGCAGCAGGGGCTCGGTCACCGCGGCACCACCGCGACGTGGTCGGCGGCGACGCGCACCCGGGCGGTGTGCGGCACAGCGCCGTCGGCCGGTACCCGGACGACGGCGCCCTGGCCGTCCGGCAGCGTGACGTCGAGCTCGCGCTCCCCGCGGCGCACCCGCCACCCGCGCACGGGGAGGGGTGCGCCGTCGTCGTCGGGGACGAGCGCCCGCGGCCCCAGGGCGAGGCGCACCTCGCCGTCCGCGCCGCCCGTCCGGCCGGCGACGGACCCGAGCGGGCCGTGCACCTGCCCGTCGACGACGACGGCGTCGACCACCGGCCCGTAGCCGAGGAACCGGGCGACCTCCTCGCTGACGGGCACGCGCCACAGCCGCTCGGGCGTGTCCGCCTGCAGGACGCGGCCGCGGGACATGACGGCGATGCGGGAGGCGACGGTGAAGGCCTCGTCGTGGTCGTGGGTGACGTAGACGGCGGTCGTGCCGGTCGCGTGGATGATGTCGCGCAGCTCCCCGGCGAGGTGCTCGCGCAGCGAGCGGTCCAGGGAGGAGAGCGGCTCGTCGAGGAGGAGCAGCCGGGGGCGCGGCGCGAGCGCGCGCGCCAGGGCCACCCGCTGCTGCTCACCGCCCGAGAGGGTCGTCACCGGCCGGGCGCCGTAGCCGCCGAGGCCGACGAGCCGCAGCAGCTCGGTCACCCGTGCCTCGCGCTCGCTGCGCGGCAGCCCGGCGATGCCGTAGGCGACGTTCCCGGCGACGTCGCGGTGCGGGAAGAGCTGGCCGTCCTGGAACATGAGCCCGAAGCCCCGCCGGTGCACGGGCACGCCCGCGAGGTCGTCCCCGTCCCAGCGCACCCGCCCGGACGTCAGCGGCTCGAGCCCCGCCACCGCGCGCAGCAACGAGGACTTCCCGCAGCCGGACGGCCCGAGCAGGGCGAGCACCTCACCGGACGGCACCTCGATGCTGACGCCGTCCACGGCCGTCGGGCCGCCGGGGTAGGTGAGGACCGCCTCGCGGACCTCCAGTCCGTTCACCACGTGCCCATCCTGTCTCCTCGGAGGCGTTCGGCCAGCATCATGACGCCGGCGGTGAGGGTCGCGAGGACGACCGACGCCGCGAGCGCCATCCCGTAGTTCTCCGCGCCGGGACGGCCGATGAGCCGGAAGATGACGACCGGCAGCGTGGGGCTCTCGGGGCGGGAGAGGAAGGCGGTGGCACCGAACTCCCCGAGGGAGACCGCGAAGGCGAAGCCCACCGCCAGGCCGAGGCCGCGGACGAGGAAAGGGCCGTCGACGGTGGCGAGCACGCGTCCCGGGGACGCGCCGAGGACGGCCGCGGCCTCCCGCAGCCGCGGGTCGATCGCCCGGAGCACCGGCAGCACGGTGCGCACGACGAGCGGGACCGCGACGACCGCCTGCGCGACCGGCACGATGAGCGCTGTGCCGCGCAGGTCCAGCGGTGGGGAGTCGAGGGTGATGAGGAAGCCGAAGCCTACCGTCACGGCGGAGACCCCGAGCGGCAGCATGAAGACGGCGTCGAGCACGCCCAGCGCCCGCCTGCCCTGCGGGGAGCGCGGGCGGCGGGAGACGACGATCGCGACGAGCGTGCCGACGACGACGGCGATGACGGTCGCGTCCACGGCGGCCCGCAGGGAGTTGAGGGCCGCCTCCCACACCGTGACCGTGAGGGCGTTGGCACCGCCCGTCGTCGCCAGCCGGCGGAAGTTGCCCAGCCCCCACCCCTCCGGGGTGCGCAGCGACCCCACGAGGAGGTGGGCGAGCGGCAGGACCAGCAGCCCGAGGACGACGGCGGCGGTGACGGCCGCCGCGGGGGCGTCCGGTCCCGGCCGGCCGGCCTGGCGCAGCCGCAGCGGGCGGGTCGCGGAGCGGTCGGCGCGCAGGTGGAGGGAGCGGTCGTAGTGCCGGCGGGCGCGGGAGGCGAGCAGCAGGGCGGCGCCGACGACGACGAGCTGGAGCACGGACAGCACCGCGGCCGCCCGCAGGTCGAGGAACTGGGTGGTCTGGATCCACACCTCGGTCTCGATCGTCCCGTAGCGCAGCCCGCCCATCGTGAGGACGACGCCGAAGGACGTCGCGCAGAAGAGGAAGACGACGGCGCCCGCGGAGACGACGGCGGGGGCGAGCGCCGGCAGGGTCACCGTGCGGAACGCGCGCCACGGGGAGGCGCCGAGGCTGCGCGCCGCCTCCTCGGCACGCGGGTCGAGCCGCTCCCACAGCGCCCCGACCGTCCGCACGACGAGCGCGTAGTTGAAGAACACCAGCGCCGCGACGACGGCCGCGAAGGTGCCGTCGATGCCGAGGAAGCCGAGCGGCCCGGTCTCCACGAGCAGCGAGCGGAACGCCACCCCGACGACGACGGTCGGCAGCACGAAGGGCACGGTGACGAAGCCGCGCACGAGCCGGCGGCCGCGGAAGCGGCAGCGGTAGAGGACATAGGCACCCGGCAGCCCGAGGAGCAGCGCGAGGACGGTCGCGGTGAGCGACTGGCCCACCGTGATCCCGATGACCCGCCAGGTCCGCCGCCGGGAGAGGACCTCGGAGATCCCGCCGAGGTCGAGGACGCCGTCGGGCAGGAAGCCGCGGGCGACCATCGTCGCGACCGGCCACAGGAAGAAGACGGAGAGGAACGCGAGCGGCAGCCCGGCCGCGAGCACCCAGGCGAGCGCACCGGCCGGGCTGCGGCGGGTCAGCCGACGACGATCTCGGTCCACGTCTCGATCCAGCGGTCCCGGTTGTCCGTGATGGCCTGCGGCTCCACCTCGTGCGGGGCCGGGCTCACCGGGGCGTGGTCGGCCCACTCCTGGGGCAGGGCGACGCCGTCGAGGACGGGGTACATGTACATGCTGCCCGGGATGTCGGCCTGCACCTCCGGGGAGAGGAGGAAGTCGACGAACTCCTGGGCGCCCTCGACGTTCTCCGCCCCTGCCAGGACGCCGGCGTACTCGGTCTGCCGGAAGCACGTCTCGAGCAGCGCCCCGGTCCGCGGCGCGGAACCGCCCTCGGGCACCTCGGCGGCGGGCGAGGAGGAGTAGGACAGCACGAGCGGCCGGGGTCCGGCGCCCTCGGAGCCGGAGAAGTCGACGTAGTAGGCGTCGGACCAGCCCTCGACGACCCGCACGCCGTTGGCGGTGAGGTCTCGCCAGTACTGCTCCCAGCCGTCCTCGCCGAAGGCACCGACGGTGGCGAGGAGGAAGGCCAGACCGGGCGAGGACGTCGCGGGGTTGGTCACCACGAGCAGGTCGGCGTAGGCCGGGTCGGTGAGGTCCTCGAGCGTCTGCGGCTCGGGGACGCCCTGCTCGCGGAACCACTCGTGGTCGACGTTGACGCACACGTCACCGAAGTCGACGGCCGTGAGGGCGTCGTCCATGACGGTCGTGGCGTCCGGGGAGCGGTAGGCCTGCAGGACCCCCTCCTCGACGGCGCGCGCCGCGAAGGAGTTGTCGATGCCGTAGACGACGTCGCCCAGCGGGTTGTCGCGGGTGAGGACGAGCTGGTTGACGAGTGCGCCGCCGTCGCCCGGGCTGATGTGCTCGACGGTGTAGCCGGTGCGCTCCTCGAAGTCGGCCAGCAGCCCCTCGCTGAGGCCGAAGGAGTCGTGGGTGACGACGCGGAGCACGTCCGCGCCCTCGTCCCCTCCCCCGCCCGAGCCGGTGGCGCTGCACGCCGCCAGCGCGAGCGTGGCGACGAGGCCGGCGGCAACGGTGCGGGTGCGGTGGGTGGTCATGCGTCCTCCTCAGGTGCAAGGAGGGGTCCGGGCGTGGGCGTCCACGTCCCGGGGAGAGAATCCCGACTTCCTTCGCCGGTGCTAGCCGGAGCAGGTTCGAGGGTCTGCGGCCTCGCCGCACTCTCAGCACCGTCCGGTGCTCCCCTGTCGTTCACCTCCGATGCTACCTCCCGGCCAGGTGTGCACGGCACCACGGCCTTCGTTAGGTTTGTCCCCAGCCCTCAAGGACGGAGTGACATGGACATCGGGTGGAAGATCGTCAGCACCGGATCGGCGGTCCTCGCCGGTCTGCTCGCCAACAAGCTCCTCGACCTCGGCTGGAAGGCCGTCACCGGCCACGAGCCGCCCGGTGACGACAACGACCCCGCGGTCAGCCTCACCGAGGTCGTCGTCTTCGCCGCGGTCAGCGGCGCGGTCATCGGCCTGAGCCGGCAGCTCGCCCAGACGGGGGCGGCGAAGTGGTACGGCGGGCCGGTGGAGAAGAAGTCCCCGAACCCGGTGACCGGGACCTAGCGGCCGCGGGACGTCAGTCGTCCGTGATGCCGCGCGCGTCGCGGCCCTCGTCCGCGAGGGCCGCGTCCCGCTCCCGCTCGAGCTCGAGCCGGTCGAGCTCGTCGAGCTTCTCCGCCCGCTCGAGGTCCTCGGTGAGCTCGTCGACGACGAGGAGCGAGTGGTCGACCTTGCCGGTGCGGTAGCCGGCACGGCTCAGCATGTGCGCCGAGATCGGACCCGTGACGAGCTGGAAGGCGACGACGAGGAACAGGGTGATCCCCGCGGTCACGCTGCGCAGCTCGATCCCCAGGCCGGTCATGAGGAGCATGAGCCCGAGCACCTGCGGCTTGGTCGCGGCGTGCATGCGGGAGAGCAGGTCGGGGAAGCGGACGATGCCGAGGCCGGCGACGAGGGCGAGGAGCGCCCCGCCGATGAACAGGGTGCCGGCGACGACGTCGAGGACGGTGTCGGTGGTCATCGGTCCCTCCTGCGGTGTTCCTCGTCGTCGTCGGACTCGACGGAGACGATGATCGCCCCGCTCTCCTCGTCCTCGGTCGGGGAGTCCTCACCCTGCGCCTCACGCTGCGCGAGGATGTCCTCGAGCTCGTCCTTGGTGAGGATGCGCTTCTCCTCGGCCGACTCCGCGGCGGCGAACCGGGCGATGGAGACCGCGCCGATGAAGCCGACGAGGGCGAGCACGATGAGCACGGGCACGAGGTCCCCGCGCTTGGTCGCCGCGGCGATGAGCGCCACCGTGCCGATGAGGACGGCGGTGGTGACGTCCACCCCGAGGATGCGGTCGAACATGCTCGGCCCGCGCTCGACCCGGGACAGCGCCATGAGGGCGGCCACCAGGAGGATGGCGAAGCAGATGACGTAGACGACGGTCATGACTCCTCCTCCCGCCGGGCGTCCATGTCGGCCTCGACCCGGTCCCCGGAGGTGCTGCGCTGCTTGCCGGCGCGTGCGGAGCTGCCCGGCGTCAGGCCGGCCTCGATGAGCTCCTCGCGGCTGCCGAAGGCGCGCAGGATGCGCTCCTCCTGGTCGAGGACCGACTGGTGGGCCCGCTCGAGGCCCCCGTGCATCTCGACGTCGAGGATGTGGTGGTAGAGCGTCCCGGTGATGCGGTGCGCCTCGATGACGACCGACCCGGGGACCAGGGACGTCATGCCGGCGACCATCGTGAGGTAGACGTCGTTGTGGCTGCGCAGCCGCACCCGGATGACCGCGCCCCTGGGCGGCGTGCGCCGCACCGCCAGGGCCGCGACCTCGACCGACGCCTTGACGACGTCCCAGAGGAAGTGGGCGAGGAGCAGGACGACACCCCAGGGACGGAAGCGGCCGTCGAAGGGCGTGGTCGGCAGCGGGAGCACGGCGGTGACGAGGACGGCGAGGAAGGCGCCGATGACGACGTTGGCGAGGGTGAGGTCGCCCCACAGGGCGACCCACACGACGGTGAGCCACAGCAGGACGCCCCAGTTGGCGCGGGGCCGGAAGCGGTGGCGCGGACGGTGCTCGGTCGGCTGGTGCTCGGCCAGGTGCGGGCTCACGGCACCTCCTCCCGGGTCTCCTGCTCGTCGCTGATCTGGCCGGACTCGCCGTGGCGCTCGGCCTCCTCGGTGAGGTCCGAGGACTGGCCCGAGCCCCTCAGGCCGTCGGGGAGCACCGTGGTGACGTACGGGGTCTGGGCCCGCAGGTCCCGGGCCGCCCGGTCGGTGTAGTCGAAGAGCGGTCCCGCGACGACGGTGAAGGCCAGGGACATGGCGACGAGGGCCGCCGTGGGGCCGACCATCGAGCGCGGGGTGGTCGTGTCGGGCAGCGGCTCGGGGGCCTCCTGCCAGAAGGCCTGGTTCCACGCCTTGCTCACGGCGTAGAGCGTGAGCAGGCTCGTGGCGAGCGCGGCGGCGATGAGCGTCCAGTCCAGTGCGCCGCCCCGCTCGGCCCCGGCCTCGATGAGGCCGACCTTGCCGAGGAAGCCGGACATCGGCGGGATACCCGCGAGGTTCATCGCCGGGACGAAGTAGAGGACGGCGAGCAGCGGCGCCACCCGCGCCAGCGAGCCGAGCCTTGCGAGTGACGTGGTGCCGCCCCGGCGCTCGATGAGGCCCGCGACGAGGAACAGCGCCGTCTGGACGGTGATGTGGTGGACGACGTAGAAGATCGCCGCGGACAGCCCCGCCTCCGTCGACGTCGCCACACCCCACACCATGTAGCCGATGTGGCTGACGAGGGTGAAGGACAGGAGCCGTTTGATGTCCTGCTGGGCGACGGCACCGAGGATCCCGATGACCATGGTGAGGAGCGCGAGGACCATGAGGACGTCGTCGGCCCGGCCGTCCGGGAAGAGCAGGGTCTGCGTGCGGATGATGGCGTACACGCCGACCTTGGTGAGCAGGCCGGCGAAGACCGCGGTGACGGGCGCGGGCGCGGTGGGGTAGGAGTCGGGCAGCCACGCGTGCAACGGGAAGATGGCGGCCTTGATCCCGAAGGCGACGAGCAGCATGAGCTGGAGGACGAGCTGGGTGCCCGGGTCGATCTCCCCGAGGCGCTGGGACAGCTGGGCGAGGTTGACGGTGCCCGTGGCCGCGTAGACCAGCGCGATCGCGGCGAGGAAGAGGATCGAGGAGAGGATCGAGACGACGATGTAGACCGTGCCGGCTCGCACCCGCTCCCGCGACCCGCCGAGGGTGATGAGGACGAAGCTCGAGACGAGGAGGATCTCGAAGCCGACGTAGAGGTTGAACAGGTCCCCGGTGAGGAAGGCGTTGGAGACACCGGCGGAGAGGATGAGGTAGGTCGGGTGGTAGATCGCCACCGGTGCGCCCTCGTCGCCGTCGGCGTTGCCCTGCGCCAGGGAGTACAGGAGCACGCCGAGCGTGACGGCGACCGACACGACGAGGAGGAGCGCCGAGAGCCGGTCCGCCACGAGGGCGATGCCCACGGGAGCCGCCCACCCGCCGATGTCGACGGCCATCGGGCCGTCGTTGACGAGGACGAGCAGCGCGATGGCGACGCCGAGCACGGCGGTGAGCGCGGTGAGCGTGACGATGCGCTGGACGTGCGGGAACCGGGCGAGCGCGAGCGCCAGACCCGCTGCGACGAGGGGGATGAGGACGGGCAGCGGCAGGAGAAAGCTCATCGCAGCTCCTCGTCGTCCAGGCCGATGCCCGGACGGCGGCGCCTGCGGCCGTCGTGGTGGGGCAGCACGAGGGTCTCGTCCCGGGACAGGGCGGCGTCCTCGGCCAGCGAGGTGCCGGCGTCGTCCGTGCTGCGGGCGGGGACCTCGTTGCTCTCCGCCAGGCGGACGATCCGGCGGTCCTCGAGGTCGTCCTGCACCTCGTCGTGGCCGTTGAGCTGCCAGGCGCGGTAGGCGACCGACAGGAGGAAGGCGGTGAGACCGAGGGTGATGACGATGGCGGTGAGCACGAGGGCCTGCGGAAGGGGGTCGCTCATGTTCTCCGGGGCGGTCGTGCCGACGAGCGGGGGGCCGCCGGCCCGGCCGCTGGCGACGAGGAACATGACGTTGACCCCGTTGGAGATCATCGAGATGCCGATGATGATCCGCGTGAGGCTGCGCTCGAGGAGGAGGTAGACGCCGGCGCCGACGAGCACCCCGACGAGGAGCACGAGGGCGAGGCTGGGGGACGTGTCGATCATCGGGGGCCTCCGTCCGTCGATCGGGGGCCCGCGGCCCAGCCGGCGGGCGCGGCCTCGGGGGCGGCGTCGTCGCTGGTGACCTCCGGGGAGTCGAAGGGCACGTCGGGAGCGACGTCACCCTCGCGCTCGCCCTGGCGGTCCACCTCGGCACCGAGGGTGCGCAGGATGTCGAGGACGAGACCGACGACGACGAGGTACACGCCGATGTCGAAGAAGATCGTCGTCACGAGCTTGAGCTCGCCCATCGGCCCGAGGTCGGCCTCGACGAGGGCCGACTGGAGCACGTCACCGCCGAGGAAGAGCGGGATCGCGCCGGCCCCGGCGGAGAGGAAGAGACCGGTGCCGAGGATCCAGCCGGCCTGCACCGGCAGCGCCTCGCCGAGCTCGTAGCGGCCACCGGCGAGGTAGCGCACCGTGAGGGCGATGCCGGCGATGAGCCCGCCGGCGAAACCGCCACCGGGCTGGTTGTGCCCGGCGAAGAGCAGGAAGAGGGAGAACACCACCATCGTGTGGAAGACGAGGCGCGTGCCGACCTCGAAGATGACCGAGCGCCGCTGGGGGGCGAGGGTGGGGATGGCGCTGAGCCACTGACGCCCCCGGCCCTCCGCCTCCGCCTGGTCACCGCGCGCGGTGAGCCGGCGGTAGAGGCTGACGTTCCGGTCGGGCACCGGGCTCTCCCAGACCCTGGCCTGCTGCGGGTCGCTGAGCGTGGTCGCCCGGTCGATCTTGCTCGCTCGTGCCCGCAGGAAGATGAGCGAGGCCACACCCGTGGCGGCCGCCAGCAGCACCGAGATCTCACCCATCGTGTCCCAGGCCCGCATGTCGACGAGCGTGACGTTGACGACGTTGCGCCCGTACCCGTACTCGTAGGCCTCCTCGGCGAAGTCGACCGAGACGGGCACGTGGATCCGCGAGCCGGCGGCGACCATGGTGAGCCCGGCCGCGGTGACACCGACGAGCGCACCGAGCGCGGCACGCCACCACCGGGAGGCGGCGAGCGGCCGGTTGGAGAAGTAGGCGGGAAGCCGGCGCAGGACGAGGATGAACACGACGAGCGTGATCGTCTCGACGAGCACCTGGGTGAGCGCGAGGTCCGGGGCGCCGTGGATCTCGTAGAGCAGCGCGATCCCGTACCCGGAGACGCCGAGGAGGAGCACGGCCTTGAGCCGGCGCCGGGCGCGCGCCGCGAGGAGGGCGGCCAGGGCCACGACCGCGGCGACGGCGGCCTGCACACCGCTGTCCCACGGCCGGACCTCGCCCGGCAGGGTGGCGTAGGCGATGGCCGCTCCCCCGGCGAGGGCGACGGTCACCGTGAGGATGGTCGACAGGTAGGCCGGCAGCGAACCGCGCTGGGTGACGGCGGTGACATCTGCCGCGAAGCGCTCGGTGCCGCGGATGATGCGGCGGTAGGCGCCCGCTGCGCCGTCGAACTCCCACAGCGCGCCCTGGAGCCGCTCGACGGGCGCCCGCCACAGGAACAGCACGACGCCGACGGCGACGACGAGCACGGTGAGGTAGAGCGCGGGCCCGAAGCCGCCCCACAGGGTGAGGTGGCCGGGCTCGCCGGGATAGGTGTCGGCGTGCGGCGCGAGCACCCGCTCGACCCCCGCGGGCAGGGACCCGACGACGACACCGGCGACGGCGAGGACCACGGCCGGGGTGACGATGAGCCGGGAGGTGCGCTGCGCCGATCCCAGCTCGACGCCGGGCTTGGTCGCGAAGGCGCCCCACATGAAGCGCATCCCGTAGGCGAAGGTGAGGATCGAGCCGAGGACGACGAGGACGAGCGCGGCGGTCCCGAAGCCGTCCTCGGTGTGGAGCATCGACTCGAGCGCCGCCTCCTTGGCGACGTAGCCGAGCGTGACGGGCAGCCCGACCATCGACGCCGTCGCGAGGGCCGCGGAGGCGGCCGTCAGCGGCATCCGACGAGCCAGGCCGGTCAGCTCGCGGAGGTCGCGGGTGCCCACGGCCCAGTCGATGGTCCCGACGACGAGGAAGAGGCAGGCCTTGAACAGCGCGTGCGCAGCGAGCAGCGCGAGGCCGGCGAGCGCGGCGGCGCGGGTGCCGAAGCCGGTGAGCAGGACGATGAAGCCGAGCTGGCTGACGGTGCCGAAGGCGAGCAGGAGCTTGAGGTCGTGCTGCCGCAGCGAGCGGTAACCCCCGAGCAGGAGCGTGCCACCGCCGAGGAGCAGCACGGTCCAGCGCCACAGCGGCACGTCGGCGAAGCCCGGGGCCAGCCGCGCCACGAGGTAGACACCGGCCTTGACCATCGCGGCGGCGTGGAGGTAGGCGCTGACGGGCGTGGGCGCAGCCATGGCGGACGGCAGCCAGAAGTGGAACGGGAGCAGGGCGGACTTCGTCACCGCACCGAGCAGGACGAGCGCCACCGCCACCTCGACGATCGTGCCGCCGGGCGGGGACGCGACGAGCGCGCTCAGCGAGTAGCTGCCGCCCTCGACCTCGCCCAGGGCGACGAAGCCGGCGAGCATCGCCAGCCCGCCGAAGGTCGTGAGGACCAGCGCCTGGACGGCGGCGCGTCGCGAGCTCTGCCGGTCGTGGTAGTGCCCGATGAGCAGAAAGGAGGTGATGGTGGTGAGCTCCCAGAACACGTACAGGAGCAGCGTGTTGTCCGTCGTCACCAGGCCGAGCATCGAACCGGCGAAGGCGACGAACACGCCCGCGAACCGCCCCAGCCCCTGCGCGGTGGCCGAGAAGTAGGCGGCGCAGTACACGAGGACGAGGGCACCGATCCCTCCGACGAGCAGCACCATGAGCCAGGCGAGGGTGTCGAGCCGGAAGGTGAGGTGGAGGTCGAGCGCGGGCACCCACGAGACGTCGACGACGGGGTGGTCCCCCCGCAGCACGGCGGAGCTGTGAGCCGCCGCCCAGACCGCCGCGGACGCGGGGACGAGGGCGAGGACGAGGAAGAAGCGGCGCCCCCACAGCCGCATGCACGCAGGCGCGACCACAGCCACCACGAGGTGGAGGATCAGCAGCTGCAGCACCGGCGGCTCCGTCAGTTGTCGTCGGTCAAGATCGGGGTCCACGCCGGCCGTACCACGCAGGACGAGCCCCGCTCACAGGCGGCTCGCGCAGCGACGGGGACAGGTGCACTGTACCAACCAGACGCTGCCCCCACGCCGCGACGCGGACGAGCCGCGCCTCACACCGACGCGGTTGCGAATCGGTTCCGCACAAGCCGTGCCGTCTCGTCCCGCGCGCGGAATGTCGCGGCTGTCATTCAACGGACGGGGCGACGTCGTCGGGCGTTTCAAGAGGCGCGCTGACGCGATTGGTACGACCCTGGTCAAGCGCCTCGACGACCACGAGGCCGGATCAGCACCGAAGGGACTGAACCACATGACCGAGGACTTCACCCGCCCCGCGGGAAACCCACAGGCACTTGGGCAGGAATCCGGGGCTCCGGGACGGCCACCCGTCGGACCGCCTCCGCCGGTCGCCCCGCCCGCACCCGTCACCCCGCCCCCGCCCGGCGCGCCGGCACCGGTCAGCACCGGCCCCGCCCACCTCGTCCAGGACGACGAGGGCGGTGGCGCCAAGGAGGCCGCGAAGGAGGAGGCCTCCAAGGTGGCCGGCAGCGCCAAGGAGCAGGCGGCGAACGTCGCCGGCACCGCTAAGGACGAGGCCAAGCAGGCCGTCGGTGAGGCCAAGCGCCAGGCGCAGCACCTCTACCGCCAGGGCGCTTCGGAGGTCTCCGCCCAGGCCGGCACCCAGCAGCAGCGACTGGCGAGCGGCCTGCGGTCCTTCTCCTCGGAGATGAACCAGATGGCCGACGGCTCCGAGGAGCCGGGAGTCGCTACCAACGTGGCCCGCTGGGCCTCGCAGGCTGCCGACGACGCCGGTCGCTGGCTGGAGGACCGCGAGCCCGCCGAGCTGCTCGAGGAGGTGGGCCGCTACGCCCGCCGCCACCCGGGCACCTTCATGCTCATCGCCGCGGGGCTCGGCCTCGCCGCCGGCCGCATCGCGCGCAGCGTCAAGGACATGGGCGACGACGGCGGCGACACGTCCACCGGCGCGGGCAGCGACGGCACCGGCCGGCTCGGCACGACCGGGACGACCACGACCCCCGTGGGCTACTCGACCGGCACGTCCCCGCTGAGTGGCACCGCCACGCCCCCGCCGCCGATGCAGACCTACGGCACGGACACCGGCACGCGCATCGAGGGCGACCAGCCGGGCGGGCTGCGATGAGCACGCCCCCCGGCCACACTCCCCCCGCAGGGGCTCCGGGCACCGGCCCGTACGTCCCCCCGGCAGGAGCTCCGGGCGCGAGCCCGTACGCTCCCCCCGCGGGAGCCCCGGGCACGAGCCCGCCGCCCGAGGACGCGAGCCTCGGTGAGCTCATCGGCAACATCAGCGAGGACTTCTCCACGCTGGTGCGCCAGGAGATGGAGCTCGCCAAGGCGGAGATCTCCCAGACCGTGAGCAAGGCGGGCAAGGGCGCCGGGATGTTCGGCGGCGCCGGGCTCGCCGGGTACTTCACCCTGCTCTTCCTCTCTCTCGCCCTGTGGTGGGCGCTGGGGGCGATGATCGGCGACGGGGACGCCCAGCCGGCTCTCGGCTGGTCCGCTCTCATCGTCGCGGTGATCTGGGCAGTCGTCGCCGCCGTCCTCGCGGTGACCGGCCGCAAGGAGATCAAGCAGGCCGAGGGCCTGCCCCGCACGCAAGAGACCGTGAAGAAGATCCCGGACGCAGTGAAAGGACAGGACCACTGATGGCGACCAACGATCCCGATGCGATCCGCAGTGACATCGAGCGCACCCGCGCCGACCTCAGCCAGAACGTCGACGCGCTCGGCGAGAAGGTGAGCCCGAGCAACATCGCCCACCGTCAGGGCGAGAAGGTCCGCGGCGCCGTCACCGACGCCAAGGACAAGGTGTTCGGGACCGCCACCGACGCGAAGGACAAGGTCTTCGGTGCCGCGTCCGACGCCGCCGGCTCGGTCCGCGGCCAGGCCGGCCGCGCTGGCGACATGGCTCACGACGCCCCGCACCGCGTCAAGGACAAGGCCGAGGGCAACCCGATCGCCGCCGGGCTCATCGCCTTCGGCGCCGGCCTCCTCGCGGCTGGGCTCATCCCCTCCAGCCGCAAGGAGCGCGAGCTCGTGGGCGAGGCCCGCGAGAGCGACGCCGTCGCCAAGGCGACCGAGGAGGTGAAGTCGGCTGCCCAGGACACCGCCGAGCACCTCCGTGAGCCCGCTCAGCAGGCCGTCCAGGACCTCAAGGAGACCGCCACGGAGGGCGTCCAGCACGTCCGCGAGGAGGGCACCGGCGCGGCCCAGGACGTCAAGTCCCAGGCGCAGGACTCCGCCGAGAACGTCCGCGACTCCCGCTGACACCCCGCGCACGCGGCGGCCCCCACCGGGGGCCGCCGCGTCGTCACGTCTGGGGCAGGGCGACGAGGAAGGCGTCGTCGTCGACGACCTCACCGCCGACGACGGCGTGCAGGGCCGCGGCGACCCGCTCGACGAGGGCCCGCACCTCCTCGCGCTGCCGCCGCAGCGCGAGCGGCGGCCGGGGGCCCAGCGCGAGGGCCGGCTCGTCCGGGCGCCAGCGCACCTCGTAGCTGATGACACCGCCGCGCGCCCACGGCAGGCCGCGCAGGACGAGCGGGGTGTGCTCGTCACCGCCCACGCGCACCTCGAGCACCCCGCCGGGAACGGGCGCGTGGTGCGCGTAGCCGTCGACCACCTGCGGCTGGGCCAGCACCGCGGCGTCCAGGGCATCGGCCTCGGCGTGCAGCCACGCCCGCTCGCCCTCGTCGAGGGCCGCCACCGCGCGGGCGCGGTGAGGGCTGACGTCGGCCCGGAGGCGGTCGACGGACGGAGCCGGCACGTCGGGGACGTCGGGGGCCGTGACCCCCGGCAGGATGGTGGCGAGCACCCGGGCGCAGGCCTCGGGCTGCAGCCACACGGTCGTGTGGATCGTGAGGTCGACGGCGGAGGCGGGGTCGGGCACGAGGACCGTCCCCGTCCCGGAGACGCGGAGCGCACCGGCCAGCCGGCGGGCCTGGGCAAGAAGGTGGTCGAGCACGCGGCGCTCGAGGCCGACCGGCTCACCGTCGGGGAAAGCGTCGAGCAGGCCACCGAGGCCGCGCAGCTCGGGCGGGACCGGCGCCCCGCGCTGGACCGGGCAGCGCAGCAGCATCGCCGTCGCCCCCCACGCCGGCAGGTCCAGGGCCGCCCGGACGCGGTCGTCGAGCCGCCACGGGCCGGTCAGCTGGACGTCGCCCGTCACACGCAGCGTCGCGGGGCCCAGCCAGCCGGCGTCGTCGAAGTGCGAGACGGCGAGCGCCTCGACCTCCTCCGGGGCCACCTCGGCGGACAGGACGAGCAGGTGCCGCGGCTCGGCGAGCGCGCGGTCGAGGGCGGGCAGCTCGTCGCTCATCAGGCCAGGGGGATGCGGCTGAAGTTGAGGTGCGAGCGGGAGGCGGTGGGCCCGCGCTGCCCCTGGTAGCGGGAGCCCTGCGCGCCGGACCCGTAAGGGTGCTCCGCGGGGCTGGAGAGCCGGAAGAAGCACAGCTGCCCGATCTTCATCCCGGGCCACAGCGTGATGGGCAGCGTCGCCGTGTTCGACAGCTCCAGGGTGACGTGCCCCGTGAACCCGGGGTCGATGAAGCCGGCGGTCGAGTGCGTGAGCAGGCCCAGGCGCCCGAGGGAGGACTTGCCCTCGAGGCGGGCGGCGACGTCGTCGGGCAGGGTGACGAGCTCGTAGGTCGCGCCGAGCGCGAACTCGCCGGGGTGGAGGACGAAGGGCTCCTCCGGCGCGACCTCGACGAGGCGCGTCAGCTCGGACTGGTCCTGCGCCGGGTCGATGACCGGGTAGCGGTGGTTGTCGAAGAGCCGGAACCACCGGTCGAGCCGGACGTCGATGCTGGCGGGCTGGATCATCGCCGGGTCGTACGGGTCGAGGTGGACCCGCCCGCCCTCGATCTGGGCGCGGATGTCACGGTCGGAGAGAAGCACGCAGCGATTGTGCCTCACCCGGCGCCCGGCCCGCCGTCAGCGAGCGGACATGACGAACGGCCGGGCCCTGCTGGGACCGGCCGTCTGAGCGGGTGACGGGAATCGAACCCGCGCCGTCAGCTTGGGAAGCTGAAGTTCTACCATTGAACTACACCCGCGTGACAGGGGCTGAGCCGCTGCCGGAGTCGAGTATAGCCACGGCTCTCACGGGTTCGGAAACCACGTCCGGTCACCACCGGTCCGGCGGGTGGAACACACCGCCGTCCCGTAGCGTTGTCGAACTGTGAGCACCTCGCATGACGACCCCCCGCCTGCCTCCCTCGTCGCTGCCGACGAGAGGGAGGCCGTCAGTCGTGCACGTCAGATCCTGCGCAGCACCACGCCGGGCACGGACATGGCAGCGGTCTTCGAGCTCGACGTCGACTCCGGCGAGCGCGAGCAGGCGCGGCGCCTTCTCGTCGCCGGCGTGGAGGAGCTGACGGGCCTGCGCCTGGGCGAGCTGCAGACCCTCACCGCCGTCGCCGAGGGCGCGGACCACTACCGCACCGTCGCACGGCTCACCGGCCAGGCCGACGCCGCCGCTGACGCCACGGTCACCGGACTCGTGGACCGCGGCATGCTCGCGCGCCACCACCACCCCAACGAGCGCAACCGCAAGGCCCGGCCCACCCTCGTCCACATCACCCCCAAGGGGGAGGCGGTGCTCGTCCAGTCGGAGGCGATCCGCTTCCGCCTTCTCGACACCGTGGCGCAGACGTTCAGCGGGCCCCAGCTCGAGCACATGCGCGTCGCGGCGGACACACTGCGCGTCGGCACCGGCGAGCAGCTGCGGCGTCAGATCGGCGGCACGCCCGCCGCCTCGTAGGTCAGCGCACGCCCAGCCCGCGGCCGGTGCGCACGCGGCGGCCGGGCGGGCGGGCCCGGTCGAGGACCGGGGCGAGGATCCGGGCCAGCTCGGGCACGTCGTGGGGCGCGATGGCGTCGAAGACCAGCTCCCGCACGTCCCGCACGTGCGCGGGCGCCGTCTGCTCGACCTTCCCCAGACCCTCGTCGGTGAGGGTGGCGATCCTGGCCCGCGGGTTGAGCGGGGACCGCTCCCGCACCACCCACCCGTGCCGCTCGAGGCGCGTGAGCACGTGGGACAGGCGCGACAGCGAGCCCGAGGTGAGCTCGGCGAGCTCACTGAGCTGGAGGGTGCGGTCGGCCTGCTCGGAGAGCATCGCCATGACCATGTACTCGTAGAACGTCACGCCCGCGTGCTGCTGCAGGCGGGTGTCGAGGGCTCCCTGTAGCGTGGTGACGAGCTCGGAGATGCTCAGCCAGGTCTCCCGTTCCACGGGGGACAGCCAGCGCGGATCGCTCATCGGACTCCACCTCTCATGGTTGATCGTTCAAGTATCGGCCGCCATCGGCCGTCTGTCAACGCACCAGCTCCCACAGCCGGCCGGCGGCGACCCAGCTCGACGCGGCCAGGACGACGGTGAAGGACAGCGCCCACAGCGCCGCCGGCACCCGGGTGAGGCGCGCGAGCACCGCCGGGTCCGAGCCGCGGTCCGGAGCCCGGAGCACGGCGCCGAGGTGGCGCCAGGCCCCGAGCAGCAGCACGACGCCCGCGGTGAGCAGCGCCAGGCCCCGGACCCGCTCGTCGGCCGCCCACCACAGCCACCCCGTGAGGCCGAGCGCCGCGACCATGACGAGCACGGTGTAGACCGACCGGGAGCGCAGCAGGGCGAGCAGGAGGAGGAGCGCGAGGACGAAGGTGGCCGGGCCGGACCACCCGCTCGTCCCCGCGAGGACGAGCGCGAGACCGACGAGTGCCGGGCCCGGGTAGCCGGCCCACGTCGTCGCCACCCGTCCGGGACCGCGCGAGCGCCCCACCGTGACGGCGTGGCCCGACATGTCCGGACGCAGCACCAGCCCGGTGAACGAGCGCCCGACGAGGACGCCGACGACGGCGTGGCCGAGCTCGTGGACCACGGTGACGGCCACCCGCAGCGCCCGCCACAGCGGGCGCACGCCGACGACGAGCAGCCCCGCCGCGAGCGCCGCCCACACCACCGGGTCCGGGACACCGAGCCCGGCGAGGGGCGGGCCCGGGCGCAGCCGCGCGATCAGCGCCGTGAGGTCCATCCCGCCATCGTGCCGTGGCGGGCGCGGCAGCGGTAGCGTGCTCGCCGTGCCCACCCACCCCCGGCCCACGCCCTCCCCCGCCGACAGCCGAGTGACCGACGCCGCGGCACCGGCGTGGCCCGGTCGTCTCGTCGTCGCCGCCGCGATCCTCGACGACGTCGCGCGGCCGGCCCACCTCCTCGCCGCCCGCCGGTCCGGGCCGGCCGAGCTCGCCGGCCGGTGGGAGCTGCCCGGGGGCAAGGTCGAGCCCGGGGAGGACCCGGTGGACGCGCTGCACCGGGAGCTGGGCGAGGAGCTCGACGTGCGGGTCTCCCTGGGCGCCCTCGTCACCGGGCCCCTCGCCGGGGACTGGCCGATCACCCCGACGCTGCGCCTGCGGGTGTGGCGGGCGGGGGTCCGCTCCGGGACCCCGCGTCCGCTCCTCGACCACGACGAGCTCCGGTGGGTGGGGGCGGACGGCTGGGCGGGGCTGCCCTGGCTACCGGCCGACCTGCCGGTCGTCGCGGCGCTGGGGCTGCGCGGCTGAGCTCACATGCGCCCGCGGCACCACAGCAGCTCGCCCGGCGGGAACCTGTCCCCGCAGGTGTCGCCGTACTCCTCGTACTCCGAGCCGACCGGGGACTCGAGGTAGAGGTCGTCGCACGCCAGCGCGTCCCCGGCGGCGCACGCGTCCCACAGCCGGTCCAGCTCGGCGTCCTCGCCGTACGCCCGCCCGCCGCCCACGATGCCGACGAGCGCGGCGACGACGAAGGCGAGCGCGGCCAGGACGACGACCGCACCGATCACGATCCCGACGACGAGCCCCGTCCGGCGGCGGGGCGCGGGCAGCTGGTAGGCGTACGCGTCGAGGGGCGACCCTGTCGGCCCCGGGGGCGACGGCTGGTACGGGACCGGGTAGCCGGCCGGTCGGTACGGCCCGGGGGGCGGACGGTACGGGTCCACGGGCGCACGGGAGGGGTCGGCGGGTGGCGTCCAGGGGTCCTGGGGCGCTCCGGTCGGCGGGGGCGGCTGGCTCATCGCGCCGCGTGCTCGTGGACGAGCCCGACGACGTCCCGCAGGCGCGCGACGTCGACCTGCCCCGGCGCCGAGGCGCGGTCGACCGCGCCGAAGGTGACGGCGGAGCCGAAGACCTCCCCGCACAGCCGGCTCACCAGCCCCACCGGGCCCATCGCCATCGTGACGACGGGGACGTCGAGCTCCCGGTCGGCCGTGCACGTCGCCTCGAGCAGGGCGATGACGTCGAGCGGGTTGCGGGCAGTGACCGCGATCTTGACGATGTCGGCACCGGCCGCGGCCATCGCGGCGAGCCGGTCGGCCATCTCGGCGGCGGGCGGGGTGCCCCCGAAGTCGTGGCTCGAGACGACCACCCGGGCACCCGTCTCCCGGGCCTGGTCGACGAGGGCGGGCAGCACGGTGCCGCGGGCGAGCTCGAGGTCCACGGCGTCGCCGACGCCGTCGGCGAGGAGGGCCCGCACGGCGGCGGCGTACGCGCCGTCGTCGAGGGTGACCTCACCGCCCTCCTCCGCGGTGCGCACGGTGAGGAGCAGGGGCGTGGCGCCCAGCCGGTCGCGCAGCGCCGCCGGCAGCTCACCGAGCGGCGCGTCGGGACGTGCCGCCAGGAGGTAGTCGGCACGCCACTCGGCGATGTCGACGCCGGCGGCGGTCACCCGCCCGGCCTCCTCGAGGAGGCCCTCGGGGGTCGGGGCGCACAGCGGGGCGGCGATCTTGACGCGCCCCTCACCCACCGCCACGTCACGCAGCCGCACGACGCCGCTCATCTCACCCTCTTCTCGCTCGGTCCGCAGGGCACCCTACCCGGGGCGGGACCGTGGCGGCGCCGGTGCCCGTGAGCCGCCGTCGGTCAGGGGGCCAGGGAGGGGACGGGCCGGCCGAAGCGCTGCCGCAGCGCCCGGCGGGCGGCGTGCCAGCCGTTCATGCCGTGGACGCCCGGGGCGGGTGGCGCCGAGGACGAGCACAGGTACACACCGGGGATCCCGAGGGAGTAGGGGTCCCAGCGCCCGGTGGGGCCCCCGAGGACGCGGCGCAGCGTCACGGCGCCGCCGGCGATGTCCCCGCCGGCGAGGTTGGCGTTGTGCTCGACCATCCGCGCGGCCGGCACGCCCACGCTGTCGACGACGACGTCGCGGAAGCCGGGCGCGAAGCGTTCGATCTGGCGGGTGATCGCCTCGGTCATGTCGACGTCGGAGCCGGCGGGCACGTGGGCGTAGGTCCACAGGGGGCGCAGCCCGCCCTGCTCGCGGCCGGGGTCGGCCACGGCGGGGTCCGACAGGAGGACGCTGGGGTGCTCGGGCATGATGCCGCGGGCGACCTTCGTCTC
Source organism: Georgenia satyanarayanai (assembly GCF_009193135.1). GTDB lineage: Bacteria > Actinomycetota > Actinomycetes > Actinomycetales > Actinomycetaceae > Oceanitalea > Oceanitalea satyanarayanai. Next base: position 169,886 of record NZ_VUKC01000002.1, read on the forward strand.
GGCGTCGGTGACCTGCTCGCGGCTGCCGCCGACGTGGACGGTGAAGGCCTGACCGACCTCGGGCACCGCCCACGGGACGGGTCCGTCGAGGACGAAGTCGACCTTCGCGGCGCCACCGCCGCGCGGGGCAGTGCGCAGCCGCCGGGCGATGGCCGCGGGCATGCGGTCCCCCCAGATGCCGGCGGCCACCCGGGGCGTCGTGTCGAGGAGGTAGGTGCGGGCGCGGGGCATGTCGCGCCACGAGCGCACCCGCACCTCGGTGCGCACCTGCCCACCGTGGGCCTCGAGGTCGGCGACGAGCGCGTCGACGATCGCCTGCGAGCCGCCCACGGGGATGCGCCAGCCGACGCCGTGGGCGAGCGTGCCGAGCATGAGCGCCACGCCCGCGGGGGCGAGGCCTGGCAGCGGCGCGATGGCGTGGCCGGCGACGCCGGTGACCATGGCCGGGGCGACGTCGCTGCGGAACGGGAGGTTCCACAGGTGGGTGCCCTGGGTGAGCACCCGCAGGCCGAAGGCGACGGCGGCGCGCATGCCGCTCACCGACCGCAGCTCCGGCGGGATGCTGCGCATGTCCCCGAGCGTGGCACCGACGACCGCCTCCGGCTCGCGCGTGAGCGGCCCGAAGAGCCGCTGCCACGCCGGGCCGTCGGCACCGAGGCCGTCGACCGTCCGCTCGAGGTCCCGCCACGCGAGGCCGGCGCGGCCGCCGTCGAGCGGGTGGGCGTAGGACAGCTCGGGGGTGACGAGCTCCACCCCGCGGGCGGGGAGGTCGAACTCGGCGAGGAAAGGGCTGGCCGTCGCGAGGGGGTGGACGGCGGAGCAGACGTCGTAGCGCAGGCCGTCCCCGCCGGGCAGGTCGAGCGTACGAGCCCCGCCCCCGACGGTGGGCTCGGCCTCGAGGACGACGACGCCGAGCCCGGCCCGCGCCATCGTCACCGCCGCGGCGAGCCCGTTGGGTCCGGAACCCACGACGACGACGTCGGTCGTCTCCCTCGGTGTCGGCACCACCTCAGTCTGCACCCCGGCCACGCGGTCCTCCACACGTCGGGCCGGAGGCGCACCAGAGGAACTACCAGTTCTGGCCGCCGCCGAACCCGCCGCCGCCTCGCTCCTGCTGCTCCTGGCGGTCCCTCTCGGCCTCGCGGTTACGCTCCTCGAGCTCGTCACGGCGGGGGTCGTCGCTCGGTTCGTCGGTGGGGTCCTGCTCGCCCGGGTCCTCGCTGGGCTCCTCGCTGGGTTGGTCGCTCGGCTCGTCCGTCGGCTCGTCGCTCGGCTCGTCGGTCGGCTCGTCGCCCGGCTCACCGGAGGGCTGGTCCGAGGGCTGCTCCTGCGGCTCCTGCTGGTCCTCCCGTGCCTGCTGCTCCTTGTCCTTCTGCCGCTCGGAGCTCTCCTCGTTGTCCTGGGAGCTCGTGCAGGGCGCGATGACCTCCTGCGCCTCGGCGTAGTAGACCTCGGCCATGCCGGGGTCCTCGTCGTCGGTGGCCGCGACGTCGCCCATCGCCTCGATCGCCAGGGACAGGTTCGTCCGCACCCGGCACTCGGGCGCCTCCGGCGCCTTGCTGCCCTCCGGCCCGTCCGGCAGCGGACCCGCCTCGGGGACCAGGTCGAGCGCCACCCGCAGGTCCTCGACGGCGAGGAAGTGCTCCTCGGCTCGGTACTGGGCGGTGCCGCTGTTGAACCACGCCTTCCACGGCTCGGCGACGCCGGTCCAGCGCTGCTGCGCCTGGTACTGGCGCGCCGCCTCCGGGAAGCGCAGCGCGTCGAACTCCCGCGAGCCCAGCGCGGCGCCGAGCACCGTGCCCACGAGCAGGGACCCCGTGACGAGGAAGGCCAGCACCACCGGGGCGGACCACGCGAGCAGCCGCCGGCGACGGCGCAGGTGGGCGGGCAGGGGCGGGCGCTCGGCGCGCGGGGCGTCCTCGGCGGTCATGCGGCGCTCCCTCCTCGACGGGACGCGAAGGGACGGGGGAACCGGCGGGCGAGGTACCACGCCTCCCAGGCGAGCAGCACGGCGAGCACCGCGGCGGCCGGCCAGTAGACGTCCTCGTAGACGGACACCTCGCGACGGCCGTCCTCCGCCGCGATCGTCTCCGCGTCGATGCCGGCCACGAGGCCCGCGAGGTCCGTCGGCGCGGTCCGGTGCGTGTAGTCGACGCCGAGCTGCTCGGCGACGCGCCGCAGCTGGGTCTCGTCGATCCGCGAGACGGCGGGCGGGGAGCCGGGCTGCGTCTCGTCGAGGATCCACGGGGCGTCGGTGCCCGGACCCGTCCCCTCCGTGCCGTCGTAGTACCGCATCTGCCCGCCCTCGGCCGTGCCGTACCCGAGGACCGCGCCGCCGTCGACGAGCGGGGCCAGCTCCGCGTAGGACTGCGGCTCGCTGGCGCCGGCCCCGTCACCGAGGGTGTTCTCGCCGTCGGACAGGAGGAAGACGAGCCGGACGTTCTCGGGGTTGCGCTCGGCGGCGCCCTCGAGCGCGCTGCGCAGCGCCGGCAGCGGCCGGTCGACCGCCGAACCCGCCGAGTAGTAGGTGATCTCCTGGACGAGGGTCTCGGCCCACGTGCTCACCGCCCGCGCGTCGGTCGTGAGCGGCAGCTGCCGTGCGGCCTGGGAGTCGAAGGTGATGACGGAGTAGCGGGAGCCGGGCATCGCCCCGACGAGCGACTCGACGTCGTGCCGCACGCCCTCCAGGCGGGGACGTCCGCCGTCGTAGTCCTCCGCCGCCATCGACCCGGTGCGGTCGACGACGAAGAACATCTCGACGTTGGTCGCGACCGTCGTCGTCGTGCTCGGCACGGCCGGGCCCAGCGCGATCGCGGCGAGCGCGAGGACCATGCCGCCGCGGCGCAGCCACGCGGCGAAGGAGCCGTCCTCGGTGCGCCGGGCGCGCACGGCGGCGAGGACGCAGACGACGAGGAGGGGCAGGAGGACGAGGGCGACGACCCACAGCGGCCACACGAGACGCAGCGTCATGAGCGCAGCCTCCACGCGGCGAGGACGAGCCCGGCGACACCGGCGACGGCGATCCACAGGACGGTCTCGGGCCGGTCGGTGATGACGACCTCCGGCTCCGCCTCGAGCTCCACGGCCTGCTGGGCGGCGATGTCATCGATGATCGCGTCGACGGCCCCGGGATCGTCGGCGTTGTAGACGAGCCCACCGTGCCCGGTGATCACCTCGCGGAACTCCTCCTCGTTCTCCGGCGTGTACGCCTCCCGGGAGGCGGCGAACAGGCCGTAGAGCCGGACGTCGCGCTCGGCGGCGAGGTCGGCGGCCTCCTGGAGGCCGTAGATCGGCTCACCGAGCACCTGGTTGTCCGTCGCGATGATGATCGAGCGGGAGCGCTCGGTGTCGGTCTCGTCGAAGGCGTACGCGCAGGTGGCCAGGCCGTCGCCGACGAGCGAGGAGGAGTTCGGGTCCAGCGACATCGTCCCGGCGACGAACTCCTCGAGCCGGTCCAGCGCCTCCGGGGCGTGGACGAGGGCGTCGAGGTCGAAGTCGAGTGCCCTGGCGGCCGCGTCGAGCTCCTCGGTGACGAGCGCGTAGTCGTCGGTGAGCGGGAAGACGGTGCGGGAGGTGGAGTTCCACACCGACAGCGCGATGCGCTCCCCGTCGAAGCTCTCGACCATCTCGGAGAAGGTCTGGACGATCTCGGTGTCGAACTCGATCATCGAGCCGGACACGTCCAGGCACAGGACGATGTCGCGGGTCGCGAGGACCTCGGCGCGCACGTCCCTCTCGGCCGGGCGGGCGAGGAGCAGCGCGGCGCCGAGGGCCGCGACGAGCGCGAAGACGCCCACCCCGCCCAGGGCCGCCTGGTAGAGCCGCATCCGCCGCCGGTAGGTGGGCAGACGGCGCAGGTAGGCGGAGTTGGCCACCCATCTCACCGACCGGGTCTCACGGGAGGTCCGCGGCCGGAACCAGCCGAGGACCGCGGCCAGGAGCACGAGGCCGAGGACCACGGGGATGAGCCATGCCATGAGCATCACCACCGGCGGATCACCTCCCGGGCGCGCTGCACGGCCGTGTCGGCCTCCGCGTCGCTGCGCCGCGCGAAGGACGGCTCCTCCCACAGGCGCAGGAGGTCACCGAGCTGGGCCGTCGGGTCGTGGTCGGCGATCTCACCGGCGGTCCACGAGCGCACGTCACGCCCGATCCGCTCGGAGGCGAAGGCGCGCATGATGCGCGCGAGGTCGAGGTGCAGCGCCCGCAGGTCGCGCTCCCCACTCCGGTAGGCGGCCAGGGCCGCCTCGACGTCCTCCTCGAAACGGGCGCGGCCGTCCGGGCTCAGCGGCCCCGGCTCGCGGGGGCGGGCCGGGCGGCGGGTGGAGAGCAGGACGAAGGCGTACCAGGCCGCGACGGCGAGCAGCAGCACGCCACCGACGACGGGCACCCACGTGGAGTAGGTCTCGGGGGGCAGGAGGGACTCAGCTCCGGACACGTCGCTGCCTCCGGAACAGGTCGATGAGGGCGTCGACGACGTCCTCGGAGCTGGTGGCGACGACGTGCTCGACGCCGCGACGCCGCAGCATGTCGCGCACCCGCTTCTTGCGGTTGGCGACGGCGGTGGTCGCCGCGGCGTGCAGGCGGCGGTCGCGCTGGAGGAAGGGCGGCAGCACGAGGCCACCCTCGACGTCGGCGACGGCGCCCAGGCCCGGCGTCGTCGGCACGGCGTCGGCCACGGAGATCACCATGACGTCGTGGCGGGTGCGCAGGCGGCGCAGCGCGTCCTCGTCGCTGAGGGCGGGCCGCGCCTCGTCGGTGATGAGGACGACGAGCGTGCGCCGCGTCGCCGAGGTGAGGATCCGGTCCAGGACGCGGGACAGGTCGGAGACGGGCGCGTCGCGGGTGAGCTCGCGCTCGAGCAGCCGCAGGAGCAGCTCCATGTGCCCGGTGCCGCCCCGGGCGGGGACCTGGGTGATGCGCCGCGAGTCGCCGGCCACCAGCCCGACGAGGTCACCGCGGGCGCGCGCGAGGTAGGCGACGACGTCGGCGGCGAAGAGGGCGATCTCGGACTTGCGCTCCCCGCTGGGCGCGGTGGCGGCCATCGAGCGGCCGGTGTCCACGGCGAGCACCATCGCGAGGTTGGACTCGTGGACGAAGCGGCGGATGACAGGGTGCCCCGTCCGGGCCGAGGCCTTCCAGTCGATGTCGCCGACGTCGTCGCCCGGGTGGTACTCGACCATGTCGTCGAAGTCCTGCCCGTGACCCGTGAAGATCGAGCGGTGGTGCCCGTCGAGCAGGCCCGAGGCGCGCCGGACCGTGGGAAGGTCCAGGCGCGCACGGACCTTCGCCAGCCGGGAGGCGCTCGTCATCCGGGGCCTACGGGGCGGGGACGGCGGCGAAGACGGCGTCGATGAGCGCCTCGGGCGCGACGTTGTTCGCCAGGGCGTCGTAGGTGCGCACGAGCCGGTGGCGCAGGACGCTGTGGCTCAGCGCCTTGACGTCGTCGGGCACGACGTAGGTGCGGCCCTGCTGGAGGGCGTGCGCCTGGGCCACCCGCATGAGCGCGATCGCGCCACGCGGGCTGGCGCCCACCCGCACGTGCTGGGAGAACTTCGCCAGCGGCCGGGGCCCCCCACCGCGCGTGGTGTTGACGATCGCGACGATGTACTGCTTGATCGACGCGTCGACGTACACCTGCGCGGCGAGGCGCTGGAGCAGCACGACGTCGTCCAGGCCGATCGGGTCGCTGCGCAGCGGCGCCTCGAAGGAGCCGGAGCTGATGCCGTCGAGGACGCTGATCTCCTCGGTGGGCGTGGGGTAGGTGAGGACCTCCTTGACGAGGAACCGGTCCATCTGGGCCTCGGGGAGCACGTAGGTGCCCTCCTCCTCGATGGGGTTCTGCGTCGCGAGCACCATGAAGGGCCGGGGCAGCGGGAAGACCTCGCCACCGATGGAGGTCTGCTTCTCCTGCATCGCCTCGAGCATCGCCGACTGCGTCTTGGCGCTGGAGCGGTTGATCTCGTCGAGGAGGACGAGGTTGGCGTGGACCGGGCCGAGCTGGGTGCTGAACTGCCCGGTCGCGTAGTTGAAGATCTGCGTGCCGACGATGTCGTTGGGCATGAGGTCGGGCGTGCACTGGATCCGGTGGAAGGTGCCGGAGACCGAGGAGGCCAGCGTCTGGGCCGCGGTCGTCTTGGCCAGCCCGGGAACCGACTCGAGGAGGATGTGCCCGCCGGCGAGCAGCGTGGACACGAGGGCCGTGCGCAGCGCCTCCTGGCCGATCACCCGCTGACCGAAGATGGCGTTGACCCGTCCGAGCAGCTCCGCGGAGCGCTGGAGGTCGCCGTGCTCGATCGTGGCCGTGCTGGGCGCCAGCCCAGCGCCGCTCGGTGTCGTCATGGTTCCCCTGTCCTGGGGGCGGCTGCTGCCGCCCGGTTCGCGCCGTGTACCCGCGCGAGTATGCCACCCGAGTCTGGATCTACCCTGGAGAGGTGTCCGCGCCCGTCTCCCCGCCCCGCCCCCGCCCGGCCCTCGCCCTCCTCGGGGCCGCGGTCGCGGCGCTGGTGCTCGCGGTCGCCGGGCTCCTGTTCTCCGGGGCGGCCGAGCCGTCGGCAGTGCTCGACCCGGGCGCCGTCGTCCGCTGGGGCGTGCCGCTGGTCACCGTGGTCGCCGACGGCGCCGCCGCCGTCACCATCGGCGCCCTCGCCATGTGCGCCCTCGTCCTCCCGTACGCCGGACGCGGGGACGAGCGACGCCGCCCGCGGATCGCCGTCGACGGCGCGGCCTGGTCGCTGGCCGCCCGGGCCGCCGCCGTCGCGGCGGTCGTGTGGACCCTCGCGAGCGTCGTGCGCATCGTCCTCACCTACGCGCGCACCTCCGGGCGCGGCCTGGCCGAGCCCACCTTCGGGGCCGAGCTCGCCCAGTTCGTCACCGACATCCCCATGGGGCAGGCCCACCTCGTCGCCACGGTCATGGCCGCCGTCCTCGCCACCGTCTGCGTGGCCGTCACGACACCGACGGCGGCCGCGCTCGCCGGCGTCCTCGCGCTCGCCGCCGTCATCCCCATCGCGCTCACCGGCCACGCTGCCGGCGCGGAGGGTCACAACCTCGCCGTCTCGGCGATGTGGCTGCACATCGGGTCGATCAGCGTGTGGGCGGGCGGCCTCGCGGTGCTCTGCCTCGTCGCCCGCCGCCTGGGGGCCGACCGCGGGCCGGCCGTGCGCCGCTTCTCCACCCTCGCCCTGTGGAGCTTCGCGCTCGTCGGCGTCTCCGGCCTCGTCAACGGCTGGGTGCGCGTGGGCGGACTCGCGGGCCTGAGCACCGACTACGGGCTGCTGCTCGTGGCCAAGACCGTGCTGTTCGTCGTCCTCGGGCTCATCGGCTGGGCGCACCGCCGCGCCACCGTGCCCGTGGCGGCGGACCGCCCCGCCGCGTTCTGGCGGCTGGCGGCGGGCGAGGTCGTCCTCATGGGCGCGGTCCTCGGCGTCTCCGTGGCGCTCGGTTCCTCGGCGCCCCCCGTCCCGCAGGACCCGGTGAGCCGCCCCTCCCCCGTCCAGGAGATCACCGGCTACCCCGCTCCCCCGGAGCCCAGCGCCCTCGCGTGGGTCACCGAGTGGCGGCCCGACGTGCTCTTCGGCATCCTCGCGCTCGCCGGCATCGGGGTCTACGTCGGCTGGGTCGTGCGGCTGCGCCGACGCGGCGACCACTGGTCCCTGCCGCGCACGGCGTCGTGGGTGACCGGGCTCGTCCTCTTCGCGTGGGTGACGTCCGGCGGGCCCTCGGTCTACGGCGTCGTCATGTTCAGCGCCCACATGATCCAGCACATGCTGCTCGCGATGGTCGTGCCGATCTTCCTCGTCGTCGGCGCACCGGTCACCCTCGCCGTCCGTGCGCTGCCGGCGCGCGACGACGGCTCGCGCGGCCCGCGCGAGTGGCTCCTCGCGACCGTCCACTCCCGCTGGGCGCGGTTCTTCGCCCACCCGGGGACGGCCGCGGTGAACTTCGCCGGCTCGATGATCGTCTTCTACTACTCCCCGCTCTTCGAGCTGGCGCTGAGCACCCACGTGGGGCACATCGTCATGGTCCTCCACTTCACGGCGGCGGGGTACCTGTTCGCGGGCGCCCTCATCGGCGTGGACCCGGGCCCGAGCCGCCCCCGCTACCCGATGCGGCTGCTCCTCCTCTTCGCGACCATGGCCTTCCACGCGTTCTTCGGCGTCTCGGTCATGCAGGCCACCACGCTCTTCGCCGGGGACCACTTCGGCCGCCTCGGCCTGCCGTGGGGCGTGGACGCGCTCGCCGACCAGGAGGCCGGCGGGGCGATCGCGTGGGGGATCGGGGAGCTGCCCACCCTCGCGCTCGCCGTCGCCGTCGCGATCGCGTGGGCGCGGGACGAGGACCGCGTCACCCGCCGCACCGACCGCCAGGCCGACCGCGACGACGACGCAGCGCTCGCCGAGTACAACGCCCGGCTCGCGGAGATGGCCGAGCGGGACGGCGCATCCCGCTAGCCCACCCACGCCCCGAGCTCGACGTCGCTGCCCTCCAGGCGCAGCTCGACGGCGTCCCGGCCGACCTCGAGCCGGGTGGGGACCAGCCCCTCGGGGAGGCCCGGGATCTCGACGCGGACGTCGCCGAGGAGGTCGTCGACGACGGTGACGAGATCGCGGGGGACGGTCCCCCCGCCGACCGAGACCTCCCCGAGCTCGAGACCGATCGCCCCGTCGGCGAGGACCGGCTCGAGCACGACGGCGAGGTCCAGGCCGGCCACCTCGACCCCGAGCTGGAGGAGGCCGCCGGCGACGTCGACGCGCAGCGGGTCACCGGGCAGCTCGAGGGCACCGGCGAGCGCCGACTCCAGGGTCGCGGCGGGCACCTCGGCGTTGATCTCGACGTGGTCGGCCGGGTAGGGCTCCTCCGGCGCGACGCCGCGCAGCGCCACCCGGACGTCGTGCAGCTCGAAGCCCTCGAGGACGAGCGTGGAGCTGGTGCCGCGCACCTCCGCGAGCCGCCCGGCGAGCACCTGGGTGAGGAAGGGGAACCCGTCGATCTCGATGTCGGCGTCCTGCGCCAGCTCGAGCTCCTGACGCGCCTCGGCGAGGAGCCGGTCCTCGGTGCGGGCCACGGCCACGCGGTCGACCACCGTCCCGCCGACCGCGAGCACGACGAGCAGGACGAGGACCACGGAGGCGAGGCGGCGCATGGTGACAACCGTACGGCGGGGCCCCGGCAGCGGGGCTCCCGCCCTGCGGGTGGAGTGTTCGACCGCTGACGTCGAGAACTCCACACCCTGGTCGGGGCCGCCGCGTGAACGCCAAGATCCGGCAAAGGGAACGAAACCTCCGCGTCACCTCGCGGCAACGCCTCCTCCGTAACGTCCGGTCTCCCAGACCATCTGGACAACTCAGGGGGCAGCACCATGCACCGACGCAGGACCACCACGACGATCGCCGCCGCGGCGATCGTCCCGACCGTCATCCTCACGCTGCTCGCCGGCCCGGCGAGCGCCGCACCACCACCACCCGACGACAGCCTCGTCACCGAGGCGACCATCGCCTCCATCCACGAGGCCTTCGCGGACGGTGACATGTCGTGCACCGACCTCGTGCAGGCGTACGTCGACCGGATCGAGACCTACGACGCCGAGACGACCAACGCCGTCCAGGTCGTCAACGAGGAGGCGCTCGCCACGGCCGCGGAGCTGGACGCCGCGTACGCCGAGGACGGACTGAGCGGACCGCTCCACTGCGTCCCCGTTCTCGTCAAGGACCAGGTGGAGACGGCCGACATGCCGACGACCTACGGGTCGGCGATCTTCTCCGGCTTCGAGTCGGGCCGTGACGCCACGATCGTCGCCCGGATGCGGGACGCCGGCGCCGTCATGCTCGCCAAGACGAACATGGGTGAGTACGCGAGCGGCTGGGCCGGCTCGGCCTTCGGCGTGTGCCGCAACCCCTACGACCTCACCCGCGCGGCGAGCAGCTCCTCGTGCGGGACCGGCGCGGCGGTGGCCGCCAACTACGGGGCCGTCGGGATCGCGGAGGACACCGGAGGCTCCACGCGAGGGCCGGCCGCCTGGAACAACGCCGTCGGACTGCGCCCCACGACCCCGCTCATCAGCCGGTACGGGATGATGCCGGCCAACCCGAGCTACGACACCCTGGGGCCGCTCACCCGCACGGTCGAGGACGCCGCGATCGTCACCAGCGTCATCGCCGGGCCCGACGCGAACGACCCCCTCACCGCCCAGGCGGAGGGTCACGTCGCGGAGGACTACGCCGCGGACCTCAGCACCGACGCCCTCGAGGGCACCCGCATCGGCGTCATCCGCGAGCCGCAGTCCGCTGACACGGACACCGGCGCCCCCGACTACGCCCGCGTCCGGGCCGTCGTCGACGCGGCCTACGCGGACATGGAGCGTCTCGGCGCGGAGGTCGTCGAGGTCGAGGTGCCGAACCTGCGCGCCCTGCTGGCGGCGTACTCGACGGGCGGCGCCGAGACCGAGGCGGCGACCAACGCCTACCTCGCCGCCCTCGCCGAGATCGCCGACCCGCCGGTCTCGACCTTCGAGGAGATCGCCACCTCCCCGCTCGTCACCCCGACCCGGCAGGCGAGCCTCCGCGCGCTCCTCGGCCGGACCACCGAGGACGCCGACTACGTCGAGGGTGAGCAGATGCGCCAGCAGCTGCGGGACGCCGTCACCGCCGTCATGGAGGAGAACGAGCTCGACGCCGTCGCCTACGCCACCTTCGACCACGAGGCGCCCGTCATCCCGGCCGACCAGCTGACCAACCCCGACGCCATGGCCGGCGTCCGCCAGGGCAGCAACCGCAGCCTCGCACCGGTCACCGGCTTCCCGGCGCTCGCGGTCCCCGCCGGTTTCACCACCACGGGCCTGCCCGTCGGCATCGACCTCCTCGGGCTGCCGTGGTCGGAGAAGTCCCTCTTCGAGCTGGCCTACGCCTACGAGCAGGGCACCGGGCACCGCACGGCGCCCGTGGACTTCCCCGCGCTCGACGGGGAGCCGGGCACGACCCCCGCGCCGCAACCGAGCCGCTCGCCCGTCTTCCACCTGAGCAACGACTGGCGCGGCACGACGGCCGTGTCCTTCCCCTACGGCCGGAGCACCGACGAGGTGCTCATCGGCGACTGGGACGGGGACGGCACGGACTCCGTCACCGTGCGGCGCGGCAACCGGTTCCACGTCTCCAACGCCGCGCGCGGCGGGGACGCCGACGTCGTCCTCACCTACGGCCGCCCGGGTGACGTCGTCCTCGTCGGTGACTGGGACGGCGACGGCACCGACACCTTCGCGGTGCGCCGCGGGGCGACGTACCACGTGAAGAACAGTCTCCGTGGGGGTGACGCCGACACGGTCCTCTCCTACGGCCGAACCACGGACGCGGTGACCGTCGGTGACTGGGACGGCGACGGCACCGACACCTTCGCGGTGCGCCGTGGGGCGACGTACCACGTGAAGAACTCCCTGCGCGGCGGCGACGCCGACACGGTGTTCACCTACGGCCGCGCTGCCGACGTCACGCTGACCGGTGACTGGGACGGTGACGGCCTGGACACCTTCGCGGTCCAGCGGGGCCGGACCTTCCACGTGAGCAACGCCCTGCGGGGCGGCTCAGCGGACGTGGCAGTGACCTTCGGTCGCCTGGGCGACGAGGTGTACGTCGGTGACTGGGACGGCAACGGGACCGACACCCTCGGCATCCGCCGGACGCCCGGCTCGGCGGGCTGACGTCCCACGACCACGGGGGCCTGCAGCCGCACGGCTGCGGGCCCCCGTTCCGCTCAGCCCGCCCAGGCGTGACGCAGCGGGGAGGAGTCGAGGTCCTCGAGGATCGCGGCGACCGAGCGGTAGACCGCCACGGCCCCGGCCTCACGCAGCTCGGCCTCGCTGACACCGCCGGTGAGCACGCCGACGCAGGGCACGCCCGCGCGGGCCGCCGCCTCGACGTCCCACACGGTGTCGCCGACGAAGACCGCGCGCTCGGCGGGGACGTCGACGGCGCCGAGCGCCTTCTGGACGAGGTCCGGGTCCGGCTTGGCCTCCTCGACGTCCTGGGCGGAGGTGATGGCGTCGACGTCGTCGGAGATCTCGAGCAGCCGCTCGAGGATCTCCAGCTCCGCGGGGGCGGCGGAGGTGGCGAGGACGACCTTCGCGCCGCGTTCCTTCAGGGCGGCGACGAGCTCGACGACGCCCGCGAAGCGGTGCACCTCGCCCGCGGCCTGCGCGTAGTACTCGGTGTGCTTCTCCTTGGCGGCCTCGCCCAGCTCCTCGACCCGGTCCCCGAGCAGCTCGGCGAGGAGCAGCTCCCCGCCCATGCCGATGGAGCGGTGGATGCGCCAGGCGTCGACCGGGTGCCCGACCTCCCGGAAGGCGCGTGCCCAGGTGAAGGTGTGGACGTAGTTCGAGTCGGCCAGGGTCCCGTCGATGTCGAGCAGGACGGCACCGGGCGTGTCAGTAGGCATGGACCGTTGGTACCTCAGGCCGGCGCGTGCCGCATCCGCGCGGCTACCCCGCCTCGTCGGCGGCGTCCAGCCGGGTGCTCATGTCGCTGTACCAGGCCAGCGCGTCCATCCCCTCCAGGCCGAGCTCGGCGGCGACGGCGAGGAGCACCTGCTCCCGCTCGGCCTCGAGCGCGTCCCCGAGGGTGACGTCGGGACCGGCGAGCGCCTGCTGCAGCCGCCGCGTGAACCACTCGGCCACCTCGACCGCGACCGGTGAGGTGTGCTGCGCGGCCATGTGCTCGCCCTCGACGAGCACGAGCTCGACCGCCTGCACCGCCCGCCGCATGAGCTCGTGGTCCTCCAGGCGGGCGCGCAGGTCCTCGGAGACTTCCTGCAGCGCACGGGCCCGGCTCTCCGCGCGGACGTGGTCGAGCAGCCCGGCGAGGTCTCCCTCGGGCGGGAGGCCCAGCCGCAGCTGGGCGCGGCGCACCTCCCCCAGGCCGGGGATCGCGGCGACGGCGGCGTCGAACACCGGCACGACGGCCTCGACGGCCGAGCGCGCCCGCGTGAGGTAGACCTCGCGCACCCCCTCCGTCAGCCGGTCCCAGGTGTCGCTGCCCGCCGCCTCCCGCAGTGCGAGACGTCGGGCGGCCTCGGGGACGGTCTGCTCGACGACGTCGGCGAGGAGGCTTGCCGGGTCGTCGGCGCGCTCCTCGCGCGGCTCGGCGGCGAGCTCGCCGCGCAGCCGGTCCCGCTCCTCCCGGAGCCAGTGGATCTGACGCTGTGCCGCGGACAGGGCGCGGGCGAGCTCCGCCTCGACCGAGCCCACCGGCTCGGCGAGGAGCTCCTCCGGCTCCGGTGCGCCGTCGTCGACCGCCACGACGCCCACGCTAGCGGGCACCGGTGCCCCGCCGCGCGGGTGCGGGCGCGGCGAGTCGTCTCCCCTGGGCCCGCCGTGCCGGTCACCGCTACTGTGCGAGGCAGCGCAGACGGCGCTGCCCCGGTGAGGGAGCCGGGGCCACGACATCCGAGGGGGCTCCCGTGATCGAAGGTTGGACTCAGACGCTGGGGGCGGGACCGCTGCTGCTCATCGCAGCCGGCGCGATCGCCCTCATCCTCGTCCTCGTCATCGTCTTCAAGCTGCACGCGTTCCTCACGCTCATCCTCGTCTCGCTGCTGACCGCGTTCGTCACGGGGATCCCGGCGGGGGAGATCGTGCCGGCGCTCGTGACGAACTTCGGCGGCACCCTGGGGAACGTCGCCCTCCTCATCGCGCTCGGCGCGATGCTCGGCAAGCTCGTCGAGCACAGCGGCGGCGCCCGCGTGCTCTCGGAGAAGATGGTCAGCGTCTTCGGTGAGAAGCGGGCCCCGCTCGGGCTCGGCGTCGCGTCCCTCGCCTTCGGCTTCCCGATCTTCTTCGACGCCGGCCTCATCGTCATGCTGCCGATCATCTTCGCCGTCGCGCGCCGGATGGGGAACAACGTCCTCCTGTACGGCATCCCCGCCGCCACCGCCTTCTCCGTCATGCACGTCTTCGTGCCCCCGCACCCCGGCCCGGTGGCCGCCTCCGAGCTCTACGGGGCCGACGTCGGCCTGGTCCTCGTCGTCGCCATCGTGCTCGCCTTCCCGGTCTGGTACCTGGCGGGCTACCTGTGGGGCACCTTCGTCGGCAGGCGAGTCATCCTGCCCGTGCCCGCGCTCTTCGGCAGCACCGACGACGACCGTCAGGTCAACCCGCCCAGTGTCGCGACCGTCGTCGGGATCCTCCTCCTCCCGCTCGTCCTCATCTTCTTCAACACCGGCCTGGACTTCCTCGGCACGGCAGGTGTCGTCGACGAGTCCGAGACCTGGGTCCAGGTCCTCGCGTCCATCGGCACCGCTCCCGTCGCGCTGCTCATCTCGGTGCTCGTCGCCCTCTTCGTCCTCGGCAACCGCCGCGGCGAGCACGGCACCGCGCTGGAGAAGATCGTCGACTCGGCCCTCGGTCCGGTCGCCTCCGTCATCCTCATCACCGGTGCCGGTGGCATGTTCGGCGGGATCCTGCGCCTGTCCGGCATCGGCGACGCGCTCGCCGACGTGCTGGGGGACACCGGCATCCCGGTCATCCTCGCCGTGTGGCTCATCGCCGTGGTCCTGCGCGTGGCGCAGGGCTCGGCGACCGTCGCCCTCGTCACGGCGGCCGGCCTCATGGCGCCGGCCGTGGCCGCCGGGGGCTTCACCGAGATGCAGGTCGTCGCGATCACCCTCGCGACGGCGGCCGGCTCGGTGTTCGCCAGCCACGTCAACGACTCCGGGTTCTGGCTCGTCGGGCGGCTCATGGGGATGGACGTCAAGACGACCCTCAAGACGTGGACGGTCCAGCAGACCCTCCAGTCCGTCGTCGGCTTCCTCTTCGCCCTCGTCGTCTTCGCGATCTTCTGAGCCGGCGGCGCTCGTCGCCGCCTCAGCGGCGAGCGCCGTCCCGCAGCATGGCCTCGACCGACTCGTCGGCGAAGGCGGTGTCCAGGGCGACCCGCGCCGCGCCGTGGACGCCGGCCCGGACGCCGTCCTGGCTCGGCGCGATCTCGAGGGACTCGGTCGTCGCCGGCAGGCACGAGGCGTAGATCGTCGAGGTCACCGCGGAGGTGAAGGCGGCGGCGCTGCTCACCTGCCCGGCGAGCACGAGCAGCGAGGGGTTGAAGAAGCTGACGACGGTGGCGAGCACCGCGCCGACCCGCTCCCCGGACTCCCGGAGAAGGTTCGTCGCCAGCGGGTCGGCGTCGCGGATGAGCCGGACGAGATCGTCGGCCGTCTCGACGTCCCGGCCCGCCTCGCGCAGCGCCTCCATGAGCGCCGAGCCGCTGGCGACGACGTCCAGGCACCCGGTGCGCCCGCACGAGCAGGGCACCGCGGGTGAGCCGGGCACCGCCGAGTGGCTGATGTCCCCGGCCATCCCCCCGGCCCCCCGGTAGAGCGCGCCGTCGACGACGACGCCGCACCCGATGCCCGAGTCGATCTTGACGGCGACGACCTGGCCGCCCGCGTGCGGCCGCAGGGCGAGCTCGCCGAGGGCGACGAGGTTGGCGTCGTTCTCGACGACCGTGGGCACGTGGAGCCGGGCCTCGAGGAGCGCGCTCACGTCGGTACCGTTCCAGCCGGGCATCCGGGCCGCCGAGACGACGACGTCGCGCCCGGGGGCGACCGGCCCCGGCACCCCGACGCAGGCGGCCAGGAGCGGGCCCATCGCCGGCTCCCGCATCCGCTCGAGGTGGGCGGCCACCGCGCTGATCGTCGCCTCGGGTCCGTCGACGAGGTCCACGTCCACCTCCGCGAAGGCGGTGACTGCCCCGCCGGCGTCGACGAGGCCGAGCGTCGCCTGGTGAGCACTGAGGTCGACGGCCGCGACGGTCCCGAGCCCCGGGTCGAGGACGATGCGGCGGGGCCGCCGCCCGCCGCTCGACGGCCCGTCACCCTCCTCGCGCACGAGCCGGCGCCGGAGCAGGGTGTCCACCCGCGCCGAGGCGGTCGACGGCGACAGCCCGGACAGGCGGGCGATGTCGGCGCGCGACGTCGCGGCCCGGGACCGGACCAGGTCGAGCACGTCGCCGTACCCGCCCGGCCGATGGGTGCGAGGTGCGGTCGGCACGGTCATCCTCCTCGAAGTTAGTTCGAAAGTGTACATAGTTTTCCGCTGTTTTGGGAAAAGTGAGGGCACTTCTTCCCATACCTTCCACTAGTGTGAGCCGCCGACAGGCAAAGCCCGATGACGTGGAGGCCCGATGAGCGACGCCGGCAGGACCGGCGTGCCCCCGATGGTGGGGATGCGCCAGGTGAACAAGCACTTCGGGGACCTGCACGTCCTCCGCGACATCGACCTCGAGGTGCAGCGGCAGGAGGTCGTCGTCATCGTCGGCCCCTCCGGCTCCGGCAAGTCGACGCTGTGCCGCACGATCAACCGGCTCGAGCCCGTCGACTCGGGCGAGATCACGATCGACGGCGAGCCGCTGCCGCTGGAGGGCAGGGAGCTGGCCCGGCTGCGTGCCGACGTCGGCATGGTCTTCCAGTCCTTCAACCTCTTCTCCCACCTCAGCGTGCTCGACAACGTCACGCTCGCCCCGACGACCGTCCACGGCACCAAGCGCGCCGCGGCCCGGGACGAGGCGATGGCCCTCCTCGAGCGGGTCGGTGTGGCGAACCAGGCCCACAAGCGGCCCGCCCAGCTCTCCGGCGGCCAGCAGCAGCGCGTGGCCATCGCCCGGGCGCTGGCGATGCGGCCGAAGGTCATGCTCTTCGACGAGCCGACCTCCGCCCTGGACCCGGAGATGATCAACGAGGTCCTCGACGTCATGACCTCCCTCGCCCGCGACGGCATGACGATGGTCGTCGTCACCCACGAGATGGGCTTCGCGCGCAAGGCCGCGGACCGCGTCGTCTTCATGGACGCCGGCCAGATCGTCGAGGACGCACCGCCCGAGCAGTTCTTCTCCCACGCCAGGAGCGGGCGCGCCCGCGCGTTCCTCGAGTCCGTCATGTCCCACTCATGAGATCCGGAAGGAAGACCCCCACGATGACCCGACTGACCCACCGAGCACGCACCGTTGCGTGCGTCGCGGCACTCGCCGCCACCTCCCTCGCCCTCGCCGCCTGCGGCTCGGACGACGCCCCCGAGGCCCCCGCCGAGCTCTCCGGCATCTTCGCCGACGCCCCGGTGGCCGACGACTCGCTCATCGCCGACGGCTCGACCATGGCGGAGATCCGCGAGGCCGGCACCCTGACGGTCGCGGCCGCGCTCGACGCCCCGCTGCTCTCGCAGCAGAACCCCACCGACCCCGACGAGGTCGAGGGCTTCGACATCACCCTCGCCAAGCTCCTCGCCACCTACATCCTCGGCGAGCCGACGGTCGAGATCGTCCCTCCCGCGTCGGAGACCCGTGAGGCGCTGCTGCAGAACGGCACCGTAGACGTCGTCTTCAACACCTACACGATCACCGAGGAGCGCGCCGAGCAGGTCTCCTTCGCCGGCCCGTACTTCATGTCCGGCCTCGCGGTCGCCGTCGCGGCCGACAACGAGGACATCGCCGGGATCGAGGACCTCGGGGGCAAGACGGTCATCGTCGGGGCGAACACCCCGGCCGTCGAGGCCGTCCCCGAGCACCAGCCGACCGCCGAGATCGTCACCTTCGGCACCGACCCGCAGGCCGTCCAGGCCCTCGGCCAGGGCCGCGGCGACGCCTACGTGCAGGACTACATCCTCCTCGCCACCAACGCCGCGGCGAACCCTGACCTCAAGGTCGTGGGCCAGCCCTTCACCGAGGAGCCCTACGGCATCGGCCTGCCGCCGGAGGACCAGGAGTTCAAGGACTTCGTCAACGACTGGCTGCGGGCGATCCAGGAGGGCGGCCAGTGGGAGCAGGCATGGGCCGACTCGATCGGCACCGCTGTCGACTCCGCCGCCCCGACGCCGCCCGAGATCGGCTCCGTCCCCGGCTCCTGACCGACGGCTAGAAAGGGGCGGGCGATGGACGCACTGCTCGACAACTCCGACCTCATCCTCGGCGCACTGGGCACCACCCTGTACATCACCGTGGTCTCTGCGGTCGGTGCCCTCGTCGTGGGGGTGCTGACGACGGTGGCGAGGATCAGTCCGGTGCGGATCCTGCGCACCGCGGCGGCGCTGTACGTCCAGTACTTCCTCAACGTCCCCCTCCTCGCCCTGCTCCTCCTCGCGGTCTTCGCCCTGCCCGACGCCGGGCTGCTGATGCCGCTGCGCACGACCGTCATCGTCGTCCTCGTCGTCTACGAGGGCGCCTACGTGGCGGAGGCCGTGCGCAGCGGCGTCAACACCGTGCCGCCGGGCCAGCTCGAGGCCGCCCGCGCCCTGGGCCTGCGCTTCTCCCAGGTGGTGCGCAAGGTCCTCGTGCCGCAGGCGCTGCGCGCCGTCGTCCAGCCGCTCGGCAACGTCCTCATCGCGCTGCTCATGAACACCGCCCTGGCCGCGACGGTCGGCGTCGTCGAGCTGACGAGCGCGGCGAACCGGGTGAACAACGTCGCGGCCCAGCCGATCACGATCTACGTGGCCGTCGGCCTGATGTACATGGTGCTGGCGCTGGGCATCGGTCTCCTCGCCGGCCGTCTGGAGAAGAAGGTGGCGATCACCCGGTGAAGCACCACGAGATGAGCTACCTCTACGACGCCCCCGGGCCCCGGGCCATCCGGATGACACGCCTGGCCTCCGCGCTCAGCGCCGTCGTCCTCCTCGGCGTCCTCGGGCTGGCCCTGTGGCAGTTCGCCTCCCACGGGCAGCTCGACGCCGACCGGTGGCTGCCGTTCCTGTCCTGGGACATCGGCCGCTACCTCCTCGTCGGCCTCCTCGGCACCCTCCAGGCCGCGGCCGCCTCCGCCGTCCTCGCCTTCCCCCTCGGGGTGCTCCTCGCCCTCGGGCGCACGAGCACCGTCCGCGTCCTCCGCTGGTTCGCGACGGCGTTCATCGAGGCGTTCCGGGCCATCCCGGTGCTCCTCCTCATCTACGTCATGCTCTTCGCCCTGCCGCGGTACGGCTTCAACCCCGACGTCCTGTGGAAGCTCGTCATCCCGCTGACCATCGCGAACTCGGCCGCCATCGCCGAGATCGTCCGCGCCGGCGTGCTCAGCCTGCCGCGCGGCCAGCTGGAGGCGGGCCTCAGCCTGGGCCTGCGCCGCTACCAGGTGACGCGGAGCGTGGTCCTGCCCCAGGCCCTGCGCAACGTCACGCCCTCGCTCGTGAGCCAGCTCGTCAGCCTGCTCAAGGACACCTCCCTCGGGTACGTCGTCGCCTTCACCGAGCTGCTGTACCGGGCGCAGGTCCTCACGTCCTTCAACCGGCTCCTCATCCAGACCTACATCGTCGTCACGGTCGTCTACCTCATCGTCAACGGGAGCCTGTCCCGCTTCGCCCGCCACCTGCGCGAGCGGGCCGACGCCGAGGACCCCGCCGCCGTCGTCCCCGGCGCGCCCGTCGCACCACCGACCACCGAGCCCCACCCGCCCGCCGCCGTCACCACCCAGGAGCGCTAGACCATGCCCGAGCTCGCAGCCGTCCGCCGCGGAGGTTTCACCGAGAGCCGTCACGTGGGGACCGTCGTCGTCCTCGGTCGTGACGGCGAGGACCTCCTCGTCCTCGGCGACGGCGGGACGGCGATCCTGCCGCGCTCCACCGTCAAGCCCGTCCAGGCACTCGCCTGCCTCACCGCCGGCGCCCCGCTCGCCGGGGAGGAGCTGGCCATCGCCGCCGGCAGCCACACCGGTGAGGACCGCCACGTCGCGGTCGTCCGGCGCCTCCTCGAGCGCGCGGGCCTGTCCGAGGAGCACCTCGGGTGCCCCGTCGACTGGCCCGAGCACGAGGCCACGCGCGAGCGGCTCCTCGCCGCGGGGGCCGGACGGACCCGGGTGCGGATGAACTGCTCGGGCAAGCACGCGGCCATGCTGCTCGCCTGCGTCACCAACGGCTGGAGCGTCGAGGGCTACCTCGACGCCGACCACCCGCTGCAGCGTCACGTCGCGCGCACCCTCGAGGAGCTGAGCGGCGAGCCGCTCGCCCACGTCACCGTCGACGGCTGCGGCGCCCCCCTGTTCGGTCTGTCCGTGCGCGGCCTCGCGCGGGCCTTCCACCGCCTCGCCACCTCCCCCGCCGGGTCGCCCGAGGCTCAGGTCGCCGAGGCGATGCGCACCCACCCCTTCTTCGTGGGCGGCGAGCCGCACTCCAACTCCGACGCCATGCGCCTGGTCCCCGGGCTCCTCGCCAAGGGTGGCGCCGAGGGCGTCATCGGCATGGCCGCACCCACCGGGGAGGCCGTCGCGCTCAAGGTCGACGACGGCAACCCGCGGGCCACCACACTCGTCGCGCTCCACGCGCTGGAGTCCGTCGGGGTCGACGTCTCCGGCGCCGCCGAGCTCCGCGACCTGCCGGTCCTCGGCGGTGGGGAGCGGGTCGGGGAGATCGTCGTCGGCGCGGACCTCCAGCGGGCCACGAGGTGACGCAGGTCGAGATCTGCCTCGAGGACGTCGGTGGCCCGGCGTCCGCCCGCGCCGGCGGTGCGGGTCGGGTCGAGCTGTGCGCCGGCCTGAGCGAGGGCGGGACGACGCCGACCCTCGGCTTCGTGACCCACGCCCGGCGCGCGGCGCCCGAGCTCGACATCCAGGTGCTCGTCCGGCCGCGGGCCGGGGACTTCGTCTACTCGGCCGCCGAGCTGGACGTCATGGTGGCCGACATCGAGGCCGTCCTCGCCCTTCCCGCAACGGGGACCGGGGTCCTCGGTTTCACGCTGGGGGCGCTCACCGCCGCGGGGACGGTGGACGAGGCCGCCACGGCACGCCTCGTCACCGCGTGCTCGGGCGCGCCCGTCACCTTCCACAAGGCCTTCGACGCGGTGCCCGACAAGCGCGCCGCCCTGGACCTGCTCACGGCGCTCGGCGTCGCCAAGGTCCTTACGGCCGGCGGACCGGGGGCCGCGCTCGGGCACCTCGACGTGCTGGCCGACCTCGTCGACCACGCCGGGCAGGACATCTCCGTCGTCGTCGGCGGCGGGGTGCGGCCCGGCAACGCCGCCCAGGTCGTCCGGGAGACCGGCGCCCGCGAGATCCACCTCCGCGCGCCCGTCGAGGTGCGCACGGGCAGCGCGGCCGGCCCTTCGGACTACGACGTCGGCACCCGGACCGTGACGTCCGCGGAGCTGGTGGCCGCCGTCGTCGCCGCCGTGGCTCCCGGGGAGGGGTCGGCGTGAGCCCGCACGAGGCCGTCGTCGCCGTCGACATCGGCGGCACGACCACCAAGTCCGCCCTCGTGGGCGTCGACGGGCGGATCCTCGCGACCGACGTCCGCGCCACCGAGCACGGCGAGGCGGCCCAGCGCGCGGTGAGTGCCGCGACGGCCACCCAGGCGTCCCGGGCCCGCACGCTCGGGGCCCGGGTCGTCGGGGCCGGGGTCGTGTCACCGGGCATCATCGACGAGGCCTCCGGCGTCGTCCGGTACGCCTCGAACCTCGGCTGGCGCGGCGTGTCCCTCCGGGACCTCCTCACCACGGTGCTCGACGCCCCCGTGGGCGTCGGGCACGACGCGCGGTCCGCCGGCATCGCCGAGGGCGTCTTCGGGGCGGTGCGCGGGCAGGCGAGCTACGTCCACGTCTCCATCGGCACGGGGATCGCCGCCAGCCTCGTCGTCGCGGGCCGGGCGGTGAGCGGCCACGAGGGCGGGGCCGGCGAGCTCGGCCACACGCCCGTCCACCCGGGCGGCGAGCCGTGCCCGTGCGGGCAGCGGGGGTGCCTGGAGGTCTACGCCTCGGGCGCCGGCCTGGCGCGCCGCTACGAGCAGCGGACGGGGACGGCGCGGACGGCCGCGCAGGTCGCGGCCCGCCTCGAGGAGGACCGGGCGGCCGGTGAGGTCTGGTCCGAGGGCGCCAGGGCGCTGGCCCTGGGGCTGGCGACCTGCACCCAGCTGCTCGACCCCCAGACGATCGTCATCGCCGGGGGCCTGGCCCAGGCGGGCGACCTCCTCCTCGCGCCGGTCCGTGCCGGCCTCGCGGAGCTGCTGCGCTGGCGGGAGGCTCCGACCCTCGTCGTGACGACCCTCGGCACGGATGCGGCGAGGCTGGGCGCGGCGCTCGTCGCGATGCAGGCGGCCGGTCTGGCCGACCGGGCGGCCGCGTGGGACCTCGGTGCGACCGGGGTGCCGGCCGGGGCGGGCGCTGCCGGGGGCTGACTCGCGCCGGGCGTGATAGGACGGCTCCATGAGCTCGCTCTTCGACCTCACCGGCAGGCTCGCCCTCGTCACCGGCTCCTCCCGCGGCCTCGGCCTCGCGCTGGCCACCGGCCTGGCCCAGCACGGCGCCCGGGTCGTCCTGCACGGGCGCGACGAGGAGGCGCTCGCCCGCGCCCGCGAGCAGGTCGCCGCGGCCGGTGACGGCACCGCGGTCCCGACCGTCAGCTTCGACGTCACCGACGCCGCCGCCGTCCGGGAGGGTGTCGGCGCGCTCCTCGCCGAGCACGGCACACCGGACATCCTCGTCAACAACGCCGGGATCCAGCGCCGGGCCGCCTTCAACGACTTCGACCCGGCCGACTGGGACGACATCGTCGCCGCCAACCTCAGCAGCGCGTTCTACGTCTCCCAGCAGATCACCCGGGGGATGGCCGAGCGCGGCTCGGGGAAGGTCGTCAACGTCGGCTCCGTCCAGTCCCAGCTCGCCCGGCAGACCATCGCGCCGTACTCGGCGACGAAGGGTGGCCTGGTCATGCTCACCAAGGGCATGGCGGCGGACCTCGCCCGCTTCAACATCCAGGTCAACGCCATCTCCCCCGGGTACTTCGCCACCGAGATGAACCGGGCGCTCGTCGAGGACGAGGACTTCACCCGCTGGGTGGTCGAGCGGACGCCCGCGCGTCGCTGGGGGCGGGTCGAGGAGCTCGTCGGGACCCTGGTCTACCTGTGCTCGGACGCCGCGAGCTTCGTCTCGGGCCAGAACGTGTTCGTCGACGGCGGCATGACCGCCGTCGTCTAGGAGGGAGCCTCGTGCGCGCCATCGTCATCCACGGCAAGGAGGACCTCGAGCTCGTCGAGGTCCCCACCCCGGAGCCCGCCGCGGGGCAGGTGCGGCTGCGGATGGCTTACGCCGGCATCTGCGGCTCGGACCTCCACTACTACTTCGACGGCGCGAACGGGGCCTTCGTCGTGCGCGAGCCGCTCGTCCCGGGCCACGAGGTCTCCGGGACGGTCGACCTCGACCCCTCCGGCGAGCTGGCGCCCGGCACACCGGTGACCGTCCACCCCGCCACCTTCGGGCAGGTCCGGCCCGGCGTGGAGGACCGGCCCCACCTGTGGCCGGGCGGCGCGTACCTCGGCAGCGCCTCGACGTGGCCGCACACCCAGGGCGGGATGAGCGAGTACCTCCTCGTCGACCGTTCGACGGTCCGGGTGCTGCCCGCCTCGCTGCCGCTGCGGCGCGCCGCCCTCGCCGAGCCGCTCGCCGTCGGCATGCACGGCATCGCCCTGGCCGGCGGTGTCCAGGGGAGCCGGGTCCTCGTCACCGGCGCCGGGCCGATCGGGCTGCTCACCGCCGCCGCGGCGCTCGCCGGCGGTGCCGCCGAGGTGACCGCGACCGACGTCCTGCCCGGCCCGCTCGAGCGCGCCCGCGCGCTGGGCGTCCACGCGACCATCGACGTCAGCAGCGAGGAGGTACCGGCCGAGGCCTACGACGTCGTCCTCGAGTGCTCTGGCGTGCCGGCCTCGATCAACACCGCCTTCCGCGCGGCCCGGCGGGCCGGGATCCACGTCCAGCTCGGGATGGTGCCGGACGAGCCCAAGGGCCTCAACCTCGCCCCCGTCATCTCCAAGGAGCTCACGGTTCACGGCTCCTTCCGCTTCCGGGACGAGATCGACGCCGCGGTCGCGCTGCTCGACGCCCAGCCGGGCATCGAACAGGTCGTCACCCACGAGCTGCCCGCCGACCAGGCGGTCGAGGCCTTCGCCGTCGCCCGTGACTCCCAGGCCTCCGGCAAGGTCCTCGTCACCCTCTGGCAGGAGTAGCGCCGGCCGCCCCGCCCGCCCGGGTGGCGCGGGTCACGTGATAGGACAGGTCCGTGAGCGACACTCCCTTCCACGACCTCGACGACTACATCGCCCTGCCCCGCCTCGGGGGACTGGCGATCTCCCCCGACGGGCGGCGGCTCGTCACCACGGTGAGCACCCTCAGCGAGGACCGCACCCGCCACCAGCCGGCCCTGTGGGAGGTCGACCCGGCGGGCGAGCGCCCGGCCCGCCGCCTCACCCACGGCCCGAGCGGGGAGTCGCAGCCGACCTTCACCGCCGACGGCGACCTCCTCTTCGTCGCCAAGCGCGGCACCGACGACGACGCCCGCCCCGCCGTGTGGTCCCTGCCCGCCGCCGGCGGGGAGGCGAGCATGGTCGCCACCCACCCCGGCGGGGTCTCGGGGGTGAGCGCGGCCGCGCGTGCCGCCGTCGTCGTCGTCATGGCGGACGCGCTGCCCTCCGCCGGTGACGTCGACGAGGACCACCGCCTGCGCAAGGACCGCACCGAGCGCAAGGTGAGCGCGATCCTCCACAGCGCCTACCCGGTGCGGTACTGGGACCACGACCTCGGCCCCGACCTGCCACGGCTCTACGCCGCCGAGCCCACCGACGCCGAGCCCGCGGACGACGCCGCACCGCGCGGCAGCCACGCCCTGCGCGACCTCGTGCCCGCCGCGGGCGCCGCGCTCACCGAGGCGTCCACGGACCTGGCCGCCGACGGCAGCTTCGTCGCGACGACGTGGAACGTCCCGCAGGAGAAGGGCGCCGTGCGCACCCGGCTGTGCCGGGTGGACCTCGCCGACGGTGCCCGCACCGTCCTCGTCGACGACGCCGACGCGGAGGTCGGCGGGCCCCGGGTGAGCCCCGACGGCCGGTACGTCGCCTACGTGCGCGAGGCGCTGAGCACGGCCGAGCAGGCGCCGCGGATGTGGGTCGAGGTCGTCGACGCCACCGGGGGCGAGCCACGTGCGATCACCAGCGGGTGGGACCGCTGGCCCGCGCAGCTGTGCTGGTTGCCCGACTCCTCCGGGCTGCTCGTCGTCGCCGACGACGACGGCCGCTCGCGCCTCTTCCACGCCGCCCTCGACACCGGGGCGGTCACCCGGCTCACCGACGAGGGTGCGCTCAGCGACGTCGTCGTCGCCCCGGACGGGACCGCCGCCTACGCGCTGCGCGCCTCCTACGAGTACCCGGCCGAGGTCGTCCGCATCGACCTCGGCGACCTCACCGGCCCCGCCGGGGTGACGGCGCTGCGCGGGCCGGCCGAGCGGCCCGCGCTGCCCGGCACGCTCACCGAGGTGGAGACCACCGCCGCGGACGGTGCCCGAGTGCGGGCCTGGCTCGCGCTGCCCGAGGGCGCGAGCGCCGACGCGCCGGCGCCCCTGCTGCTGTGGATCCACGGCGGGCCGCTGGGCTCGTGGAACTCGTGGTCGTGGCGGTGGAACCCGTGGATCATGGTCGCGCGCGGCTACGCCGTGCTCCTGCCGGACCCGGCGCTGTCCACCGGCTACGGGCAGGACTTCGTCCAGCGCGGCTGGGGCGCGTGGGGGGCGGCGCCCTACACCGACCTCATGGACATCACCGACGCCGTCGAGCAGCGCCCCGACGTCGACGCCTCACGGACCGCCGCGATGGGCGGCTCCTTCGGCGGGTACATGGCCAACTGGGTGGCCGGGCACACCGACCGCTTCCGCGCCGTCGTCACCCACGCGAGCCTGTGGGCGCTGGACGCCTTCGGCCCGACGACGGACGCCGCCTGGTACTGGGGCCGGGAGATGTCCCCGGAGATGGCCCTGGCCAACTCCCCGCACCTGCACGTGGGCAACATCCGCACCCCGACGCTCGTCATCCACGGTGACAAGGACTACCGGGTGCCGATCGGCGAGGGCCTGCGGCTCTGGTACGAGCTGCTGTCCAGGTCGGGGCTGCCGGCGGACGAGAACGGCGCGAGCCCGCACCGCTTCCTCTACTTCCCCGACGAGAACCACTGGATCCTCACCCCCCAGAACGCCAAGGTCTGGTACGACGTCAACCTCGCCTTCCTCGCCGAGCACGTGCTCGGGCAGGAGCCGGGAGACCTGCCCCACACCCTCGGCTGACTGTGGGCGGCTCCGTCCCCCAGCGCCGGAGCCGCGTAGGCTGCGGGCGTGAACCACGACGACCCGGACCAGGCAGCGCTGGCCTTCCTGACCACGCTCCTGGACGGGTCGCACCGCGCCACGCCCGACCAGCTCGCCGCCGTCGTCGCGGACGCGGGGCGGCTGCTCGGCTGGGACCTCAGCGCACACCTCGTGACCTTCGACCAGCGGCGGCTGGTCCCGTTCACCGGCGGGCGGGAGGAGCTCGGTCTCGACACCCCTGCCGGGCAAGCCTTCCGCACCATGCGGACGGTCCACGACGGTGACACCTCCTGGGTGCCGCTGCTCGACGGCGTGGAGCGGCTCGGGACGCTCACCGCCGTCCGGCAGCCCGGCGGGCGGCGGCCGGCCGACCACGCCGCCACGCTGCGCTGGGCGTCCCTGCTCATCGGGCACCTCGTGGCTGTCATGACCCCCTACGGCGACACCATCACCCGGACCCGCGGCGGGACGGCCCGCACCGTCGCGGCCGAGCTGCTGTGGAACCTGCTGCCGCCGCTCACCTACGCCTCGGACGACGTCGTCATCACCGGGCTCCTCGAGCCCAGCGAGCGCGTGGCCGGGGATGCCTTCGACTACGCGGTCCACGGCACGCGCGTCGACCTCGCCCTCTTCGACGGCGCCGGTCACGACCTCACCTCCGGGCTGCTCACCTCGGTGGTCCTCGCCACCTACCGCAACCAGCGACGACGCGGCGCGGACCTCGGTGACTGCGCCGACGAGATCGACCGGGTCCTCGCGGAGCAGACCGACTCGGCGGGGTACGCCACCGGCGTGCTCGCCCGGTTGGACACCACCACCGGGGTCCTCCACTACCTCAACGCCGGCCACCCCCACCCGCTGCTGCTTCGCGACGGCAAGGTGCTGGAGGTCCTCGACCACTCCGGCCGTCCCCTGTTCGGGCTCGGCGGGCAGGAGGCCACGGTCGGACGCGCCCAGCTGCGCCCCGGCGACCAGGTGGTCCTCTACACCGACGGCATCACCGAGGCCCGCGACCACGCCGGGGTGTTCTTCGGCCTCCAGCGGCTCATCGAGCTCATCGAGCAGCACGACTCCGTCGCCACGCCACCGCCGGAGACGCTGCGCCTGGTGCTCCGGGACGTCCTGGACCACCAGCGCGGCCGTCTCCAGGACGACGCCACCCTCCTCAAGCTCCAGTGGGCGCCGGGCGGCGGCGCAGAGCTGCTCCCCGCCTAGCGCTCACGCGCGGGCCCTCAGGACCAGACGAGGCCCATGTCGGGGTTCTCGAGCACCCGGGCGACGTCGGCCAGCACCCGGGCCCCGAGCTCGCCGTCGACGAGCCGGTGGTCGAAGGACAGCGCGAGCTGGGTGACCCACCGCGGCTTGACCTTGCCCTTGTGGACCCACGGCTGCTGCCGGATCGCGCCGAAGGCGAGGATCGCCGACTCCCCCGGGTTGAGGATCGGGGTGCCCGTGTCGATCCCGAAGACGCCGACGTTCGTGATCGTCACGGTGCCGTCGGTCATGTCGCGCGGGGTGGTCCGGCCGGCGCGAGCCGTCGCGGTGAGCTCGGCGATCGCGGTGGCCAGCTCGTGCAGGTCGAGCCGGTGGGCGTCCTTGACGTTGGGCACGACCAGTCCCCGGGGCGTGGCGGCCGCGATGCCGAGGTTGATGTAGTGCTTGTAGACGATCTCCTGCGCCTCGTCGTCCCAGGAGGCGTTGATCTCCGGGTGGCGGCGGACCGCGAGGAGCAGCGCCTTGGCCGCGAGGAGGAGCGGGGTGACGCGCACGTCGCTGAAGGCGCGGTCCTCCTTGAGCCGCGCGACGAGCTTCATCGAGCGGGTGACGTCGACCGTGTGGAACACCGTGACGTGCGGTGCGGTGAAGGCGGAGCTCACCATCGCCTCGGCGGTGCGCCGGCGGACCGAGCGCACCGGCACGCGGGTCTGGCGCCCGTTGGCGGAGACGACGCCGTCGGCGAGCCACGGCTTGTCGTCGCCCGGGTAGGTGGCCAGCTCCTCGGCCTCCGAGCGCTTGGCGTGGGCGAGCAGGTCCTCGCGGGTGACGATCCCGCCGGGCCCGGTCGCGGCGACGGCGCTGAGGTCGACGCCGAGGTCCTTGGCGAGCTTGCGCACCGGCGGCTTGGCCAGCACGACGGGTGAGACCTCCGGGCGGTTCGCGGGCGGTGTGCCCTCGGCGCGCGCTGGAGGTGCCGCGGGTGCGGCCGGGACCTCCGGGACGCCCGGGGCGGCCGAGGGGTCCTGGGCGGCCGGTGCGCCACCCGCGGGAACGGTCCGACGCCGACGGCGGGCGGTGGAGCCCTCCTTCGTCCCGGAGCCGACGAGGACGTTACCGCTGGTCGACGCCGCGGCGGGGGCGCCGTCGTCGGCCGCCGGCCCGCCCGGGTCGACGTCGACGACGACGATCGGGGTGCCCACCGCGACCGTCTCGCCCTCCCGGGCGAGGAGCTCGGTGACGACGCCCGCCCACGGGACGGGCAGCTCGACGAGGGACTTGGCGGTCTCGATCTCGACGATCACCTGGTTGACGTCGACGGTGTCGCCGACGGCGACGCGCCACTCCGCGACGTCGGCCTCGGTGAGGCCCTCACCGACGTCGGGCAGCTTGAACTGCTGGTACTTCGGCACCGGTCCTCCTAGAACGCCAGGGCGCGGTCGACGGCGTCGAGCACGCGGTCGAGCCCGGGGAGGAACTCCTCCTCGTGCGCCGAGGCCGGGTAGGGCGTGTGGAAGCCGCCGACGCGCAGCACCGGGGCCTGGAGGCTGTAGAAGCACTCCTCAGTGATGCGGGCGGCGAGCTCGGCGCCGGGGCCGAGGAAGGTCGTCGCCTCGTGGGCGACGACGAGGCGGCCGGTGCGGCGCACCGAGTCGGCGACGGTGGTGACGTCGAGCGGGGACAGGGAACGCAGGTCGACGACCTCGAGCTCCTGCCCGTCGCCGGCGGCCACCTCGGCGGCGCGCAGCAGCGTCTTGACGGTGGGGCCGTAGCCGACGAGCGTGGCGTCGCGGCCGGGGCGGACGACGCGGGCGCCGTGGAGGCCGGTCGTCACGCCGGTCGCGCTGAGGTCGACGGGCGCCTCGACGTCGACGTCCTCCTTGTCCCAGTACCGGGCCTTGGGCTCGAAGAAGAGGACGGGGTCCGGGGAGGCGATGGCCTGCTGGATCATCGCGAAGGCGTCGGAGCTGGTGGCGGGCGTGACGACCCGCAGCCCGGGGGTGTGGGCGAAGAGCGCCTCGGGGGACTCGCTGTGGTGCTCGATCGACCCGATCCCACCGCCGTAGGGCACCCGGATGACGACGGGCACCTCGACCCGGCCCCCGGAGCGGTAGCGGAGCTTGGCCAGCTGGGTGGTGATCTGGTCGAAGCCGGGGAAGATGAAGCCGTCGAACTGGATCTCGCACACGGGCCGGTAGCCGGCCATCGCCAGGCCGATCGCGGTACCGACGATCCCGGACTCCGCCAGCGGCGTGTCGACGACGCGCTGGGGGCCGAACTCGGCCTGCAGCCCGTCAGTCACCCGGAAGACCCCACCGAGGGCACCGATGTCCTCGCCCATGAGGAGGACCGTCGAGTCGCGGCGCATGGCCGCGCGCAGCCCGGCGTTGACGGCCTTGGCGAGCGGGAGGGGCCCGGCGGTCGCCGTCGCCGTCACCGGGCCTCCTCCGCGAAGGACTGCTGGTAGTCGCTGAACCACGCGCGCTCGGTCTCGACCTGCGCGTGGGCGACGCCGTAGACGTGGTCGAACATGGTCTCCGGGCCGGCGGGGGTGAGCGCCCGGCAGTACTCACGGGTCGACTCGCCGAGAGCGTCCGCCGCGGCCGCGACCTCGGTGAGGAAGTCGTCGTCGGCCTGCCCCTGCGCGGTGAGGTGGGCGCGCAGGCGCGCGATCGGGTCGCGCTCGCGCCAGTAGTCCTCCTCCGCGCTCGTGCGGTAGCGCGTGGGGTCGTCGGCGGTCGTGTGGGCGCCCATCCGGTAGGTGTAGGCCTCGATGAGGGTGGGGCCGCCGCCGGAGCGGGCGCGCTCTAGCGCCTCGGCGGTGACGGCGTAGCTCGCGAGGACGTCGTTGCCGTCCACGCGCACGGAGGGGATGCCGACGCCGGCGCCCCGGCGGGCGAGCGGCACGGTGGTCTGGCCGCTGGCGGGCACCGAGATCGCCCACTGGTTGTTCTGGCACACGAAGACGACCGGTGCCTTGGTCACCGCCGCGAAGACCATGGCCTCGTGGACGTCACCCTGGGAGGTGGCGCCGTCCCCAAAGTAGACGACGACGGCGCGGTCGCGCTCGGCGTCACCGGTGCCGACGTCACCGTCGCGCTGGGCGCCCATGGCGTAGCCGGTGGCGTGGAGCGTGTGGGAGCCGATGACGAAGGTGTAGAGGTGGAAGTTGTGGGCCGCGGGGTCCCAGCCGCCGTGCTCCACACCGCGGAAGACCCGCAGCAGCTCGCGCATGTCCATGCCGCGGGTGTGGGCGACGGCGTGCTCGCGGTAGGAGGGGAAGGCGAAGTCCTGGAGGCGCATGGCGCGGCCCGAGCCCACCTGGGCCGCCTCCTGGCCGAGGCTCGGGGGCCACAGGCTGAGCTCGCCCTGGCGCTGGAGCGCGGTGGCCTCGGCGTCGAAGCGGCGCGCCAGCACCATGTCGCGGTAGAGCCCGCGCAGCTCGGCGGGGCCCAGGTCAGCGACCCACCGGTCGTAACGGCTGTGGTCGAGGCGTCGACCCTCCGGGTCGAGAAGCTGGACGAGCGTGTCGGGATCTGCCGGGCTGCTCGCCTCAGGTCGCGGTGTCAGTGTGTCCATGGTGGTGACCACCTCCATCGGTCCTGCCTCCTCTGCGCCGGGGGTCGGCCCCGAACCTACGCCAGCGTAGGCTACGGAACCGTAACTTAGGCTTGTAGGGGCTCTACAGAACCGGCCGCCGGCACTTGTGCGGCACCGGCCACCCGTTGCCGGAAGCCACAGCCCCACCCGCGCCGACAGCCGACTTCTCGCCGACAGCCGAGTTACCGCCGACAGCCGACTTCTCGCCGACAGCCGACTTCTCGCCGACAGCCGAGATACCGCCGACTGCACCGAGACCGAGAGCCGGGCAGATCTACGAGGCGCGGGTGCCGAGGAGGTCGAGCCACTCCCGCGCGAGGCTCAGGACGACGTCGTTGCCCTCGATCTCCCCGACGCTCACCCGCACGCCCTCGCCGTCGAAGGCACGCACCATCGCGCCGGCGCCGGCCGCCTCGCGGGCGAAGGCGGCGGTGTGACGGCCGATGGGGAGCCAGTAGAAGTTCCCGTGGGACTCGGGGACGCTCCAGCCCATCTCACGCAGCGCGGTCAGGACACGGCTGCGCTCGGCGACCACGCGGTCGCAGCGCTCGGCCACGGCGTCGGCCTCTCGCAGGGCGGCGAGGGCGGCGGCCTGGGCGAGGGCGTTGACCCCGAAGGGGGTGGAGGCGGTCCGCAGGCCGCGGGCGAGACGCGGCCGGGCGACGGCGTAGCCGACCCTCAGCCCCGCCAGGCCGTAGGCCTTGGAGAAGGTGCGCAGGACGAGGACGTTCTTGAGCTCGGCCGCGAGCGCCAACCCGTCCACGGCCTCGCCGTCGCGGACGTACTCGACGTAGGCCT
Organism: Georgenia satyanarayanai; assembly: GCF_009193135.1. Taxonomy (GTDB): domain Bacteria; phylum Actinomycetota; class Actinomycetes; order Actinomycetales; family Actinomycetaceae; genus Oceanitalea; species Oceanitalea satyanarayanai. The sequence goes on from NZ_VUKC01000002.1 coordinate 201,563, forward strand.
CGTCGACGACGACGAGCACCTCGCGCGGCACCCGGGCGAGGAAGGCCCGCATCTCCTCCTCGTGGACGACGGTGCCGGTGGGGTTGTTGGGGGTGCACACGAGCACGACCCGGGTGCGGTCGGTGATGGCATCGGCCATGGCCTGGAGGTCGTGGCTGCCGTCCTCGCGCAGCGGCACCGGGACGCTGCGCGCGCCGGCGACCTGGACGGCGATCGGGTAGGCCTCGAAGGACCGCCACGCGTGGACGACCTCGTCACCGGGACGGCACGCGGCCTGGAGCACCGTCTCGAGGACGGCGACCGACCCGTTACCGACGACGACCCGCTCGGCGTCGACCCCGACGTGCTCGGCGATGGCGGCGGTGAGCGCGGTGGCCCCCAGGTCCGGGTAGCGGTTGAGGTCGGCGGCCGCGTCGATGACGGCGCTGAGGACCGCCGCGGACGGCGGGAAGGGGTTCTCGTTGGACGAGAGCTTGTACGCGGACCGTCCCGCTGGCGGGCGCTGGCCGGGGACGTAGGCCGGCAGGGAGTCGATGTCCGCGCGGAAGCGGAACGCTGGAGCCATGGCGCCATGATCGCACTCCCGCGGAGGCGCCCGGCGTGACACCATCGCCGCATGCGTTTTCTCGTGCGGCTCGTCGTCAGCTCCGTCGCCATCTGGCTCACCTCCCTCCTCCTCGACGGGGTGTCCCTCACCGAGGCCGAGGGGTGGGACCAGGTGCTCGTCGTGGGCGCCGTCGGCCTCGTCTTCACCCTGGTCAACCTCGTGGTCAAGCCGGTGGCCCACGTCCTCGCCCTGCCGCTGACCATCCTCACCCTCGGCCTGTTCGCCCTGGTCGTCAACGCCCTCATGCTCCTGCTCACGAGCTGGCTGACGAGCTTCACCGACTGGGGCCTGTTCGTCGACGGCTTCTGGTGGGCGCTGCTGGCGGCGCTCGTCATCTCGATCGTCAGTGGCATCCTCAACGCGCTCCTGCCCGGCAAGGACTGACTCATCCCCTCTCCAGGGTGAAGCGGGTGGCCGTCACGCGGTCGCCGGGCCCGCCCGTGACGGCCGCGAGCCGCTCCGCGAGGTGCGTGACCGACCGCTCGTCGGCCTCCAGCGCCAGCCGCGCCGTGCGGGTGTACTCGGTGATCGAGTGCGAGTCCGCCGGCGGCACCTCCAGGCGTGTCTTCCCCGTGGTTCCGGTGGCGAGCGAGCGGCTGACGGTCGTGCGCGCCTCCTCGGCGGGGTTGGAGGTGCCGTCGAGCCCGACGAACGGGTCCTCCAGGTGCTCGAGGTGGAGCACCTCGGTGCCTGCCGGCGTCGGCAGGTGGCCCACCGGTGAGCCCGCGGTGACGACGGTCGTGATGGTGAAGCGCTGCCGCACGAGCGGGTCGCTCGCCAGCCGCATGCCGGTGAGCCCGCCCTGGCTGAAGCCGATGACGGCGACCGCCTCGCCGGGCCGCACGCCCGCCAGCCGCAGCGCCTCCACGGCCCCGATCTCGACGTCGCTCACCAGACCGCCGTAGGTCTCGGCGTTCGTGAGGTTGTCCACGGGGTTGCTCCCGCCGGGGACCATCGCCTGGGTGCTCGGCAGCAGCAGGGTCCACGAGCGCGTGCCGTCGGCATGGTCCACGCGCCGCACCTCGAGCGTCCCCGGGGCGGCGCCGTGGTCCTGGTGGACGGCGCGGAGGCTGTCGACGACACCCGGAAGGTCGGCGGCCGGCTCCACCTCCCGGGAGCGGGAGACCGTGAGCGTGAGGTCGGCGGTGCCCGGACGGCGGCCGGTGAGGGCGTGGAAGGCGGCGACGACCGGGACGACGAGCCGCTGGGCCCCGGTGAGGGCGGCGGGGTCGATCTCCCGGCCGTCGTAGGTGAACGGCCCGGGGCGCAGGAACCACGGGACGACGTTCTGCCCGTGCGCCCCCAGCTCGCGGACCGCGACGTCCAGCGCGATCCCGTCCGGCGGGAGGTCGTCGTCGCCGTGGACGAGGTTGACGATCTCGCCGAGCGCGTCGAGGGCCTGACCGACCACGTTCGTGGGCTCGAAGCCCGGCAGCCGGCCCACGAGCGTGAGCCGGTCCGCGACGGAGAGGACGGCGTGCTGCGGTGAGAGGAGCAGACGCAGGAACCCCGTCCACGAGGGACGCGGCGCGGCGGCCCGGGACGCGAGCTCGGCCTCCTCGTACAGGAGCCGCGCGTAGCGCAGGGACAGGAGGAGCTCGAGGACCTCCTCGTCGAGGCGGCGCACGCCCCACCCGCCGTCGAGCGCCTCGGCGACGGCGGACTCGGCGGCGGCGGCGAGCGCCGGGGACCAAGAGGCGTCCAGGGCGAGCTCGCGCCGGGCGGCGGTGAGCGCGCTCTCCAGATGGCCGACGTCCCCGCGCACCGCGTCGAGGAGCGCGTCGATGGCCCGGAGCTCCTCGACGTCCACGCGCGTGGCCCCGACCCCGCCGCGCACGTGGACGGAGGTGCGGTGCCGGGTGTCTGCCACTGCGCCGTCGGCGTCGTGGCTGTGCAGCCGAGCGGTCACAGGTCCCACGCCTCGGCGACGGCCGCGGAGAGGGCGGCGGCCCTGTCCTGCGCCGTCGCGAGGAGCTCCTCCAGCCGGTGGGCGTGGTGGAGCAGGTCCCCGAGGCGGGCGGCGAACTCGTCCGCGGCGGGCGAGTGCCACCGCTCGGGGTAGGCCCCGCGCAGCGTGTCCTCGATGGCGGCGAGGACGCCCGCGGCGCTCATGACGCTCGCGCACCCGTCCCCGGCCCCGCCCCACCCGTCCACGACGACGGGGGTGCAGCTGCTCGTGCTCATCTCGCCCCTCCTGCGGTCGTCCTGCCCCGAAGCTAGGGCCGGCCGGTGACGACAGGACGGGCCGCCGTCGTGCGCTGGGGACGCACCGGCCCCGGCGGGGGGCTGTGGCGCACGCGGTGGCTTTCGCCCGGGGACCGGGTGAGAATGCGGTGATGTCCACCTTCACCGTGTCCTTCGTGTGCACCGGGAACATCTGCCGCTCCCCCATGGGCGAGGTCATCCTCCGCGACCTCCTCGAGCGGGAGGGCCTGGCCGACGAGGTGCGTGTCGTGTCGGCGGGGACGGGTGACTGGCACATCGGCGGGCCGGCCGACCCACGTGCCCTCAGCACGCTCAAGCAGTACGGGCTCGACGGCGAGAGCCACCGCGCCCAGCAGTTCGTCCGGGAGAGCTTCGCCGACGTCGACCTCGTGCTCGCGCTCGACCGGGGGCACGAGCGGGCCCTGCGCACCCTCGCCCCCACCCCCGAGGACGCCGAGAAGGTCCGGCTGCTGCGCAGCTTCGACGCGAGCGCCGTCGCCGCCGGTGAGCTTGAGGTGGACGACCCCTACTTCGGGGAGGACGGCGACTTCGTCACCACCTACGACGAGGTTCTGCCCGCCTGCGAGGGCGTCGTCGCCCACCTCAGTGAGCGTCTGGCCGCCACCCGCTGACCGCCGGCCGGGACGCCGCGTGGACGAGGCGGCTCCCGGCGCCCGGGCTCTGGGAGACTGAGGACCATGAGCGAGCAGCCCAGCACCACGTCGTCCGCCAGCCTGTCGGCCGGAGCCGCTCCGGGCCGACACCGCGTGTCCCTCGCGGACCTCGAGCCGCCCATCGCGCTCGGCCCGCTCGACGGCCGCTACCGGGGCGTCGTCGCCCCGCTCGTCGACCACCTCTCCGAGTCGGCCCTCAACCGGGCGCGACTCGACGTCGAGGTGTCCTGGCTCGTCCACCTCACCACCTCCGGTGCGCTGCCGGGGGCGCCGCAGCTGAGCGACGCGGACGTCGCCTACCTGCGCGGGGTCGTCGACTCGTTCGGGGCGGAGGAGATCGCCGAGCTCGCGGAGATCGAGCGCGAGACCCGGCACGACGTCAAGGCCGTGGAGTACTTCCTCAAGAAGCGCCTCGCCTCCGCCGCCGAGGCCGTCGGTCCGGACAGCCCCCTGCCCGCGGTCGGCGAGATCGTCCACATCTTCTGCACGAGCGAGGACGTCAACAACCTCTCCTACGCGGTGACCATCCGCGACGCCGTCCGCCAGGTGTGGCTGCCCGCCGCCATCGCGCTCGTCGGTGACCTCGCCGACCTCGCCCGTGAGACGGCCGAGGTCCCCATGCTCTCGCGTACCCACGGCCAGACGGCCACCCCGACGACGCTGGGCAAGGAGGTGGCGGTGCTCACCGCCCGCCTGCGCCGTCAGCTGCGGCGGGTCTCCGCGGCCGAGTTCATGGGCAAGATCAACGGCGCGACGGGGACCTACGGCGCGCACGCCGTCTCGGTGCCGCAGACCGACTGGCAGGCCGTCTCGCGCTCCTTCGTCGAGGGCCTGGGGCTCACGTGGAACCCGCTGACGACGCAGATCGAGCCGCACGACTGGCAGGCCGAGCTCTACGCCGACATCGCCCGCTTCAACCGGGTGCTGCACAACCTGTGCACGGACGTGTGGACCTACATCTCCCTCGGCTACTTCCGCCAGCGCCTCGCCGCTCAGGGCTCGACCGGCTCCTCGACGATGCCGCACAAGGTCAACCCCATCCGCTTCGAGAACGCCGAGGCGAACCTCGAGATCTCCTCCGCGCTCCTCGACACCCTCGGCGCCACGCTCGTCACCTCCCGGCTCCAGCGCGACCTCACCGACTCGACGACGCAGCGCAACATCGGCGTCGCGCTCGGGCACTCGTTGCTCGCGGTCGACAACGTCCGCCGCGGCCTGGCCGGGCTCGACGTCGACGCCGCCGCCATGGAGCGCGACCTCGACGACTCGTGGGAGGTGCTGGGCGAAGCCGTCCAGTCCGCCATGCGGGCGGCGTCCGTCGCGGGCGCCGAGGGCATGGCCGACCCCTACGAGCGGCTCAAGGAGCTCACCCGCGGGCGCCGCGTCGACGCCGAGGGCATGCGTGGCCTCATCGCCGGACTCGGGCTGCCCGCGGACGTCGAGCAGCGGCTCCTCGCCCTCACGCCGGCGACGTACACGGGCCTCGCGGCCTCTCTCGTCGCGCACCTCGACGACCTCGGCTGAGCGAGCGCCCCGCCGGCGTCGGTAAGTCGGCTGTCGGCGGTAAGTCGGCTGTCGGCGGTAAGTCGGCTGTCGGCGGGCGGGGGGCGGGGCGACCCGGGGACCTTGGTCCGTGGGACTTGTCCGGTTCGCGCCCGACGATGAGCGGGTGAACCTCACCGAGACGCGGCCGAGCCTGCGCCAGATCCGGCACACCGACGGCTGGATCTTCGGCACCATGCTCCTGTCGGCCTGCCTCAGCCTGACGGCCTCCTTCGTGCTGTCCATCGACGCCGTCGCCCTCGCGGCCGACCCGAACGCCCAGCTGACCTGCAACATCAGCTCCGCGCTGTCCTGCGGCGCGGTGGGCGTCTCCTCCCAGGCGAGCCTCTTCGGCTTCCCCAACGCCTTCCTCGGCCTCGTCGCCGAGCCGGTCGTCATCACGATCGCCGTCGCGGGTCTCGGCGGGGTCCGCTTCCCACGCTGGTTCATGTTCGCCGCGCAGGTCGTCTACGCGCTCGGCGTGATCTTCGCGTACTGGCTCTTCTACCAGTCGATGTTCCACATCGGCGCCCTGTGCCCGTGGTGCCTGCTCGTCACGCTCTCCACGACCCTCGTCTTCGCCACGCTCCTGCACTACAACCTGCGCGAGAACAACCTCTTCCTCACCCCGCGCGCCCACGAGCGTGCACTGGCCCTCATCCGCGCGGGCTGGGACGGGGCCGTCGTCCTGGCCTGGGTGGGCGCCGTCGTCGTCGCCATCATCCTCAAGTACGGCGCGGACCTGCTCCCGTAGACTCCTCCGCCGTAGCGGGAATACCCCTAGGGGGTATACCGTTGACGACGACGGAAGGGAGCACACATGGCCGGCTACAGCGGAACGAAAGAGGACTACGCCCGGCGCCTGCGGCGCATCGAGGGCCAGGTCCGCGGGATCGCCCGCATGGTCGACGAGGACACCTACTGCATCGACGTCCTCACCCAGATCTCCGCCGTCACCAAGGCGCTCCAGGCGGTCGGCATCGGCCTGGTCGAGGACCACCTCGGCCACTGCGTCGTCGACGCCGCCCGCTCCTCCCACGAGGAGGGCGCCGAGAAGGTCCGCGAGGCCAGCGAGGCCATCGCGCGGCTCGTCCGTTCCTAGCTCCCACCCACCCCAGGAGAACCCATGAGCACCGACCCGTCGCCCGTCGACCGCACCACCGTCCTCGAGGTCGAGGGCATGACCTGTGGGCACTGCGTGTCCGCCGTGACGCGCGAGCTCGAGGACGTCAAGGACGTCTCCAAGGTCAGCGTCATCCTCCGCAACGGCGGCACCTCCGAGGTCACCGTCGTCTCCGACGCCGTCCTCGACGAGGGCGCCCTGCGTGCCGCGGTCGACGAGGCCGGCTACGCCGTCACCGCCGTCCACGTCGACAACTAGGAGGCCACCGTGTCATCCCCCACCACCGGCACACCGTTCGCTGAGATCGACCTCGCCGTCGAGGGGATGACCTGCGCCTCGTGCGTCGCGCGCGTCGAGAAGAAGCTCAACGCGGTCCCCGGGGTCAGCGCCACCGTCAACCTCGCCACGGAGAGTGCGCACCTCACCCTCGACGAGCGGGTGCCCGACGGCGACCTGCTCGGCGCCGTCGAGCGGGCCGGGTACGCGGCCACCGTCACCCGCCGTCGCACCGCCGACGACGACGCCGACCACCACGGCGGCGAGCACGACGACGACGGTGAGCACGCGCTCGCCGGGCACAGCCACGGCGCCGGGGAGGACACCTCCTCCCCGGCCGAGCGGCGCCAGGCCGACCTGCGCCGGCGGCTGCGGGTCTCGGCCGTCCTCACCGTGCCGGTCGTCGCGCTGTCCATGGTCCCGCCCCTCCAGTTCGCGGGGTGGCAGTGGGTCGTCGCGCTCCTGTCGCTGCCGGTGGTCACCTGGGCCGCGTGGCCCTTCCACCGCTCGGCGGCCAAGGCCGCCCGGCACGGCGCCTCGACGATGGACACCCTCGTCTCCGTCGGGGTCATCGCCGCCACGCTGTGGTCGCTGTGGGCGCTGCTCCTCGGCGGCGCCGGGGAGATCGGGATGCGGATGACCCCGCACCTGTTCCCCGCCCAGGGCGCGCTGGGCGAGGTCGGGATGCCCGAGCTCTACTTCGAGGTCGCCGCCGTCGTCACGACCTTCCTCCTCGCGGGACGCTACGCCGAGTCGCGCTCACGCCGCCGGGCCGGTGACGCGCTGCGCTCCCTGCTCGCCCTCGGCGCCAAGGACGTCGCGCGCCTGTCCGTGGACGGCACCGGGCGGCGCACCGAGGAACGCGTGCCCGTCGAGCATCTCGCCGCCGGGGACCTCTTCGTCGTCCGCCCCGGGGAGAAGGTCGCCACCGACGGCGTCGTCGTCGAGGGCAGCTCGGCGGTGGACGCCTCGATGCTCACCGGGGAGCCCGTCCCGGTGGACGTCGGCCCCGGGGACACCGTGACCGGCGCGACCGTCAACGCCTCCGGGCGCCTGGTCGTCCGGGCCACCCGCGTGGGCGAGGAGACGACCCTGGCCCAGATCGGCCGGCTGGTCACCCGGGCCCAGACCGGCAAGGCCCCCGTCCAGCGGCTCGCGGACCGCATCTCGGCCGTCTTCGTCCCGGTGGTCTTCGTCATCGCGGTCGGCACCTTCGCGGTGTGGATGCTGTCGGGGGCCAACCTCCAGGCGGCCTTCACCGCCGCCGTCGCGGTCCTCATCATCGCCTGCCCGTGCGCGCTCGGACTGGCGACCCCGACGGCCCTGCTCGTCGGCTCCGGCCGCGCCGCGCAGCTCGGGATCGTCATCAAGGGCCCGGAGATCCTCGAGTCCACCCGCCGCATCGACACCATGGTGCTCGACAAGACCGGCACGGTGACCGAGGGCCGCATGGAGCTGGCCGACGTCAGCGCCGCGGACCGCGGCCAGGTCCTGCGGCTCGCCGGAGCGGTCGAGGCGGCCAGCGAGCACCCCATCGCCCAGGCCGTCGCGGCCGGTGCCCGCGCCGAGCTCGGCGACCTGCCCGAGGCCACCGGCTTCACGGCCCACGCCGGCCGCGGGGTCAGCGGCACGGTCGGCGGCCACGAGGTCCTCGTCGGCCGGCCCGCCTGGCTCGCCGAGCAGGGCGTCACCGTTCCCGACGGCGTGGCCCGCGACCACCGGGACGCCGAGCGGACCGGCGCGACCGCCGTCGTCGTCGCATGGGACGGCACCGCCCACGGCGTCCTCGCCGTCCGCGACACCGTCAAGGCCACCTCGGGCGCGGCCGTCGCGCGGCTGCGGGAGCTCGGGGTGCGGCCGATGCTCCTCACCGGTGACAACCGGGCCACCGCCGAGGCCGTCGCCGGCGAGGTCGGGATCCCGGCCGGGGACGTGATCGCGCAGGTGCTGCCGGAGGACAAGCTCGACGTCGTCGCCCGCCTCCAGCGTGAGGGCCGGGTCGTCGCGATGGTCGGGGACGGCGTGAACGACGCCGCGGCCCTCGCGCAGGCCGGGCAGCAGGGTCTGGGCCTGGCCATGGGCACCGGCACGGACGTCGCGATCGAGGCCAGCGACATCACGCTCGTCACCGGGGACCTGCGCGCCGCGCCGACCTCGATCGCGGTCTCCCGCGCCACCCTGCGGGTCATCAAGCAGAACCTCTTCTGGGCCTTCGCCTACAACGTCGCCGCGATCCCCCTGGCGGCTCTCGGGCTGCTCAACCCGATGATCGCCGGTGCCGCGATGGCCGCCAGCTCGGTCATCGTCGTGGGCAACTCCCTGCGCCTGCGCCGCGCCGGCTGACACCCCACCCGCCGAGTAGCGCCGACAGCCGGATTCCTCGTCGAGGAATCCGGCTGTCGGCGTATGCGGTGCGCCTCAGAAGGCGGGGATGATCTCGCCGGCGGGCCAGCGCTCGGTGATGAAGTCGCGGACCTCCTGGGAGTGCAGCGCCTCGTCCAGGGCGAGGATCGCCTCGCTCTCGGCGTCCTCGGAGCGCACGGCGAGGAGGTTGGCGTAGGGGTTGTCCTCGCCGGACTCGAGGACGATGGCGTCCTCGGCCGGGTTGAGGTCCGCCTCGAGGGCGTAGTTGCCGTTGATGACGGCGGCGTCGAAGTCCTGGAGGCTGCGGACGAGCTGGGCGGCCTCGAGCTCGGCGAGCTCGATGTTCTTCGGGTTGTCCGCGACGTCGAAGATCGTCGGGTCCTCGACGTCCTCGGCGAGGGTGAAGACACCCTCGGCGGCGAGCAGCTCCAGGGCGCGGGCCTGGTTGGCCGGGTCGTTCGGCACGCCGACCTGGGCGCCGTCGGGCAGCTCGTCGAGGGAGGTGAGGGAGTCGGAGTAGACGCCGTAGGGCTCGATGTGGACACCCTCGAAGTGGGCGAAGTCGTAGCCCTTCTCCGCGACCTCGGCCTCGAAGTAGGGCAGGTGCTGGAAGAAGTTCGCGTCGAGCTCGCCCTCGGCCAGCTGGACGTTGGGCTGGACGTAGTCGGTGTACTCGACGATCTCGAGGGTGAAGCCGGCGTCCTCGGCGAGGTTGTCCTGGACGAACTCGAGGATCTCGGCGTGCGGCGTGGGGCTGGCGCCGACGACGATCGTCGCCGCCTCGCCGTCGGCGGCCGGGCTCGTGCCCTCCGTGGCGTCGTCGGCGGCGTCGCCGCAGGCGGCGAGGGTGAGGGCGGCGACGCCGGCGAGGACGGCGATCCGCGTGGCGGTGCGGGTGGTGGTCATGGGGGTTCCTTTCGGGGGGACGCTCAGCGGTGGTCGACGAGTCGGGAGACCCGGTCTCCGAGCATCTGGACGAGCTGGACGAGGACGATGATGACGACGACGGTCACGACCATGACGTCGGTCTGGAAGCGGTTGTAGCCGTGGTTGATGGCGAGGGCGCCGAGGCCGCCGGCGCCGAGCGCACCGGCCATCGCGGAGTAGCCGATGAGCGTGATGACGGTGACGGTGATCCCGCCGACGATCGCGGGCAGCGCCTCGCGGACGAGCACCCCGCCGACGATCGCGAGCCGGGAGGCGCCGACCATCTGCGCGGCCTCGACCTTCCCGGCGCTCACGTCCCGCACGGCCGTCTCGACGAGCCGCGCGAAGAACGGGATGGCACCGAGGGTCAGCGGGACGACCGCGGACTGCCACCCGAAGGTGGTCCCGGTAAGCAGCCGGGTCAGCGGGAGGATCGCGATCATGAGGATGATGAAGGGGAACGAGCGCCCGACGTTGACGACGACGGCGAGCGCCGCGTTGACCACGCGGCTGGGACGCAGGCCCCCGGGCGCCGTCGCGACGAGCGCCAGGCCGAGCGGCAGCCCGAGGAGCACGGTGAGCAGCGAGGACAGCCCGCTCATGGAGAGGGTCTCGAGCGTGGCCTCCGGCAGCTGCTCGGTGATGACCCGGTTGGACAGCGCGTCCTGGAGCCAGCTCATGCCGCGACCTCCTCGACGTGGACCCCGACGGCGCGCAACCGGGCCGCGGCGTCGCCCGCGAGTCCCGCGGGGACGACGACGCGCAAGCGACCGACGCGGCTGCCGGCGAGCGTCTCGATGGTGGCGGAGGAGACGTCGACGTCCTCGAGGGCGGCGACGGCGGCGAGCACCCGGCCGACCGGCACCTCACCGGCGAAGGACACCTCGAGGGTGACCCGGCCGGTGGTCGGCGGCTCCGGCGGCAGGGAGACGAGGGCACGGGCGAGGCGGGAGCCGTGCTCCCCCGCGACCTCCGCGATGCTCCCGCTCTGCGCGACGCGCCCGCGGTCGAGGAGCGTCACCGAGTCGCACACCTCCCGGACCACCGACATCTCGTGGGTGATGATGAGGACGGTGATGCCGAGCCGGTCCCGCACGTCCCTGATGAGACCGAGGATCTGGCGGGTGGTGTCGGAGTCGAGGGCCGAGGTCGGCTCGTCGCACAGGAGGACGGCCGGGTCGGCGGCGAGCGCCCGGGCGATCCCCACGCGCTGCTTCTGCCCGCCGGAGAGCTGGGCGGGGTAGGCGTCGGCGCGGCCGGTGAGGCCGACGAGCTCGAGCAGCTCGCGCACCCGCCGGTCCCGCTCCGCGCGGGGGACGCCGGCCACCCGCAGCGGGTAGGCGACGTTCTGCGCCGTCGTGCGCGCCTCGAGCAGGTTGACGTGCTGGAAGACCATGCCGATGCGCCGGCGCTGGCGGCGCAGCGCGCGCTCGCCGAGGCCGCTCAGCGCGACCCCGTCGATGGCGACCGTCCCGGACGTCGGCCGCTCGAGGGCGGTGAGGCAGCGGATGAGCGTGGACTTCCCGGCGCCGGACTCACCGACGATCCCGTGGACGGCGCCGCGCGGCACCTCGAGGTCGATCCCGTCGAGCGCGACGACCTGCTGCCCACCCCGGCCGGGGTAGACCTTGCGCAGGCCGGTCAGACTGATCACGGGATCCTCCATCGGTCCTGGCGGGAGCACCCGTTGGAGCGGGTTGCTGCAGCGTCGACGAGCCAGGTCTCTCGGCTGCTCTGGATGGTTCGCCCATCGTAGGTTCCCGCGCCCGGGACGGGCGGTCCGCCGTCCGCATCGTGAGACGCCGCGCGGGGGGTGCGGCAGCGCCGGCTGCTATAACCGGCCCATGGAGACCACGCCCCGCCGGCTGCGCGCGGAGGTGTGGATCGTGCTGGGCCTGTCGCTGGGCCAGTCGGCCGTCTACGCCGTCGTCAACCTCCTCGCCCGGCTCACCGCCGAGACGCCGCTGCGGGACCAGGCCACCGCGCTCAACCCCTCCCGCTCCCCGCGGCCCTACCTCGACCTCACCTACCAGCTGCTCAGCCTCGGCTTCGCGCTCGTGCCGGTGGGCCTGGCCCTCCTCCTGCTCAGCGAGCCGGGCCGCCGCGCCACCACCCGCATCGGTCTCACCCTCAGCCGCCCGGGCCGTGACCTCGCCGTCGGCGCCGGTCTCGCCGCCCTCATCGGGATCCCCGGCCTGGGCCTGTACGCGCTCGGTCGGGCGCTCGGTGTCACGGTCGAGGTCCAGGCCGCGACCCTGGACGCCACGTGGTGGGCGGTGCCCGTGCTCGTCCTCGCAGCGCTGAAGAACGCCCTGCTCGAGGAGGTCGTCGCCGCCGGGTACCTCGTCGAACGGCTCGAGCAGCTCGGCTGGCGCGCCCCGTCCGTCGTCGCCGCGAGCGCGCTCCTGCGCGGTGCCTACCACCTCTACCAGGGCATCGGTCCCGGGCTCGCGAACGTCGCGATGGGCGTCGTCTTCGCGGAGTACTACCGGCGACGACGGCGCACCATGCCGCTCGTCGTCGCCCACACCTTCCTGGACGTCGTCGCGTTCGTCGGCTACGCCCTCCTGCCGACCGAGCTCCTCGCCGGCCTCGGGCTCACCTGAGCGCGGCTCCGGGGAGCGACCCCGGGGCACCGCCTACACTCGGGCGCATGACGGATCGGCCCGGTGAGCGCGCACCCGTGGCCGAGACCCCCACCCGGCAGTCGCCCCGCCGCAAGGTGCTGCTCGTCGACGTCCCGCAGGCGCGGGTGCACCGGCCCCGTGACCTCCTCGAGCTCGTCCTGTCCGTGCTCGGCATCGGCGTCGTCCTGCTCCTCGCGGTGTACGCCCACGCGACGGCCATCGGCGTCACCGAGGACGTCCAGTCCGCGGCCGCGCTGGTCCTGCGCGAGATCCTCCTCCTGCCCGTGACGGTCCTCGAGGGGGTCGTCACCTTCTTCCTGCCGCTGTTCGTCATCGTCATGCAGCTCGTGCGCCGCCGGTGGCGGGCGGTCGCCGAGGCCATCGCGGCCGCCGTCGTCGCCTGGGGACTGACGACCGCCGCAGTCCTGCTCCTCGACACCTACGGGCCCACCGCGCTGTCCGTGGGCCTGACGATCACCTCCGAGGGCGACGCGGTCATCGCGATGAACCCCCTCGTCGCGGCGCTCGCCGCCCTCCTGACGACCGTCGGCACCCGCGCCCACCGACCTACCGTGCGCTGGTCGTGGAACCTCCTGTGGATCGTCCTCGTGCTCACCGTCATCCGCGGCGCGCTCACCCTGCCCGGCGCCGTCGTCACCGTCCTCATCGGCCGTGCGATCGGCCTGGCGGGGCGCTACGCCGTCGGCGTCTACAACGAGCGCGCCGAGGGCATCGCGCTGGTCCAGGGGCTGCGGCGCGCCGGCCTCGACCCGGCCCGCGTCGTGCGCCTGGACAGCGCTGGCCAGGACGTCCAGGCGTGGACCGTGGCGACCAGCTCGCCGATCGGCTACACCGAGCGGCCCGGGGAGCCGTTGGACCCCGCCACCGTCCCCAGCTGGCCCGGCGCCTCCGGGCGCCCGGTCGACTCGATCGTCCCCGACGTGCTCACCGACCCGCGCGCCGTCGTCAGCGCCTCCGCCAGCCCCGACGGCGTCATCCTCGACCCCGTCGGCGCCCACCGCGTGTACTCGGTGTGGGACGAGGCGGGCCGGCGCTGGTACGTCACCGTGCTCGACGGCGACCGCCAGGTCGTCGGCTACCTCGCCTCCCTGTGGGCGCGGCTGCGCGTGCGCGGCCTGCACCGGCGCCGCGCGACGACGCTGCGGGACGCCGCCGACCGCGCGGCGCTCCTCGCCTACGCGACCGAGCGCGCCGGCGTCCACACCGCACCGCTCGCCGGGATGGCCGAGTCCCGCGACTCGGTGCTCATGGTGAGCGCCCACCTGCCCGGCGCACGCCGGCTCAGCAGCATCCCTGCCGAGGAGGTGAGCGACGAGCTCCTCGACGAGGTGTGGCGCCAGCTCTGCACGGCCCACGCCGCGGGCATCGCCCACCTCGACCTCAGTACCGACGCCGTCCTCGTCACGACCGACGGCACGGTCCTCCTCCTCGACTGGGAGGACGGGGAGATCGCCTCCTCCGAGCTCTCCCGCCGCCTCGACCTCGCCCAGCTCCTCGCAGCCACCGCGGCGCACGTCGGTGAGGACCGGGCGCTGGCCAGCGCCGCGCGCTCCCTCGACACCGAGGAGCTCGCGTCCGTGGCGCCGCTCCTCCAGCCCGTCGTCCTCACCGCGCACACGCGCGCGGCGGCGGAGCGGCCCCGCGAGCTGCTCAACTCGCTGCGGGACCGCCTCGTCGACCAGAACCCGGCGGCCGACGTCGAGCCGATGCGCCTGGCGCGGTTCAGCATGCGCACCGTCGTCATGGTGACGATCGCCGTCGTCGCCGTGTGGCTGCTGCTCGGCACGCTGAACTTCGAGCAGGTCGTCGACGCCACCCGGAACGCCAACCCGTGGTGGCTGCTCGCCACCCTCGTCTTCGGGGTCGTCACCTTCCTCGGCAGCGCCATGGGCCTGGTGGCCTTCGCACCGGAGAAGCTCGGGCTGTGGCGCACCACGCTCGTCCAGGTCGCAGCCGGCGTCGTCTCGCTCGTCGCGCCCGCGGGGGTGGGGCCCGCGGCCCTCAACCTCCGGTTCCTCAACCGCCAGCGCGTCGCCACCCCGCTGGCCGTCGCGACCGTCGCGCTCGTCCAGGTGTCCCAGTTCGTCACCACCGTGCTGCTCCTCGTGACGATGGCGCTGCTCACCGGCAGCGCCGGCACGCTGTCGGTGCCCTCGGGAGCCGTCAACGGGGTGGCGATCACCGCCGTCCTCATCATCGTCGTCGTCCTCGTCGTGCCGCCGGCGCGGACGTGGCTGTGGACGAGGCTCGGGCCGACCCTGCGCCAGGTGTGGCCCCGGGTGCTGTGGGTGATCGGCAGCCCGCGCCGACTGCTCGTCGGGCTGAGCGGCAACGTCATCATGACGCTCGGCTACGTCGCGGCCTTCGGCTGCGCGCTCGCCGCCTTCGGCTACACCCTGCCGCTGACGACGCTGTCGATCACCTACCTCACCTCCAACACCGTCGGGGCGGCCGTCCCCTCCCCCGGCGGCATCGGCCCCGTCGAGGCGGCCCTCACCGGTGGGCTCACCGTCGCCGGCATCCCCGCCGGCGTCGCCTTCTCCGTGGCGCTCGTCTTCCGGGTGCTCACCTTCTGGGTCCGGGTGCCCCTCGGGTGGGTGGCGCTGCGCCACCTCCAGCGCAAGGGAGCGGTGTGACGGCGACGGTCGCCACCAGCCGACGGGCACGGCTGCGGCAGCCGGAGGCGTGGGTGGTGGCGGGGGCCGCCGCTGTGCTCTACGTGCTCGTCGCGGTCCTCCAGTGGCGCCGGCTGGAGGCCCCCTCGTGGGACCTGGCGATCTTCACCCAGCTCGCCAAGGCGTACGCGAGCCTCGACGCGCCGATCGTGCCCATCAAGGGCGACGGCTTCAACCTCCTCGGCGACCACTTCCACCCGCTCCTCGTGCTCCTCGGGCCGGTGTACGCCGTCGCCCCGTCGGGACTGAGCCTGCTCGTGGTCCAGGCGCTGCTCGTCGCGGTGTCCGCGTGGCCGTTGACGGCGCTGGCCGTGCGCCGGCTCGGGCGGTGGCCAGGTGTCGCGGTCGGCGCCGCCTACGTCCTGTCCCACGGCATCCAGGGCGCGGTCCGCAGCCAGTTCCACGAGATCGCCTTCGCGCTGCCGCTCCTCGCTCTCGGGCTGTGCGCGCTGCTCGAGAGACGGTGGCGGGCGAGCGTCCTGTGGCTTGCGCCGCTCGTCCTCGTCAAGGAGGACCTGGGCCTGCTCGTCGCCGTCCTCGGGCTCGTCATCTGGTGGCGGGGCGCGCGCCGGGCGGGCCTCGCACTGGCCGGCTGGGGCCTGGCGTGGTTCGTCCTCGCGACGGCCGTCATCCTGCCCGCGCTCAACCCGCGCGGCCGGTACGACTACACCGACAGGCTCACGGTCGGCGACGTCCTCGGCGACCCGCTCGCCGCGCTCGCCGGCGTCCTGGGACCCGGGGAGAAGGTCGTGACGGTGCTCCTGCTCGTCCTCGCGGCGGGCGTGGTCGGCGTCCGCTCCCCGATCCTCCTCGCCGCCGTCCCCACCCTGGCGTGGCGCTTCCTCGGCGAGGTGTCGTTCTACTGGACGTGGGTCTGGCACTACGACGCCGTCCTCATGCCGCTCGCCACCGCCGCCCTGCTCGACGCGCTCGGACCGCGCCCCGTGGAGCCGGACCGGCGCCGGCCGCTGCGGACCGGCCTCGCGCTCGGCGCCGCGGGTCTCGCCGTCGTCCTCACCGCCCCGGACCTGCCCGTCGTGCGCCTCACCGACCCCGCGACGTGGCAGGCCGCACCGCGCACGGAGGCCGCCCGGGAGGCCGTCGACACGGTGCCGGAGGGCGCCGTCGTCGCCAGCGACATCTCCCTCCTCGCGCGTCTCGTGCCGACGACGACGGCGCTGTGGTCGGGCACGCCTGACAACCCGGTCGCGGACTACTACGTCATCGACCGGGAGGGCGGGGCGTGGGGTGACAACCCGCCGCAGGACGCCGCGCGGTACGCCGAGGAGAAGCACCCGGGGACCGACTACGAGCTCGTCCTGGACCGCGAGGGCTACCAGGTGGCGCGCCGCGTCGGCTGACCGGGACCCTGTCGGCCGCAGCCGGTCGTGTCGGCACCGAGGGCCACGTCGGTCACGCGGCCGACCAGATGGCAGTGGCGAGACCGAGCCCGGCCCAGGCGGCACCCAGACCGGCGGCGAGGCTGAGGAGGACGTTGCCCAGGGCGTAGAGGCGTGAGCCGCTCTCCGCCAGGCGCACGGTCTCGTACCCGAAGGTGCTGTAGGTCGTCAGCGCGCCACAGAACCCCACCCCGGCGCCGGTGACGACGGCGGGGGGCAGTCCTTCGACCGCCGCTGCACCGACCAGCACCCCGAAGAGCAGCGAGCCGATGACGTTGACGGTGAGAGTGCCCCAGGGGAAGACGGAGTCGTGGCGGGTCTGGACCGCCCGGTCGGTGTAGTAGCGCAGCGGTGCCCCGACGGCGGCACCGAGCGCGACCAGGACGACCGTCATGCCGGCTCCGGGGAGTCCCCGAAGTGGCGCACGACCTCGACCTCGTCGACGACGGCTACTCCTTCGCTGACGATCCCGTCGAGCTCGGGCAGGAACGCGCGGATCTTGTCCGCCTCGTCGATGATGACGATGCTGAGCGGGAGGTCCTCACTGAGGCTGAGCAGGCGGCTGGTGTGGATCGTGTGGAACCGGCCGAAGCCCTCCAGCCCGCGGAAGACCGACGCGCCGGCCAGGCCGGCGTCGCGGGCGCGGCGGACGATCTCGGTGTAGACGGGCCGGTGGTGCCACTGGTCGGTCTCGCCGACCAGCACCGTCAGGCGCAGGACCCTGCTTCCCTCTCTCATCGGTCACTCCCCTTCCTCGCGGCGCTGCGGACGGCCAAGCGGGTCGTCGCCATGCCGACCTCGACCGCGACGAGGGCCGCGGCCAGGGTGGCGAACAGGTACACCAGCGCGGTGTGGGGCGCGCCGGCCTGGAGCATCTGGTGGATGTCCACCGTGTAGGTGGAGAAGGTGGTGAAGCCACCGAGGACCCCCACCCCGAGGAAGGGGCGGACGAGCCGGTGGGGACGGCCGCCGAGCTCGGTGAGGAGAACCATGAGGACGCCGATCACCAGGCACCCGCTGACGTTGGCGGCGATCGTCGCCCACGGGAACGCACCGGGGACGTGCGGGACCCACAGGGCGATGCCGTAGCGGGCGACCGCACCGAGCGCGCCCCCCGCGGCGATGACCAGCGGCACGTCCAGCCCGGCCTTTGGCCGACGCCGGCGGCCGGCGGTGGCCTCTGCAACGCCGCTGTCGGCGGCGAGCCGCTCTCTGGGCCGGGGCATCGGTGGTCCTCCGATCTGGGTGCTGCAGGGACCGTTGGCGGAGGACCGCGGTTGGGGCCGGCGAGCCCCACCGCCGGATCCCGGCAGCCTAGTACCGCCGGGCCTGCCCGCCAACCGCGCCCCCCACGCGTCGGGCGACCTCGCCTGGACCCCGGCGCGGCGGCTCGACCGCCCCCGGTACGGGCGGTGGCGCCCCGCCGCCGGGCATCTGCCTAGCATGGGCCCATGACCACGATCGTTGCCGCTCGCCGTCGCGCCCGCTCCACCGCCCTCGTCCTGCTCGTCCTCCTCGGGACGATCGGGCTCGGGACGGCGGCCCAGGCCCACGACATGCTCGTCGCCTCCGACCCCGCCGAGGGGGCGGTGCTCGAGGCGCCGCCGGAGTCGATCACGCTGAGCTTCAACAACCCGCCGCTCGAGGTGGGCTCGGCGATCACCGTCGTCGACGCGGACGGCACGACCGTCGTCGAGGGTGAGGGCACGGTCGAGGGGACCGACGTCGTCCTCGCCCTCGACACCGCGCTGCCGGCCGGGCCGCTCGAGGTGCGCTGGCGCGTGGCCTCCAGCGACGGCCACCCGATCGACGGCGTCATCCCCTTCGAGGTCACCGCACCCGCCGAGCCGACCGAGCCCGCCACCACCGAGCCCGCCACCACCGAGCCCACCGAGCCCACCGAGCCCACGAGCGAGACGGTGACGAGCGAGCCGGCGGAGACGGTCGGTGACGTGTCCGGGCTGCCCACGGCCGCCAAGGTGGCCATCGCCGTCGCGGCGCTCGGCGCGGTCGCCGCGCTCATCGTCCTCATCGTCAAGCGGCAGCGCACCGACCGTCTGTGAGCAACCTCTCGCGACGTTCCGCCACGCCTGTCGCGGAGCTGTGCAGCGCGGGAGATCCGCGGAACGGCGCGGATCGGCGGCCGTCCGGACGCCGTCCGCAGCCATCGGGGACCTCCCGCGCGCAGGCATAACGTGGCCCGTATGACACGTCGACTCATCCTTCCCGCGGTCCTCCTGCTCGGCCTGACCGGCTGCAGCTCCAGCACGTCCGGCGAGGAGTCCGCCCCGGCCGCCTCCGCGTCGCAGAGCCCCGAGCAGGTCACCTGCGAGGCCTTCTACGAGGGCACCGGGACGCCGCTCGCCGAGCGCGCCGAGAACGCCCGCGCCGCCCTGTCCGGCGGCGAGGTGGTGGACGACGCCACCTACGTCGAGATCAACGCGCTGGAGCAGCGCCTCACCGAGCTGGGCCGCAACGCCCCGGCCGAGATCACCACGCTCCTCGAGGACGTCAACGCCCCGTTCACCGAGGCCGTCGCCGCCGTCAACGAGGCCCGCTCCCAGGCCGACCCCGAGACCGGCGAGGTCACCTTCCCCGACCTCACGCAGGTCGACGTCGCCGCCTCCGAGGCCGCGCAGGGTGAGATCGACAGCGCCTGCTCCGCCGCCGGCTACGAGGCCTGAGCCGCCCCGCCCGCACGCGCCGCTGCCGCCTCGAGGACGTCCTCCCGCAGCCCACCGGGCTCGCTGGGGTGGGCGATCGTCCAGGCGGCAGCGGTCGCTGCGTACTCCATGGCGGTGCGCGCGTCGCAGCCGCGCGCGAAGACGTAGTGGGCCAGGGTGGCGGCGTAGGTCGCGCCCAGCCCCGCCGGCCGCGGCCCCTCGCCCAAACGCCGGGCGGGTACGTGCAGCAGCTCCTCGGAGTGCTGGACCATCCCCACGGCCCCCCGGGCGCCGAGGGTGAGGACGACGAGCCGGGCCGCTGACCGGCGGCGCCAGGTCTGGACGAGGTGCTCCTCGTCGTGCCCGTCGTGGCCCATGACGAGCAGCTCGGCGCCGAGGTAGGGCTGCTGCTCGAGAAGCGGCGGCTGGCTCACCGTGCCGAGCGCCGCCGCCACCGGCACGCCCGTCGCCTGGGCCGAGGAGATGAGCGCGGCCGTGGGCAGCACGCCGTCGACCATGACGAGATCGGACGTCGCCAGCGCCCCGAGGTCGAGGTCGACACGGGCGCTGCGCGCGTCCCCGAGGTCGCGGCTGATGTGCCGCCGGCCGTCGCCCTCGAGGACGACGGCGCGGGGTGAGCGGGGCAGCGACCGCGGACACATCGCCGAGTTGACGCCGTAGCGGTACGCGGCGACGTCGACGGCCACGGCCTCGGCGTCCTCCCCGAGCGGCGCGGCGAGGTAGACCTCGTCGCCCAGGGCTGCGAGCGTGCGCGCCGCGGCGAAGCCCGACCCGCCGACGGAGGCGGAGATCGGGACGTCGCGCACCGCCCGGTACGCGACCGGGAAGGTGTCGACGGGCAGCGTGACGACGGCATAGGCCATGCCGACGACGACCACTCTCATCACGTCCCCCCTCATCCCGCGACTCTGCGGACCTCCAGCGAGCCTACCGCCGCGCCCCGCCGCGCACCTCGGACGGAGGGACGATCGGGCAACCCGGAGGACGGACCGGCCGGGACCGGGAGGGGGAGGACCGGTACCTCTCAGGTACCGCCCTGCGCAGCGATCGCGGCGGCCTCCGCCGCGGCCAGCCGCGGGTCGAGGTAGCGCCCTCCGCGGACGCGGGGGACGAGGCCGGGGGCGAGCTCGTACAGGAGCGGACGGGCGTTGGGGAGGTTGAGCTCGCGAAGCTCGGCGGGGCTGAGGTCGTCGACGAGCGCGCACAGGGCGCGCAGGGAGTTGCCGTGGGCGACGACGAGGACGTGACGTCCGGCGCGCAGCGCGTCACCGAGTGTCCCCTCCCAGAGCGGGCGCACCCGCTCGACGACGTCGGCGAGCGACTCCGTGGGCGCCAGCGCCTCGGCGGGCAGGCCGGCGAAGGGCGGCAGGGAGCGCCACAGCGCGACGGTGCGCTCGGGCAGGGGCTCGGGTCGACCGTCGAGGGAGCGGCGCCAGTGGACGAAGAGCTCCTGGCCGTGCCGCTCGGCGACCTCGCGCTTGCCGAAGCCGGTGAGGGCTCCGTAGCTGCGCTCGCCCAGCCGCCAGTCCCGCACGACCTCTCCCCCGACGGCGCCCGCGACGATGTCGGCGGTGTGCCAGGACCGGGTCAGCACGGAGGCGAGGACGAGGTCCGGGCGCCAGCCGGTGGCGTGCAGCCGGGCGGCGGCGTCGTGGCAGCTCCGCTCCCCGCGCGGGGTGAGCCCGACGTCCAGCACCCCGGTGAACAGGCCGAGGGCGTTGGCGGCGCTCTCGCCGTGGCGGACGAGGACGAGGGACCCGGGGGCTCCGGTCATGGGCGAGGGCGCGCGCGTCAGCTGGGCAGGCCGAGCTGGTTCGTGCCGAACTCGGTGAGGAAGCGCGGCCCGCTCGCCTCGAGCTCCCGGCCGTAGGCGGCGCTCCAGTGGCTGTAGGGGCTGGTGGCGAGGGCGTCGTTGGCGAACCGTGGGTCGTCGGTGACCTCGCTCAGGCAGAAGTCGGGGATCGCGAGGTCCGTCACGGGGCCACCGCGCTCGCACTCGGCGACGACGAGCGGCTCGTTGCGTCCGAGGAAGGAGTCGATGACCCAGCCGTCGGCGCCCAGCCACAGGGAGTAGCGCAGTTTGGCGACGAGGTCCCCGCCCAGCCGGACCATCGCCAGACCGGCGGTGATGTCCAGCTCCCGCTCGGCCTCGTAGCGGGTGCCGCCCACGGAGGGGCCCTTGGCGGTGAGGGCGCAGAAGGTGAAGGCGTCGGCCGCGGCCGCGAGGAGCTCGCGCTCGTCACCCCACGTCGGCAGCGACCCGGCGGGGGCAGGGCCCTGGAGCCGGATGCGCAGGGCGTAGCCGTCGGCCGCCAGGAAGTAGCTCTGGACGATGAGGACCGGGTGCGGCTCACGCAGGGCCGCGGTCGGCAGCTCGGGCACGAAGAACTTCCGCTCGAACTCGAAGTCGCCGTCGCTCATGCCCCGACCGTAGCGCGAGCCGCCCCGCGAGCCCAGCATTTGGCACGGGGGCGCGGCAGTGGCCTGCCGCGCCCCGTCGCCGCCCCGGTCAGCGGGGCGTGATGGTCGCGAGGTCGATGCCCGGCAGGTAGCCGGCGTCGCCGCCGTACGTCGCGGTGAGGATCGTGAGGAAGCGGACCGGCGGGAGCTGCACGGTCGCGGCACCGGCCGCGTCGAGCCTGACCCGGTCGACGACGCGGAAGCCCGCGGTCACCGTGACCGAGCCCGTCGGCACGGGGGCACCGCCCCGGCCGAGCACCTCGACACCGATCTGCGGGGAGCTGCCCCTCGGCACGCGGGAGTCGGCGTCGATGTCGACGCGCGGCAGCGCCGGGAGCACGACGTACGTCGCGGCGCGGCTCGTCGAGCCCGCGACGTCGGCGTTGCCGGTGAAGACCGCGGTGATCCGGTGGGCACCGGCGGCGACGTCGCGGGGCAGGGTGACCGTGGCGGTCCCGCTGCTCCCCTCCGCGGCGAGCTCGGCCGCGGCGAGGACCTCACCGTCCCGGCGGATCTCGACCGTGCCCGACGGCGCCGCACCGGCGGCGTCGACCGTCACCGTCGCCGTCGTCTCGGTGCCGTAGGTCGCGAGGGTGCGGGAGAGGCGGAGCGAGGTCGTCGACGCGGCCTGGCCCACGTCGACGGTGAGGGACGCGGAGACGGACGCCTCCCACTGCGGGGCGTCCGGCGTGAACGCGGCGCTCAGCGTGTGGGTGCCGGCCCCGAGGGTGACGACGGCGCTGGCGGTGCCGCCCTCGACGGTCGCGGTGGCGAGCTCGGTGTCCCCGTCACGGAAGCTCACCGTGCCGGTGGCGGCGGCGGGCTCCACGGCGGCGGTGAGGGTGACCTCGGAGCCGGCGGCCGGCTCCCCGTCGACCGTGAGGGTCGTCGTCGTCGGGGCGGCGACCACCTCGGGGACGGTGACGTCCACGACCTGGGCCCGGGCGCCGTCGGCGTTGTGGGAGTGCAGGACGAGCAGCGGCCCGGCGTCGCTGGCCTCCGGCGAGCGGTGGACGGTGATGTCCGTGCCCGAGGGGTCGAAGACGTCGTTGAGCACCCCGCCGCTGGTCCACAGGTCCGGGGCGAAGGGGTCGTAGGTGAAGGGCTCGACGCCGTCGACGATGTTGAGGCCGTTCGGGGCGTACCCGGAGAAGGTCCACACGCTGAAGGTCGGGACGACGCCCGGCCGGAAGAGGCGCAGCGGGATCGGGGCGACGAGGACGTTGTTGTCGTAGACGGTCGTGTCGACGTCGCCCCACGCGCCGTTCACGGCGCTCTGCGAGTAGGGCTGGCCGGTCCAGTAGTCGTAGGTGTAGGCGATCGTCACGTCGAGCGTCGGGTCGAGCTTCTGGACGGCGGTCTGGATGTCCGGGATGCCGTCACCGGTGACGTCGGTGTCGATGACCGGGACGGTCGTGGTGCCGAGCGTGGGCCACTGCCCCTGGACGGCGATGCCGATGCCGAGGTAGCCGAGTGCCGGGTCGTAGCCGGCCTCCGCGAGGCGTGGGCCCGTCGACATCGCGCCGACGTACCGGATGTCACCGGCGGCCACCTGGGTCGGTGAGGTGAGGTCGGCGTCGGCGTCCTCGAGCCGCGGGCTCGTCGCGACGAGCTCCAGCACCGAGGTGAGCGAGGTCCAGCCGCCGGAGTCGACGTGGCGCCCGGTGAGCTCCAGCGGCGCGGTGAGGGCGTCCGCCGAGGCGAACTCCACGGGCTGCGCCGTGAGCTCGGAGACGAGACGCGGGGCCGCGTGGACGGGGACGTGCAGGGTGGGCCCGGTGCCCGGGCGCGGCGGCTGGAGGACGAGCTGGCCCGACAGTGCCGCGACGTACTCGCGGGGCACACCGACACCGGAGTCGGCCGACTGGGTGGGGTCGATGTCGCGGGCGAGAGTCTCGGGGTCGGCCGTCAGCGTCACCGTGACGGTCCGGCTGCGGCCGGGCGGGACGGTGATCGAGGACGGCGTGGTCGTGATCGTCGCGCCGCCGGCGGTCGTCGCCGCCTCGAAGGTGGGGCGGAAGACGACAGGGCCGCGGTTCGCGAGGTTCTCCACGGTCACCGTGCGGCGCAGGGCGACGGTCTCGGCGCCGACGTCGACGACCCCGAAGGCCACCGAGACGGCGTCCGGCGCGCCGGAGTCGTAGGCGATGACACCGGTGCCCACGGCGGCGACCGCGTCGACACGTCCCGCGCCCACCCGCTCGGGGCCGTACACCGGGCCGCCGGGACCGGGCTGGGAGTACACCGGGTTGGTGGCCGTGTTCATGATGCCGGCCTTGACCTGCTCCGGGCTCCAGCCCGGGTGGGTGGCGCGGACGAGGGCGGCGATACCGGCGACGTGCGGGGAGGCCATCGAGGTGCCCGACAGCGTGTGCGCCGTCGTGCCGGCGCCGGCCGCGGCCGAGGAGATCCGGGTGCCGGGAGCCGCGACGTCGGGCTTGACGACCCCGAGCGAGCCGTGGGCGCCGCGGGAGGAGCCGGGGTTGAGGAGGTCGGCGACGGACTCGTCGGTGACGAAGGTGGCGTCGCGGTAGGACGGGCCCAGGCGCACGCTCAGCGTGCCGGCCTGGACCTCGGGCAGGAGGCGGTCGGTGGCGGCGGCGGTGAGCTGGGCGCCGGGGGTCTCGGCGTCACCGGCGATGCCCG
This sequence comes from Georgenia satyanarayanai, assembly GCF_009193135.1. GTDB lineage: Bacteria > Actinomycetota > Actinomycetes > Actinomycetales > Actinomycetaceae > Oceanitalea > Oceanitalea satyanarayanai. The sequence goes on from NZ_VUKC01000002.1 coordinate 225,794, forward strand.
CGGTGAAGATCGCGTTCTCGGTGCCGATGAGGACGCCGGCCGCGCCGGCGGCCGTCGCGTTCGCCCAGCGGACGCCGCTGCCGCACGCGCGGGTGTTGTCGTTGTCGTCCCAGTCCAGCCACACGATGGTGCCGGCGATCTGCTCGGCGTAGTCGGTGAGGGGCTGGCAGCCGTCGACACCGTCGCCGAGGTAGACGACCGGGCCCTCGGCGTCCTCACTGCCGGCGTAGGAGACGGTGTTCTGCGCGGCGTGGCGGCCGAGGAGGGACTCGTCCGCGGCGCCGGTGACCTCGACGGCGTCGTAGGTCATCGTGTCCGCGACGGAGTTCGCGACGGACAGCGCACTGCTCGCGTTGCCCGGCGAGCCGCCGATGTCGGTGACGTCACCGGCGTTGCCGGCGGCCATGACCGACAGGGTGCCGAGGTCGCTGAGCCGGTTGACGAAGAGGTTCTCGGGGTCGTCGACGGGCGCGGCGTCACCGCCGAGGGAGAGGTTGACGATGTCGAGGCGGTCGTCGAAGTCGAAGTCACCGTTGGGGTCGGCCGCCCACTCCAGCGCGTTGATCGTCACGCTCGTGGACCCGCCGTAGTCACCGAAGACCTTGAGGGCGTAGATGCCGGCCTCCGGGGCGGCGCCCGGGCCGACCTTCCAGTCGCTGATGTCCTCGAGCTCGCCGTAGTCCCCGCGGAAGGTCTCACCCTCCGCGGTAACGCCGTAGCCGGCCGCGCTGCCCGCGACGTGTGTGCCGTGACCGCCGTGGTCGCGGGTGTAGAGACCGTCGATGGGGTTCGGGTCGGGCTGCGGCACGGTGGTCGAGCCGGGCAGGTCGCCGGAGGCGTCGTAGTAGGTGCCGGCGAAGTCGTGGCCGCCGAGGAACTTCACGCCGTCGAAGGTGCCCTCGGGCGGGGGCGCGGTGCCGTCCTCTCCGTAGGCGGCGGCGTAGGCCTCCTCGGTGCCCGGGCCGCCGAAGTCCGCGTGGGTGTAGTCGACGCCGGTGTCGATGATGCCGATGCGCACGCCCTCACCCGTCTCGCCGTAGGACTCCCACACCTCCGCCGCGCGGGTGAAGAGGTCCACGCCCTTGTTCCTCGGCTCCTTGAGCGGGACGAGCGCCACGGAGACGACGTCGTCGGACTCCGCGAGCTCCCGCACCTGGGCGGCGTCGCCGGTGACGATGGTGCCGGCGACGAGGGTGCTCGTCACCGACAGCCGCTGCGGCCCGGCGCTGCGGGCGCGGGCACCGGCCTCGACGGGGACGACGTCCTCGGCGAGGCTCTCGACGTCCTGCGCCGCCTCGCCGGCATCCGCGCTGGACCCGCCGGACTCGACGACGTCGAGCGCCGCGGGCGCGTCGAGCCGGACGAAGGCGGTGACGGTCCCCTCGGCCACCTTGAGCGTCTCGCCCACCTTGTCGGTGAGCTCGAGGCTCGGCAGCGGTTCCGGCGCAGCGGGGTCGGCGCCGGCGGGGACGGCCCCCAGCACCCCGACCGCCCCGAGGACGAGGGCACTGGTGGCTGCGGTCAGTGATCGACGCATCGTCGCTCTCATTTCGTCGTTACCACCCGCGACGACGTCGTCACGGGAGCACCGGTGTGGTGGCGTGGGAAACGGTAGCGTCCGGCGCCGACATCGTCACCCAGCAGGTGGCGCGACCGCCTCGTCGCCGTCCCCGCCCGGGCGCGGTGTCACGGGTCGCGCGCCACTCGTCGCCCCGGCGGTCGCGACCGCGACGAGCCCGATCCCGACCAGCTCCGTCCCGCCCAGCCGCTGCCCGAGGACCAGCCAGCCCGCCAGGGCGGCGATGACCGGGTAGAGACTCATCATGACGGCGAAGTTCCCGGCCGTGACCCGCCGCATCGCGGCCATCTCGAGGGAGTAGGGGATGACCGAGGAGAGCAGCGCGACGGCCCCGCCGAGGGCGAGCACACGCGGGTCGAGCAGTGCGCTGCCCGAGGTGACCGCACCGAGGGGGACGGCGACGACCGACCCCACTGCCAGGGCCAGCGCCAGCCCCTGCGCGCCCGTGAACGCCCGCGCCACCCGCGCCCCGACGACGACGTACGCCGCCCACGCGGCGGCCGCGCCGAGCGCGAGGCCGACGCCGACGGGGTCGAGCCGCTCGACGCTCCCGCCGCCGAGCGCGGCGACCCCGGCGAGCGCCAGAACGGCCCACAGGAGGTTGCGCAGGCGGCGGCCGAGGACGACGTACAGGGTGAGCGGGCCGAGCACCTCCAGCGTCACCGCCGGCCCCAGCGGGATCCGGTCGATGGCGTGGTAGAGCAGGCTGTTCATCGCGACGAGTGCGAGCCCGAAGGCGACGACGAGCGCCCAGTCCCGCCGCGTGCGACCGCGCAGCGGGGGACGCAGGACGGCGAGCAGGATGAGGGCGGCGAACGCCAGGCGCAGCGCGACGACACCGGAGGGCCCCGCCGCGGGGAACACGAGGGCCGCCACGGCCGAGCCGAACTGCACCGACACGGCGGCCCCGAGGACGAGCGGGGCGGCCGGTCCGGGCAGCAGAGGACCGCGCGACTCGCTCACCGCTGCACCGTACTCCTCGCTCCGCGGGCCACGTCGACGCGGAGGAGCGGGTGTGCTCAGCGCCGAGCTCCGCCGGGCGCGTCCCGATCTGACCGAGGGCCGGTCAGCTCCGGCGCTCGTGGCGACGCGGCTTGAGCCGGTCCGGCGCGTCGGTCACCGGCGCTCGATCGGCGCGGCGATCGCTGTCTCGACGTCGATGCCGCGCGTCGTCACGCCTGCATGCTAACCAGGACCCGACGCGTCGGGGCCGGCCGCCCGCGCCAGGCGTGCCGACACCTCCAGGAGGTGGTGGCGCAGCGCGTCTGGTGCCTCGACGACGAAGTCGGCCTCGAGCTGGGCGAGGGCGGAGGCGAGCCACTGGACGCTGTCGCCGTCGAGGAGCAGCCGGCAGCTCGTCGCGTCGACGGGCCGGACCTCCCCCTCGGCCGCCCAGCGCCGCATGAGGTCGCTGTCGGCCGGCTCGTGGACGAGGACGACGGCCTTCTCGCGCCACAGGTCGCGCACCCGGCCGATGAGGTAGGACCCGGCGTCGTCCCCCGGCAGCTGGCGCGGGGTGAAGCGGCGACCGAGGGGGATGCGCGGGCGGAGCCGGTCGACGCGGAAGGTCCGCCAGTCCTCCCGGTGCACGTCCCAGGCGACGAGGTACCAGCGGCCGCTCCACGTCACCAGACCGTAGGGCTCGACCTCGCGCAGCGACTCGGTCCCGTCGCCGCGCACGTAGTCGAAGCGCAGGCACACGTGGTCGCGGCACGCCCCGGCGACCGTCATGAGGACCTCGGGCTCGACGAGGGAGGGCCCGGGGAGGTGGACGACGCTCGCCCCCAGCCGCTCCACGCGCCCCCGGAGCCGGGAGGGCAGCACCTGCTCGAGCTTGCCCAGCGCCCGCTGCGCCGCCTCGCCGACGCCGTGGACGTTGCTGCTCGCGGCGGTCGTGAGCGCGATCGCGGCCGCCACCGCCTCGTCACTGAGGAACTGCAGCGGAGGGAGCCGGCCCCCGTCACCCAGCCGGTAGCCGCCACCCCTGCCCTTGACGGCGTGCACCGGGTAGTCGAGCTCGCGGAGCTTGTCGACGTCCCGGCGCAGGGTGCGGTCGCTGACGCCGAGACGCTCGGCGAGCTCCCTGCCGGGCCACTCGCGCCGCAGCTGGAGGAGGCTCAGGAGCTCGAGCATGCGCCGGGAGGAGTCCACGTCCACATCATGGCCGGAGCAGCGGACACTCCGTGTCCGGTACGCCTCCTAGCGTGAGAGATGTCCGGTTCACCTGGAGGGACGTCCCATGGAACAGCACCTGCTCGACAGCTTCGCCGCCCACAGCGTCGGCACGACACTCGACGACTTCACCCGCCGCCAGCGCGTCCCGGCCGACCGCGTCCGTCGACCACCGGCTCGCCGTCACCGGGCCACCCTGGCGGTGAGCACCACGCTGGGCGTGGCCGCCCCGACCCTCACCGCCCTCGCCCTCGTCACCCGGTAGCGCGACGGGCACACGGCTCCTTGCGCAAGGGACGCTTAGGGTGGCCCCATGGCATCGCGCGAGCAGCAGCTCATCAACGAGCCCGAGCGCATCCGCGCCCTCTCCCACCCCCTGCGCCTGCGCCTGCTCGACATCCTCGGGGAGCGGGGCGAGCTCACCGCCACCCAGTGCGCCGAGCTCACCGGGGAGTCGGTGGCGAGCTGCTCCTTCCACCTGCGCATGCTCGAGAAGTACGGCTTCATCGAGCGGGCCGAGGCGCGCGGCCGGGAGAAGCCGTGGCGGACGGTGTCCCGTGGCGGCTACGCCACCGAGGTCGACCCCGAGGTCCCGGGTTCCGTCCAGGCGACCGCCGAGCTCGCGCGTCTCACCTTCCAGCAGCGCGCCCAGGGGCTGTGGGCGGCGGTGGAGCGGCTCGGTGACGAGCCCCCGGAGTGGATCGGCGCCACCCGCCTCATGGGCGGCAGCTTCTGGGCCACCGCGGAGGAGGCCGCGGAGGTGGCCGACCAGATCCAGGAGCTGCTCGGGCGCTTCGAGGAGCGCGACGACCCCGCGCTGCGTCCCGAGGGGGCGCGCCGGGTCCGCGTCATGTCGACGATCCACTCCGAGCCGCCCGCCCCGTCCGGCGCCTGAGCGCGCCCGCCCGAACTCCCGCCGCCTGCGGCCGGGAGCCTCTGCCATGCCGTCGCGCGTACACAACACACCTTGCACAAGATCCCTTGTGCAAGGTTCCTTTAGGGTCTAAAGTCGGTCGTGCCGGATCAAGAGAGAAGGACGGACCGATGGTCGAGCTCGCCAGCCCGCAGCGTCAGCGCGGCCCCGCAGCGCTGCGTCGGCCCGGCTTCCGGCAGCTCACGGTCGCGTGGGTCTTCACCAACGCCGCCGACAGCGCGCTGTGGCTCGTGCTCGCCGTGTGGGTCAAGGACCTCACCGGCTCCGACGGCGCCGCCGCCTCGGTCTTCGTCGCCCTCGGGCTGCCGACGCTCCTCGCCCCCTTCATCGGGCATCTCGCGGACCGCGTCTCCCGCAAGGCCCTGCTCGCCGCGGGCAACGGCCTCATGGTCCCGGCGGTCCTCGCCCTCCTCCTCGTCGGCGACGCCGGTGACGTCTGGCTCGTCTACGTCGTCACCTTCCTCTACGGGGCGATGGGCTACGTCACCGCCTCCGCCCAGTCCGGGCTCGTGCGCGACCTCCTGGACGACGACGAGCTCGCCGGTGGCAACGGTCTCCTCTCGACGGTGGACCAGGCCTTCCGTCTCGTCTCCCCGCTCCTCGGCACCGCGCTGTACGTCGTGGCCGGCCCGCTCGCCGTCATCGCACTCACCGGGACGTGCTTCGCGATCACCGCCGCGCTCCTCACCCGGGTCGAGGTCGTCGAGACGCCACCCGAGCCGACGACGGACACCCGGTTCTGGTCGGAGCTGGCAGGCGGCCTGCGCCACCTGCTCGCCACCGCGCCGCTCGGTGCGCTCACCGTCGCCCTCGCCGTCGCCACGGGTGCGACTGGGCTCGTCAACGTCGCCGTCTTCCCGCTCATGGAGCAGGGACTGGGCGTGGACCCGGCCCTGCTCGGGATCTTCGTCAGCCTCCAGGGGGTCGGCGCCGTCGTCGGTGGACTCACCGCCGCGCGGGTCCTCGGCCGCGTCGGCGAGGCGCGGGCCGTGGCCGGCGGGCTCGCCACCATGGCACTGGGCATGGCGCCGCTGCTCCTCGTCGGCGGCCTCGACGCCCCCGCGGTGGTGACGCTCACCGTCGCAGCCGCCGGCCTCGCCGTGCTCGGGCTCGGTGTCCCGTGGGCGATCGTCGCCTTCATCACCCTGCGTCAGCGGATGACGCCGGCCCGTCTCCAGGGCCGGGTGTCCGCCGCGACGAACATCGCGCTCAACCTGCCCCAGACCCTCGTCACGCTCGGCGCGGCGGCGGTGGTCGGTGCCGTCGACTACCGCGTCCTCGTCGCCGTGACCGTCGCCGGCGTCCTCGCCGCCTCTGCGCTCGCCCTGCGCGCCGCCCGCCCCACCCCCTGAGAGGAACTCGTCATGAACCCCCACCTGCTCCACGACCTCGCCGCCCACAGCTCGGGCCGGACGATGGCGGACTTCGCCCTCGTCCAGCACCTCGCCCCGAGCCGGCCCCGCAAGCCGCGCACGACCATCGGCTGGCCGGGCCGTCGGCGCCGCTGACGAAAATCCGTCATCCGGGCTCGCACCCGGCCACCACCCTGGCACCTCGGCCCGGACGACACCCTGAGGGCGCTCCAGGGTCGGACCAGGGTCACCCCGGATACCGACCACCGCCCACTCACGATTCGCTGGGACCATGCCGGACCTCATCACCGCGCTGCCCGAGGCGTTCAGCCCCACGCTCCTCGCCCTCGGCGCCCTGCTCGCCCTGGCCGAGTCCGTTCTCGGCCTGGGGGTGCTCGTGCCGGGCGAGCTCGGCGTGCTCGTGCTCGGCGCGGCGGCGCGGACACCGGTCCAGGTGCTCCTCGCGCTCGTCGTCGTCACGCTCGCCGCCTCCCTCGCCGACCACGTCGGCTACGTCGTCGGGCGGCGCTACGGCACCCGGCTGCGCGGCTCGCGCGCGGTGCGCCGGATCGGCACCGCGCACTGGGACGGCGCGGCACGGCTGGCACGGAGACGCGGTGCGAGCGCGCTCGTCGTCAGCCGGCTGCTCCCCCTCGTCCGGACGCTGATGCCGGCCGCGGCGGGTGCCGCCCAGATGCGCTACCACCGCTTCCTCGCCGGGTCGCTCGCCGGCAGCCTCCTGTGGGCCGCCCTGTGGCTGGGCGCCGGTGGGCTGGCCGGCCAGGCGCTGCCGGCGGTCGCGACCTCCCTCGGCACAGCGGGCTGGGTCGTGCTCGCGGCGATCGTCCTCACCGCGGGGCTGCTCGTGCTGCACCGCCGGACCCGCGCTCGTGTCCGTGCCCGTGCTGCGACGGTCACCGCGCCCGATCCGTGCCCGGCCGAGCCGGTGCCGGCCGAGCGGGTGCTCGAGGGAGCCTGCTGAGCTCAGCCGAGCTCGCGGACGAGGAGCAGCCCCGCACCGTCGGCGACGGCCCGCCGCGCACCGGTCCCGCGGTAGCCGAGGCGCTCGTAGAGGCGGCAGGCGTCGCGGTTGTCCCCCGCCACGACGATCGCGGCCGCGGTGCCACCGCGCTCGCGCACCCGTTGCTCGGCGGCCGCGACGAGCCGGCTGCCGATGCCCTCGCCGCGCCGCGTCGGCACGACCTCGAGCGAGCCGATCTCCGCGACGGGGCCGCGACCGTCGACGGGCAGCCCGGTCCAGCGGACGACGGCGGTCCCCACCGGCTCCTCCCCGTCCCAGGCCGCGAGGAAGGTCCGCCGCCCGGCAGCGGCGTTGGCGAGCTGGCGCGCGTGGTCACCGGGCAGCGCCCGCTCGAGCAGAGGCACGTCCGCGGGCATGACGTCGCGGACCTTCACGCGCTCCACGCCCGACTCGTTGTCCACAGGGACAGTGTGCCGGGCCTCGTCCACCGTTCGCACCGCCACCCCGCGTCCCCGGAGGACGACGTTGCCACCGTGGTGGGCATGGTGGCCAGCGAACCGACCGTGCCCTTCGACGAACAGGTCGGCCTGGCCCTGCGGAGCTACCGCCGGGAGCATGGCCTGAGCCAGCGCGCGTTCGCCGAGAAGATCGACGTAGCACCGGCGACGCTCGCCCGCCTCGAACGCTCGGCGCTCTCGTGCTCGCTCGAGACGCTCGTCCGCCTGCTGGCGGCGACCGGCCACTCGCTGGCCGTCGTCGACGCCGACGGACAGACGGTCACCACGTGGGACGAGACCGACCTGCGCGCCCGGGACCGCTCGGGTCGCCGCTTCCCCGCGAACCGGAAGGTCAAGCCGCTACGCGTGCAGTCAGCCGGCGGTCCCCAGTGGTGGCTCTACCACGAGTTCTTCGGCACCGGGGAGTGCGGTCCGCAGCCCCGGTGGACCGCCGAGGGCCTCAGCTCCAGCGCACGGTTCGGCAGGAAGCCACGACCCAGGGCGCCGGGCGAGGAGCCACGCTGGCGATGACCCGTCGCCGCGCCCAGGTCATCCAGCCCTGAGACGGCCTCCGGGACGGGGAGAGGGAGACGTGGTCGCGAGACGTGAGATTGCTCCGCCTCATGGTGCAATCTCACGTCTCCGGACAACGTCACCCCCGCGGGTAGCGCATGGCCGCCGCCGTGGTCTGCAGCGCGGCCGCGCGGGACGCCGAACTCGCGGCGCAGCGGGTCAGGCAGCACCGGGCGACCGGCACCCGGCGTCGGGGCCGGGCGTCGGGCGTCGGGCGCCCCTAGCGGGTGACGGCGTAGCGGGCGGTCATGGCGTGCCGCTCGCCCGGCGCGAGGGTGATCGCGGCGTCGAGGGCGTTGGCCGTCTCGACGCACACCATCGTCGGCCACTCGTCGTCGCCGTAGTCGGGCATCGTGGCGGCCTTCTCCGCCCACGGGTTCCACACGACGGTGTGGGCCGAACCGTCCTTGTCGATCCCGATGCGGCGGCCGGCGGGCTCGTCGACGACGACGGCGGTCCCCGCGCTGTCGTAGACGCGGTCCGTCTCGGCGGTGAAGGTGACGTCCCCGTGCTGGGTGACGAGCTCGGGGCCGCCGCCGGCCGCCTTGTCGAGGTAGGTGGCGCCGTCCACCCCCTGGACCGTCGTCGTCCGCGCGTCCGCGACGGCGAGGTAGGTGTGCAGCGCCTCCTCGTAGGAGATCTCGCTCTCGCCGGTGTTCTCCACGGTCAGCGCGAGGGTGAGCTCGCGGCCGAAGGTGACGGCGTAGGTGGCGGTGAAGGGGTGCGGCCAGGCCGCGGCGGCGGGGACGTCAGCGACGTCGGCGGCGGTGAGCTCGAAGGTGAGGGTGACCACGCCGCCGTCGTGCTCCTCGGCGCCGACGAGCCGCCACGGTGCCAGCCGCGCGAAGCCGTGCGCGGGCGGGGCGAGTCCCGGCTCGCGCCCGGTCCCGAACCACGGGAAGCAGATCGGCACACCGCCACGGATGGCCTGACCGGGCGTGAAGCGGGAGGAGCCGCTCACCCACAGGACGGGGTCGGCACCGGCGGGCGTCCACGCGGTGACGTGGGCGCCGTGGAGGTACACCTCTCCGGTGACGAGGGCGGTGGCCACCCGCAGGACGGGCAGGCCCCCCTCCCCATCGGCGGCGGTGACGGAGTCGGGCAGCGCGATGCTCATGGCCTGACGCTACCGGGCTCCTCCGTGCAGAAGCCCACGAGCTTGTGGCTGCCGTCGCACAGCGGCTTGATCGTCGAGGCCCCGCAGCGGCACAGCGCCACGGTCTTGCGGGTCCGCGGCATCGCCCGGCCCTCGACGTCGAGGATCGTCGCGTCCCCGCGCACGATGAGCGGTCCGTTGGGGTAGGCGGTGATCGTCACCTCGTCGTGCCCGTCGCGGTCACTCACGCGGCCGCCTCCCCGGCGAGCGGGCGGACGAGGGAGGACGCGCCGGCCTTCCAGGACCGGAGGATGTGCTCGCCCATCGCACCGTCGACGGCGAGGCATGCCGCGGCGCCGAACATGATGTCGGCGGTGAGCTCGGGCCGGTCCTCGGCCAGTGCCCCCGCGAGGTCGCGGGCGGCGATCTGCTCGTGGACGGCGTCGGCCTCCACGTGCTCGTCGAAGTAGTGGGAGACCTCCTCCGGGATGCCGTGGCGGCGCATGCCGTCGGCGTACAGGCGGCAGGGGATCGAGGCGGTCATCTCGTAGGCGGCGAGGTGCCCGACGATCGCGCCGAGGAAGCGGCGGCTGAGCCCGAACATCGACATGAGGTTGAAGGAGGCGAGGGTGATCGCCGGGACATGGTCGACGTAGGTGCCGTACTCCGCGCTCAGGCCCATCCCGCGCAGGGTGCGGGCGTAGAGGTGCTGGTGGACGCGCTCGGGGTGCCCGCCGCCGTACTCGTCGGCCTGGATCTCCACGAGCGCCGCCTTGGCGCGGCCGGTGAGCCGCGGGATCGCCCACGTGTGGGGGTCGGCCTCGCGCAGCGTGTAGACGCTGCGCTGGACGAGCATCTCGACGACCTGCTCGCGGCTCGCTCTCTTCGCCACGAACTTCGCCAGCGAGGGCCCGCTCGGCTCCGCGGTGAGGGCGAAGAGCGCGTCGGCGACGGCGGGGACCGTCGGCTCGGGGGTCGGTGGCACGGGGACCTGCTCGCGCAGCGCCGCCTCGAAGGCCGCCTCGAGGTCGCCGCGCAGGCGCACGAGCTCGGGGCTCCACTCGTGCTCGGCGCCGAGCTGGTCGAAGGTGCCGTAGCTCAGCGCGTAGAGGATGAGGAGGCTGAGCTGGATGTCGTCGTCACGCACGGCGTCGGTGGTGCGTGCGGCAGCCGCCCGGCCGAGGTTCTCCAGCGCCCCCGGGTCAGCCCCGCGCAGGAGCACGTCGAGGAGCGTCGCACTCACCGTGCCGCGGGGCGTGACGGGCAGGGCCGACGCCTCCGTCGCGGGCTCGGCGGGGGCGTACGACGTGACGGCGCTGTTCACCAGTGGGCTCTCCTTCGCGGGTCCACCGGGATCCGTCCCGGTGCGACCCGAGAGTGCCACCGGTGCCAGGTGCCTGCATCTTGTCAGCGGCCCGCCGCCCGGGCGGCCTCCCTCGCCACGGTCGCGGCGTCCAGGTCCGGCCGGCCACCGAGCCGGGTCACGGTGAGCGCGGCCGCGGCCGACGCCCACCACCCGGCGGTCTCCGGGTCAGCGCCGTCGAGCAGCGCACGCAGCAGCCCGGCGACGAAGGCGTCACCGCCGCCCGTCGCGTCGACCGGGTCCGCTCCCAGCCGCGGGAAGAGACGCACCCCGCCGTGCCAGGCGACGACGTTCCCCGCCGACCCCGCCCCGAGGGCGACGACGTCCGGCCCGCCGGCGACCAGCTCGCGCGCCGCGTCGGCGACGGCGTCGGTCCCCTCGGGCACGCTGCCGACGTAGGCGGCGATCTCGTCGTCGTCCGCGCGCAGGACCGAGACCCCGTCCCAGACGTCGGCGAGCGCGTCCGGGTCCTCCGGTGCGCCGTCGAGGACCACCAGGGCGCCCGCCGCGGCGCCGAGACGGACCGTCTCGGCGACGGCGTCGTCGGGCTGCTGGAGGTCGGCGACGACCGCGCGGGCGGCGCCGAGGAGCGGGGCGCCGGCGCGGACGTCGGCCGGGGTGAGGAGTGCCTCCGCGGGGACGTGCTCGAGGAGGCGGTGGGTGGCGTCGGCCTCGACGACGCCGACGACGAGGGGCGTGGTCGCGCCCGCCCGGCGGACGACGGCGGAGACGTCGATCCCGTCCCGGCGCGCCCGGTCGAGAACGAGGTCCGCCGCGGCGTCATGCCCCACGACGCCGACCAGGCCGGCGGACAGACCGAGCTGCCGCGCCGCGACGGCCTGGTTGGCGGCACCGCCGAGCGTCTCGATCCGCGTGCGCACCGGCACGGAACCGCTCGCCGGCAGCTCCTCCACGGCGACGACGATGTCCCGGCAGACCAGCCCCACGACGACGACGTCGACCATCTCGCACCCTTCTCCTCGCTCCGTCCGCCCGGCCAGGGTGCGGCACCGCGGACGCTGCCGCCAGCCCGCGGGTGTCTGTCGCGAATCTCACAGGCGTCGCGGGCCCTGCCGTGGAATCCCGGTGCGGGTCCCGCCGTTATGTCAGGTGACAGCAGGACCCGTACCCGGGAGGAGAACCGTGGCCCGCCGCAAGCATGTCGAGTTCGAGGACGACGAGGGCACGACGCTGCGCTACGTCCAGCACCCCAACGGAGGGGGGCTCGTCGAGCGCGGCGCCAAGGTGCACCCGACGGCCTGGGTCTCCCCCACCGCCTACGTCGACCCCGGCGCCCGTGTCGGTGCCGAGGCGCACCTCGACGACGGTGCCTGGGTGGACCGGGAGGCCGTCGTCGCCGCGCGCGCCAGGCTCGGCAAGAACACCCACGTCGGCCCGCGGGCGGTCGTCGGGCGCGGGGCGCGGCTGCGCGACGGCGCCAAGGTGGCCGGAGACGTGCGCGTTCCGGACTTCGCCGTCGTCGGCCCCGACGCCATCGTCCGCGCCGCCTGACCAGAAGGGACGTCCGTCGTCCGTCAGGCGCGCGCAACGCGGCCCGGTGACGGACCATTCCGCCGTGGCCCCCGCCCGGCGGGGGTGGTCGGCCCCCACTCCCGCTCGTGCACGCAGCGACGGCCCGCGCTCCAATGGGAGCCATGGCCCCACCCGAGCACGACCCGCGCGTCGGCGTCGTCGTCATCACCCACAACCGGCGCACCGAGCTCGACCGCACGCTGCGGCTGCTGCGCGAGCTGCCCGAGGCGCCGCCGGTCGTCGTCGTCGACAACGGCTCGAGCGACGGGACGGCGCAGGCGGTGCGGCGCGACCACCCGTGGGTGACGCTGCTCGCGAGCCGGCGCAACCTCGGCGCGGTGGGCCGCAACCTCGGCGTCCAGCTCCTCGACACCCCGTACGTCGCCTTCTGCGACGACGACACCTGGTGGGACCCGGGCAGCCTCACCGCCGCGGCCGACGCCCTGGACGCCCACCCGGACGTCGCCGTGCTCACCGCACGGATCGTCGTCGAACCCGCCGGGACGGAGGACCCGATCGTCGCCGAGCTGCGCGACTCCCCCGTCCAGGGCCGCCCGGGTCTGCCCGGACCGGCGCTCGGCAGCTTCCTCGCCGGCGCCTCCGTCGTCCGGCGCAGCGCGTTCACCGGCGTCGGCGGCTTCCACCCGCGCCTGTGGCTGGGCGGGGAGGAGGAGCTCCTCGCCGCGGACCTCGCCGCCGTCGGGTGGGAGCTGTGCTACCTGCCCACCGCCACCGTCCACCACCACGCCTCCACGGCGCGCGACACGGCCAAGCGCCTGCGCGACGGTGTCCGCAACACCCTGTGGTTCACCTGGCTCCGCCGCCCGCTGCCCGCCGCGCTGCGCCGCACCGCGGTGGTGCTTGGCCAGCTGCGCTCACGCCCGGCGCTCGAGGGGGCGCTCGCCGCGGTGCGGGGGGCGCCCTGGGTGCTCACGGAGCGGCGGGTGCTGCCGGCCTCCGCCGAGGCACGCTTCCGTGCCCTCGAGGACGCCCAGCGCGCGTCGACCGCCCGCCGGTACGGCTGACCGTCTGCCGCGCGACGGGCGCGGTCAGCCGAGGATCGCGCGCGTGACGGCGAGCTGCTCGGCAAGGACACCCCCGATGGTCGTCTGGGTGTCGTCGACACGCTCGACGACCGCCGAGATCTCGGCGATCGAGGCGATCACCTGACGCACCTGGCACTGGATCGCCCGCACCTTCTCGTCCACCTCTGTCGTGGCACGCGCGGTCTCCCCGGCCAGCTCCTTGACCTCACCCGCGACGACGGCGAAGCCCTTGCCGGCCTCGCCCGCCCGGGCTGCCTCGATGGTGGCGTTGAGCGCGAGGAGGTTCGTCTGCGCCGCGATGTCCTGGATCGTCTTGACGACCTTCCCGATGCTCGCGCTGGACTCCCCGAGCCCGGCGACCTCGACGTTGACACTGTCGGCGAGGTGCCGTCCCTCCCCGACGACCGAGGTCGCTGCCAGGACGTTCTGCTCGACCTCACCGATCGAGGTGAGCAGGTCCTGCCCGGCCCGGCGCAGGCGGTCCGCCCCGGCGAAGCGCTCGAGCGCCTGGCCGAGGAGGAACGCCGTGTTGCGCAGCGCCGCCTCACGCCCGGGCGAGAGTGCGATCGTCGTGGTCGTGAAGAAGTCCATCGTGCCGACGATGTCGCCGCCGACGAGGATCGGCAGGCACACCCCGGACCGCACGCCGGCACGCTTCGCGGCGGGCGCGCGCACACAGTCGGTGAGCTCGGCGAGGTCCTCGACGAAGACGAGGTCCCGCGAGCGCCACGCCCGCCCGGACAGGCCGACCCCCTCCCGGAAGGACGCCGCCAGGGTGACCTCGCGGAACTCCTGGCCCGCGGTGCCCGACTCCTGGGCGAACCGCAGGACGCCCTCCGTCGCGTCGACCCGCCAGAACGAGCCGTACACCCAGCCGAAGCCCGTCCGGATCGCGTCCAGTGCGCGGCTCAGCGCCTCCTCCTGGGTCGTGGCGGCGGACACGCCCTGCAGCACGCTCCGGACAGCCTCGATGTCCTTGAGGTCCTCCTCCTGCCGCTCCGCGGCCCGCACCCGCTCGATCGCCTGGGAGACGAGGACACCGATGGTCCGCAGCGTGTCGAGTCGCTGCGCGGACAGCTCGAGCCGTTCGGTGGCGAAGAAGTCCATCGTGCCGGTGACGACGCCACCCTCGAGGAGGGGGAAGCACACGCCGCTGCGGACCCCGGCCCGCTGTGCGGCGGGAGCCCGCACACAGTCGGGCAGGTCACCGAGGTCGTCGACGAAGACGAGACTGCGCGCGCGCCAGGCTCGCCCGGACAGGCCGACCCCCTCCCGGAAGGACGCGGACAGCGTGACGCTCCGGAACTCCGCCCCAGCGTCCCCGGACTCCTGGGCGAAGCGGAGCACGCCGGCGGACTCGTCGATACGCCAGTGGGAGCCGTACGCCCACCCGAACTGCTCGCGGACCGCGTCGAGAGCCGAGCTCACGGCCGCTGCCGACGTCGTTGCCTGCGCGAGGGCCGACACGACGGCGGTGACCGCCGCGACGTTGGCACGGGCCTCCTCGAGCTCGGGTGACACCGGGGCGATGTGGGGGCGGCGAGCCAGGCCGAGCACCATGTGATCCTCCGAAAGTAGAGCTAGACTCCTACTTCGGTAGGAATGTGCGCAACGTACGGCCCTGTCGGGTGGCGCGCACTCCCACGTGACGAATCTCACACGGTGGGAGTCGGCCGTCAGGCGACCGGCGCCTCGAGGTGCACCGTCTTGAGGACGGTCATCTCCGTGAGCAGGTCCGGCCCGTAGCCGGCGCCCGTGCCGCTGTCGCGCCGCGGGTCGGCCGAGCCGCCCGGCGCGCCACCGAAGACGCCGTTGACCTTGACGGTTCCGACCTCCAGCTCCTCCGCGGCGCGCAGCGCGCGGCCGAGGTCGGGTGTGAGCACGGTCGCGGCGAGCCCGTACCGGCTCTGCCCCGCGAGGGACAGCGCGGTGTCGAAGTCCGGCACCCGGACGATCGCGGCCACCGGCCCGAAGGTCTCCTCGGTGACGGCGTCCGCCCCCGGGGGGCAGCCGTCGAGCACCGTGGGCGGGTAGAAGCTGCCCGGCCGGTCGAGCGGCGCGCCGCCGGTCACCGCCCGGGCACCGGCGTTCACCGCCGCGCGCACGTGGGCGTCGACGACGGCGAGCTGGTCGGCGTCGACGAGCGGCCCGAGCGTCGTCGCCGGCTCCGCGGGGTCACCCACGACGAGCCCGTCGGCGACCTCCACGAGCGCCGCCACGACGGCGTCGGCGACGTCGTCGTGGACGTACACGCGCTCGACGGAGGTGCAGATCTGGCCGGTGTTGGTGAAGGCGCCCGTCGCGATCTGCTCCGCTGCCCAGCGCGGGTCGACACCGGAGTCGACGACGATCGCGTCGGCGCCGCCGTTCTCGAGCAGCACCTTCGCGCCGCGCGCACCGGCGACGGCGGCGATGCGCCGGCCGGCCGCCGTGGACCCGACGTGCGCGACGAGCGCGACCCGCTCGTCGGCGACGAGCGCGGCCCCCGTCTCGCCGTCGCCGTTGACGACGTTCAGCACCCCGGCGGGCAGCGCCCCGGCCACGAGCCGGGCCATCTCCCACCCGGGCAGCGCCGAGCGCTCCGAGGGCTTGTGGACGACCGTGTTGCCGGTGACGAGGGCCGCGGCGAGCAGGCCCGCGGCCGCCGGGAAGGGGTCGTTCCAGGGCGTGATGACGGCGACGACGCCACGTGGCTCGCGACGCACGACGTCCAGCGCCGAGGTCGCGCCGGCGAGCGTGCGGCCAGCCGCGCCGAGGCCCGTCGTCGCGGCCTCCTCGAGGAGGTCGGCGGCCACGGTGGCCGACTCGACCGACTGGCCCAGCAGCCGCCCGGTCGCGCCGGTGAGGAGCTCACCGAGACGCTCGGCGTCGGCGCGGACCGCGGCCGCGGCCGCCCGCAGCGCTGCGGCACGCTCCGCCGGTGCCGTCCGGCGCCAGGCGGTGCGTGCTGCCCACGCGGTGTCGACGGCGGCGGTGACCTCCTCCCCCGTCGCCGGCACGAGCGTCGTCACCGTCCCCGAGCCGCTCGGGTCCTCACGGTGCAGCCGCCGTGTCCCCGACGCCGGCGCGACCCGTCCACCCACGAGGTGGACGGCGAGCTCTGCGGTGCGGACGGACGCGGTCTCGGTGGTTGTCACGTGTGGGCCTCCTTGTCGACGTGCGAGAAGTGCTTCTCTCGGGCAGCGTGAGCAGCGAATCACCTATAGGTGACCTGGACCACTCGGAGGTCAGGCATGCGAGTTCTCGGCGTCAACGCCCTGTTCCACGACCCCTCGGCCACCCTCGTCATCGACGGGAAGGTGGTCGCCGCGGCCGAGGAGGAGCGCTTCAGCCGGCGCAAGCACGGCAAGCGCCCGGTGCCCTTCTCGGCGTGGGAGCTGCCCGAGCTGTCGATGCGGTGGTGCCTCGCGCAGGCCGGGATCGAGCCCAGGGACCTCGACGCCGTCGCCTACTCCTTCGACCCCTCCCTCGCGCGGCCCGCGCACGAGATGGGCCTGGACGACCCGTGGGACCACCTGCGCCTCACCTACGCCGAGCGCGCCCCGCAGTTCCTCGCCGCCGCACTGCCGGGTCTGGACCCCGAGAAGGTCGTCTTCGTCCCCCACCACGTGGCCCACGCCGCCTCCGGCGCCCTCGCCTCCCCGCACGCGAGCTCCAGCGTCCTCGTCCTCGACGGCCGCGGCGAGCACGCCTCCCACCTCGCCGGCCGCTACACCAGGGGACGTCTCGAGACCCTCGCCGGGCAGCAGCTGCCCCACTCCCTGGGCCTGCTCTACGAGTCGCTGACCGAGCACCTCGGCTTCCTGCGCTCCTCCGACGAGTACAAGGTCATGGCCCTCGCCTCCTACGGCAAGCCCCGCTTCCTCGAGGAGCTGCGCGAGACGATCCACGCCACCGAGGACGGCGGCTTCCGCGCCCCGGTCCCCGACTGGTCGCTCTGGGTCGAGCCGCGCATCGACGACGGCACCTGGGGCGGCCCCCACGCCGACCTCGCCTGCTCGGTCCAGGCGCGCCTCGAGGAGGTCCTCGTCGACCTCGCGAGCTGGCTGCACGCGCAGACCGGTGACACCGCACTGACGATGGCGGGCGGCACCGCGCTCAACTGCGTGGCCAACTCCCGCATCTGGCGCGAGACCCCCTTCGAGGACGTGTGGGTCCAGCCCGCCGCCGGTGACGCCGGCACCTCCCTCGGCGCGGCCCTCCAGGTGGCCGCGGACCGCGGCGCCGAGCCGCGTCCCATCGCGGGGGCGGACCTCGGCCGCGGCTGGTCCGACGACGACCTCGCCCAGTGGCTCACGACGGCGAAGGTCCCCTTCACCACCCCCGACGACCTTCCCGAGCAGGTGGCCGAGGTGCTCGCCGGCAACGGCGTCGTCGCGTGGTTCGACGGCCGCAGCGAGTTCGGGCCGCGCGCGCTGGGCCACCGCTCCCTGCTCGCCCACCCGGGCCTGGAGGAGAACCTCGAGCGCATCAACGACGTCAAGGGCCGCGAGCAGTTCCGTCCCGTCGCGCCGATGGTCCTCGCCGACCGCGCCGAGGAGATCTTCACCGACGGCCCGATCCCCAGCCCGTACATGCTCTTCGTCCACAGCGTCCGTCCGGAGTGGCGCGACCGGATCCCGGCCGCCGTCCACGTCGACGGGACCGCGCGCATCCAGACCGTCGACCCCGAGCGCCAGCCGCGTCTCGGCGCGACGATCGCGGCCTTCGCCGAGCGCACCGGCCTGCCCGTCGTCATCAACACGAGCCTCAACACCGCCGGCCGCCCCATGGTCGACGACCCCCGCGACGCCCTCGAGCTCTTCGGCTCCGCGCCGGTCGACCTCCTCGTCCTCGGGCCCCACCTCGTGCGCCGCTCCCAGCTCTTCGCCGCGCGCGAGGCGGCCGGGGATGCGGTGGCGCACGACGCCGCGGTGGCGGTCGCGTGAGCGACTACACCGTCGTCCTGCCGACGGTCGGCCGCCCCTCCCTCCGGGAGGTCCTCGTCGACCTGCTCGGCCAGGACGGGCCAGCCCCCGAGCGGGTCGTGCTCGTCGACGACCGCCCCCTCGACCAGGCCGAGCCCCTCGACCTGCCCGCGGGCGACGTGCCCGTCGACGTCGTCCGTTCCGGCGGCCGTGGCCCCGCCGCCGCCCGCAACGTCGGCTGGCGCGCCGCCACCACCGAGTGGGTCGCCTTCCTCGACGACGACGTGCGCCTCCCCGCGGAGTGGACCACCCGGCTGGCCGCGGACCTCGCGGCCGCCGGCCCGGACGTCGGCGCGACCCAGGGCCGCATCACCGTCCCGCTGCCCGAGCACCGGCGCCCCACCGACTGGGAACGCAACACCGCGGGCCTCGAGACCGCGCTGTGGGCGACGGCGGACATGGCCTACCGCCGCGCCGCCCTCGCCGCCGTGCACGGCTTCGACGAGCGCTTCCCGCGCGCCTACCGGGAGGACGCCGACCTCGCCCTGCGGGTGACGCAGGCCGGCTGGCAGCTGGTCCGCGGCGAGCGGGAGATCACCCATCCCGTCCGGCCCGCCGACGACGCCGTGAGCCTGCGCATGCAGGCCGGCGCGGCCTCCGATGCGCTCATGCGAGCCCTCCACGGGCCGGGCTGGCGGGAGATCGGCGGCACCGGGCGCGGCCGCTTCCGCTGGCACGTGGCGACGGTGGCCGCCGGGACCGCCGCGGCGGTCCTCGCCGTCGGGGGGCGGCGCAGCGCGGCCGGCGCGGCCGCCGCCACGTGGGCGGGGCTCACCGCCGACTTCGCGGTGCGCCGCATCGCGCCCGGCCCCCGGCCCGGGGAGGAGGGGTGGGCGGTCGAGTGGCGCCGGATGGCGTGGACGAGCGTGGCGATCCCCTGGTCGGCGGTGTGGCACCGGGTGCGCGGGGCGGTCAGGTTCCGCGACGTGCCCGCGTGGCCGCCGCCCGTGCGCGCCGCCCTCCTCGACCGGGACGGCACGATCGTCGAGGACGTGCCCTACAACGGCGACCCGGCCCGGGTGCGCACCGTGGCGGGTGCCGCGGAGTCCCTGCGCCGCCTGCGCGCGGCCGGCCTGCGCATCGGGATGGTGACCAACCAGTCCGGCGTCGCCCGCGGCCTCATCGGCGCCGACGACGTCACCCGCGTCAACGACCGCGTCCAGGACCTCCTCGGCTCCTTCGACGTCGTCGAGCACTGCCCGCACGGCCCGGAGGACGGCTGCACGTGCCGCAAGCCCGGTCCCGGCATGGTGCTGCGTGCCGCGCGCACCCTGGGTGTGGAGCCGCACGAGTGCGTCGTCGTCGGGGACATCGGCGCCGACGTCGGCGCCGCCCGGGCCGCCGGTGCCCGCGCCGTCCTCGTCCCCACGCCGGTCACCCGCACGGAGGAGGTCGAGCGGGCCGAGCACGTCGCCGCGGACCTCGCCTCCGCCGTCGACCTCGTCCTCGCGATGACGGGGGAGCCGCGATGACGACCCTCGCCGTCCGCCTCGACAACGACGGCGACGTCCTCCTCACCGGGCCCGCCGTGCGGGCCCTCGCCGCCCACGACGACGTCGACCTCCTCGCCGCGCCCACCGGCGCCGCGGCCGCGCGGCTGCTGCCCGGGGTGCGCGACGTGCTCGTCGTCGACGCGCCGTGGTCCGGCTACCGGCCGCCCGCCGTCGACCCGGCGGCGATCGACGGGCTCGTCGCCACCCTCGCGGACCGCCGCTACGACCGGGCCGTCATCTTCACCTCCTTCCACCAGAGCCCGCTGCCTATGGCGCTGCTCGCGAAGATGGCCGGGATCGGGCACGTCGCCGCGACGAGCGTCGACTACCCCGGCTCCCTCCTCGACGTCCGCCACCAGCGTCCCGAGGGGCTCCACGAGGTCGAGGCCGCCCTCGACCTCGCCCGCGCCGCCGGCGCCGGGCTCCCCGCCGGTGACGGCGGCCGCCTCGCCCTCCGCCGCCCCCTCCCCGACGTCACCCCCCTCCTCCGTGACAGCCGAGCCCCCGGTGGGGGCGCCCGGGGTCGGGCGGGGCGGCCGTACGTCGTGCTGCACCCCGGGGCGTCGGTGCCGGCCCGGGCGATCGCGCCGCAGCACGCGCGGGCGATCGCGGACGCGCTCGTCGCGGCCGGGTGGGAGGTCGTCGTCACCGGCGGGCCGGGCGAGCCGGCGCCCGCCGCCCGCCCGGGCGTCCACGACCTCACCGGCCGGACCGACCTGCCCCAGCTGGCCGCCGTGCTCGACGGCGCCGCGTGCGTCGTCGTCGGCAACACGGGCCCGGCGCACCTGGCGGCCGCCGTCGGCACACCGGTCGTCTCCCTCTTCTCCCCGGTCGTGCCCGCCGAGCGGTGGGCGCCGTACGGGGTGCCGACCGTCGTGCTCGGTGACCAGCTCGCCGCCTGCGCCGGCACCCGCGCCCGGGAGTGCCCGGTGCCCGGCCACCCGTGCCTCACCGGCATCCGTCCCGACCAGGTCGTGGACGCCGTCGTGTCCCTCGTCCCCCAGGAGGTCATGGCGTGAAGGTCGCCGTCTGGCACGTCCACGGGTCCTGGCTGACCCCGTTCGTCACCGGCCCCGACGAGTACCTCATCCCCGTGCTCCCCGACCGCGGGCCCGACGGCCTGGGCCGTGCCCGCACGTGGGACTGGCCCGCGAACGCACGCGAGCTCAGCCCGGCGCAGCTGCGGGAGGAGGGCTGCGACGTCGTCGTCCTCCAGCGGCCCCACGAGATCGCTCTCTTCGAGGAGTGGACCGGCCTGCGCCCGGGCCGGGACGTGCCGGCCGTCTACGTCGAGCACAACACCCCGAACGGCGACGCCGTGCGCACCCGCCACCCGCTCGCGGACCGCGACGACATCCCCGTCGTCCACGTCACCCACTTCAACGCGCTCGTGTGGGACTGCGGCCGGGCGCCGACGACGGTCATCGACCACGGTGTCCTCGACCCCGGCCCCCTGTACACGGGCGAGGAGGAGCGGGTCGGCGTCGTCGTCAACGAGCCGGTGCGCCGGTGGCGGGTGGCGGGCACCGATGTCGTCCTCGACCTGTCGCGCACCGTCCCGCTGTCCGTGTACGGGATGGGGATGGCCGCGCTCGCGGAGCACGCACCGCACCTGGCCGGCCACCTCCACGAGGACGTGCGCCAGTCCGAGATGCACCCGCTGCTCGGACGCCAGCGCGCCTACCTGCACCCCTACCGGTGGACCTCGCTGGGCCTCTCGCTCATCGAGGCGATGATGATCGGCCTGCCCGTCCTCGCCCTCGCGACCACGGCCGCTCCCGAGGCCGTCCCACCGGACGCGGGAGTCGTGTCGGCCGACCCGCGGGTTCTCGAGGCGGCCGCGCGGCGCTGGCTCGCCGACCCCGCCGAGGCTCGTGAACGCGGGCAGGCCGCCCGCCGCCACGCCACCGAGGCGTTTTCCGCCATCCGCTTCCTCGCGGACTGGCAGTCGTTGCTGAAGGAGGTCGTCCGATGAGGATCGCGATGGTGTCGGAGCACGCCAGCCCCCTGGCGGTGCTCGGTGGTGAGGACGCGGGCGGGCAGAACGTCCACGTGGCCGCTCTCGCGGCGGCGCTCGCCCGGCGGGGGCACGACGTCGCCGTCTACACCCGGCGGGACGGTCCCGACCTGCCCGAGCAGGTCGAGATGCTGCCCGGTGTCCAGGTGGTCCACGTCCCGGCGGGGCCGGCTCGGGTGCTGCCCAAGGACCGGCTGCTGCCCTACATGCCCGAGTTCGGCCGCTGGCTCGCCGAGCGCTGGGCACGGGGCCAGATCCCCGACGTCGTCCACTCACACTTCTGGATGTCCGGCCTCGCGGCGCTGGAGGCGGCCGAGCGGGTGCCGGTCCCGGTCGTCCACACCTTCCACGCCCTGGGCACCGTCAAGCGTCGCCACCAGGGCGACAGGGACACCAGCCCTGCCGGCCGGGTCGAGGCCGAGACACGCGTGGGGACCGCGGCGGACCTCGTCGTGGCGACGTGCAGCGACGAGGTCGCCGAGCTCGGGGCGATGGGCATCGACCGGTCCCGGGTGCGCGTGGTGCCCTGCGGGGTGGACGTGCAGCTCTTCAGCCCCGACGGCGAGGTGCACCCCCCGCCGGGCGACCAGCCCTTCCGGCTGCTCTCCATCGGGCGGCTCGTCGAGCGCAAGGGCGTGGAGACGGTCGTCGCGGCCCTCCCACTGCTGCCCGACGTCGAGCTGCTCGTCGCCGGCGGACCCGACCAGGCCCACATCCGCACCCACCCGGAGGCCAGGCGCCTGCACGCCCTCGCCGAGGAGCTCGGTGTGGAGGACCGGGTCCGGTTCGTCGGATCCGTGTCCCGCACCGACGTGCCGGCGCTCATCCGCTCGGC
Organism: Georgenia satyanarayanai; assembly: GCF_009193135.1. GTDB lineage: Bacteria > Actinomycetota > Actinomycetes > Actinomycetales > Actinomycetaceae > Oceanitalea > Oceanitalea satyanarayanai. The sequence continues at coordinate 248,233 of NZ_VUKC01000002.1, forward strand.
GGACATCGTCGTCGCGGCGCCCTGGTACGAGCCCTTCGGGATCGTGCCGCTCGAGGCCGCCGCCTGCGGACGCCCGCTCGTGGGCAGCGCCGTCGGGGGACTGCTCGACTCCGTCGCGGACGGCCGCACCGGCGCCCTCGTCCCCCCGCGCGACCCCGACGCGCTCGCCGCGGCCATCACCCGCCTCCTCGTCGACCCGCAGCTGCGGGCCCGCTACGGTGAGGCCGCCCGGGCCCGCGCGGAGGAGCGCTTCAGCTGGGAACGGGTGTCGGCCGCGACCGAGGCCGCCTACGCCGAGGTCCGCGTCGCCCGCACCGGGACCTCCCGGAAGGCGGCGACCGCATGAGCGCCCGGGACTGGATGGGCGAGCACCGGGCCGAGCTCGACTCCGCCCTCACCTTCCTCCAGGACCACGCCGGCACGGTCGAGCAGTGGGCGGCCGAGCTCGCCGGGCGGCTGCCCGGCGGCGCGCGGCTGCTCGCGGCGGGCAACGGGGGCAGCGCCGCGGAGGCGCAGCACCTCACGTCCGAGCTCGTCGGCCGCTTCCTCCACGACCGCCGCTCCTTCTCGGCGATCTCGCTGTGCTCGGAGTCCTCGAGCGTGAGCGCGATCGTCAACGACTACGGCGCCGAGGAGATGTTCGCCCGGCAGGTCGAGGGCCACGGGCGCCCCGGGGACGTCCTCGTGCTCCTGTCCACGTCCGGCACGAGCCCCAACGTCCTGCGCGCCGCCGAGCGCGGCCGGGCGCTCGGGCTCACCGTCTGGGGCCTGACCGGCCCGGCGCCGAACCCGCTGGCCGAGCTCTGCGACGACGCGCTGTGCGTCGCCGCGCCCTCGACCGCGGCGATCCAGGAGGGCCACCTCGTGGCCATCCACGCGCTGTGCGCCGCCCTCGACCGCCACCTCGGCGTCGGTAGGTCCGGGGCGGAGGAGTCCGCGGACTCCCGTTCCCGGCGGGAGGGGCAGCGTGCTCGCCGAGAGCCGGACTCCTCGCCGCACGTCGTCGTGGTCGGGGACGTCGTCCTCGACGCGGACGTCGACGGCGAGGTCACGCGCCTGTCCCCCGACGCCCCCGTCCCCGTCCTCGACGTGAGCACCACCCGCCACAGTCCCGGAGGGGCGGGCCTCGCGGCGCTCCTGTGCACGGGGCGCGTCACCCTCGTCGCCCCGATCGCCGACGACGAGCACGGCGACCGCCTCGTCGCCGAGCTCGAGGAGCACGTGACGGTCCTGCGCCTGCCCCACGAGGGCGCCACCCGCCGCAAGACCCGGGTCCGCAGCGGCGGCCAGTCCCTCGTCCGGGTGGACGACGGCGGCCCCGGCACCCCGGGCGACGACCTCCCGCTCGCCGAGATCGCGCAGGCGCTGGCGAGCGCCGACGCGGTCCTCGTCTCCGACTACGGCGCCGGCACCACCCGTCACCCCGAGCTGCGGCGCCTCCTCACCGACGCCGCGCGCCGCACCCGCGTCGTGTGGGACCCCCACCCGAGGGGTGGCAGTCCCGTCCCCGGCGCCGTGCTCGTCACGCCCAACCTCGGCGAGGCACGCGACGCCCTCGAGCGGCCCGACGCACCGGCCGACGTCGCCGCCGCGGCGCTGCGCACCACCTGGCAGGCCCGCGGGGTGTGCGTGACGGCCGGTGCGGAGGGCGCGTTCCTCGCCGCGCACGACGACGAGACGAGCTACGTCCCCGCCGTCGCCGCCCACGGCGGTGACCCCTGCGGGGCCGGTGACCGCTTCGCCGCGAGCGCCGCCAGCGCGCTGGCCTCCGGGGCGCTGCTGTCCGAGGCCGTCGAGTCGGCCGTCGTGGACGCGTCCGCCTGGGTGGCCGCCGGCGGGGCCGAGGGCTTCCGCGGCCGCCGCGAGCCGGTGGGCGCCGAGCCCCACGAGACCCCTGCCGGGCCCACCGACAGCGCCGGTGTCCTCACGGCCGAGCCGCACGCCCTGCGCGAGCTCGCCACCCGGCTGCGGGGCGACGGCGCGACGGTCGTCGCGACCGGCGGCTGCTTCGACATCGTCCACGCCGGCCACGTCGCGACCCTCCAGGCCGCGCGCCGGCTCGGTGACCGCCTCGTCGTCCTCATGAACTCCGACGCGTCGGTCACCCGCCTCAAGGGGCCGGGCCGGCCGGTCGTTCCCGCGGCCGACCGCGCCAAGGTGCTCGAGGCGCTGGACTGCGTGGACGCCGTCGTCGTCTTCGACGACGACGACCCCCGCGGCACGCTCACCCACCTGCGGCCCGACATCTGGGCCAAGGGCGGGGACTACGGCGGCAGGCCGCTGCCAGAGACGGAGGTCGTCCAGGAGCACGGCGGCCGGGTCGTCCTGCTGCCCTACCTGGGCGGCCGGTCGACGACATCGATCATCAACCGCTCCGAGCAGGCCGCCCAGGCCGCGGAGCACGCACGGTCAACCGGAGGAGCAGGGTGAACGACGCACGCGAGGTAGGAACGGTCTACGTCACCGGAGGCGCGGGTGGCCTGGGGGCCGCCGTCGTCGAGGCGGTGGCGGCGGCGGGCGGGCGCCCGGCCGTCATCGACCGGGTCGCGCCCGCCGGGGACGTGCCGCACGTCGTCGCGGACCTCAGCGACTGGGACGCCGCGACGGCGGCGGTCGCCTCACTCGTCGAGCAGGTCGGCCCGCCGACGGCGGTCGTCACGGCGGCCGGGACCGACGCGTGCGGGCCGATCCTCGAGATCGACCCGGCGGACTGGCGGCGCGTCATCGACGTCAACCTCCTCGGGACCGTCGCCGTCGTGCGCGCCGCGCTGCCCCACCTCGAGGAGAGCCGCGGCACGGTGGTCACCGTGTCCTCCACCCTCGGCCTCAGGGGCGCCGACGCCGCGACCGCCTACTCGGCCTCGAAGTTCGCGATCCGCGGCTTCTCCCAGGCGCTGGCCGCCGAGTACGCCGGGCGCGTGGGCGTCACCTGCCTCGTCCCGGGCGGGATGCGCACCGCGTTCTTCGACGGCCGCGACGAGCGCTTCAGGCCCGCCCCGGACCAGGACCTCAACGACCCGCGCCACACCGCGGGCACCGTGATCACCGCGCTGCGCCAGCCGGTGGGCTGCGAGATCCGCGAGATGCTCGTCATGGCCTCCGGCGAGCCGTCGTGGCCTTAGCCGGCCTCGGGCCCGGCGACGTCCTCGTCCTGCGGGCCCTCGGCCTCGGTGACGCGCTCACCGGGGTCGCGGCGCTGCGCGGAGTGCGCAGGGCGTGGCCGGGCCGGCGTGTCGTCCTGGCCGGCCCCGCGGCGGTCGGCGGGTGGTTCGTCCGTCTCGGGGTCGTCGACGCCGTCGTGCCCACCGTGGGGCTGGACCAGCCGCTCGCGGTGGGCGGGGCCGGCGGGCACGTGGCCGTCAACCTCCACGGCCGCGGGCCGCAGAGCCACCGGCTGCTCGCCGCGACCGCGCCCTCGCAGCTGGTCGCCTTCGCGTGCGCGGAGGCCGGGCACCCGGCGTCCGTCGCCCCGGAGTACCGCGCCGACGAGCACGAGGTGGCGCGCTGGTGCCGGCTCCTCGCCTCCGCGGGCGGGGAGTGCGGACCGGAGGACCTGCGTCTGCCGGTCGAGGCGGCCACCGACTCCGCGGACGCCGTCGTCCTCCATCCCGGGGCGGCCTCCGGGTCGCGCCGGTGGCCGGTGGAGCGCTGGCACGACCTGGCCCGGCGGCTGAGCGCGGCCGGGCACCGGCTGCTCGTCACGGGCTCCCCCGCGGAGGCGCAGCTGTGCGCGGAGGTCGCCGGCGACGTCGCGCGGTCGGTGGCCGGCGAGTGCGACGTCCCGGGGCTGGCGGCCCTCGTGGCCGGGGCACGCCTGCTCGTGTGCGGGGACACCGGGGTGGCGCACGTGGCCACGGGCGTCGGCACGCCCTCGGTGCTCCTCTTCGGCCCGACCGCGCCGACGACGTGGGGCCCGGCGCTCGACGAGGACCGGCACGTCGTCCTGTGGCACGGCGACGGCACGGGCGACCCGCACGCCGACGAGCTCGATCCCGCCCTGGCCGCCATCACGGTGGCGGAGGTGGAGCAGGCGGTCACCGCTCTCGTGGCCCGCCAGCCCGCTCGCTGACCTTCCCGGGACCGAGCGGGCGTGGGGCTGCGCGTGCTCAGCAGCAGGCGGCGGGACTGCTGCCGTCGTGGTGGGTGCGCAGGACGTCACCCAGCGTGTCGAGCGCCTGCGGGACGACGGCGTAATAGGCCCACTTGCCGCGCTTGTCGCGGGTGAGGAGGCCGGCGTCGGTGAGGACCTTGAGGTGGTGGGAGACGGTGGGCTGGGACAGGCCGACCGGCTCGGTGAGGTCGCAGACGCACGCCTCGCCTCCCGCGTGGGAGGCGATGAGGGAGAGCAGGCGCAGGCGGGCAGGGTCGGCCAGGGCCTTGAACATCGTCGCGAGGTCGCGGGCCTCCCCCTCGGCGAGCGGCTCGCGGGTGAGCGGGGCACAGCACGCCGCCCCACGGTCGGGGGCCTGCGGAATCACCGTCATGTCACCAGTGTCACCCACCGATTGACATCTGTCGATCCGTCCTGCCATGCTGCGGTCGTCTCATCGAGAATCATCAATGCGAGGGTGTGCTCACACCCTCCAGGGAGGGGTCAGCCATGTCCTCGACGACAACGACGTCATTACCGGTGGTCGTGATCGGTGCCGGACCGGTGGGCCTGGCAGCCGCCGCGCACCTCGTGGAGCGGGGCCTGGACCCGCTCGTGCTCGAGGCCGGTGACTCGGTCGGCGCGGCGGTGCGGCAGTGGGCCCACGTCCGCCTGTTCTCGCCCTGGCAGTTCAACGTCGACGGCGCCGCGCGCCGCCTCCTGGAGGCGGAGGGCTGGCAGGAGCCGGGGCCCAAGCGCCTGCCGACCGGCGGTGAGCTCGTCAGCGACTACCTCGAGCCGCTGGCCGCCACGGCCGCGCTTCGCGGGCGGATCGTCACCGGCGTGCGCGTGGTGGCGGTGAGCCGTGACGGCCTGGACAAGACCCACGGCCGCGGCCGCGCCGAGCGCCCGTTCCTCGTGCGAGCCTCGGTCGACGGCGAGGTCGTGGACTATCGCGCCAGGGCCGTGATCGACGCGTCGGGAACCTGGACGCAGCGCAACCCGCTGGGCACGGCCGGGCTGCCCGCCCCCGGCGAGGCCGACGCCGCACCCTTCCTCCTCGGCCCCCTGCCCGACGTGCTCGGGCGTGACCGGGAGCGGGCGGCGGACCGGCACGTCGTGGTCGTGGGCGCGGGGCACTCGGCGGCGAACACGCTGCTGTCCCTGGCCCGGCTGCGTCGTTCCGCGCCGGGCACCCGGGTGACCTGGCTGGTGCGCGGCCCCTCGGTCGAGCGGGCCTACGGCGGGGGTGACGCCGACGGCCTGCCGGCGCGTGGCATGCTCGGCTCCCAGCTGCGGCGGGCGGTGGAGGCGGGCGAGGTCGATCTCGTGCTCTCCACCACGATCACCGCCCTGCGACCGGTCGAGGACCGGCTGGAGCTGACGGTCGCCACCCCCCAGGGCTCGCGCCTCCTGGTGGCGGACGGGGTCGCGGGTGCGACGGGCTTCCGGCCGGACCTGGGGATGCTGCGCGAGCTGCGCCTGGGCCTCGACCCGGCGGTGGAGGCGCCCAGCCGACTCGCTCCGCTCATCGACCCCGAGCTCCACTCCTGCGGGACGGTTCCCGCCCACGGGGCCGACGTCCTGGCCCACCCGGAATCCGACTTCTACATCGCCGGCATGAAGTCCTACGGCCGCGCCCCGACGTTCCTGCTGGCCACCGGCTACGAGCAGGTCCGCTCGATCGTCGCCCAGCTGGCCGGTGACACGGCCGCGGCGAGCGCGCTCGAGCTCGAGCTGCCCGAGACCGGGGTGTGCTCCACCGCCGCCCCGGTCGTGGAGGCCGACGGCAGCGTGAGCATCGCCCCGGAGGCGGCCGGTGACTGCTGTGGGGCTCCGGCGGAGCCCGCGCTCCTCGGCTTCCCGACCGGCTTCGCCCACGGCCGCACCGCCCGCTGACACACGACACCACGACACCACACCAGCGAGCCCTGCCCTCCCTCACGACGGCGGGGCTCGCCCGCGCCACGGAAGGACACCAGACGGTGGCACCCTCACCCGACGCCAGACACGAGACCCTCGGCGCTCAGCCAGCGGCTCCCTCCTGCTCCACGGTCGGGGGTGCGCCGTGCTGCTAGCCGTCGGGATCTTCCTCGCCACCCTCGTCCTGGTGATCTGGCAGCCCAGAGGCCTGGGCATCGGGTGGAGCGCCCTGGGTGGCGCCGTCGCCGCGCTCGTCGCCGGGGTGGTCCAGCCCGGTGACATCCCGGTGGTGTGGGACATCGTCTGGAACGCGACGCTGACCTTCGTCGCGGTCATCATCATCTGCTCGATCCTGGACGAGGCGGGCTTCTTCGAGTGGGCCGCCCTGCACGTGTCCAGGTGGGCGCGCGGCAACGGCAGCGCCCTGTTCACCCTCATCGTCGTCCTCGGTGCCGCGGTCGCAGCCGTGTTCGCCAACGACGGCGCGGCCCTCGTGATGACCCCGATCGTCTTCCAGATGATCCTGGCGCTGCGGTTCACCCCCGCGGTGGCCTTCGGGCTGGTCATCGCCACCGGCTTCATCGCCGACACCACGAGCCTGCCCTTCGTCGTGTCCAACCTCGTCAACATCGTCATCGCCGACTTCTTCGGCATCGGTTTCGCCCGCTACGCCCTCGTCATGGTGCCGGTGACCCTGGTGTCGCTGGCCGCGAGCCTGGTAGTGCTGCGCCTGTTCTTCCGCAGGTCCATCCCCGGCCGCTACGACGTGAGCGCGCTGCGTCGCCCGGCCGAGGCGGTGACCGACCCGACGACGTTCCGCGCGGGTGTCGCCGTCCTGGGGGCGCTGCTGGTCGGTTACTTTGCCGCCGACGCGATCGGGATTCCCGTGGCCGCGGTCGCCTCCCTGTGCGCGGCCGTCCTGGCACTCGTCGCCGCCCGCCGTCCGCGCACGTTCTTCCGGCGCGCCGAGGTCCGTCCCGTCGCGACCGGCGACGACCTGGTGGGGGTGAGCGGTGGCGGCCGGCCGGTGGCCGGGTCCGCCCCGTCTCCGGGCACCGGGGCCGCCCGGACCGGAACCCTCACCACCGCCGAACCGACGATCGCGGTGTGGTCGGTGATCAGGTCCGCGCCGTGGCAGGTCGTGCTGTTCAGCCTGGGGATGTACCTGGTGGTCTACGGCCTGCGCAACGAGGGCCTCACCGACTCCCTCGGCCAGCTCCTCGCGGGGATCGCGGAGCACGGGAACCTGGCCACCGTGACCGGGACCGGGTTCCTCGTGGCCGGCATGTCCTCGGTGATGAACAACATGCCCACCACCCTCATCGCCGCCCTGGGCATCGAGGCCGCGGGGACCAGCGGGCTGACCGAGCAGATGATGGCCTACGCCGCCGTCATCGGCGCGGACCTCGGCCCCAAGATCACCCCCATCGGCTCCCTGGCCACCCTGCTGTGGCTCTCGGTGCTGGACCGCAAGGGCATGCACATCGGCTGGGGCACCTACTTCAAGGTCGGCATCGTCCTGACCATCCCCGTCCTGGCGGTCACCCTGCTCGCGCTCGCGGGCTGGCTCACCCTCCTCGGGCCGTGAGCCGCACTGGACAGGACGGCACTCGATCAGTCATCATTGAGTCAATGGCCACTGACCGGATCGACCTGGAGAGGCGGGCACGGCTGCACGCCGCGCTGGCCGACCCTGCCCGGTTGCGGATCGTGGACGTGCTGAGCCTGGGGGACGCCTCCCCCTCCGAGCTCGCGGAGATCCTCACCGCGCCCTCGAACCTCCTCGCCCACCACCTTGGCGTCCTCGAGCGCGAGGGCATCATCAGCCGCAAGAGGTCCGAGGCCGACCGACGCCGCAACTACGTCCGGCTCGTCCCCGGCGCCCTGGACCACCTCACCCCGCGCGACGAGCGCGCGGTGGCCCGCGTCGTGTTCGTCTGCACCCGCAACTCCGCCCGCTCCCACCTCGCCGCGGCCCTGTGGCGCCGCGCGAGTGCGGTGCCTGCCACCTCGGCCGGGACCCACCCCGCCGAGGCGATCCACCCGGTCGCCCTCGAGGTGGCCCGCCGCCACCGCCTGGACCTGCCCCGGGTCGCCCCCCAGCACGTCGACGGGGTGCTGGGCGCGGGCGACCTCGTCATCAGCGTCTGCGACCGTGCCCACGAGGAGCTCACCACGCCCATCGACATCCACTGGTCGGTGCCCGACCCCGTCCCCGCCGGCAACGCCGAGGCCTTCGACGCGGCACTGGACGACCTGACCCGCCGCGTCGCGGCCCTCGCCCCCCGCCTCACCCACGCCCCCTGAAGGAGACCCCCGTGTCCGACCGTCCCAGTGTCATGTTCGTCTGCGTCCACAACGCCGGCCGTTCCCAGATGGCCGCCGGCTTCCTCACCGCCCTGTCCGACGGCCAGGTCGAGGTGCGCTCCTCCGGCTCCGCGCCCGCGGGGACGATCAACCCGGTCGCCGTCGAGGCGATGGCCGAGGTCGGCATCGACATCTCCGACCAGCGGCCCAAGATCCTCACCCCCGAGGCCGTCCAGGCCTCCGACGTCGTCATCACCATGGGCTGCGGGGACGCGTGCCCCTTCTTCCCCGGCGTGCGCTACGAGGACTGGTCGCTCACCGACCCCGCCGGCAAGGGCATCGAGACCGTCCGCCAGGTCCGCGACGACATCCGCGGCCGAGTCGAGGCACTGCTGGCCGACCTGCTCCCCGCGAGGGCGGGATCCCGATGATCGAGCTGACCCCCCTCACCACGGCCAGCAAGCCCAGCGACCCGGGCCGGGTGCACGAGGTTGTCATCGTCGGTTCCGGCCCTGCCGGGTACACGGCCGCGATCTACGCCGCGCGCGCGAACCTCGCCCCGGTCGTCATCGCCGGCGCGGTCACCGCCGGCGGCGCGCTGATGAACACCACCGAGGTGGAGAACTTCCCCGGCTTCCCCCAGGGCGTCATGGGCCCCGAGCTCATGGACAAGATGCAGACCCAGGCCGAGAAGTTCGGCGCCACCGTCATCTACGACGACGCCACCTCCGTCGACCTCACCGGCGAGGTCAAGACCGTGACAACGGCCGAGGGCGAGACCTACCGGGCCCGGGCCGTCATCCTCGCCAACGGCTCGGCGTACAAGGAGCTCGGCCTGGAAGGGGAGAAGACCCTCGGCGGACGCGGGGTGTCCTACTGCGCCACCTGCGACGGCTTCTTCTTCCGCGACCAGCACATCGTCGTCGCCGGCGGCGGGGACTCCGCCATGGAGGAAGCCACCTTCCTCACCAAGTTCGCCTCACGGGTGACGGTCGTCCACCGCCGCGACGAGCTGCGCGCCTCCAAGATCATGGCCGACCGCGCCATGGCCAACCCCAAGATCGACTTCGCGTGGAACAGCGAGATCACCGCCATCCACGGCACCGACAAGGTCACCGGCCTCACCCTGCGCGACACCCTCACCGGCGCCGAGCGCGAGATGGACGCCACCGGCCTGTTCGTCGCCATCGGCCACGTCCCGCGCACCGACATCCTCACCGGCCAGGTCGACCTCGACGACAACGGCTACATCATCGTCACCCACCCCTCCACCGCCACCAACATCCCCGGCGTCTTCGCCTGCGGCGACGCCGTGGACCACACCTACCGCCAAGCCATCACCGCCGCCGGCACCGGCTGCGCCGCCGCCCTGGACGCCGAACGCTACCTCGCCGCCCTCGGCGAAGCCGCCGAACCCGCCACCGACGCCTCCCAAACCCCCCAGGGCGCCGTCTCCCTGTGAACGGGCCGGCGCGGGGAACGCGGTGACGTGCTCGGTGGAGCGCTCAGGCGGACCGGCTCAGGGCCCCGGCGAACCAGTCGACGGTCCTGCGCAGGCCCTCCTCCCACGAGACCCGCGGCTGCCAGCCCAGCTCGGTGCGGGCGAGCGTCGTGTCCGGGCGCCGCACCTCGGGGTCGTCGACCGGCCGCTCGACGAACTCGATGCGCGAGCGCCCGCCCGTGGCGGCGACGACCGCCTCGGCGATCTCAAGGACCGTCCGCTCCTGCGGGTTGCCGATGTTGACCGGTCCGGGGTGACCGCTGCGCGCCAGGGCGAGGATCCCGGCGACGAGGTCGTCGACGTAGCAGACCGAACGGGTCTGGCTGCCGTCGCCCGCCACGGTGAGCGGCTCGCCGGCGAGACCCTGGCGGATGAAGGTGGGGATCGCCCGCCCGTCGTAGGGGCGCATCCGCGGGCCGTAGGTGTTGAAGATCCGCACGATCCCGGTGTCCACGTCGTGCGCGCCGCGGTAGGCGGTGACGATGGCCTCGGCGTACCGCTTGGCCTCGTCATACACCCCGCGCGGCCCGATCGGGTTGACGTGCCCCCAGTAGCTCTCCGGCTGCGGGTGGACCTGCGGGTCCCCGTACACCTCGGAGGTCGAGGCCAGGACGAAGCGTGCGCCCTTGTCCCGGGCCAGGCGCAGCGCCCGCTCGGTCCCTACCGAGCCGACGCGCAGCGTCTCGATCGGCAGCTCGAGGTAGTCCACCGGTGAGGCCGGGGAGGCGAAGTGGAGGACGAGGTCGACGTCGCCCCTCACGTGCATGTTCTCGGTGACGTCGCAGTGGACGAGCTCGAAGCCGGGCCGCCGCGCGAGGTGCGCGACGTTCCCGGCCGCGCCGGTGAGGAAGTTGTCCAGCGCCACGACCTGCCAGCCGTCCTCGAGCAGGGCCTCGCACAGGTGGCTGCCGAGGAACCCGGCCCCGCCCGTGACGACCGCACGGCCGCCTCGCTGCACTGCTCTCATCGCTGTCCTCCGTCTCGGTGAGCTCGTCGAGCCGGCACGGGCGCGCGTCGCAGCAGCTCCGCCTGCGCGGCCACCCGGTGGGAGACCGTGCGACGACGGCGCAGGGCCCCCGGCAGGTCGGCGAGCGCGTCCCTGGCCCCGGCGCGCTGGACGGGGCCCGCGGCCACCGTCCGCCGGACCCGGGCGAGCGCGTCACGCGCGGGCAGACGCATGGTGCCGGTGAGGACGGCGGAACGGGCGAGGGCACGGCGGCGGGCGTCGGCGGACCCGCGCACCGGGGAGGGGTGGTGGTGCGCGACGACGTCGTCGAGGTAGCTCAGCTGCCAGCCGCGGTCGGCGAGGTCGAGCGCCAGGCGCTCCTCCTCCCCGGGGAAGCGCACGACGTCGTCGAAGCCGCCGGCCTCGAGGAAGGCGTCCACCCGCACGACCGCACCGCAGGCGATGAAGCCGAGGAGCGGGGCGCCCGGCACGTCCGGGGCACCGGGCAGCGGTGAGCCGGCCATGTCGGCGCACGTCGGGTCGAGCCGCTCCTCGGGGCCGACGAGGATCCGTGCCTGGACCAGCCCGAGCCGCGGGTGCGTGGCGAAGTGGTCGGCGGCGGCCGCGAGCGCCCCGGGCGCCCACCACGAGTCGTCGTCGGCGAACGCGACGAACGGGGTCCGCGCCCGCCTCACGCCGATCGTGCGTCCGTAGGCACCGGCGTTCCGGGCCAGCCGCACGACCTCGACGTCGGGGAAGCTGGCGCTCACGGCGTCGGCGCTGCCGTCCGTGGAGGCGTTGTCGACGTAGACGACGGGGGCCCGGTGGCGGGCGATCGAGCGCAGCAGCTCCTCGCGGCGGTTGTGGCTCACGACGACGACGCTCACGCGCTCGTCCTCGGACTCGCGCCCGGTGGTGGGATCCGTCACGCCGTCTCCTCTCGACGCCCCTCAGCATGGGGCGGCCGGGCGGGAGACGCACGCCGAGCGGCTCAGCCCTCCTGGGGTCCGCGGCGGAGGAGCGCCAGCGGCAGGGTGAGGAGCGAGACGGCCCCGGCGACGAGCAGCGCCGTGGTGAACGAGCTCCCCGCTGCCACCACCCCGACGGCGACGGCGCCCAGCCCGGTGCCGGCGTCGAAGCCGATGTTCCAGACCGCGCTGGCCGAGCCGTAGTGCGGCCGGCTCACCGTGCGGAAGGCGAGGACGAGCGTGAGGTTCTGCAGGCCGCCGTAGCTGACACCGACGAGGCCGGCGCCGAGCAGGAGCGGGAGCACGGCGGTGGCCTGCGGGTCGCGCACGGCCCAGGCGACCACGGCCATCCCGGCGGCGGTGAGGAGGACGAGGGGCCACAGGAAGGGCCGCGGCCCGAAGCGGTCGGCCAGGGCGCCCACCCGCCAGCGGGCGACCGCGGCCGCCACGGTGAGGAGGAGCAGCGCCACGGTGCTGAGGGCGGCGCTGCTGCTCATCGGCGCCATGAACGTGATGAGCGCGCCGCCGGCGAGCGTCACGGCGAGCAGGAGGCCCATGGGGTGCAGCAGCCGCCCGTAAGGGGCACGCTCCCGCGCCTCTGGGACGTGGTCGAGCCGCCGCGCGAGGAGGACGGCGGGCACGACGCCGAGCGCGGGCAGCAGCCCAAGGGAGAAGACCACCCGGTAGCCGAGCTGCTCGACGATCCACGGCCCGGCGGACAGGAGGAGGACCTGCGGGCCGGCGATCGCCAGCCCGTAGGCACCGATGGCCGCCCCCCGCCGCCGCGGCTCCACGAGCTCGGCGACGAGCGCGCTGCCCGTCACGGTGACGACCCCGAAGCCGAGCCCCCGGACCGCGGAGAGGACGAGGACGGGCAGGAGTCCGTCGCTCAGGGCCAGGGCCGCCGAGGGCAGCCCGAGCAGGAGCATGCCCGCCGCGAGCACCGGCGCCCAGCCGATCCGCCGCAGCGCCGTGGGCACGACGAGCTGGGTGAGCACCGTGACCAGCATGAGGACGCCGTTGACCAGCCCGGCGCCGACGGAGCCGGCGCCGCCGTGCACGGCCCACAGCGGGGCGACGGGCAGCAGGGCGGCGTAGCCGGAGAACGCGAGGACGGTCATCGCGACGAGCAGCGGCACGCCCGGTGCACGCCAGACCGAGCCGCTCACGGGCTCCCGCGGCGAACGTGACGGGGGCGGCGCGGCCGGGAGGGTGGACATGCTCGCAGGCTAACCGGACCGTCGTGCCCCGCCGGTCCCCGCGCGCCCCGGCCGCGGGGCACCTCCGGTGGCAGGCGGCACCCGCCGCTGGTAGGCAGGACGTCCACCCGTCACCGACCTCCAGGAGGTACGAGATGAGCCAGGTCCAAGAGTCGATCGACGTCGAAGTCCCGGTCAGCACCGCCTACAACCAGTGGACCCAGTTCGAGTCCTTTCCCCAGTTCATGGAGGGCGTCGAGTCGATCACCCAGGTGAGCGACACGCTCAACCGCTGGGTGACGACAGTCGGCGGCCAGCGGCGTGAGTTCAACACCGAGATCACCGAGCAGCACCCCGACGAGCGCATCGCGTGGCGCAGCGTCGGTGGGGACGTCCACCAGGCCGGCGTCGTCACCTTCCACCGGCTCAGCGACACGACCACCCGGGTGATGATCCAGATCGACTGGGAGCCCTCGGACGCCAAGGAGAAGGTCGGCTCCGCCCTCGGCTTCGACACCCGTCAGGTCAAGGCGGACGCCGCCCGCTTCAAGGAGTTCATCGAGAAGCGTGGCGTCGAGAGCGGCGCCTGGCGCGGCGACGTCGAGAACCCCAGCTAGCCACGTCTCCGACGCACCGACAGCCGGACCTCTCCTGGAGGAATCCGGCTGTCGGTGCGTCGGAGAGGGGTCTACAGCGCGGCGACGGCGTCCACGAGGGCCTCGTCGACGTGGGCGAGCTCGTCACGGTCGTAGGTGGACGTCGAGACCATGACCTCGTCGGCCCCGGTGCGCTCGGCGAGCGCCGCCAGCGACACCCCGACGGCGGTCGGTGTGCCGTACAGGGCCGCGGACAGGAAGCCCGCGATGGTCGCCCGCTGTTTGTCCGTGGGCTGGCGCCGTCGCACCGCCTCGACGGGCTCGAGCGGCGGGAAGGCCCCGGTGGTGCGCGACTCGGCCATCGCCCACGCCTCGGGGAGCAGGAGGTCGCGCGCGTGCGTGGTCGTCCGCGCGACCATGACCTCGAGGCTGACGACGACGTACGGTTCGGGGCAGGCCTCGCTCGGCCGGAACTCGCGCCGGTAGCGGGCGATCGCGCCGTCGTCGTCGGCCAGGGCCGGCCCGCCGACGACGACGGGCAGCCCGGCCCTGGCCGCGACCTCCAGGCCGCTGCCGGTGGCGAGGACGAAGACGGGCGGCGGGCAGGCCACGACCGGCATCGCCGTCACGGGTCCACGCCCGGTGAGGTAGTCGCGCACGGCCGCGAGATCGGCGGCGAAGGCCTCCGGCTCGTCCCGCGTCGTGCCGAGCGCCTCGCGGACCGGCGCCGTGAACCCGAGGGAGCGCCCCACGCCCAGGTCGATCCGACCGGGGTGCAGCGCCTCGAGCATGGCGAACTGCTCGGCGACGACGAGCGGCCGGTGGTTGGGGAGCATGACACCTCCCGAGCCCACCCGGACGCGGCTCGTGGCCGCGGCGACCGCCGCCGCCAGGACGGCCGGGGCGCCGCTCGCGATGCCGGGCACGGCGTGGTGCTCGGCGACCCAGAACCGGTGGTAGCCCAGCTCCTCGGCCCGGCGCGCCCGCTCGACCGTGGCCCGCAGCGCCACCGCGTGCTCCTCACCGGCGCGGGTGCGGGAACGGTCGAGGAGGGACAGGCGCAGACGACTCACCCATAGAGGCTAAGGCGGCCGGCCCTCACCGTCGCGGGATGCCGCCGCCGCCGAGCGACCGCACAGTAGGGGGATGGCCGATGCCTCCACCGCCCCCGGGTCCCGCGACGTCGTCGTCATCGGCGCCGGGCCGGCGGGCCTGTCCGCCGCCCTCGTCCTGGGCCGAGCCCGCCGCTCGGTCACGGTCGTGGACGCCGGCAGCCCCCGCAACGCCTGCTCCCCCGCCGTCCACGGCTTCCTCACCCGCGACGGCTCCACGCCGGCCGACTTCCTCGCCGCCGCCCGTCAGGAGGTGAGCGGCTACGGGGTGGAGCTCGTCGCGGACGAGGCGAGCGCCGTCGTCGTCGTCGAGGACCCCACGGCGCCCACCCTGCGGGTGGAGCTGGCCGGTGGCCGGCGCCTGCGGGCGCGGCGGGTGGTCGTGGCGAGCGGGATCGTCGACGAGCTGCCCGACGTCGCCGGCCTCGCCGAGCGCTGGGGCCGCGACGTCCTGCACTGCCCGTACTGCCACGGCTACGAGGTGCGTGACCGCCCGCTCGTCGTCCTCGCGGACAGCATCGAGGGCACCGTCCACCAGGCGCTGCTGCTGCGGCAGTGGACCGAGGACGTCACCGTCGTCGTCCACGACGCCGGCCCGGTCGACGAGGACGACGCCACGCTCCTGGCCGCCCGCGGGGTGCGGGTGGTGCCCGGGCAGGCACGCGAGGTGGTCGACGGTGAGGACGGACCCGTCGCCGTCGTCCTCGCCGACGGCCCCCGGGTCGAGGGCGGGGCCGTCTTCGTCGCCCCGCGCTTCCGGCTCAACAGCGCCGTCCTGGACGGCCTGGGCGCGCGCACCGTCACCGGCGACATGGGCACCGCCCTGGAGACCGACGACGAGGGCCGCACGTCCGTGCCGGGGGTGTGGGCGGCGGGGAACGTCGTCGACCTGTCGTGCCAGGTGCTCGGCGCCGCCGAGCTCGGCGCGCGCGCCGCGATCGGCATCAACGGCGAGCTGGCGCTCGTCGACGCGCACGCGGCCCGCGAGGCGGCTCAGCGCCGCCAGTAGGCGCAGCAGTCCACCTGGGACCTCGGCAGCCCGGCGACGGGCGACTGGGATGCGGCACCGGTGGCGGAAAGGCGCCGGATACGGTGGAATGACGGGCACTTCCGTGGAGGGAGTGCCATGCCGCGCTACGTCATCGGGGCCGACGTCGCACTGGAGCTCGGCCTGCGAGGGGTCCGCCCGGGCAAGGGCGCGCAGCTGGTGGCGCCCACGCTCCTGCGCTCGGAGCTGCTCTCGCTCCTGTACCGCTGCACGCGCGCCGGGGAGGTGAGCCGGGAGCAGGCGCAGGCGTGCTTCGACCACGTCCGCAGCCTCCGGATCCGGGTGCTCGGCGACCGGGTGCTGCTGCGGGCGGCATGGGAGGTCGCCGAGCGGATGGCGTGGGAGGACACGGGGACGGCGGAGTACGTCGCGCTCACCCGGCTGCAGGCCGACGCCTTCGTCACGCTCGATGAGCACGTGGCGCGGGAGGCCGCACGGGAGGTGCGGGTCGCCCCGTTCGAGGAGCTCCTGGGGCCCTGAGCCTCAGAGGTGCTCCTCGGGGTCCTCGGCGATGAGGACCCGGAGTCGGGCCTGGTCGATCTCGTGCTGCGCGAGGACCTTGTCGCGCCACGAGCCGGGGCGGTGCGCGGGTGCCTGCTGGTTCACCGTTGCGCTCACGCCGCCGCCTCCGTCCGGTCCGCCGGCGGTCTGCTGCCGGCTGTTGTCCAGACCATCGGCCGGACCGGACGGGATGTGAGGGACCGGGCGCTACACGTCCCGGGAGCGCGTGGCGGCGGCCAGCGCGTCCTCGACGACCGCGGCAGGCGCGGGCTCGGCGGTCCAGTCCGGGTAGGTGGTGCCGGGTGTCACGTAGACCATCCCGTAGGCGGGGGTGTCGCGCTGGAAGCGCCAGCCCTCGGCGAGCGGGCCCGCGTCGACGACGTCGAACCCGAGGGAGTCGAGGAGGACGGTGACCTGGCCCTTGGCGGCGGTGTCGTCGCCCGCGATCGGGAGCGCCGAGCGGTCGGGGCTGCCGGTGGGGCGCGCCAGCGGGGGGATGTGGGCGAAGTTGATGTTGTTGAAGGCCTTGACGACGTGCGACTCCGGCAGGTGCTCCTGGAGCAGCTCGCTGACGGTCGTCGACTCGTCGTCGAGCTCGGGGATGTGGCCGTCGCGCTCGTGGTAGTAGTTGTTCGTGTCGGTGACGACCTTGCCGCGCAGCGGCTCGACCGGCACCTGCCGGTAGGCGGTGAAGGGGACCGTCACGACGACGATCTCGCCCGCCGCTGCCGCCTCCTGCGCCGTCGCCGCCCGCGCGTTCGGCCCGAGCTCGGCGACGAGGTCGGCGAGGGTCTCCGGCCCGCGGCTGTTGCTCAGCACCACCTCGTGCCCCGCGGCGACCGCGAGTCGCGCGATGGCGCTGCCGATGTGTCCACTGCCGATGAGTCCGATCGTTGTCATGGGCGCTGCAACCGCGGCGCCGGTCGGGGCATTCCCCGCCGGCGCCGGCCGCGCGTGAGGCTGATCTGCGCACACGTCTCCGCAACGGCCCCGTCCACGACAGGTGTCCCGGCGTGTCGCGCGCGTGTCGCGGACATGTGCGCAGGACGGCGTCAGCCGGTGGCCTGCTGCCCGATCCGCTCGGCGCCGCGCGTGACGCTGATCTGCGCACAAGTCTTCGCAACGGCCTCGTCCACGACAGGTGTCCCGGCGTGTCGCGCGCGTGTCGCGGACATGTGCGCAGGACGGCGTCAGCCGGCGGGCTCCTGCCCGATCCGCTCGGAGATCAGCTCGTGGACGACGGCGAGCTGCTCGCGGGTGGAGGGGACCCACACCGTGCGACCGTCGCGCAGCTCCAGCTCGAGGCGGGTGCTCCAGTCGATCCGGCTGGGGATGTCGCCCCTCACGGTCGCGATCTCCTCGTACGGGATGCGCCGGGTGCGCGCGGCGGAGCGCAGCACGAGCTCGGTGTCGCGCAGCTCGACCCGCTTGGGCCGCAGCAGCGTGAGGACGAAGACCGCAAAGAAGACGGTGGCCGGCAGCATCGACAGGAGGCTGCCCGGCCGGTTCCTGGTCCCGATCCACCACACGACGGCGACCGCGGCGATCACCAGCACCGCCAGCATCACTGCCTCCCAGCGCCGCACCTCCTCACGCAGGAGGATGCGCGGCTGCTCCTCGCGCGGGTCGTGCTGCATGCCCGCAGCCTCTCAGGAGGCCCGGTGCCCTGTCCGCCGCACGGGCCGGTCAGCCGTCGAGCGCGTCGAGCCGCTCGAGGGCCGACTCCCACCGGTGACGACGCTCGTCCTCGTCCTGCTCCCACCACGGGGTGCCGCGCTCGCCGAGCCCGTGCTTGGCCAGGCCCACCCGCTCGCGAGCGGGGGCCGGGTCCTGCCCGGCCTTCTTCAGCGCCCGGACGCCCGAGCGTCCCCGGCCGAGGTGGGACAGCAGACGCTCGGCGACCTCCGGCGGCAGCGCC
Organism: Georgenia satyanarayanai; assembly: GCF_009193135.1. Lineage (GTDB taxonomy): Bacteria > Actinomycetota > Actinomycetes > Actinomycetales > Actinomycetaceae > Oceanitalea > Oceanitalea satyanarayanai. Next base: position 266,342 of record NZ_VUKC01000002.1, read on the forward strand.
GGGTCCTGCCGCCGCCACCGCCGCCCGGCCACGACGAGCCAACGCTCGTCGTCGGTCGAGGAGTCCTCCTCCGCGTTCCGCGATCCCGTCATGATCGCCTCCTTGCACCACCCGCCGGTCCTCAGCACCCTAGACACCCGCCGACCCGGGCGCGCGGCGGCTTCCGCCGAGCAGGGCGCTCAGCCCAGCCTCGATCGGGTGGGACCTGGCAAGGCCGGGGAAGGCGGCGAAGCTCGCGTCGAGGGTCCGCACCTCGTCGATCCCCCCGTGCCGGCCGAGGAGCTGTCGGGCGACCTCGCCCGCGGGTCCCGGCTTGACGTACCGGGTCCCGGGCCATCTCCAGGCAGCAGCAGCACGCCGCCCGTGCCGGCGCGCGCCGGTGACGGAGCCGACGCGGCGGGCCGTCCCGGGCCGGCCCGGGGCGGCAGTGGCCGCCGGTGCGATGCTCAGCCGCCAGTCGAGCTCCGCGGTGAAGAACTCCAGGTGGCGCGCCTTGAGCGCGTGAACGAGCCGCGACAGCTCCGCGAGCCGAGGGTCCAGGTGGGCGAGCCGGCGGTGGAGCAGGCCGGTCGTCGCCGCGTCGAGCCAGCCGGCGGACAGGTGCCCGCTCGTGACGTCCGCGCCGAGGAGGTTGCTGCGCACGGCTCCGACCGTCGGGGCCACCCGCTCGTCCCACACTCGTCGCACGCGGCCCTGCCGCGAGTCCGGCGGTGGCTGGACGGCACGCCCGTTGACGGCGAGCACGCCGGCCAGGCGCTCGGCGAGGGCGTGCTGCTCGAAGGTCCACGTGATGAGGAAGGCGGTGACCCGGGCGTCGGCATGGGTCGGCGTCACGAGGACGTCACGGACCCGGTCGAGTGCGGCCCGCTCGACCGACCAGAGGTAGGCGACGGCGTCGACGGCGGCCTTCCGGAGCCCCGGCGGCTCGGGTGTACCCGACTCGCGCAGGTCGAGAGGGTCCCGCGTGTACGCCCGCACGTCGAAGGCGCTCATGCGGCCACCGTCCCGCGTGCGTCGACCGCGTCCGACACCAGACGCAGCCCGTCCAGGCCGGGCAGCCGGGAGAGGTGCCGGTCGATGGCCTCGACCTCCTTGCGGCCGTCCGGGCCCGAGAACAGGTGGGTGAGCACGAAGTCGACGTCCTCCTCCCGGGAGATGCCCGACCCGACGGGCTCCCACGCCGTACGGAGGGCCAGCCGCACGAGGCGCTGGGCCTTGACGTTGTCCTCGAGCCTCGCCCTGGCCTGCGTCGTGTAGAACGCGATGTGCTTGCTCTCCTGTGCGGCGATACGGCGCAGGAGCGTCTCGAGCACGGGGTGGGGCGTGAGAGCGGCGAGGCGCTTGTACCCCGCCGCGGTGGACCACTCGTTGAGAGCGCCCCAGGTCATGTGGACCGCGATGAAGTCCTTGCCGACGATGTTCGACAGCACCGACTGCCGCACGGGCGCGAGCCTGTCCCGCCAGCCCACCTTGATCCGCCGCGCCTTCACCTCGTCGAACTCGATGGTGATGCCGTGGAGCGCGAGCACGCGGGACAGCGCCTCCCCGTGCCAGAACTCCTCCCGGTTCCAGATCGTCATGAAGGTGCTCACCTCCCCGTCGCGACGAGAGGGGGTCACGAGCATGTCGCGGAGGTAGCACACCGTGTGGAACTCGACGTCGCACATGTACCGCAGCACCCGGAGGGTCTCGGGCGGGAGCGGGTCGCGCCGGAAGGCGTCCAGGTCGAGGTCCTCCCAGCGCAGGGCTTGTGACTCACGGGCGTAACGGTCGATGTCGAAGGCCATGGCCTCTCCCTCCGGTCGGTCGGGCGGCCTGTGCCACCACGACCGGGGTTCGGAGCCGGTCGCTCGGCGGATGGGTCGGCACACCAGCAGGCGTCTCCGCGGGCCGCACCGGATGATGGCGGCCATGACCGCTCTGCTGTGGCTGCGTCGGGACCTGCGCCTGCACGACCTGCCCGCCCTGCTCGCCGCCCACGAGGCGGGTGGGGAGGTGCTGCCTGTGTTCGTCGCGGACCCGGTGCTGCTCGCGTCGGCGGGGGCGGTGCGCCGGGCCCACCTCGCCGCCGCCCTGGCCGAGCTCGACGAGTCCTACGACGGTGCGGTCGTCGTCCGCGTCGGACGGCCGGAGGAGGAGATCCCCCGGCTCGTGCGCGAGGTCGGTGCCGGCAGCGTCCACGTCAGCCGGGAGACGACCCCCTACGGCCGCAACCGCGACGAGCGGGTCGGCCGCACCCTGGACGAGGTGCCGCTCGTCGCGACCGGCACGCCCTACGCCGTCGGGCCGGGGCTCGTGCGCAAGGCCGACGGCGGTCCCTTCCAGGTCTTCACCCCGTTCTCCCGCGCCTGGCGCGAGCACGGCTGGCCACGGCCCGCACCGCTGCCCGACGGCCTGCGCTGGCACCGCGGCGTCGAGTCCTCCCCCGTCCCCTGGGACGAGGAGGCGGACGTGCGCTGCGGCGAGGCGACGGCGCTGGCGCGGTGGGCGGACTTCCTCGAGAACGACCTGGCCGACTACGGCCGGGACCGTGACCGTCCCGACCTCGATGCGACGTCGCAGCTGTCCGTCCACCTCAAGTACGGCACCATCCACCCGCGCACCATGCTCGCCGACATCGCCGCCCACCCCGCCGGCCGGGGCGAGGGGGCCCGGCGCTTCGTCACCGAGCTGTGCTGGCGCGAGTTCTACGCCGACGTCCTGTGGCACCGCCCGGAGTCCGCCTGGGCGGACCTGCGGGAGGACCTGCGCGGCATGGAGTACGCCGACCCGGACGGCGACGCGTCCGACCACGTGCACGCGTGGCAGGAGGGGCGCACGGGGTACCCCTTCGTCGACGCCGGCATGCGCCAGCTCCTCACCGAGGGCTGGATGCACAACCGGGTGCGGATGGTCGTCGCGAGCTTCCTCGTCAAGGACCTGCACGTGTGGTGGGGCCACGGGGCCCGGTACTTCCTCGAGCACCTGCGGGACGGCGACGTCGCGTCCAACAACCACGGCTGGCAGTGGGTGGCCGGGACCGGCACGGACCCCGCTCCCTACTTCCGCGTCTTCAATCCCATCACCCAGGGGGAGCGCTTCGACCCCGACGGCGCGTACGTGCGCCGCTACGTGCCCGAGCTGGCCCACGTGCCCGGCCGCGCGGTGCACCAGCCGTGGACGGTGCCGGACGGGCTCTCGAACGGCTACCCCGAGCGCATCGTCGACCACGCCGCCGAGCGGCTCGAGGCGCTGCGCCGCTACGAGGCCGCCAAGGCGAGCAACGGCCCCGGGGGGTGACCGGCTGGCGGAGCCCGTAGCGTTGCCCCGACGCCGACACCGCCCCGCGAGGGGCAGAGGAAAGGACCCCCGTGACGATGCGCAGCGTGCCCCTGGGACCCACCGACACCCGTGTCCCCAACATCGTCGCCGGGATGATGCGCATCCGCGACAAGTCCGACGACGAGATCCGCGACCTCTACCGGGCCGCCCGCGACGCCGGTGTCACCTTCTTCGACCACGCCGACATCTACGGCGGGCAGATGCACGCCTGCGAGGAGCGCTTCGGCTCGGCGCTCGCCCTGAGGCCGGCGGAGCGGGAGGAGGTCGTCCTCCAGACGAAGGCCGGCATCGTGCCCGCGGAGGGGTCCTACGACTCCTCCCACGCGCACATCGTCTCCTCGGTGGAGGGCTCGCTGCGGGCGCTGCGCACCGACTACGTCGACGTCCTGCTCATCCACCGCCCCGACGCGCTCGTCGAGCCGGAGGAGGTGGCGCGGGCCTTCGACGAGCTCGCGCAGTCGGGCAAGGTGCGCGCCTTCGGGGTGTCCAACCACACGCCCCGCCAGATCGACCTCCTGCGGACCGCAGTGCGCCAGCCGATCGTCGCCAACCAGCTCCAGCTGTCCCTCTCGCACTCGTCGATCGTCACCCAGGGCCTCGCCGCGAACATGGCGGCGGAGGACGCCGTCGTCCGCGACGGCGGTGGCGTCCTCGACTACTGCCGCCTCCACGGGATCACCGTCCAGGCGTGGTCGCCGTTCCAGAGGAGCGACGGCAACGGCGTCCTCCTCGGGGCGGAGGACCTCCCGGACCTCACCGCCGAGCTGGACCGGCTCGCGGCGCGCCACGACGTCACGCCCACGGCGATCGCGACGGCGTGGATCACCCGGCACCCGGCCGGTATGCAGGTGGTCCTGGGGACGACGACGCCGGAGCGCGTCACCGCGGCCGCGGCCGGCTCGGACATCCCGCTCACGCGCGCCGAGTGGTACGGCCTGGTCCGCGCGGCGGGGCACGCCGTCCCCTGACCGACGCGCCACTCCCCGGGCGCTCACCGACCACGATCCCTATCCGCGCGTCGTGACCGGGGATATACTCGGGCGCTGCCTCTAGCGCAGCCGGCACGCCACTCCTTCGCGCGCTGCACCGTGAAAGGACCCGCCGGACGTGTCATCCCCCAGTCAGGGTCGTGGCGTGCGCCGTGGCTTTGTCCCCCTCCTAGCTCTGCTTCTCGCCGTCGTGGATCTCGCCGTCCCTGCCTCCGCCCTCGGTCGTACCGCTGACGACGTGGAAGCCGAGCTGAGCCAGGCGGTCTACGAACGCCTCGGCGCCGTGCGCGCCGAGAACTACAGCCCTCGTCTCGACCGGCTGGCGGAGCTCGACGCCGTCGCGCGGGGGTGGTCGCTCAGTCACGCCGCCGACGACGGCATCGGAACGAGCCCCGTCGCCCCACCGCCGTGGCCCGAGGAGCTGTGCTGGGGATCGTGGTGGATCTTCTCCGCCAGCGGCTCCAGCATCGACGAGGCATTCCAGAGCTGGCTCGACGACCCGTTCGACCGACGCCGGCTCCTCGACCTGGGCTACAAGCAGGTCGGTGTCGGTGTCGTCTCCACGGACTCCGGCCGCGTCTACGTCAATCTCGCCTTCGGGTACTGCCAGGAGACGAGCGACGAGCCCGTCGCGCCGATCTTCGAGGACAACGAGGGCAGCGAGAACGACTTCATCACGATCCCGGACGTGCGGGGTGTGCGCTACCGAACGCCCGGGGACCGGTGGTCCGCCGGGCGCTACCCAGCGGAGTACTTCTTCCTGCCCGGCGGCCGCGTCGTCATCCAGGCGGTCGGCTCGGACGACAGCTTCACGCTTCCGGGCGGCGAGCCGTTCGTCGAGTGGGAGCTCGACTTCGAGACAGACCTCGCCACCCCCGCCGACCCGGTGTTCCGCTTCGACGGGAACATCGAGATTCCCGAGGCGCCGGGCGTGAGGTACTTCCTCAACGATGTCGCGGTGTCCGCAGGCATCCACGAGATCGAGGGGTGCGAGGGCCTGGCGATGATCACCGTCGAGGCCACCGAGGGGTACACCCTCAGGCGGCGTCGGCCCAGCGTTCCCCCCACCTGGTACTGGGGCCGCTGGCTGACGAAGGAGTCGTGCTACCCCCCGGACGTCCCTGCGCCTCTCCCCGACCCGGCTCCGACACCCGGCCCGTCCCCCACCCCCACGCCCGCGCCTCCCTCCGCGGGGCATGCCATCCCTCACGACGACGGCTCGAGCACCGCGACCATCGACGACGGCGGCACCGGCGGCACCGGTCGGACGTACCACCTCAGCGACGGCAACCCGTCCGTCCCGGCGCGGGTCCTCCAGTACGGCAACGACGGAGGCCGCGTCTACGTCGGGGACTGGGACGGCGATGGCACCGACACCCTCGCCTACCGCATCGGGGCCACCTTCTACGTCACCAACACCAACGTCTCCGGTGGCGCCCACCGCGCCCTCACGTACGGCAAGCCCGGTGACAGGGTGCTCGTCGGGGACTGGGACGGAGACGGCAGGGACACCTTCGCGGTTCGGCGCGGAAAGGTCTACCACGTGCGCAACAGCCTCGGAGGCGGTGCGGCCGACCTCGTCGTCGCGTACGGCCGCGCCGCTGACGACGTCCTCGTCGGCGACTGGGACGGGGACCGGCGCGACACCCTCGCGGTACGCCGCGGGCGCGTGTACCACGTGAAGAACAGCATCTCGGGAGGCGCAGCGGACACGGTCCTCGCGTACGGCCGCGCCTCCGACGACGTGTACGTCGGCGACTGGGACGGCGACCGGCGCGACACCTTCGCCGTGCGCCGCGGGAACACCTACTACGTCACCAACACCACCCGGGGCGGGGCCGCCGACCGGGTGCTCACCTATGGTCGCACGACCGACACCGCCCTCGTCGGTGACTGGAACGGCGACTCGCGCGACTCGCTGGGGATCCGGCGCACCGTCCCCTGATTACAAGGACAGCAGCTGCCTGTCAGTGCGCCATGTCGTGGAAGCGCGAGTAGTGGCCCTGGAAGGCCACAGTGATGGTGTCGGTGGGACCGTTGCGGTGCTTGGCGACGATGATGTCGGCCTCGCCGGGGCGGGTCTCCCTGTCGTAGGCGTCCTCGCGGTGGAGGAGCATGACCATGTCGGCGTCCTGCTCCAGCGAGCCGGACTCCCGGAGGTCGCTCATCATCGGCTTCTTGTCGGTGCGCTGCTCGGGGCCACGGTTGAGCTGGGCGACGGCGATGACCGGCACCTCGAGCTCCTTGGCGAGGAGCTTGAGCGCACGGGAGAACTCCGAGACCTCCTGCTGGCGTGACTCCACCCGCTTGCCGGAGGACATGAGCTGGAGGTAGTCGACGACGATGAGGCGCAGGTCGTGACGCTGCTTGAGGCGCCGCGCCTTGGCGCGGATCTCCATGAGGGACATGTTGGGGCTGTCGTCGATGAACAGCGGCGCCTCGGACACCCGGCTCATCGCCGCGGCGACCTTGGTCCAGTCCTCGTCGCGCATGGTGCCCTTGCGCATGTTCTGCAGCGGCACGCCGGCCTCGGCCGAGAGCAGACGCATCGTCAGCTCGGTGCGGCCCATCTCGAGGGAGAAGATCACCGACGTGAGCCCGTGCTTGATGGAGGCGGAGCGGCACATGTCCAGCGACAGCGTCGACTTACCGATGGCTGGTCGCGCCGCGATGATGATCATCTGCCCGCCGTGCAGGCCGTTGGTGAGCGCGTCGAGGTCGTTAAAGCCGGTGGGGACACCGACCATGCCCTCGCCGCGGTTGGCGGCGTTCTCGATCTCCTCCATCGTGAGGTTGATCGTGTCGCGCAGCGGGACGTAGTCCTCGCTCGTGCGCCGCTCGGTGACGGCGTAGACCTCCGCCTGCGCGGAGTTGACAAGATCGTCGACGTCCCCGCCGTCGGTCGCGTACCCGAGCTGGGCGATGCGGGTGCCGGCCTCGACGAGCCGCCGCAGCACCGCCTGGTCCCGCACGAGCCGGGCGTAGTACCCGGCGTTCGCGGCGGTGGGCACCGAGGCGATGAGCGTGTGGAGGTAGGCCGCCCCGCCCACCCGACCCAGCTCCCCGCGCCGGCCCAGCTCGGCGGCCACGGTGACGGCGTCGGCCGGCTCCCCGCGGCCGTAGAGGTCGATGACGGCGTCGTACACGAGCTCGTGCGCGGGCCGGTAGAAGTCCGGTCCCCGCAGCTCCTCGACGACATCGGCGATGGCGTCCTTGGACAGCAGCATGCCGCCGAGCACACTCTGCTCCGCGGCGAGGTCCTGCGGCGGGGTGCGGTCGTAGAGCTCGCGCCCACCCGTACAGGACTCGAGAACCCGCTCGTCCAGATCAGTCATCGTCTTCCTCCTGCTCCTGGTCTACCGCGGACCTCCGACATTCCCCGGTCCGCGTTCGACCCGACGGGCCGGCGGCGCACCCGGGGGCGCGCCACGCGCGCGATGACCTGCTGGGTCACCGTACGGTGCTCCCGGCGCACGGAGCCATCCACGGGTGTGGACAAACCTGGGGACACATGGTGGATAGGGGTGGTCCCTCCGTGCACAGGCCGTGGACAATCATGTGGATAACACCCATGCAACTTCCGTCGAGCCCCGGAATCTCGCGGGTCGACTCGTGCACACAGTGTGGAAGGAAATTGGTCGGCACATTGGTGGACAACGCGGCGCGGACTGGGGACAGTGGGCGATCCCTCGACCGGCAGATCCTCTCCCTGGCCGTCCCGGCCCTCGGGGCACTCGTCGCCGAACCGCTCTTCGTCCTCATCGACTCCGTCATGGTCGGCCGCCTCGGCACCGGCGAGCTCGCGGGCCTGTCCCTGTCCTCCACGCTCCTCGTCTCCACCGTCGGCGTCTTCGTCTTCCTCGCCTACGCGACGACGGCGGCAACGGCCCGGCGCATCGGCGCGGGTGACCGTGCGGGCGCCGTCGGTGCCGGCGTCGACGGCATGTGGCTCGCCTTCGGCCTCGGCGCCCTCACCGCGGTGCTCCTCGGTGTCGGTGCGCCCTGGGTCGTCGGCGCCCTCGGCGCCGGGGACACCGTCGCGCCGCACGCCGTCGCCTACCTGCGCTGGTCGGCCGGTGGTCTGCCCGGCATGTTCGTCGTCCTGGCCGCCACGGGCACGCTGCGCGGCCTGCTCGACACGCGGACCCCGCTCGTCGTCGCGACGGTCGGGGCCGCCCTCAACGTCGCGCTCAACGCCACGTTCATCTACGGGCTCGACATGGGCGTGGCCGGCTCCGGGCTCGGCACCGCGGTCGCCCAGACGCTCATGGGCCTCGTCCTCGCCGTCGTCGTCCTGCGTGGCGCCCGCGGCCTGTCGGTCTCCCTCCGACCGCGCCCGGCCGGGATCTGGTCCAACGCCCGCGCCGGCACGCCGCTGCTCGTGCGTACGGTGAGCCTGCGCGTGGCCATCCTCCTCACGGTCGTCACCGCCACCGCCCTCGGGGCCGTCCCGCTCGCGGCCCACCAGGTCGTCAACTCGCTGTGGGGGCTGGCGGCCTTCGCCATGGACGCCCTCGCCATCGCCGCCCAGGCGATGGTCGGTCAGGGGCTCGGCGCGGGGAACACCGCCCGGGTCCGGGCGGTGCTGCGCCGCACGCTCCAGTGGGGGGTCGGAGCGGGCGCCGTCATCGGCGTCGCTGTCGCCGCCGGAGGGTGGTGGATCACCACCCTCTTCACCACCGACCCCGAGGTCCGGTCGGCCGCCGCGCTCGCGCTCGTCGTCACCGGCCTGCTCATGCCGATGGCGGGCTGGGTGTTCGTGCTCGACGGCGTGCTCATCGGGGCGGGTGACGGCACCTTCCTCGCGTGGGCCGGCGTCCTCACGCTCGTCGTCTACGTCCCGCTGCTCGCCGCGGTGTGGACGTGGGCCCCGCACGACGGCGTGGGCCTGGCCTGGCTGTGGGCCGCCTTCGCGGGGGGCTTCATGGCCGCCCGCGCGGTCACCACCGGCCTGCGCGCCCGCGGCGAGCGGTGGATGGTCCTCGGCGCCTGACCCGAGCCGGGTTTCCCTCCGTGTGGACCTTTCGACCTCCACGGCCGAGAAGTCCACACACAAGCACGAGGCGCCGGCCGGTGGTCTCCCACCGGCCGGCGCCTCGTCCAGCTAGGGCCTGGTCAGGCCTCGACGACCTGGACCGTGAGGTTGGCCTGGACGTCGGCGTGCAGGCGGACCTGCACGCGGTGCTCGCCGAGCGACTTGATCGGGTTGGTGACCTCGATCTTGCGCTTGTCGATGGACGGGCCGCCGGCGGCCTTGACCGCGTCGGCGATCTCGCCGGTGGTCACGGAGCCGAAGAGACGGCCGCCGGAGCCGGCGCGCACGGCGACGACGACCGACTTGGACTGCAGCGAGTCGCGAGCCGCGCGGGCGTCCTCGACCGTGGCGATCTCGCGGGCCTTGCGGGCCTTGCGGATCTGGTCGATCTGCTTCTGCGCGCCCTTGGTCCAGGCGGTCGCCAGGCCACGGGGCACGAGGTAGTTGCGGGCGTAGCCGTCCTTGACCTCGACGACGTCGCCTGCCTCGCCGAGGCCGGAGACCTCGTGGGTGAGAATGAGCTTGGCCATTGTGTGTCTCCCTTAGGTCAGCGAGCGGAGCTCGCGTAGGGCAGCAGGGCCATCTCGCGGGCGTTCTTGACTGCCTTGGCGATGGCGCGCTGCTCCTGGACGGACACACCGGTCACGCGACGCGCGCGGATCTTCCCGCGGTCGGAGATGAACTTGCGCAGCAGCGCGGTGTCCTTGTAGTCGATGCCCTCGACCTTGGCCGACTTCAGCGGGTTGGCCTTCTTCTTGCCGGGCTTGCGAAGTACGGGCTTCGCCATGATGTGCTCCTTGGGTTCTTCATGCGCAGCTCACGCCGCGCTGTACGTCTGATCAGAAGGGGGGCTCGTCACCGAACGAGCTCGACCCACCCGTGGCCCACGGGTCGTCGGCCTGGCCGCCGGCCGGCTGGCCGAAGCCGCCGCCCTGCTGGCCGCCGCCGAAGCCGCCGCTCTGCTGGCCACCGAAACCGCCACCCTGCTGGCCGCCACCGCCGAAGCCGCCGCCGCCGCCACCGCGCTGCGTGCGCGTGACCTTGGCCGTGGCGTAGCGGAGGGACGGAGCGACCTCGTCGACCTGCATCTCGACGACGGTGCGCTTCTCGCCCTCACGGGTCTCGAAGGACCGCTGGACGAGGCGCCCCTGGACGATGACGCGGTTGCCCTTGGCGAGGGACTCGGCGACGTTCTCCGCCGCCTCCCGCCACACCGAGCAGCGCATGAACAGCGTCTCGCCGTCCTTCCACTCGTTGGACTGCCGGTCGAACGTCCGCGGCGTCGAGGCCACGGTGAAGCTCGCGACGGCCGCACCGGAGGGGGTGAAGCGCAGCTCGGGGTCAGCCGTGAGGTTGCCCACCACGGTGATGACGGTCTCGCCTGCCATGTCGGTCTCCTCTAGGGGTCAGGGGGTGGTCGGGAGGCTCAGTGAGCGTCCGGACGGATGAGCTTGGTGCGCAGGACGGACTCGTTGAGCCCGAGCTGGCGGTCGAGCTCCTGGGCGAGCTCCGGCGTCGTCGTCATGTCGACGACGGCGTAGATGCCCTCGGAACGCTTGTTGATGTCGTAGGCAAGACGACGCTTACCCCAGATGTCGACCTTGTCGACCTGGCCCCCACCGGTCGTGATGACCGAGAGCAGCTTGTCGAGCGACGGGGCGACGGTGCGCTCGTCGACCTCCGGGTCGAGGATGATCATCAGCTCGTACTGGCGCATGCTTATACCCACCTCCTCTGGACTTGGCGGTCACGGACGGTCCGTGACAGGAGGGTGATGCGATTCGCGGCTGCGGACGGGTACGCAGGTACGCACCGGCCGCGGCCAACGCACCACTCTAGCGCACCGTGACACGCCCCCGGAGCGTCATCCACATCACGTCCCGGGCGCACAATGGCGCCCATGACCACCCGCGGCTTCACCTCCGACAACGCCTCCGGCGCCCACCCCGCCGTCCTCGCGGCCCTCGCGGCGGCCGCCGAGGGGCACGCGCCGTCCTACGGCGCCGACCCCGTCACCGCGGAGCTCGACGCCCGCACCCGTGAGGTCTTCGGCCCGGACGCGACGATCATGCCGGTCTTCAACGGGACGGGGGCCAACGTCGTCGCGCTCGGGGCGGTGCTCCAGAAGTGGGACGCCGTCCTCACCTCGGCGCTCGCCCACCTCGCCACCGACGAGTCGACCGCTCCCCAGCTCGTCGCGGGAGCAGCCGTCCGCACCCTGCCCGCGGCGGCGGGGAAGGTCGCCGTCGCCGACGTCGCGGCGGTCCTCGCCGCCGACGACGGCAGCGTCCACCACGCCCGCCCGGCCGCGCTGTCCCTCACCCAGAGCACCGAGCTCGGCACGGTCTACCGGCCCGACGAGCTCACCGACCTCGTCGCGACCGCCCACGGCCACGGCGCAGCCGTCCACGTCGACGGCGCCCGGCTGGCCAACGCGGCCGCCCGGCTGGACACCTCGCTCGCCGCGCTCACCACGGCGGCCGGGGTGGACGTCGTGTCCTTCGGGGCGACCAAGAACGGGGCGCTCTTCGGTGACGCGATCGTCGTCCTGGACCCGGCTCTCGTGGAGCCGGTCGCGCGGCTGCGCAAGGCCTCCACCCAGCTCGCCTCGAAGATGCGCTTCGTCTCCGCCCAGCTCCTCGCCCTGCTCACCGACGAGCTGTGGCGCACGACGGCCCGGCACGCGAACGACGCCGCGGACCACCTCGCCGCGCTCCTGCGCTCCGAGCTCGGCATCGAGCCGATCCACCCGGTGGAGGCCAACGCCGTCTTCGTGCCGGTCCCCCCGGCCGCCGTCGCGGCGGTCACCGCGCAGCTGCCGGTCCTCGCGTGGGACCGCCCGGCGGGCGTGCTGCGGGCGGTGTGCTCCTTCGACACGACCGAGGAGGACGTCCGCACGCTCGTCGGCGGCCTCGCCCGCATCCTCGGCTGACCTCCGAGCCGGGAGACGCCGAGAGCACAGCTCCGGCAGGAGCTGTGCTCTCGGACGTACGGGCCGGCTCAGCCGCCCGGTGGGCGCTGGCCGCCCTCGCCACCCGGACGGCCGGGCACGCTGCCGGTGTCCCCGTCACCGCCCGCGGGTGGGCGGGTGCCGGTGGGTGAGGGCGACGGGGTGGGCTCGGGGGTCGTCGGCTCCGGCTCCGGCTCGGGCTCCTCGGTCGTCGGCTCCGGCTCGGGCTCCGGCTCCTCGGTCGTCGGCTCCTCGGTGGGCTCCTCGGTCGTGGGCTCCTCCGTCGGCTCCTCCGTCGTCGGCTCCGGCTCCGGCGCCGGTGCCGGCGCGGGGGCCGGCGGCGGCGGCACGTAGGTCGGCTCCGGCGGGGCCGGGCGCTCGGGGAACTCCTCGACCGGCTCGTCCTCGAGGGCGGCGGACATGAAGTCGCGCCACATCGTCGTCGGGTACGTCGAGCCGGTGATCGACGCGTACTCCCCGAAGGGCGTGAGAGACTCCTCGGTGCCGTCCTCGCCCACCTGGTACATCGCCACGACGGTGGCCAGCTGCGGGACGTAGCCGGCGAACCACGCCGAGCGCCCGTCGTTCGAGGTGCCCGTCTTGCCGGCCGCGGGCCGGCCGAGGTCGTTCGCCCGCACGCCGGTGCCCTCCTCGACGACGGAGGTCATCGCGTAGGTCGCCTCCGCCATGACGTCCGGCTCGAAGACCTCCGAGCCATTGGAGTGCCCCGCGTAGATGACGTTGCCGTCCGCGTCGGTCACCTCGGCGACGATGTACGGGTTGTGCCGCACTCCCTGCGCGGCGAAGGTCGCGTAGGCACGGGCGACGTCGATCGGGTGCGGCGACGCCGGGCCGAGGACGTTGGACGGGACGGCCTCGAGGCCGGCGGTGTCCTCCGGCAGACCCGCGGCGACGGCGGCCTCCACCGAGCGCTCCGGCCCGATCTCCATGTTGAGCTGTGCGTACGTCGTGTTGACCGACTGCTCGGTGGCCTCGACGAGGTCGATGTAGCCGCGGTTGAAGTCGTCGTAGTTGTTGACCGGACGGTCGAAACCCTCGATCTCCATCGGGGTGTAGCTCGGGTAGGTCTGGCTCAGCGGGATCCCGTCCTCCAGCGCCGCGACGAGCGTGAAGGGCTTGAAGGTCGATCCCGCCTGGGCGACGTCCTGGGTGGCCGCGTTGCGCGGCTGGGACACGAAGTCCGGCCCGCCGTAGAGCGCGACGATCTCACCGGACCCCGGGTCGATCGACACGAGGGCCACCCGGTTGTCCTCCGGGCGGTCCTCCGGCAGTGCGTCGACGACCTCGACCGCCGCCTCCTGGGCCTGCGGGTCGATCGTCGTCGTCACCCGCAGCCCGAGGGTGTCGATCTCCTCGTCGGTGAGCCCGGCCTTCGCCACCAGCTCGCGGCGCGTCATGTCGAGGAGGTAGCCGTTGGGTCCGGCGTAGGTGTCGGAGCGGACGTGCTCGACGGTCTCGGGGAAGGTCTGCTCGTCGGCCTCCTCCTGCGTGATCCAGCCGTCGCGGACCATGAACTCCAGGGTGCGTGCCCACCGCTGCTCGGCACGCTCCGGGTCGACGGCCGGGTCCCACGCGCTCGGCGCCGGGATGACCCCGGCGAGCATGGCGGACTCGGAGAGGGTGAGCTCGGCGGCCGGCTTGTCGAAGTAGGCCTGCGCCGCGGTCTCGATGCCGTAGGCGTTGCGGCCGAAGTAGATGGTGTTGAGGTAGTCGCCGAGGATCTCGTCCTTGGACAGCTCGCGGTCGATCTTCAGCGCGAGGATCGCCTCGCGGAACTTGCCGACGTAGCTCGTCGTCGTGCCGATGTAGTAGCGCTCGACGTACTGCTGGGTCAGCGTCGACCCGCCCTGGGTGGGGTTCCCGCGCAGGTTGTTGACCAGGGCGCGCCCGATGGCGATCGGGTCGATGCCCACGTTCTCGTAGAAGCGCCGGTCCTCGGAGGCGACGACGGCGTGGCCCACGTGGGCGGGCAGCGTGCTCGGGTCGATGATCTCGCGGTTGAACTCCGCGAAGCTGCCCATCTGCGTCTCGTCGTCGGCGAAGTAGACGTGCGTGCCCTGGGCCTGGGCGAAGTCACCCGGCTCGGGGATGTCGGTCGACACGTACGCGGCGGCGAAGACGCCGACGACGACGGCGATCCCGGTCACCACCGTGCCCAGCACCACCCGCCAGCTCGGCAGCCAGCGCCGGATCGGTCCCTTGCCCGAGCGTGGGTAGTCGAATCGCCGCTTGCGACCCTTCGCCGTGCTCCGGCGTCCCGGCTCCTGTGTGGCCGCCACGCGTCTCCTCCTCGGCTGCGATGTGCGGACAGGCCTGCCCGACGACCCCCAAGTATGCGGTACCGACCCTGCCGCACCGCGGGACGGGGCGCCCGTCGGGGGCAGCCTTCACACGATCCGCCCAGCCTCTCCGCAGCACGCGGAGACGACGAGGACGCACCTCCCGTCCGGAGGTGCGTCCTCGTCGCGGCGCGTCAGCGCTCGAGCTGGCCCGCGATGAAGGCCTCGACGTCGGCGCGTGCGGTGTCGTCGTTCCGCTGCTCCGGCGGCGACTTCATGAAGTAGCTCGACGCGGACAGGAGGGGCCCGCCGATGCCCCGGTCCAGGGCGATCTTCGCGGCGCGGATCGCGTCGATGATGATGCCTGCGGAGTTCGGGGAGTCCCAGACCTCGAGCTTGTACTCGAGGTTGAGCGGCACCTCGCCGAAGGCCTTGCCCTCGAGGCGCACGTAGGCCCACTTGCGGTCGTCGAGCCACTGGACGTAGTCGCTGGGACCGATGTGGACGTTGCGGGCGCTGAGCTCGCCGGTCATGTTCGAGGTGACGGCCTGCGTCTTGGAGATCTTCTTCGACTCGAGACGGTCGCGCTCGAGCATGTTCTTGAAGTCCATGTTGCCGCCGACGTTGAGCTGGTAGGTACGCTCCAGGCGCACGCCACGGTCCTCGAAGAGCTTGGCGAGCACGCGGTGGGTGATCGTGGCGCCCACCTGGGACTTGATGTCGTCACCGACGATCGGCACGCCCGCGGCGGTGAACTTCTCGGCCCACTCCGTGGTCCCGGCGATGAAGACGGGCAGGGCGTTGACGAAGGCGACACCCGCGTCGATGGCGCACTGGGCGTAGAACCGGGCGGCCTCCTCCGAGCCCACCGGCAGGTAGCAGACGAGGACGTCGACCTGGGCGTCCTTGAGCGCCGCGACGACGTCGACGGGCTCGGCGTCGGACTCATCGACCATCTCCTGGTAGTACTTGCCCAGGCCGTCGAGGGTGTGGCCGCGCTGGACGGTGACGCCGGTGGCCGGGACGTCGCAGAGCTTGACGGTGTTGTTCTCGCTCGCGTTGATCGCCTCGGCGAGGTCGAGGCCGACCTTCTTCGCGTCGACGTCGAAGGCGGCGACGAACTCGACGTCACGCACGTGGTAGTCCCCGAAGGTCACGTGCATGAGGCCCGGGACGGTGGTCTCCGGGGTGGCGTCGGCGTAGAAGCGCACGCCCTGGACCAGGGAGGACGCACAGTTGCCGACGCCGACGATGGCGACGCGGATGGAACTCATTCTTGCTCCTTGTGGGTGGGAGGTGCGGGCGGACCCGCGGGTCCGGGTGTTCTCATGTCGAGGGCACCGGGGGTGCCCCGTTCGGTGTCGATGAGGTTCTCCAGCCACTCGACCTCGCGCTCGACCTGCTCCAGGCCGTGGCGGGCGAGCTCGGCGGTGTAGGCGTCCATCCGCTCCCGGGTGCGCTGGCTCGACTCGCGCAGGAGGGACAGCCGCTCGACCATCCGCGTGTGCCGGCCCTCGAGGATCCGCAGGCGGGTACGCGCGTCGGTGGTGGCGAAGAGGGTGAAGCGGACGTCGAAGGCCTCGTCCTCCCAGGCGGCGGGGTCCGCCGTCGCGAGGGTCGCGGCCAGGCGTTCGCGGCCGGCGTCGGTGAGCTCGTAGACGATGCGGCCGCGGCGCCCGGCGAGCGGGTGCGGCAGGGAGCCGGTGGGCGCCTCGGCGATGAGCCCGGCCTCGGTGAGCCGGCGCAGCGCGGGGTAGAGCGACCCGTAGGAGAGCGTGCGGAACGCGCCGAGCTGGGCGCTCAGCTGTCGGCGCAGCTCGTAGCCGTGCATCGGTGAGGAGCCGAGCTGGCCGAGGATGGCGAGCTCGAGAACCTCCGCACGGGTGCTCATGCGCGCTCGTCCCTGTCGACCGGTCGCCGCGATGTATCGCTGCGATATAACTCGCCGAGAGTAGCGCATCGGTGGGAGGGCGAGGGCCGGTGGGGCGAGGGATAGCCTGCACCGGTGAGCATCCCCGCCGACCTGCGCACCCTCGCCGTCCACCCCGGCTTCCGGAAGCTCTTCACCGTCCGTCTCGTGTCGCAGTGCGGTGACGGCATGTTCCAGGTCGGCCTCGCCACCCTGTTCTTCTTCAACCCGGCCACCATGGCCACCGCCTCCGGGGTCGCGGCGGCCTTCGCCGTCCTGCTCCTGCCGTTCACGGTGGTCGGCCCGTTCGCCGGGCCCCTCCTCGACAGGTGGAGCCGGCGCCAGGTGCTCCTCGTGGGCAACGCGGTGCGGGTCGTGCTCGCCCTGATCCTCGCCGTGCTCATCGGCACGGTGGGCGTGTCCGTCCTCGTCTACGTCCTTGCCCTCGTCACCCTCGGCGTCAACCGCTTCCTCCTCGCGGCCCTCTCCGCCGGCCTGCCGCGCGTCGTCCCGCGCGAGCAGCTGCTCATGGCCAACACCCTCACCCCCACGCTGGGCGCCGTCTCCGCCGTCGCGGGGGGTGCCATCGGTTTCGTCACCGGGCTGCTCGTCCCCGCCGCCGCGAAGGACTCCGCCGCCCTCGTCTCCGCGGCGCTCCTCTTCGCCGCCGCCTCCGCCCTGGCCCTGCGGCTGCGCCGCGGCGAGCTCGGCCCCACGGTCCGGCCCCGCACGGGTGTCGCCGTCGCCGTGCGGCGGACCGTCTCGGACCTCGTCGACGGCGCGCGCTACCTCGTCCGCCGCGGCACCCCGGGTCTGGGCCTGGGCGTCATGGCGGTCCACCGCTTCCTCTACGGCGTCAACTTCATGGCGCTCATCCTCATCTCCCGCAACCTCCTGTCCGACCCGGCGGACGCCCGCGCCGGACTGGCCACCTTTGCGCTCCTCGGTGGCATCTCCTTCGCCGGCAACGGCCTGGCGATCGTCCTCACGCCGCTCGCGCACGAGCGGATGCCCCCCTCGCGGTGGATCGTCCTGTGCCTCGCGATCGGCGGCGTGAGCCAGGCGCTGCTCGCCACGACGCCGCAGCTCGTCGTCGTCGCCGTCTCCGCGGTGCTGCTCGGCCTCAGCGTCCAGGGCGCGAAGATCGCGGTGGACACGATCGTCCACCGCGACACCCACGACGACTACCGGGGCCGCGCCTTCTCGCTCTACGACGTCCTGTACAACGCGGCCTTCGTCGCGGCCGCCGCGCTCGGCGCGTGGGCGCTGCCGGACACCGGCTGGTCACGCGTCGTCTTCGCCGCGCTCGCGGTCGTCTACCTCGCCGTCTCCCTCGGCTACGGCGCCGGCACGCACCGGCTCGCCGACACGCCGCGTCCCGTCCACGCCGGCGAGCGCGACGGGTCCGCACCCTGAGCCGAGGGGCGGTGACGCGGGACAGCGGAGTAGCGTCGTCGCCCATGAGCTCCGCTGAACCCTTTGCCGACCTGCTCGCCGCGAACGCGCGCTACGCCGAGGACTTCTCCCTCGCGGGCTTCGACGGCGTCGCCCGGGCGGGCGTCGCCGTCGTCACCTGCATGGACTCCCGGATCGACCCGATCGGGATGATCGGCCTCCAGCCGGGCGACGCGAAGATCCTGCGCAACCCCGGTGGCCGGGTCACCGACCAGGTGCTCGTCGCCCTGGTGCTGGGGACGAACCTCCTGGGCGTGAACCGGGTCCTCGTCGTCCACCACACCCGCTGCGCGATGGCCTCCCGCTCCGAGGAGGAGCTGCAGGCCGAGATCGGCCGCCTCCAGGGCCAGGACGCCACGTGGATGTCCCTCGGCGTCATCACCGACCAGGTCCAGTCGATCCGCGCGGAGGTCGCCAAGGTGCGCTCCCACCCGCTGATCCCGGACACCGTGGCCGCCGGCGGCTTCCTCTACGACGTCGACACCGGCCTCCTCCAGCCCGTCGAGTGACCGCCCCGTCCACGTCTCCGCCGACAGCACTCGGGGGCGGGGGTCAGGGCCGGTTGGCCGCCCACCAGGCCTCGAGGGCCTCGCGGGCGGCGTCCTCCCCGAGCGGCCCGCGCTCCATGCGCAGGTCGAGGAGGAAGCGGTAGGCGCGGCCCACCACGGGGCCCGGCGGCACGCCGAGGACCGCCATGATCTGCTCCCCGTCGAGGTCGGGGCGGATCTTGGCGAGCTCCTCCTCCTCGGCGAGCGCCGCGATGCGCTCCTCGAGGTCGTCGTAGGCCGCCGCCAGGCGCAGGGCCTTGCGCCGGTTGCGGGTGGTGCAGTCGGCGCGGGTGAGGCGGTGGAGGCGCTCGAGGAGCGGGCCGGCGTCGGTGACGTAACGGCGCACCGCGGAGTCCGTCCACTGGCTCTCCCCGTACCCGTGGAAGCGCAGGTGGAGCTCGACGAGCCGGGAGACGTCCTTGATCGTCTGCTTGTCGAAGCGCAGCGCCTTGAGCCGCTTGGCCGTCATGCGGGCACCGACGAGCTCGTGGTGGTGGAAGCTCACCCCACCACCGGGCTCGAAGCGCCGCGTCGCCGGCTTGCCGATGTCGTGGAGCACCGCCGCGAGGCGCAGCACGAGGTCGGGGGCGGGCACGGCGCCGTCGGGGCCGGTCTCCAGCTCGACCGCCTGGTCGAGGACGACGAGCGTGTGCTCGTAGACGTCCTTGTGGCGGCGGTGCTCGTCGACGGTGCGCTGGAGCTCGTCGAGCTCGGGCAGCACGACGGCGGCGACGCCCGTGTAGACCATGAGCTCCAGGCCGCGGCGGGGCCGCTCGGACAGGAGCATCCGCTGGAGCTCGGCGCTGATGCGCTCGGGGGAGACGATCGCGAGGCGGTCCGCCATCGCTGCCATCGCCGCCATCGTCCCGGCCTCGACCTCGAACCCGAGCTGAGCGGTGAAGCGCACGGCCCGCATGATGCGCAGCGGGTCGTCGTCGAAGGACTGCTCGGGGTCGACCGGGGTGCGCAGCACCCCGGCCTCGAGGTCCTCCAGGCCGCCGTGCGGGTCGACGAAGGTGAGGCTGGGCAGGCGCACCGCCATCGCGTTGACGGTGAAGTCGCGGCGGGTGAGGTCGCCCTCGAGGGTGTCGCCGTACACGACGACGGGCTTGCGGGAGTCGGTCTCGTAGGCCTCGGTCCGGTAGGTCGTCACCTCGACGACGACGTCCCCCTTGCGGGCCCCGATCGTCCCGAACTCCCTGCCCACGTCCCAGTGGGTGTCCGCCCAGCGCGCGAGGAGACGCTCGGTCTCGTCGGGGTGTGCGGACGTCGCGAAGTCGAGGTCGTGGCTGACCGAGCCGAGAAAGGCGTCACGGACGGGCCCGCCGACGAGCGCGAGCTCGTGCCCGGCGTCGGCGAAGACGGTGCCCAGGTCGAGCACGGCGGGGGGCAGCGCGGTCAGCGCGGCGGCGGCCGTGCGGGCGAGCGAGGACGTCGAGTCGTTGGCGGGCGGCACTTGCCACAGCCTGCCACGTCGACGACGCCCGGGGCCACGCCGCCGCGGCGGGCGTCCGTCACGTCCCGGCCCCACCGATGTGGCGCCCACGTACGCGGGACGGCAGCATCCCCCAGGTCAGTTGATTATGGTGACCTCATGTCCGCCGTCCCTTCGCCGCGTCGGCGCGTCCCTGCGCCACCGCACCCGCGCGCCGTGCCGCCCCGGTCGACGCTGCTGCCGGTGGTGGACGAGACGTCGGCCGGCGGCCTCGTCGTGCGGGTGGAGGACCGGCAGGCGTTCACCGCCGTCATCGCGCGCCGCAACCGCGGGGGACGCCTCGAGTGGTGCCTCCCCAAGGGGCATCTCGAGGGCGAGGAGACCCCGGAGGAGGCGGCCGTCCGCGAGATCGCGGAGGAGACCGGCATCACCGGGCGCGTGCTGCGCCACCTCGCGACCATCGACTACTGGTTCTCCGGCGACGACCGGCGTGTGCACAAGGTCGTCCACCACTACCTCCTCGAGGCCACAGGTGGGGAGCTGACCATCGAGAACGACCCCGACTGCGAGGCGGAGGACGTCGCGTGGGTCAGTCTCGCCGAGGTCGCCTCGCGCCTCGCGTACCCGAACGAGCGGCGCGTGGTCGCCACCGCGAGGGACGTGCTGGCCGGACGCGCATGAACATCACTCGGACACCGTCCGGGGCCGGCCCGCGAGCCGTCGTCCTCCTCGTGCTCGCGGCGCTCCTCTGCCTCGTGCCCGCCCCGCTGGCCACCGCGACCACGACCCCCGGGCCGGACGACACCCCCGTCCCCGCGACGGAGGACCCGACCGCCGGTGTCACCACCGCCGAGGTGACCGTCTCCCTCACCGACATCGCCCCGGCAGTCCTCACCCCCGGTGAGGACCTCGTCGTGCGCGGCACCGTCACGAACGGCACGAGCACGGAGATCACCGTGCCGGAGCTGCGTCTGCGCGCCCAGCAGAGCGCCCCGATCAGCCGGTCCCTGCTCGAGCGGTGGCTCGACCCGGCGTCCCTGTCGGCCACGACGCTCCTCCACGCCGAACGGCTGGAGGACCCGGTCGCGGCCGGCGCGACGGTCGACTTCACCCTCACCGTCCCGGCGGACGCCGTCCCCTTCGCGCCGAGCTACAGCGGCTGGGGACCCCGCGGCATCGAGGTGACCGCCCACGACGCCGACGCCCCCGTCCTCGTCGACGTCCCCTCCGCTCGCAGCTTCCTCCTGTGGTGGCCGGACATCGAGGTCGAGACGATGCCGCTGGCCGTCCTGGCCGCCGCCGCCCCCACCGCTCCGGAGCGCGCCGCCGCGCAGGAGACCGGCACCCGCCTGGACGCGGTGGCCGCCGAGCGCCTCGAGCCGCTCCTCGCGGCGCTGGACCGCCCGGCCGTCGACCTCGCCGTCGACCCCTCCCTCCTCGTCGACGTGCCCGCCGTCGTCGACCTCACCGCCGGCGAGCCGGCCGACGAGGAGCCCACCGAGGAGCCCTCGGCCCCCACGACCGCCCCCAAGACGGCCCTGCGCGGCGCCCTCGGCGACTTCGCCGAGGCCCCCGGCCGTGCCGTCCACGCCCTCCTGTGGGCGGACGCCGACGCCGCGGCCCTCACCCACGCCCGCCGCACCGACCTCCTCGCCGACGTCGCGGCCGCCCGCGACACCGCGCTCGAGGACGCCGGACTCACCGTCGGCACGGGCCTGGCCTGGCCCGCCGCCGAGACGCCCGACGCCGACACCGTGACGGCGCTCTCCGCGGCCGGTGCCACCGCCGCCGTCCTGCCGAGCAGCGGCCTCGCGCT
This sequence comes from Georgenia satyanarayanai, assembly GCF_009193135.1. GTDB lineage: Bacteria > Actinomycetota > Actinomycetes > Actinomycetales > Actinomycetaceae > Oceanitalea > Oceanitalea satyanarayanai. Next base: position 288,100 of record NZ_VUKC01000002.1, read on the forward strand.
GACCTCCCAGCTCACCTACACCCCGTCCGCGCGCGCCGACGTCGCCGTCGACGGCGCGACGCTCCCCGCCGTCCTCACCGACGAGCGGCTCTCCGCGCTGCTCTCCGGGACGCTGCTGCCGGTCGACCCGGACCAAGCCCCGGTGGAGCTCGATCCCGTCACCGCGCGTCAGTACCTCCTCGCCGAGACGGCGGTCGTCACCCGCGAGCGCCCGGCGGACCGTCGCGACCTCCTTCTCACCGTGCCCCGCGACTTCTCCGGCGATCCCGGGCTCCTCGCCGACCAGCTCACCGTCCTCGCCCAGGCCCCCTGGCTGGAGCGGGTGGGGCTGGCGGAGATGCTCGAGCACGAGGCGCCGGAGATCGAGCGCGAGAACCTGCCCGAGCGGGTCGTCGAGGACGGCGAGGTCGACGCCGGCGAGCTCGACCGCGTGTCCGAGGTGCTCGAGCGGACCGCCGCCTTCGCCGGGGTCCTCGACGAGCCGGAGGCGCTCGTCGACCCCGTCCGCACCTCCCTGCTCGGGGTGACGTCGGCGGCGTGGCGGGAGCTGCCCGCCGCTCGGGCCGGTCTCGTCGACGCCGCCGAGGAGGCCTCCGCCGCCCGCCGCGGCCTCGTCGCCGCCCGCCCCGGCAGCACCCTCAACCTCATCAACGAGGAGGCGCACATCCCGGTCGCCGTGACGAACGCGATGTCACGCCCGGCGAGCGTCGTCGTCCGCCTCAACCCGCGCGACCCGCGGCTCGTCGCCGACGACGAGGTCACCCTCGAGATCCCCGCCGAGCAGTCGGCGACGGCGCAGGTGCCGGTCCACGCCGTCGGCAGCGGCGACGTCGTCGTCGACGTCGTCCTCGCGGCACCCGACGGCACCCCGATCGACGAGCCCACCGAGATCCGGGTGCGGGTGCGCGCCGACTGGGAGACCGTGGGCACCGCCGTCGTGGCCGGCCTCCTCGTCGTCATGCTCGTCGCCGGGCTCGTGCGGACGGTGCGCCGGGCGCGCCGCCGCGCCCGGCTCGGCGAACCCACCACCCTCCCGGAGGAGACCACCACGTGAGCGAGGAACGTCGCGGCCTGGCCGGGTCGGCAGCGGTCATGTTCACCGGCACGCTCGTCTCGCGGGTGCTCGGGCTGCTGCGCAACATCGCCCTCATCGGCGCCATCGGCCTCACCGGCGCCGCGAACTCCTTCTCCGTCGCGAACAAGCTCCCCAACGTCGTCTACATGCTCGTCGCGGGCGGCGTCCTCAACGCGATCCTCGTCCCGCAGATCGTCCGCGCGATGAAGCAGCGCGACGGCGGCGACGAGTACGTCAACCGGCTCCTCACCATGGCGGGGGCGGCGCTGCTCGCCCTCACCGTCGCACTCACTGCCGGGGCGGGCGTCCTCGTCACCGTCTACGCCTCCGAGCTCGACCCCGCGTGGTTCGACATCGCCGTCGCCTTCGCGCTGTGGTGCGTGCCCCAGCTGTTCTTCTACGGCATGTACACGCTGCTGGGCCAGGTGCTCAACGCGCGCGGCAACTTCGGCCCGTACATGTGGGCGCCGGCCCTCAACAACGTCATCGCGCTCGTCGGCCTCCTCGCCTACATCGTCGTCTTCGGCGGCCGCGCCACCGGCGCCCACGAGGACCCGACGGCGTGGAGCGGCCTGCGCATCGGCGTCATCGGCGGGACCGCGACGCTCGGCGTCGCCCTCCAGGCCCTGATCCTCATCGTGCCGCTGTACCGCTCGGGCTTCCGCTTCCGCCCGAGGTGGGGGCTGCGGGGCTCGGGCCTGGGACGCGCGAGCAAGGTGGCGACGTGGGCCTTCGCGAGCCTTCTCGTCGCCCAGCTCGGCTTCATCGCGATCTCCAACGTCGCGGCCGCCGCGGCCGACCGGGGCGAGGGCTTCGCCCCGGGCAACGCCGCCTGGGACAACGCCAACTTCCTCTACCTGCTGCCGCAGTCCCTCATCACCGTCTCGCTCGTGACGGCGCTGTTCACCCGCGTCTCGGGGTACGCCGCCTCGGGCGACACCGCCAAGGTGCGCGACGACCTGTCCCTCGGGCTGCGGACCATCGCGGTGTTCACGGTCTTCGCCGGCGGGGCCCTCGCCGTCCTCGCCCTCCCGCTCGTCCAGGCCGCCTACCCGACGACGACGATCCCCGAGGCCCAGGGCATCGCGCGGGTCGTCGTGGCGCTCCTCGGCGGGATCGCCGCGCTCGGCGCGTTCACGATGATCCAGCGGGTGTACTACGCCTTCGAGGACACGAAGTCGCTGTTCAAGCTGCAGGTGCCGCTGACCGCGCTCGTCATCGTCGGCTGCCTCGTGTCGATGCTCCTGCCCCCGGAGTGGTGGCTGGTGGGGGCCGCGGTCGCGACGGCGGCGTCCAACGTCGTCGGCTCCGTCGTCGCCTACCTCGCGCTGCGCCTCAAGCTGCCGAGCCTCGACGGCGGACGGGTGCTGCGCAGCCACCTGCGGATCGTCCTCGCCGCCGCACCTCCGCTCCTCGCCGGCTGGTTGCTCCTCCACCTCATCGGGCCGGTCTCGACGGCGCAGGCCGACATCGCGCGGGCGGTCCAGTCGCTGCTCAAGGTGACGCTCGTCGGTGGCCTCATGGGCGCGGGGTACCTCCTCCTCCTGCGCCTGCTCAAGGTCTCCGAGCTCGACGTCATCCTCGACCCCGCCCTGCGGGTGCTGCGGCCGCTGGCCGCCCGGGTGCCGGGGCTGCGCCGCTGGGCAGGGGAGGGCGCGACACCCGCCAGTACGATGGGGCGCGACGACAGGGGCCCGGGACCGGGACCGGACAGAGGGAGCAGGACGCTGGACGACGACGGACCGGGCACCGCCCCGACGCTGGACCCCGGCACGCTGCTGTCCGGGCGCTACCTCCTCGACCACGAGCTCACGCCCGTCCTGCCCGCCACCGCGCTGTGGCACGGCCGCGACGAGATCCTCGAGCGGGAGGTCCGCGCCCTCGTGCTGCCCTCGACCACCGGCGCCTCCGCCGAGACGCTCGACGCCGCCCGTCGTGCCGCTCTCGTCGACGACCCCCGCCTCGAGCGCGTGCTCGACGTCGGCGCCCACGAGGGCCACGCGTTCGTCGTCACCGACGTCGCCGGCGGGCCCTCGCTCGCGGAGCTCGCGACGAGCGGCCCGATGGCCCCCGAGCAGGCCCGCGCCGTCGTCGGCGAGGTCGCCAGCGCCCTGGAGGCGGCCCGCCGCCACGGGGTCCACCACCTCGTCCTGCTGCCCTCCGCGGTCCACGTGACCGCCGACGGCCAGGTCCGGCTCGGTGGTCTCGGTGTCGCCGCCGCCTACCTCGGTGTCGACCACGACCCGCTCGCCGCCGCCCGCGTCGACACCCTCGGCCTGGTCCGGCTGCTCTACCTCGCGCTCACCGGCACCTGGCCCGAGCCCGACGACGGACCCGAGCTGGCCCGTCAGGTGCCGCCCGCGGCGACCGTGGGCGGTGTCCTGGTGGCACCGCGCAGCCTGCGCGACGACGTCCCCGCGGACCTCGACGCGCTGTGCACCCGGACCTTCGGCGGTGAGGGGCCGCGCACCCCGAGCGAGCTGATCCGCGAGCTGGCCCCGTGGCGTGACATCAACGTCGAGGCGCTCACCAGCGACCACCCGGTGTGGCCGCTGGCCGGATCCCTCGGTGCGGGCGTCGGGGCCGCCGCGGCCGCCGCGCCGGCCGTGCCCGTGCCCATGTCCGCCGCGGGGCTGCGGCCCGAGGCGGCCGCGGAACCCGAGCCGGCGACGGAGGAGCCCGAGCCCACCCCGGCCGACGAGACGCCCGCCCCGGAGCCGGTCGCCGCGGAGCCCGCCGGCCCGGCCACCCCCACCGACCCGACCGCTGCCGGGGGTGCTGCCGCGCCGGCGCCCCCCTCCTTCGACGAGGTCGTCGCCGCCACCCCCGACCAGGCCCCCCAGTCGCTGGACACCACGGACTGGCAGCCCCGCCCCGTGCCGGCCGGGGCCGCCGCTCCCACGGACTTCACCGCCGTCGTCGCCCCCGAGGACGCCGACGCCACGGCCCCCCACTCCGCCCGCCACCCCCGCGGCTCGGTCGTCACCGCCGCCATCGGCGCCGGCGTGGGCGGGGCGGCCGCAACCGTCGCGGACAGCACCCGCAGGGGCGTGGACGCCGTCCGCCGGCGGCTGGCCGCCGGCGCCGGCAAGGTCTCCGCCGCCGCGGCCGCCCGCGCCGCCGAGCGCGACGCCCGCGCCGAGGAGGAGCTCGCCCAGACCCGTGAGGCGGACGTGCGCGCCGCCCTCGAGCACGGCCGCGTCCCGGCCGACCCGCAGCCCGTCGAGCAGCGTCCGCACCCCGTCCCCGCGGCGCCGCAGCCGGAGCAGGACCGCTCGTGGGAGTCGGTCGTCGCGGAGGAGCCCGAGCGTGAGCCCGGCGCGCCCGTCCCGTTCCGCGACCGACGTCTCGACCCGACGCCGATCGTCCTCGCCGTCGCGCTCGTCGCCCTCCTCGTCGGCGGGATCATCGCCTTCCGCACCCTCACCGCGGAGCCGGAGGGCTACATCGCCCCGCCCACGGCCACCCAGGCCCCGGTGAGCCCGGAGGCGACCGAGCCGGCCGCCGAGCCCGAGACCACCCCCGCACCGGAGGAGACGACCCCGCCGCAGCCGCCCGCCGTCGCCTCCCTCGCCCCTCTCGACCCCGAGGGCGACGGCGCGGAGAACCCTGAGCTGACCCCGCAGGCGCTCGACGGCGACGACTCGACCTACTGGCGGTCGCGCTCCTACGTCGACCCCCAGTACGGGATGAAGTCCGGCATCGGCCTCCATGTCGAGCTCGAGGAGGCCACGCTCGTCTCCTCGGTGACCATGGACCTCATGGGCGAGGGCGGCAACGTCGAGATCCGTGCGACGAGCCCGGACGAGCCCACCGAGGGTGATGTCCTCGCCTCCGGCGAGATGGGCCCGGACACGACCTTCACCTTCGACGAGCCGGTCGAGACCGACAGCATCGTCCTGTGGTTCACCTCCCTGCCCGTGGCCGACTCCGACGGCCGCAACCGCATCGAGCTCGCCGAGCTCACCGTCGACTGAGTCCGGAACAAATCCGGGCCCTCGCGCCTTGACCCGAGCAGCACCCCCGAGCGACGAAGGACTCCCATGACGAGCACCACCCCGACCGCCCTGCACGAGGTTGTCATCGTCGGTTCCGGCCCTGCCGGGTACACGGCCGCGATCTACGCCGCGCGCGCGAACCTCGCCCCGGTCGTCATCGCCGGCGCGGTCACCGCCGGCGGCGCGCTGATGAACACCACCGAGGTGGAGAACTTCCCCGGCTTCCCCCAGGGCGTCATGGGCCCCGAGCTCATGGACAAGATGCAGACCCAGGCCGAGAAGTTCGGCGCCACCGTCATCTACGACGACGCCACCTCCGTCGACCTCACCGGCGAGGTCAAGACCGTGACAACGGCCGAGGGCGAGACCTACCGGGCCCGGGCCGTCATCCTCGCCAACGGCTCGGCGTACAAGGAGCTCGGCCTGGAAGGGGAGAAGACCCTCGGCGGACGCGGGGTGTCCTACTGCGCCACCTGCGACGGCTTCTTCTTCCGCGACCAGCACATCGTCGTCGCCGGCGGCGGGGACTCCGCCATGGAGGAAGCCACCTTCCTCACCAAGTTCGCCTCACGGGTGACGGTCGTCCACCGCCGCGACGAGCTGCGCGCCTCCAAGATCATGGCCGACCGCGCCATGGCCAACCCCAAGATCGACTTCGCGTGGAACAGCGAGATCACCGCCATCCACGGCACCGACAAGGTCACCGGCCTCACCCTGCGCGACACCCTCACCGGCGCCGAGCGCGAGATGGACGCCACCGGCCTGTTCGTCGCCATCGGCCACGTCCCGCGCACCGACATCCTCACCGGCCAGGTCGACCTCGACGACAACGGCTACATCATCGTCACCCACCCCTCCACCGCCACCAACATCCCCGGCGTCTTCGCCTGCGGCGACGCCGTGGACCACACCTACCGCCAAGCCATCACCGCCGCCGGCACCGGCTGCGCCGCCGCCCTGGACGCCGAACGCTACCTCGCCGCCCTCGGCGAAGCCGCCGAACCCGCCACCGACGCCTCCCAAACCCCCCAGGGCGCCGTCTCCCTGTGAACGGGTCCTCCCCCTCGGTGGCGACGGTGACGGACGACACCTTCGCCACCGAGGTCCTGGACACGCCCGGCCCGGTCCTCGTCGACTTCTGGGCGCCGTGGTGCCAGCCCTGCCTCAAGCTCGCGCCGGTGCTCTCCGAGCTCGCCGCCGAGTACGGGGACCGGCTGCGCGTCGTCGCCCTCGACGTCGACGAGAACCCGGACACCACGCAGGCCTACGGCGTCGTCTCCATCCCCACCATGATCCTCTTCCAGGACGGGGCGGCGGTGTCGTCGATCGTCGGGGCGCGGCCCAAGCCGGCCCTCGCGGCCCAGCTCGCCACGCTCGTTCCCTGACACGGTGCACGGGTCCGGCCCGCGGGCGGCGTAGCCTGGCAGACGCGCCGACGAGCGCGCAGGAGGAGGCACCCACATGACGACGCCCGAGCCCCGGACCCCCGGAGGCGACCGTGCTGCCGCCGGCACACGGCTCGACCCGTGGTTCGACTCCTACGCCGAGCGCGCCCACGGGATGCGCTCCTCGGAGATCCGGGCGCTCTTCGCCGTCGCGAGCCGCCCCGAGGTCGTGTCACTGGCCGGGGGCATGCCGAACATCTCCGGACTGCCGATCGACTTCCTCGCCGACATGACCGCCAAGCTGCTCCGCGACCGCGGCCCGGAGGCGCTGCAGTACGGCAGCGGCCAGGGTGAGGTCGCGATGCGAGAGCAGATCGTCGAGGTCATGCGCTACGACCACGTCCACGCCCACCCGGACGACGTCGTCGTCACCACCGGGTCGCAGCAGGCACTGGACCTCGTGACCGAGATCTTCATCGACCCGGGCGACGTCATCGTCGCCGAGGCCCCGAGCTACGTGGGGGCGCTCGGCGTGTTCCGCGCCTACCAGGCCGACATCGTCCACGTCCCGATGGACGAGGCCGGGCTGGTCCCCGACGCGCTCGAGGCCACCCTGCGCCGCCTGGCGGGCGAGGGGCGCCGGGTCAAGATGCTCTACACGGTCCCGAACTTCCACAACCCTGGCGGAGTCACGCTCGCCGAGGCGCGGCGCCCGCAGGTCGTCGAGATCTGCCGCCGGCACGGCGTCCTCATCCTCGAGGACAACCCCTACGGCTTGCTCGGCTTCGACGGCGACCCGCTGCCCTCCCTCAAGAGCTACAACCCCGACGGTGTGGTCTACCTCGGCTCCTTCTCCAAGACGTTCGCCCCGGGCTACCGGGTGGGCTGGGCGGCCGCGCCGCACGCCGTGCGCGAGAAGCTCGTCCTGGCCAGCGAGGCGGCCATCCTGTCCCCCTCGCGCTTCAGCCAGCTCTCGATCACCTCCTACCTCGAGGGCTACGACTGGTACGGGCAGGTCAAACAGTTCCGCGAGGAGTACCGCTCCCGTCGGGACGCCATGATGTCCGCGCTCACGGAGTACCTGCCCGAGGCCCGCTGGACGGTGCCCGCGGGCGGCTTCTACACGTGGGTGACCCTGCCTCCGGGCCTGGACGCCAAGGCGATGCTGCCCCGCGCCGTCACCAACCTCGTCGCGTACGTCTCCGGCACCGCCTTCTACGCGGACGGCCAGGGCGCGGACCACATGCGCCTGTCCTTCTGCTACCCGACGCCCGAGCGCATCCGCGAGGGCGTACGACGCCTCGCCGGTGTCGTACGCACCGAGCTCGAGCTCACCGAGATGTTCGGCACGGCCGGGTCCCGCGCCCAGGGCGAGCACCTCGTCGACACCCCGAGCCCCGACCAGGCCTGAGACAGAGCGGAGCCCTCATGACCCCTGCCGAGACCGTGCCCGACGACCTGCGCGTCCTCGTCCTCGCCGGTGGCCTCTCGCACGAGCGTGACGTGTCGCTGCGCTCGGGACGCCGCGTCGCCCAGCTCCTGCGCGACGCCGGCCTGACCGTGGAGGTCCGGGACCTCGACGCCGAGCTGCTGCCCGCCCTGCGCGAGAACCGCCCCGACGTCGTCCTGCCGCTCGTCCACGGCTCCACCGGTGAGGACGGCTCGATCCGGGGCCTGCTCGAACTTCTCGACATCCCCTACGTCGGCAGCACCTCCGGACCGTGCCGGCTGGCCTCGCGCAAGCCGGTGGCCAAGGCCATCGTCGCGGCGGCCGGTGTCGCCACGCCCGCCTTCGTCACGCTGCCCCGCGGCCTCTTCCACGAGATCGGCTCCGCGCCGGTGCTGTCGACCGCCCTCGCCGGGCTGGGGCTCCCGCTCGTCGTCAAGCCGGAGGACGGCGGCTCCGCCCTCGGCGTGACCGTCGTCGAGCGCGCCGAGGACCTGCCCGACGCCATGGTCACGTGCTTCTCCTACGGCAACGCCGCGCTCGTCGAGCGGGCCGTGGTGGGGACCGAGGTGGCCGTCTCCGTCGCCGAGACGGCGAACGGCCCCGTCGCGCTGCCGCCCGTCGAGATCGTCACCGATGGCCCCTACGACTACGACGCGCGCTACAACGCCGGCCGGACCGAGTACTTCGTCCCGGCCCGCCTGGACGCCGCGACGACGCAGGCCGCCTGTGACGCCGCGGTCGCCGCCCACCGGGCACTTGGCCTGCGGGACCTGTCCCGCACCGACCTCATCGTCGACGCCGAGGGCACGCCCTGGTTCCTCGACATGAACGTCGCCCCGGGGATGACGGAAACCTCCCTGTACCCGCAGTCGGCACAGGCCTGGGCCACGCAGGGCGGTCCGAGCTTCACCGAGCTCCTCGTCGAGCTCGTGCGTACCGCCGCCGCGCGCGTCTGACGTCCCTGTGCCCCCTCCCAGGACGGGAGGGGGCACAGCAGGTCAGGAGCCGGCGTCGTCCAGGCGCGGGCGCTCGACGGTAGGGGCGAGCACGTCCAGGATCCGGTTGAGGTCCTCGATGCTGGCGAACTCGATGTTGATCTTTCCCTTGCGCTGGCCCATGCCGATCTTCACCCGGGTGTCGAAGCGGTCCGACAGCCGGGTGGCGATCTCGTTGAGCTCGGCGGTGTAGGTGCCCGTCCGCGGGCGACGGCGCATCTCCGGTGCCGTGGGCTCGTCGCCGAGGGCGACGATCTCCTCGGTCGTACGGACGCTCAGCCCCTCGGCGACGATGCGCTGGGCCAGCCGCTCCATCGGCGCCGGGTCCGACAGGCCCAGGAGGGCACGCGCGTGCCCGGCCGAGAGGATCCCCGCGGCCACGCGACGCTGGACGAGCGGGGGCAGCTTGAGCAGACGCAGCGTGTTCGAGATCTGCGGCCGCGACCGGGCGATCCGGGATGCGAGCTCCTCGTGGGTGCAGGAGAAGTCCTCGAGGAGCTGCTGGTAGGCGGCCGCCTCCTCGAGGGGGTTGAGCTGCGCGCGGTGCAGGTTCTCGAGAAGCGCGTCGCGCAGAAGGTCGTCGTCCTCGACCTCGCGGACGATGGCCGGAACGGTGTCATTGCCCGCGAGCTGGGAGGCGCGCCACCGCCGCTCGCCCATGATGAGCTCGTAGCGTGCCTCCTCCCCCTCGGCGAGCGCGCGCACGACGATGGGCTGGAGCACCCCGACCTCGCGGATCGACGACGCGAGCTCCTCCAGCTCCTCCTCGTCGAAGACCTGCCGCGGCTGGCGGCGGTTCGCGACGACGTCGTCGACCGCGATCTCGGCGAAGGTGGCGCCCGGGACGGGGACGAGCGAGGTGTCGTCCGTCGCCTCGGCACGTGGTTGCGGTTCGGGCGGCTCGGGGGCCGGCGGAGCCGCTGCGGCCGGCGTGGGGGCGCTGGGCACGTCCGCGGCCGGCCTCCGCCGCGGTGTGACGGTGTCCTTGGGAATCGAGGCCCGCTTGCGGGTCTTCGACGCGGTCTGGGTCGCGGGACCGCTCGTCGCGCGGGTCCTCGCGGCCGGCGCGGAGGACGCTCCGGGCGCCTCGGCGGCCACCTGCTGCGTCGGTCGCGGGCTGCGTTCGGTCCGCTGGTCGGGGAAGAAGACGTCCACCGGCCTGCCCTCTGCGGGCGCGGTCGGAATCAGCGCTCCGAGGCCCTTGCCCAGGCCACGTCGCTTCTCACTCATGGACATCCTCCGTACGGTGCGCCTCGCTGGGCTCTGGCATTGCTGGGCTGGTCTGGGTGGTCTCGGCGCGCGACGCGATCTCCTGCGCTGCCGCACGGTAGGCGAGCGCGCCCGTGGAGCCGGGGTCGTAGGTGAGGACCGTCTGCCCGTACGACGGCGCCTCGGAGATCCTCACCGACCTGGGGATCGGGACCTCGAGAGTCTGGTCCGGGAAGTGGGTATGCACCTCGTCGGCGACCTGGCGCGAGAGGTTCGTCCGCTTGTCGAACATCGTGAGCAATATTGTCGACACGTGTAGTGTAGGGTTGAGGTGTCCACGGATGAGCTCGATGTTGCGCAGGAGCTGGCTCAGGCCCTCGAGCGCGTAGTACTCCGACTGGATGGGGATGAGCACCTCACGGGCGGCCACAAAGGCGTTGACGGTGAGCAGCCCGAGGCTCGGCGGACAGTCGATGAAGACGTAGTCGTACCGTTCCTCGTCGCTCTGACTCGAGAGCAGCGCGGAGATTGCGTTGCGCAGCCGGTTCTCGCGCGCCACCATCGAGACGAGCTCGATCTCCGCACCCGAGAGGTCGATCGTCGCCGGCGCACAGAAGAGGCCGTCAACGTCGGGGCAGGGCTGCACCACGTCGGCGAGCGGGACGTCGTCGATGAGGACGTCGTAGGTCGACGGCGTTCCGGCGTGGTGGTCGATACCGAGCGCGGTAGAGGCGTTGCCCTGCGGATCGTTGTCGATGACAAGCACCTGCAGGCCACCGGTTGCCAGCGCCGCGGCGAGGTTCACGGTGGTCGTCGTCTTGCCGACTCCGCCCTTCTGGTTCGCGACCGTGAGGATACGAGTCTCACGTGGCCGCGGGAACCGCGTGCCCTCGAGGGCGATCCGCCTCCGTGCGTCCTCTGCGAGCTGCGCCGCAAGCGGCGTGGAGTCGTCGAAGTGGTCGAGCCCTCCGAGGATGCTCCGTGCTGCGTTGCCTTGTTGATCGCTCGCCACGGCGCCGTCCGCCATGCCGGCCGTGTCGTCCGACTCCGTCACACGTACCCCTCGAATCGCAGTTGTTGCGCGCCCTCCGTAGCCTATCCCGGGTCGGTGCCACCTCCGCGCACCGACTCGCTCGGCTGTGGATCGGCACCGCTCGGCAGTTTCACGTGAAACACGGGGTCCGGCTGTCCGAGCCGCGGTTGGGGCCGGCACCCTGCCGGGATACCTGACGGACGCCGGAGCGTACTCGTAGCAACTGAGTTGACTGCACGGGGCTGTCGTCGATGCCCGTTCCACGTGAAACAAGGTGCCAGCACCTGACAACAGGGGGTCCTCCGCGTCGATGACCAGAACGAGGTCAGGCGGGAGGGCCCCGTCCTCGCCATCAGAGCGACGCCGATCGCCGTGGGGTGTTGACGTGGCCCCTCACGAGGTGCCCCGGTCGGCGCCGCTGGGTCGCCGTGGACAGGATGGACGACGTCGCTGCGCGCTGGCTGCGGACCCTGGGGTGCACTACACCGAGCTCGGACGTGACGGTCCCCGGTCGGCTGCGCCATCTGAGCACCGCTGGGGGACGGAGAGACATCGCGTCGGTGGCCGGTTGGCCGCCTCTAGCGGCACAGCCGCACAGCCGCACAGCCGCGAAGCCGCAATGCCGCAATGCCGCAATGCCGGACTGTTTCACGTGAAACGCTTTGCGCGCGGCGCATCTCTCAGATCGCCCGGTGCGAGCCGAGCCGCTTAACCGATCGACCTGGTTCGCGAGATGTCGAAACTCAGCCAGCTCGGAACGATGTCCAACACGCGATGGCCAGGAGCGCAGGTTTCACGTGAAACGCCACGGTCGGCATCGCCACTCGATTACGTGCCTCGCCTTCTTCTCTATCGTGCGGCATGACACGGTCTCGTTCCGGCTCCCTGTGCACGAGGTCGCCGCTTCCATGGCAGAGACGATGCTTGCTCCGGCCAGCCGATACGACACGGAGAACGCTGGCGGCTTCGGGCATCGAGCGTGCTGTGAGCCCCATGCCCGCACCTTCGCTTCAGCTGAAGGCCACGGCCGAGGTTTTCGCCGCCGGCTGTCGTTGCCTCGGTACGCCGTTGCAGCCGTTTCACGTGAAACCTCCGAGGCTTCTCACTAGTCGACCCCGGGGCCGACGGTGGGGCCATGCGAGTCGAGGTACCGCGACGGCCACAGCCATAGTGTTGAGCGCGTCGGTTCGATGGTCCCCAGGCGCGACTCTCTCCAGCCGTCGCTCGTCAGTTGGCCATGGAACGCGCCCACCTATGTGGGCGATCAGTGACACGCGACGTGCGCGAGCCGCCCGCCTCGTCCCATCAGCGATTCGCGCGAGTATCGAGGTTGCATACTTGCGGGGCGGACGTTTCACGTGAAACGGACCGATCGGCGCATACCGTGACGGGCGGCTCGACCCGCGCGTGGGCGGCAAAGGCGGACAAGGTCAGTGGCTCGCATCACGATGCCCGCTCCCGAGTGAGTAGATACCGACTCGGCGCGTCCCCCTGAGATAGAACCACCACAGTTCACAAGCCGGCAGGGGTTGCGACACACGGTTGTTTCACGTGGAACCGCGACAGGGGTTCTCGAAACGCCGAGCGCGGTGGGTGCTGGTAGGCCTCATCGGCACGGCGCACGCGGGTGGATGGCGCCGCGAGGCGACGACCGGTTGGCAAGGAGCGAGACGAGCCGGTTCCGTTGGCCGGAGCCGACTCCCGTACACCCCGGAGCAGCGCGCAGCGGGAATCCTCGTAGACAGATGCACCCGTCGCTCGAGGGGAGCAGAGCGTCCTGAAACCCCCGTTTCACGTGAAACACATGCCGAGCTCCACGGCTACGCCCGGCGCGGCCGTTGCCACCGCAGTCGGGGCCTGTGGGCCGCCGTGGGGCAATCGGGGTGCGCGCTAAGCTCGCAATGAACTCCGCGCACTCGGATCAGCCGGGGCCACGAGGCCCGCACGCGCCAAGTCAGGAGACGCGGTGGGCCGTCACGACGCGGGTGGTCTCATCAGTGCCCGCGACGAGGACCTCATGCACGGCCGGGTCGGCCAATCTGTACTGACGCAGCACTTTCGCTGCCTCCTCGACCTCCGCCGCAGCACGCTCACCCTTGAGCGCAACGAGCCGACCACTTGGCGCGATGAGCGGCGCCACCCATGGGACAAGCTTCTTGAGAGCGGCAACCGCCCGCGCTCCGACGACGTCGAAGGTCACCGACCCGTGCAACTCCTCGGCACGCGCACGCACGACAGTGACGTTCGTGAGCGCGAGCTCACGTGTGACGTCCTCGAGCCACGTGGTGCGACGCTCCATCGGCTCGATCAGATGGACGTCGAGGTCGGGTCGCATGATGGCCACCACGACTCCGGGAAAGCCGGCGCCGGAACCGACGTCCGCGAACCGGGCGTCGCGGGGCACGAAGGGGGCCACGGCGCTCGAGTTGAGCAGGTGTCGTGACCACAACCGAGGGAGCTCCCGTGGTCCGATGAGACCGCGCAGCTCACCTTCCGCGACCAGCAACGACGCGAACATCTCGACCTGCGGCCAGGCCTCTCCGAAGACCCGGGCCGCCGACTGGGGGGCCGGCTCGACGGCGTCTCCGGGAGCATTCATCTACAGGTGTCGCCTACCGCTTGGTGATGACGACGTACCGGTTCGGCTCAACACCCTCGGAGTCGCTGGCAAGGCCGGCCGCGGCAACAGCGTCGTGCACGACCTTCCGCTCGAATGGGTTCATCGGCTCGAGGGACACGGTCTCGGCACCCGCCTTGACCTTGGTGATCGCCTCCTCCGCCACCGCGGTCAGCTCTGCTCGTCGTCCGCGACGGTGCCCGGCGATGTCGAGCATGAGCCGGCTGCGCTCGCCCGTACGGGCCTGCACCGCCAGCCGCGTCAGCTCCTGGAGCGCGTCGAGCACCTCCCCGTCCTTGCCGACCAGACGCCGGAGCTCCCGGTCGGACCCACCCTCGTTGACGATCTCGACCGCGGCCCGGCCGTGGTCGATCGACAGGTCGATGTCCCCGTCGAGGTCAGCGATGTCGAGCAGCTCCTCGAGGTAGTCCGCCGCAATCTCGCCCTCCTCCTCGAGGCGCTTGACCGTCGCCGGCACCGCAGTCCGCTCGGAGGTCGTCGCCTCAGACGACGTCTCGTCCTGCGCCGACGTCGTGTCATCGGCCTGCACGTCTTGCTCGCTCACGGGTTGATCCTTCTCTCTCGGCCCGTCGCCCCGGGCACTGAACAGGTCTCTACTTGCCCGGCTTGCCCGAGCCCTTGCCACGACGCTCGATCTCGGCCCGACGCTGGGCCGCTCGCTTCGCGTGGCGCTCGGCTGCGCGCTGCTGCGGGGTCTTGCCGTCCTTGGTGACATCCTGACCCGACGGTGCCGGGGCGGTGGCGTCCGGCTCGGCAGCCTCCTCCGGCGACGCCGCGCTGCCTCCCGTGGGTGCCTGCGCATCGACTCCACCCGGGGTGCCCGGTCGGCGCTGACGGTCCTTGCGCTTGGGCTGCACGCGCTGGCCACGCTGGACGGGACGCTCCGGCTCCGGGGGCTCGGGAAGGAGCTCCTCGACGGGCACACCCTTGCGCGCCGCCTTGCGCTCGAGCTTGGCCCGCTCGCGCTCCTTGAAGCGCTTCTCCGCCTCGGAGCCCGCCGCCGGCATCTTGCGGATCGTGTAGAACTGCTGCGCCATCGTCCACAGGTTCGTCGTGAGCCAGTAGATGAGCACACCGATGGGGAAGTACACGCCGGAGAAGGCGAAGATCAGCGGCATCAGGTACATGAGCATGCGCTGCTGCTTGGCCATCGGGTTGTCCAGCGCGCTCTGCGGCATGTTCTTCATCGTCAGCTGCCGCTGCGTGGTGAACGTCGTCACCGACATGAGGACGATGAGCACCGCGGTGAGGATCCGGACGTTGAGCGTCGCCCCCTCGCCGAGGAAGGACTGCGAGAGCCGCGCGCCGAGCAGCGTCGCGTCGAGGAACTGCGAGGCCGCGGCCTCGTCGATGGGCCCGAGGGGCTGCCCGTCGCGGTAGGTGCCGTCAGCGATCTGCGGCATCGAGTACAGCACCCGGAACAGGGCGAAGAAGATCGGTGACTGCGCGAGGATGGGCAGGCAGGAGGCGAAGGGGTTCGTCCCGTGCTTCTGGTAGAGCGCCATCATCTCGGACTGCATCTGCTGCCGTGACGCGGGGTCGTTCTTGCCCTTGTACTTCTTCTGCAGCTTCTGCAGCTCCGGCTGCAGGACCTGCATGCCGCGGGAAGCCTTGATCTGCTTGAAGAACAGGGGGATGAGCAGGATACGCATGATGACCGTCAGACCGACGATCGACAGCGCCCAGGTCCAGCCGCTGGCCGGGTCCAGACCGACGAAGGTCCACAGCTCGTGGAAGAGGTGGAGAATCCACGCGACGACCCACTTGATGGGGTAGAGGATCGTGTCAAAGGCACCCATGCGGGTCGTCTCCTAGAGGTCTTCCGGCGCGTCGTGTCCACGCGCCCCACCGGCAGCTACACCGAGCGTACGTGCTCGTGCTTCGCTTCTTGACCACGGCATCGGCTCGCCGCGCTGCGGGACGTGGTCGATCCCGCCCCTGCTCCACGGGTTGCAGCGAAGCAGGCGCCACCCGGCCAGCCCGACGCCCCGCACCGCACCGTGCCGCCTCAGCGCCGTCACCGCGTACGCGGAGCACGACGGGTAGTAGCGGCACGTCGGTCCGAACCATGGGGAGACGATCAGCTGGTAGGCACGGACCACCAGCGCGAGGCCGCGGCCCAGCAGACCGCTCAGTCGACCGGTCATCGGCCCGCTGCCCGTCGACGCGCGGTGCGCAGTGCTGCGTCGAGGTCGTCACCGAGCTCGACGCTCGTTGCCGCGCGGGCAGAAGGAAGCGCCCGCACGACGAGCTTGTCGCCGTCGTGCAGGTCGCTGATCCGGGTGGCGAGCAGCCCGCGCAACCGGCGCTTCACCTGGTTGCGCTCCACCGCGTTGCCGACCGCCTTCGACACGACGAGGCCCGCGCGAGGCGGGCTCGATGGCGCTTCCTCGGTCGTGCTGAGGTGGACGACAAGTCGGCGTGCGCCGCTGCGGGCACCGCCGCGCACCGCGTCGGTGAAGTCCTCCGACCGACGCATACGGTGCTGCGGCGGCAGCACGGCTCAGGCCGAGAGCTTCTCGCGGCCCTTGCGACGACGGGCGCCCAGGATGGCGCGCCCGGCGCGCGTGCGCATGCGCAGCCGGAACCCGTGCACCTTGGCACGCTTCCGGTTGTTCGGCTGGTAAGTCCGCTTGCTCACGGCAGTACTCCAAAACGTCGGTTGTCTACGCTGCGGCTGGGCAGCAGATGCGCGGCTGCGCCGCTCCTCCGCACTACAGGACCGGTGCGCAGGCACCACGGAAGAGCCGTCGGGACGGCTTGGCCACGATACGCGAGGCGGAGAAGACCGGTCAATCCGACCTCCGGGCGCCCGAGTATGCCGTCCCTCACGCCTCTTCTGCACATCTGTGGATATCTATGTGGATCGAGGGCCGAGGTGCGACACTCGTGCCTCTGACACCCTGCTGGAGAGGACCGCTGTGCCCGAGAACGACGACATCACCGACGTCTGGGCACGCGCCGTGGACATCCTCACGGAGAGTGGGGACATCGGCGGCGCTCAGCGCGCCTTCATCCGCCTCACGCGTCCGCTCGGTGCCGTCGACGGCACCCTCCTCCTCGCGGTCCCCAGCGACTTCGCCAAGGACTTCCTCGAGACCCGCGCCCGGGTCGCCCTGACAGAGGCACTGACCGAGGCGTCCGGCTCGGCCGTCCGCTTCGCCGTCACCGTCGACCCGACGCTGGAGGAGACGTCGCCGCGCGTGCCCAGCGCCGACACCCCCGACGACGCCCCGGCGCCGCCGACGCCGCAGGAGACCCGCGCGGCTGCCCGCCGCGCCTCCGCCGTCGCCGAGGCCGACGCCGCCCGTCTCAACCCGAAGTACACCTTCGAGACCTTCGTCATCGGCTCGAGCAACCGTTTCGCGCACGCGGCCGCGACCGCCGTCGCCGAGTCGCCGGCCCGCGCGTACAACCCGCTGTTCATCTACGGCGGCTCCGGGCTCGGCAAGACACACCTGCTCCATGCCATCGGGCACTACGCCCGCAGCCTCGACCCCAGCGTCCGGGTGCGGTACGTGAACTCCGAGGAGTTCACCAACGACTTCATCAACTCGATCCGCGATGACAAGGCCGAGGCCTTCCAGCGCCGGTACCGCGAGGTCGACGTCCTCCTCATCGACGACATCCAGTTCCTCCAGGGCAAGGAACAGACGATGGAGGAGTTCTTCCACACCTTCAACACGCTGCACAACGCCAACAAGCAGGTCGTCATCACCTCCGACCTCGCCCCCAAGCAGCTCAACGGCTTCGAGGACCGGATGCGCTCCCGCTTCGAGTGGGGGCTGCTCACCGACGTGCAACCGCCCGACCTCGAGACCCGGATCGCGATCCTCCGGAAGAAGGCGAACAACGAGAACCTCGAGATCGACGACGCCGTCCTCTCCTACATCGCGTCACGGATCTCGACGAACATCCGTGAGCTCGAGGGTGCTCTCATCCGAGTCACGGCCTTCGCCAACCTCAACCGGCAGCCCGTCGACGAGTCGCTCGCCGTCATGGTCCTCAAGGACTTCATCACCGACACCGACGGTGAGGACATCACGCCCACGCTGATCATGGGCCAGACCGCCGACTACTTCTCGATCTCCATCGACCAGCTGTGCAGCGCCGACCGCTCCCGCGTGCTCGTCAACGCCCGACAGATCGCCATGTACCTGTGCCGAGAGCTCACCGAGCTGTCCCTGCCCAAGATCGGGCAGCTCTTCGGCGGGCGCGACCACACGACGGTCATGCACGCCAACCGCAAGATCCGCGAGCAGATGGCCGAGAAGCGCTCGACGTTCAACCAGGTCACCGAGCTCACGAACCGGATCAAGCAGAAGGCCCGCACCGGAGGCTGACCCGCCCGCACGGTGGCGCTCCACGACGGGAATCGGCCCCTCGAGCTCATGCACAGTTGTGGACAACCCTGTGGATTCACGTGGACAGCGGAAACTTGTCAGTGGACAGACCATCCCCTGCCGGTGGACGACGCCGGGAGCGGTGCTGACAATCCCCTGCCCCGGCCCGTCCTCCACAGGCCGGTCAGCACTGCGCCCCACAGCACGGCTCCCGTGGTGACCTGCACGGACGTGCGATGTCCACAGTGTCCACACCACCGACGATGATGACGAGACCCCCATTCCAGATCGCTTGTGAATAACAAGATCTGGCCGGGTCACCGTGCCCGACTCGCGTCCGGAGCCTCGGTGCACTCGCGTAAGGTTTCCCGTGCGCAGCACCATGCGCTGCGCCGTCACGCTCCGAGAGAGGTCAACAATCGTGAAGCTCAGGGTCGAACGGGACGTCCTTGCCGAGGCCGTTGCCTGGACAGCGCGCTCCCTTCCCGCGCGCCCGCCGGTCCCGGTGCTCGCCGGCGTGCGGCTGGAGGCAAGCAGCGAGGGCTCCCTCACCCTGTCGACCTTCGACTACGACGTCTCGGCGCGCTCCGCGGTCCCCGCGGCCGTCGAGGAGGCAGGCGTCGTCCTCGTCTCGGGCCGTCTGCTCGCCGACATCGCCAAGGCGCTGCCCGCGAAGCCCGTCGACCTCACCCTGGACGGCACCAAGGTGGTGCTGCGCTGCGGGGCGAGCCGGTTCACGCTCCTCACCATGCCCGTGGAGGACTACCCGGCCCTCCCTGCCATGCCCGAGCTCTCCGGCACCATCGACGCCGACGTCCTCACCGAGGCGGTCGCCCAGGTGAGCATCGCGGCGAGCCGCGACGAGACCCTGCCGCTGCTCACCGGCGTCCGGGTCGAGATCGAGGGCGAGAAGCTCACGCTCATGGCCACCGACCGCTACCGCCTCGCCATGCGCGAGCTGAGCTGGCACCCGAGCGACCCCTCCATCTCCGCCGTCGCTCTGGTCCGGGCGCGCACCCTGTCCGACGTCGCCAAGTCGCTCACCAGCGCCGGCAGCGTCGACGTCGCCCTGGGTCGGGACGCTGCCTCGCTCGTCGGCTTCGCGGCCGGCGGGCGGCAGACGACGTCGCTGCTCGTCGAGGGCGACTACCCCCCGGTGCGGCGCCTCTTCCCGGACGAGACCACCACCCACGCCGTCGTCGCAACGGCGGCGCTCGTCGAGGCCGCGCGCCGCGTCTCCCTGGTCGCCGAGCGCAACACCCCCATCCGACTGAGCTTCTCCGACGGGCAGGTCGTCCTCGAGGCGGGCCAGGGCGAGGACGCGCAGGCCTCGGAGGTCCTCGAGGCCACCCTCGTCGGCGAGGACATCGTCACCGCCTTCAACCCGCACTACCTTCTCGACGGCCTCGGCGCGCTGAGCACGGACTTCGTGCGGCTGTCCTTCACCCACCCGAGCAAGCCCGCCGTCATGACCGGCCAGGGCAGCGCCGAGGGCGAGAGCGAGGACGAGTTCCGCTACCTCCTCATGCCCATCCGGTTCGCCGGGTAGCCGCGCTCCAGGTACGTTCGCAGCAGCCGTCCACGAGGGGAGCAGACATGCACATCGGCATGGTTGGTCTGGGCAAGATGGGCGGCAACATGCGCCAGCGCATCGAGGCCGCCGGGCACACCGTCACCGGGTACGACACCAACCCGGAGATCAGCGACGTCGCCTCCCTCGCCGAGCTCGCCGCGGCGCTGCCCGCCGGCAACCGTGTCGTGTGGATCATGGTGCCCGCGGGCGCGCCCACGCTGTCCGTGCTCGAGGAGCTCGCCACCCGGCTGGGGGCCGGTGACCTCATCATCGAGGGCGGCAACTCCTACTACCGCGACGACCAGACGAACGCCGCCATGCTCGCCGAGCGGGGCATCGGCTACATCGACGCCGGCATCTCCGGAGGTGTCTGGGGCCGCGAGTACGGCTACGGCACGATGGTCGGCGGCAGCGCCGAGGACGTCGAGCGCGCCATGCCGATCTTCGACGCCCTGCGACCCGACGGGCCGAGCGAGGAGGGCTTCGTCCACGCCGGTGGCGTCGGTGCCGGCCACTTCTCCAAGATGGTCCACAACGGCATCGAGTACGGCCTCATGCAGGCCTATGCCGAGGGCTACGAGATCATCGCCTCGCGCTCCGACCTCGTCCCGGACGTCGCAGCGGTCCTGCGCGCGTGGCAGCGAGGGACCGTCGTGCGCTCGTGGTTGCTCGAGCTCCTCGTCGACGCCCTCGAGGGCGACCCGGGCCTCGCCGGCGTCGACGACTACGCCAACGACTCCGGCGAGGGCCGCTGGACCCTCGAGGAGGCCATCGACAACGCGGTCCCCGCCCCCACCATCGCCGCCGCGCTCTTCGCCCGCTTCGCCTCCCGGCAGGAGCAGTCCCCCGCCATGAAGGCGATCGCCGCCCTCCGCGAGGAGTTCGGGGGACACGCGGTCCGTCGCGCCGACGAGCGCTGAGGATGTACGTCTCCAACCTCTCCCTGCACGACTTCCGCTCCTACACCGAGCTGGTCCTCGCGCTGGACCCCGGCGTCACGGCGTTCGTCGGGCACAACGGCCAGGGCAAGACGAACATCGTCGAGGCCGTCGCGTACCTCGGCACGTTCTCCAGCCACCGGGTGGCCTCCGACGCCGCCCTGGTCAGGCACGGCACCGGCGGCGCCGTCGTCCGCGCCAAGGCGGTCCGCGGGGGGCGCGAGACCCTCGTCGAGCTCGAGATCGTCGCCGGCAAGGCCAACCGGGCCCGGCTCAACCGTGCCGCCGTCAGCCGCACCCGCGACGTCCTCGGCATCGTGCGCAGCGTGGTGTTCGCGCCCGAGGACCTCGAGCTCGTCAAGGGCGACCCCCAGGTCCGCCGCCGCTTCCTCGACGACCTCCTCGTGCTCCTCACCCCCCGCCTGGCGGGGGTGCGCAGCGAGTACGACAAGATCCTGCGCCAGCGCGGCGCCCTCCTCAAGACCGCCGGCGCAGCACGCCGCCGCGGCACCAGCCCCGAGCTGTCCACCCTGGACGTGTGGGACCGCCACCTCGCAGCCGCCGGCGCGGAGATCACCGCCGCGCGCATCGACCTCCTCCACCGGCTGCGTCCGCGGACCGCGCAGGCGTACGAGCAGGTCAGTGGCGGGCAGGGGGAGGCCCACCTCGGTTACCGGTCGGCCCTCCTCGCCCTCGACGGCGAGGGCGAGACGACCCTCGAGGAGGAGCGGGCGCTCACCGACGTGGCCGCCCTCGAGGAGCGGCTCGTCGAGGCGATGGCCCGCGTCCGGAGCAAGGAGCTCGACCGGGGGGTGAGCCTCGTCGGCCCGCACCGCGACGACCTCGTCCTCACCCTCGGCGGGCTGCCCGCGAAGGGCTACGCGAGCCACGGGGAGTCGTGGTCCTACGCCCTGGCACTGCGGCTCGCCTCCTTCGAGGTGCTCTCTGACGACGACGACGGCGGGCCGGTCCTCATCCTCGACGACGTGTTCGCCGAGCTTGACGTCCGCCGCCGCGAGCGGCTGGCCACCATGGTGGGCGGGGCCGAGCAGGTCCTCATCACCGCGGCCGTCGCCGAGGACGTCCCCGAGTCCCTGCGCGGTGCGCGCTTCACCGTCGCGAGGGGCGAGGTCACCCGTGAGTGACGAACAGCCTCCCGAGCCGGAGGAGGAGACGACGTCGTCGGCTGCCAGCCAGGCCCTGGCGCGGGCCCGGGCCGCGGCCGCGGCGAAGGGCCTGCGCCGCAGCGCGCCGGGACGGCCGGTCCCCGGCAAGCGGCGCTTCCGGCCGGGGCCCGGGCTCGGTGACGTCGGCAGCGGCGCGGGCCCCTCCCGCCGCGACCCGCAGATGCTGGGCCCCATCGTCGACAAGATCCTCACCGAACGCGGGTGGAGCGCCCCGGTGAGCATGGGCGGCGTCGTCGGGCGCTGGCGCGAGATCGTCGGTGACCAGCTCGCCGACCACTGTGTCGTGGAGACCTTCGACGAAGCCGTGCTCGTCGTCCGCGCCGACTCGACCACGTGGGCCACCCAGCTGCGCCTCCTCCAGCCGCAGCTCGAGCGCCGCCTCGCCGAGGAGGTCGGGGAGGACGTCGTCGAGAAGATCGTCATCCGGGGGCCGGGCGGGCCGAGCTGGACCCGCGGACCACGGTCGGTCCGTGGCCGCGGACCGCGCGACACCTACGGCTGAGCGGGCCCACCGGCCGCCCACGGGGGACACGTCACACTTGTGGATGAACTTGTGGATATGCGGTGATTCGGGCGCCCACG
The DNA here is from genome assembly GCF_009193135.1 of Georgenia satyanarayanai. Classification (GTDB taxonomy): domain Bacteria; phylum Actinomycetota; class Actinomycetes; order Actinomycetales; family Actinomycetaceae; genus Oceanitalea; species Oceanitalea satyanarayanai. The sequence continues at coordinate 310,506 of NZ_VUKC01000002.1, forward strand.
CAGTAGAATCGGGTGACCCCGCCCGCGGGGTGTCGGCTGGAGTCGCACCCCCGGGCAGTAGTGGTGCCAGGAGCACCGTCCCGAACCAGGCGACGGTGCGGTGCTGCGCCGCGACGAATGACGAGGAGAGCCCCAGACAGTGGCTGACGAGATGCCCCCGAGCCCCGGGACGAGCCAGCAGGACGCCGGCTACGACGCAACGAACATCACGGTTCTCGAGGGCCTGGAGGCCGTCCGCAAGCGGCCGGGCATGTACATCGGCTCCACCGGTGAGCGCGGCCTGCACCACCTCGTCTACGAGGTCGTCGACAACTCCGTGGACGAGGCCCTCGCCGGGCACGCGACGACCATCGACGTGACGATCCTGCCCGACGGCGGTGTACGCGTCGTCGACGACGGTCGCGGCATCCCCGTCGACATCGTCGAGTCCGAGGGCAAGCCCGCCGTCGAGGTCGTCCTCACCGTCCTGCACGCCGGCGGCAAGTTCGGCGGCGGCGGCTACGCCGTCTCCGGCGGCCTGCACGGCGTCGGCGTGTCCGTCGTCAACGCCCTGTCCACGCGGCTGCACGTCGAGGTGCACCGGGCCGGGGACATCTGGCGCCAGAGCTACCAGGACGGCGTCCCCACCGCGCCGCTCGCCCGCGTGGGCAGCACCGAGCGCACCGGCACCACGGTGACGTTCTGGCCCAACGGGGACATCTTCGAGACCACCGATTTCGACTTCGAGACGCTGCGCGCCCGCTTCCAGCAGATGGCGTTCCTCAACAAGGGCCTGCGCATCACCCTGACCGACGAGCGTGCCGGCGTCACCGACGCCGGTGACGAGGTCACCGGAGACGACGAGGGCACCGCCGACGACGCCCACCCCGGCCGTCGCGAGGTGAGCTACCGCTACGAGAACGGGCTGCGTGACTACGTCGCGCACCTCAACTCGGCGAAGAAGGTCGAGCTCGTCAACCCCGAGATCATCGACATCGAGTCCGAGGACACCGACCGGCAGATCTCCCTGGAGATCGCCATGCAGTGGACCAGCGCCTACTCCGAGTCCGTCCACACCTACGCGAACACGATCAACACCTCCGAGGGCGGCACCCACGAGGAGGGCTTCCGCTCCGCGTTGACCTCACTCATCAACCGGTACGCCAAGGACAAGGGCATCCTCAAGGACAAGGACGACAACCTCACCGGTGACGACATCCGTGAGGGACTGACGGCCGTCATCTCGATCAAGCTCGGCGAGCCGCAGTTCGAGGGGCAGACGAAGACCAAGCTCGGCAACACCGAGGCGCGGACCTTCGTCCAGCAGGTCGTCTACAGCCACCTCGGTGACTGGCTCGACGCCCACCCGAACGAGGCCAAGGACGTCATCCGCAAGGCCCTGCAGGCCGCGGCGGCCCGCATGGCCGCCCGCAAGGCCCGGGAGGCGACGCGCCGCAAGGGTGCCCTCGAGTCGGCGTCGATGCCCGGCAAGCTCAAGGACTGCTCCAGCCGCGACGCCTCGAAGTCCGAGATCTTCATCGTCGAGGGCGACTCGGCCGGCGGGTCGGCGGTCCAGGGCCGCGACCCCGAGCACCAGGCGATCCTCCCGCTGCGCGGAAAGATCCTCAACGTCGAGAAGGCGCGCCTCGACCGTGCCCTGGGCAACCAGGAGATCCAGGCGCTCATCACCGCCTTCGGGACGGGCATCGGTGAGGACTTCGACATCGCCAAGCTGCGCTACCACAAGATCGTGCTCATGGCCGACGCCGACGTCGACGGCCAGCACATCACCACGCTGCTCCTCACCATGCTGTTCCGGTACATGCGCCCCCTCATCGAGGGCGGGCACGTCTACCTCGCCCAGCCGCCGCTGTACCGGCTCAAGTGGTCGAACGCGGCGCACGAGTACGTGTACACCGACCGCGAGAAGGACGCGCTCCTCGCCGAGGGCGCTGCCGCCGGCAAGCGACTGCCCAAGGACAGCGGGATCCAGCGCTACAAGGGTCTGGGCGAGATGAACGAGCAGGAGCTGTGGGACACGACGATGGACCCCGACACCCGCACGTTGCGGCAGGTCACGGTGGGAGAGGCCGCGGCCGCGGACGAGGTCTTCTCCGTGCTCATGGGCGAGGACGTCGAGTCCCGTCGTGAGTTCATCCAGCGCAACGCGCACGACGTGCGCTTCCTGGACATCTAGACCGCCCTGCCTGCCTGCCTGCCGAAGGATAGAAGGACGAAGTGACCCAGCCCCCCACCGACCACGTCGAGCAGGTCGACCTCAAGCTCGAGATGCAGCGCTCGTACCTCGACTACGCGATGAGCGTCATCGTCGGCCGTGCGCTGCCCGACGTCCGCGACGGGCTCAAGCCGGTCCACCGCCGTGTGCTCTATGCGATGTACGACGGCGGGTACCGTCCCGACGCGTCGTTCAACAAGTGCTCGCGCGTCGTCGGCGAGGTCATGGGTCAGTACCACCCCCACGGTGACACCTCGATCTACGACGCCCTCGTCCGCCTCGTGCAGCCGTGGTCGATGCGCTACCCGCTCATCGCCGGGCAGGGCAACTTCGGCTCCGCGGGCAACCTCGGCGCGGCAGCCCCCCGGTACACCGAATGCAAGATGGCGCCGCTGGCCATGGAGATGGTCCGCGACATCGACCACGCCACCGTCGACTTCCACGACAACTACGACGGGAAGAACCAGGAGCCGGACGTCCTGCCGGCCCGGTTCCCCAACCTCCTGGTCAACGGCTCCGAGGGCATCGCCGTCGGCATGGCCACCCGCATCCCGCCCCACAACCTGCGCGAGGTCGCCTCCGGCGTCCAGTGGTTCCTCGAGAACCCGGACGCGACCAAGGAGGAGCTGCTCGAGGCGCTTCTCGAGCGCATCAAGGGCCCCGACTTCCCCACCGGCGCGACGATCCTCGGGCGCCGCGGCATCGAGGACGCCTACCGCACCGGCCGCGGGTCCATCACCCAGCGCGCCGTCGTCAACGTCGAGGAGATCCAGGGCCGTCAGTGCCTCGTGGTCACCGAACTGCCCTACCAGGTCAACCCCGACAACCTCGTCACGAAGATTGCCTCGCTCGTCCACGACGGGCGTCTCCAGGGCATCGCCGACATGCGTGACGAGTCCTCCGGCCGCGCCGGCCAGCGTCTGGTCATCGTGCTCAAGCGTGACGCCGTCGCCAAGGTCGTCCTCAACAACCTCTACAAGCACACCCAGCTGCAGGACAACTTCCCGGCGAACATGCTCGCCCTCGTCGACGGCGTGCCCCGCACGCTCAGCCTCGACGCCTTCATCCGCCACTGGGTGACCCACCAGATCGACGTCGTCGTCCGTCGCACGCGCTTCCTCCTCAACCGGGCCGAGGAGCGCATCCACATCCTGCGCGGCCAGCTCAAGGCCCTCGACATGCTCGACGAGGTCATCGCGCTCATCCGTGCCTCCGAGAGCGGGGACGCCGCGCGCGTGGGCCTCATGGACCTCCTCGACATCGACGAGGTCCAGGCCGACGCGATCCTCGCGATGCAGCTGCGCCGCCTCGCGGCCCTCGAGCGTCAGAAGATCATCGACGAGCACGACAAGATCGAGGCGGAGATCCGGGAGTACAAGGACATCCTCGCCTCCCCGCAGCGCCAGCGGACCATCGTCGCCGAGGAGCTCGGCTCCATCGTCGCCAAGTACGGCGACGAGCGCCGCACGACGGTCGTGCCCTACGAGGGCGACATGTCGATGGAGGACCTCATCCCCGAGGAGGACGTGGTCGTCACGATCACCCGGGGCGGGTACGCCAAGCGCACACGGACGGACAGCTACCGCTCCCAGCGCCGCGGCGGCAAGGGCGTGCGCGGCGCGCAGCTGCGCGAGGACGACATCGTCGAGCACTTCTTCGTCACCACCACCCACCAGTGGCTCCTGTTCTTCACCAACATGGGCCGCGTCTACCGCGCGAAGGGCTACGAGCTGCCCGAGGGCGGGCGAGACTCCAAGGGCCAGCACGTGGCCAACCTCCTCGCCTTCCAGCCCGACGAGCGCATCGCGCAGGTCGTGGCGCTGCGCAGCTACGAGGACGCCGACTACCTCGTCCTCGCCACCCGCTCGGGCCTGGTGAAGAAGACCCGCCTGCAGGAGTACGACACCAACCGCACCGGCGGCATCATCGCGATCAACCTCCGCGAGGACGGCGACGGCGAGCGTGACCGGCTCGTCTCGGCGCAGCTCGTCAACAGCGAGGACGACCTCCTCCTCGTCTCCCGCAAGGGCCAGTCGATCCGCTTCACCGCGACCGACGAGGCGCTGCGTCCCATGGGTCGCTCGACCTCCGGCGTCACCGGCATGAAGTTCCGCGAGGACGACGAGCTGCTCGCGATGGACGTCGTGCGTCCCTGGTACGAGAACGCGGCCCTGTTCGTCGTCACCGAGGGTGGGTACGCCAAGCGCACCGCCGTCGAGGAGTACCGCGTCCAGGGCCGCGGCGGGCTGGGCGTCAAGGTGGCCAACCTCGTCGAGGCGCGCGGTGACCTCGTCAGCGCGCTCCTCACCAGTCCGGAGGCCGAGGTGCTCGTCATCATGGAGCGCGGCAAGATCGTGCGGTCCGCGGTGGCCGAGGTCAGCCTCACCGGCCGGAACACGCAGGGCGTCATCTTCGCCAAGCCTGACAAGGGCGACCGGATCATCGCCGTCGCCCGCAACGCCGAGCGCGACGCTGATGGCGTAGCGTCGTCCCCTGACGAGACCGAGGAGCCCGCCGAGGGCGACGATGGAGGAGACGCATGAGCAGCACCACGCCCGGTCAGGGCGGCGCGGGGGACGTGACACCGCCGGAGGGTGAGTCGCCCCGGCCGGCCCAGCAGGACCGTGCCGCAATGCGGACCAGCCTCGCCGAGCGCTTCGCTGCCGCGCGCGGCGTGGAGGAGCACCCCGTCGTGCCGCGCCCCGACGACACCGCGCCGGTGAGCCAGACCGCCACCAGCCAGGTCCGCCCCGGGTCCTCCGGGGTCGCCGGCGGCTCGGCCGCGGCCCCGCGCTACGGCGCCACGGCCACGAGCACCTCCGGCCCGGCCACCGCCCCCCAGCCGGCGGCCCAGCCTGCGCGGGGCGAGACGTCGGCCGCGACGGGCGAGCCGCGTCCCGCGGCGCGCCCCGCGTCCGGGCCCCGCCGCGTGCGCCTGTCGGTCGCGCGGGTGGACCCGTGGTCGGTGATGAAGCTGTCGTTCCTCCTGTCGATCGCCGTCGGTATCGGGATCGTCGTCGCCGCCGCCGCGATGTGGTTCGTCCTCGACTCCATGCACGTCTTCGCCGACGTCGAGGAGCTGCTCGTCACGCTCGACTCGGAGAACTTCCTCCGGCTCATGGACTACGTGCAGTTCGACCGGGTCATCTCGATGGCGGCCATCATCGCCGTCGTCGATGTCCTTCTGCTCACGGCGCTGTCGACTCTCGGAGCGTTCCTCTACAACATCGTCGCCGCGCTCGTCGGTGGTGTGCACCTGACGCTGACCGACGACTGAACTGTGGCGTACGCGACGCCGTCGAGGACCCTCACGGGTTTGGGAACGGCCAGCGCGCTGGGGTAGTCTGCTGCGGCACCCCCCGGCCACGCCGCGGTGCACCGGGCCTATAGCTCAGACGGTTAGAGCGCTTCCCTGATAAGGAAGAGGTCGCTGGTTCGAGTCCAGCTAGGCCCACCCGATCATCACCCGAGGAGGAGACCCGCATGAAGAAGATCCTCGGACTGGCCGCGCTGGCAGGCGCCGGCTACGCCGTCTGGTCGAAGGTCAAGGCCGACCGCGAGGAGCGCGAGCTCTGGGCCGAGGTCACCGACAGCTTCGGCGGGAACACCTTCCCCGACGCTCCCGCGGACCCCGCCAAGGCCTGAGCGCGGGTAGCATTCCCCTGCCGGCCCCGCGCCGGCGTGACGGGGCCATGGCGCAATTGGTAGCGCACCTGCTTTGCAAGCAGGGGGTTGCGGGTTCGAGTCCCGCTGGCTCCACCGCATGACGAAGGCCCGGGACCAGAGGGTCCCGGGCCTTCGTGCGTGTCTCAGGCGTTCCGCGTGGTGTCCACGTCCGTCTCGCCGCGACCGGCATCGATGGGCGTCGTCTCGGTGTTGACCGCACCGGCGGACGTCTCGGTCTCCTCGGCCACGGTGGCGGCGTCACCCGCGGGCTCGCCGTCGTCGAGGGCGTTGGGGACGGCGGTGACCTGACCGCCGCTCGAGGCGTCGTCGTTCGGTGTCGTCACGGTGGTGTCCTCCCAGTACTCCTCGGCCCACGGGTCGTCCACGGGCTGCGTCCGGCGCCACAGCAGGTAGCCGGTGCCGGCGGCGGCGGTCCCGACGAGGATCCAGCCCACCTTCTTGCCGGCGCTCTTCTTCTTGGGCTTGGTGGTGATGGCCTTCTGGGCGGCCTTGCCGGCCTTGGTGGCCTTCTCCGTCACGGTGCCCTTGCCACCGGCCGCCTCGGCGGCGTCGTGCATCGCCTTCTGCACGCGGGGCAGGTAGTCGTCCACGATCCTGTCGCGGGTGGTGTCGACAACCGGACGGGCCTTCTCGGCCGCCGCCTCGATCTTGGGAGCCGCGACCTTGACGCCGTCACGCAGCGCCTTGTCGATCTTGGGGGCCGCGACGTCGGTGGCCCAGACCTTGCCGTGGCCGGCGAGGGAAGCGGCCAGCTCGCCGGCCTTGCCGGCCTGCTCACCGAGGACGTGCCCGAGCTCGACGGCCTGCTGGCGGACCTTGTCCGTGTCGACCTCGCGGATCTTCTGCTTGCGCGACATGTGCTCTCCCTCGTGACTGACAGGTAGTTGTGGCTCATCGTCCCACCGCGGGCAGACGAGCGCACCATTCCGAGGGCCGACTTCTCGCCGTGCGGCGCGTCGGCGACCCCGTCCTGCCCCCACCCTGCCACGTCCGCGCGCCGAGGGCACGGGCCGCACCTGCGCACACCGAGTCGAGCGTGAAAGGATCGGTGCCATGGAAGCAACTGTGCACACGAACCTCGGCGACATCGTCATCGAGCTGTTCCCCAACCACGCCCCCAAGACCGTCGACAACTTCGTCTCCCTCGCCAAGGGCGAGCGGACCTGGACCCACCCGGCGACGGGCGAGGAGACGAACGAGCCGCTGTACAACGGCGTCGTCTTCCACCGCGTCATCCCGAATTTCATGATCCAGGGCGGTGACCCGCTGGGCACCGGCACCGGTGGCCCGGGCTACACCTTCGACGACGAGATCCACCCAGAGCTCGACTTCACCCAGCCCTACGTCCTGGCCATGGCCAACGCGGGCAAGATCGGTGGCCGGGGCACCAACGGCTCCCAGTTCTTCATCACGACGGCGCCGACCACCTGGCTCCAGGGCAAGCACACGATCTTCGGTCGGGTCGCCGACGGCGCCAGCCGCGCGGTGGTCGACCAGATCGGGACGACGCCCACCGGACGCGGTGACCGCCCCGTCGAGGACGTCGTCATCACCTCGATCACCGTCACCGACTGACCGGATGACCGCGAGTCCGTACGGGCAGACCGGCGCCGCCGAGGCGCCGGTCTGTCCTCGGCACCCTGACCGCCCCTCCTACGTCAGGTGCCAGCGCTGCAACCGTCCCGTCTGCCCCGAGTGCCAGCGGCCCGCGCCGGTCGGGGTGCAGTGCGTGGACTGCGTCGCGCGCGCCCAGGCCGCGCTGCCCACCCGGCGGACGGTCTTCGGCGGGCGGGCCCGCGAGGGGCGCCCGGTCGTGACGATCTCGATCATCGCGCTGTGCCTCCTCGCGTACGTCGTGCTGCGGGCCGCCGACGCGCGAGTGCCGCTGGTCTTCGTACCGTTCGCCGGGGAGAGCGAGCCCTACCGGTTCCTGTCCGCCGCGTTCCTCCACGGTGGCTTCCTCCACCTGGCCGTCAACATGTACGCCCTGTGGATCGTCGGCTCCGTGCTCGAACCGGCCCTGGGACGCTGGCGCTTCGCGGCCCTCTACCTCGTCAGTGCAGTCGGGGGATCGGTCGGGGTGCTGCTCTTCGCCTCCCCCTACGAGATCGAGTGGATCACCCCGGTGGTCGGTGCCTCGGGAGCGGTGTTCGGCCTCTTCGGTGCCGTGGGGCTGGCGCTGCGCCGCCTGGGCCGTGACACGACGCAGATCCTTGTCCTCATCGTCATCAACACCGTCATCGGGTTCACCATCCCCAACATCGCGTGGCAGGCCCACCTCGGGGGGCTGGTGACCGGTGCGCTGCTCGCGGCGGCGTACGTCTACGCGCCGCGCAGCCGGCAGACCGCCACGAGCGTGGCCGCGACGGTCCTTGTCGCCGCCGTCGTCGTCGCCCTCGCCGTCGCGAAGTACGCGATCACGTAGCGACTTACACAGGTGTAGTTCTCCACAGGCTTGTGCACACTTGTGGACTTACACCCGTGTAGTTCTCCACAGGATGCTCCACAGCTGTGGGCAACCGGACGCGCCCAGAGACGACCGAGCGCCGGCTCCCCGGGCGGGGAACCGGCGCCTCGTCGCGGCTGGCGTCAGCGCCAGCGCAGGGTCATGAGGAACCCGACGAGCAGGACGACGAAGCCGACCCCGAGGTTGAGGTTCCCGATTCCCGGGATGGGACCGGCGGCCTGCACGATGTAGGTGACCACCACCCACAGCATCCCCACCACCATGAGGACGACGGCGGTGGGCACCCACCAGCGGGGGCTCTCCTTGACGGCGGTGGGCTCGGTCGGGGGCGTGTACGTCGCCTTCTTCTTGCGGCGCTTGGACTCCGGCACTGTCAGCTCTCCTTCGGGTGTTCCGCCCGGCTGGCGGTACCTCGGTTCTGTACGAGGCGTCGCTGCCCTTCCGAGGCGGCGGCACCTCCCCTAGCGTAGTGGTCGGGAACGTCTGTGGGGGCCAACGCGTTGAGGGGGTGATGAGGATGTCCGAGACAAGGTCCACCGACCGCCGCCGCGGCTCCGTCGCCGTCGGCGTCGTCGCGGCCCTCGCCGGCCTCCTCTTCGCGACCAGCGCGACCCTCCTCAAGGACGACGCGGACCGGTCCCCGACCAACCTCGTCGACCTCGCCCGGGTCGAGACGGCGCGCCTGGAGGACAACGAGGCCGAGGTCGCCGCCCTGCGCAAGCAGCGCGACGCGCTGGTCGCCGCGCAGCAGCCGCAGGTCGAGCCGGACGACACGGGCGCCGATCTCACCGCCCTCGCGGCGGGACGCACGCCGGTGACGGGGCCGGGCGTCATCGTCGAGCTGTGGGACGCACCCGCCCCTCCCGACCTCGCTGCCGGCGGCCTGCACCCCGACGACCTCGTCGTCCACCAGCAGGACCTCGAGGCCGTCATCAACGCGCTGTGGACCGGTGGGGCGGAGGCGATGATGATCCAGGACCAGCGCATCACCGCGACGTCGTCGGTGCGCTGCGTCGGGAACGTCCTGCTCCTCCACGGACGGCACTACTCCCCGCCCTACCGCATCTCCGCCATCGGTGACCCGCAGGCCCTGCGGGAGGCTGTCGACACCTCCCCGGACGTCGCGGTCTACCGTCAGTACGTCGACGCGGTCGGGCTGGGCTGGGCCTTCGAGGAGAGCGACGAGATCGACATGCCCGCCTACACCGGTTCGCTGCGTCTGGAACACGCCCAGGCCGGGTGAACTACCCTCGACCTGGACACTCCGACCGACAAAGGACCCCCTGATGGCCACGCTCGACCAGCTCGAGGAGCTGCCCTGGCAGCGGGACGGCGACGAGCCGCCGCGCCGCACCCGGCCGCGCCGCCAGAAGCGGGGGTTCTTCTCCACGCTCGTCGGTGTCGTCGGCGAGCTCATGATCACCGCCGGCGTGCTCCTCGGACTGTTCGTCGTGTGGCAGCTGTGGTGGACCGACGTCGAGGCCCACAGCTACCAGGCAGGCGTGCTCGAGGAGTGGGACCAGCGGGAGGACCTCGTCCAGGCTCCCGCCCAGGAAGGTGAGCGGCGCACCGACCCGCCGCCGATCCCCGACGCCGTCGCGGAGGGTGAGCTGCTCGGGACGATGTACATCCCCCGGCTCGGCGACGACTACCGCGTCACCATCGCTCACGGCGTCGGCCTGGGCGACGTCCTCAACAGGGGTTACATCGGGCACTACCCCGACACCCAGCTGCCGGGCGAGACCGGCAACTTCGCGACGGCGGCCCACCGACAGTCCTACGGGGCGCCGTACCGCGAGATCGAGCAGGTCGTCGTCGGTGACTCCCTCATCGTCGAGACCGCCGACGCCTACCTCGTCTACGCGGTGACGGAGACGGAGATCGTCCACCCCTCGCAGGTGGAGGTCATCGCGCCCGTGCCGAACGAGCCCGGCGTGGCGCCGACCGAGCGGATGATCACCCTGACCACCTGCCACCCGCTGTTCTCCGCGGCCGAGCGGTGGATCACCTACGGCGAGTTCCAGTACTGGATCGACAAGAGCGACGGCAAGCCGGCCGAGCTGCTCGAGGAGGGACGCTGATGTACGGCGCACTGTGGCGGATCCTGCCGGGACCGGTGTGGTTCCGGGTCATCCTCGCGCTCCTCCTCGCGGCGGCGGTCGTCTACGCCTGCTTCACCTGGCTCTTCCCGGAGATCGCCCCCTACATGCCCTTCAACGAGACGACGATCGAGGACGGCGCATGACCCGGCTCCTCGTCGTGGACAACTACGACAGCTTCGTGTGGACGATCGTCGGCTACCTCGAGCAGCTCGGGGCCAGCACCGTCGTCCAGCGCAACGACGACGTGACGGCGGACCCGCGCGACTTCGACGGCGTCCTCGTCTCGCCGGGCCCCGGCACGCCCAAGGAGGCCGGCGCCAGCCTCGAGGTCATCGAGCGCTGCGCCGAGCACCGGGTGCCGATGCTCGGGGTGTGCCTGGGCCACCAGGCCCTCGGGGAGCTCTACGGCGGGACGGTCACCCACGCCGCCGAGCTCATGCACGGCAAGACCTCGCCGGTGGAGCACGACGGCTCCGGCGTCTTCGCCGGGCTCCCCACCCCCTTCACGGCCACCCGCTACCACTCCCTCGCCGTCGACGCCGCGACCGTGCCCGAGGAGCTGGACGTCACCGCGACCACGGCCGGTGGCATCGTCATGGGCCTGCAGCACCGTGAGCTGCCGCTCCACGGCGTGCAGTTCCACCCGGAGTCGGTGCTCACCGAGCACGGGCACCGGTTGCTGGCCAACTGGCTGGCGGTCACCGGGGACGCCGAGGCGCCCGCCCGCAGCGCGGGCCTGGCCCCCCTCGTCCGCGCGTAGGCGCCCCACCCGACCCACCCGGGGCGAGTACGCACAGACGGTCGCACCGGCCCCCTCCTGGGGGGGCGCGGCGTGACCGTCTGTGCGTACTCGAGCCGGTCGGTTACGGGCGGTTGCCCTGGCTGCGGCCGAAGCTGCTGTTGCCGGGGCCGTCCGCGGACGTGTCCTCGTCGCTCGGCTCGTCCTCCGGGGGTGGCTCCTCGTCACTCGTCGGCTCCTCCGGGGTGGGCTCGGGAGTCGTCGGCTCGGGCTCGGGGACCTCGACGGCGACGGTGAGCTCGATCGTGCTCAGGCGCGGCACCGGGCCGGTGCGGTTCTGGCCGATGACCGTGCCCGGCTCGACGTCCCCGGAGGGCTGCTCGACCTGGCTGACGGAGAGGTTGAGCTCGCGCAGGGCCTCGGTGGCCGCCTCGAGCGTCTCGCCGGTGAGGTCGGGGACCTCGACGTTGCCGGTGGCGATGTGGAGGACCACCTCGGACTCGGGCTCGATGGCCGTGCCGGCCTCCGGCTCGGTCCGCGCGACGCGGTCCTTCTCGTAGTCGGGGCTGTCGATCGGGGCGTAGGTGATGCGGACGCGGATCCCGAGCTCCTGCTCGGAGAGCTGGTCCTGTGCCTGGCGCTGGCTCAGGCCGGTGACGTCGGGCATCTCCACCGCCTCCGGGCCGGCGGAGAAGCTGACGGTGACGGTCTCGCCCTCCTCGAGCGTCGTGCCCACCTCCGGGTCGGAGCTGACGAAGAGCCCGGCCTCGATCTCCGCGGAGAACTCGGGGTCGCCGATGGCAAAGGTGAGCCCTTCCTCCTCCACGGCCAGCCGGGCCTCGGTCTGGTCCATGCCCTCGAGCTCGGGCACGGTGACGGTGGCCGGCGCCGCGGGCTCCTCCGCGTCGTCGTTCGTGAGGAGCAGGTAGATCACCCCGGCCGCGGCGACGAGGCCGACGAGCACGAGCAGCCACACCCACCACGGGGAGCGCTTGTTCTCCTCCTCGTCCTCCTCGGGCGCGACGGCGGTGCGGGTGGCCGGCATCGCCTGCGTGGCGGTGGAGGTGGTCCCCATGACGGTGGTGGGCTGGCTGGCCGCGGCCGCGGCGGCCGCCCAGGTGCTCGTGGCCGGCGCGGTCACGGCGCCACCCCGGAGCGCGGCCTCGAGGTCGCTGCGCATCGCGGCGGCGTCCGGGTAGCGGTCCTCGCGGTCCTTGGCCAACGCCTTGAGGACGATGCGGTCCAGCGCCTCGGGGATGTCGGAGGCCACCTCGCTCGGCGGCTTGGGGATCTCCCGGACGTGCTGGTAGGCGACCGCGACGGCGGAGTCGCCGCTGAAGGGCGGCTGGCCGGTGAGGAGCTCGTACAGGAGACAGCCGGTGGAGTAGATGTCCGAGCGGGCGTCGACGACCTCCCCGCGCGCCTGCTCCGGGGAGAGGTACTGCGCCGTGCCGACGACGGCGTGGGTCTGGGTCATCGTGGCCGCGGAGTCGGCCATCGCACGCGCGATGCCGAAGTCCATGACCTTGACCTGGCCGGTGGGCGTGAGCATGACGTTCCCGGGCTTGATGTCCCGGTGGACGATGCCCTCGCGGTGCGAGTAGGCCAGCGCGGACAGCACCCCGATGACGATCTCGCTCGCCTCGTCGATCGGGACGGCGGACCCGTCGGTGAGCAGCGAGCGGACGGTGTGGCCCTCGACGTACTCCATGACGATGTACGGCACGTGGGCGCGCTCGCCCGCGGAGGTGACGACGTCGTCCTCACCGGTGTCGTAGACGGACACGATCGCGGGGTGGTTGAGCGACGCGGCGGACTGCGCCTCACGCCGGAAGCGCGCCTGGAAGGTGGGGTCGCGAGCGAGGTCGGAGCGGAGCACCTTGATCGCGACCGTGCGCGAGAGCCGGTTGTCGTAGCCGAGGTAGACCTCGGCCATGCCGCCGCGACCGATGAGCTCGCGGACCTCGTAACGTCCGGCGAGCACCTTGGGTACTTCGTCCACCACTAGCGGTTCCTCACTGTCAGTCGATCGGCTCGGGACTCCGGGCTGCCGCCCGCCGGCTGGTCCCCGCCCAGGGCAAGGGTACCGAGGGTCAGCGCGAGGACCGCGGCAAGCGCCAGGCCGGCGCCGACGACGGTGAGCCAGACCCGGTCGGCGGCCAGCTCGGACCACGTGGGGCGGCGCCACCGTCGCTCGCGCCGCCGGCGGGGGGCGGGCGTGGCGACGTCGGGGTCGTCGGGGTCGCGGGGGCCGGGCGCGGCGTCAGCGCCGGCGACGAGCTCCCGCATGCGCCGGGCGACGACCGCGGCGGAGGCGGGGCGCTCGGCCGGGTCCTTGGCGAGCATCGCGGTGACGAGCTCGCGGACGGGCGCGGGCACGTCGTCGGGCAGGGGCGGGAGCGGCGTCGTCACGTGCGCCATCGCGATGTCGACCTGGTTGGTGCCGGTGAACGGACGCCGGCCGGTGAGGGCCTCGTAGGCGATGACGCCGAGGGCGTAGACGTCGCCGGCGGGCCGGGCGGGGCGGCCCATCGCGAGCTCGGGCGGCAGGTACTGGGCGGTGCCCATGACCATGCCGGCAGCGGTGAGCGCGGCCTGGCCGGTGCCCAGGGAGATGCCGAAGTCGGTGAGCTTGGCGGTGCCGTCGGCCGTGACGAGGATGTTGGAGGGCTTGACGTCGCGGTGGACGACGCCGGCCCGGTGGGCGGCGTGCAGGCCCTCGGCGCACTGGGCGAGGACGGGCAGCAGGCGCTCGGGGGACAGGCGGCGGTCCCGCTCGAGCACCTCCGACAGCGGCTCCCCGGGCACGTACTCCATGACGAGGAAGCCGCCGCCGTCCTGCTCCCCGTAGTCGAGGAGCACGGCGACGTTGGGGTGGACGACCCCGCTCGCGTTGCGCGCCTCGGCGCGCAGCCGCGCCAGGGAGGCGGCGTCCCCGAGGAGGTCCTCGCGCAGCACCTTGGCGGCGACGGTGCGACCGAGGAGGAGGTCGCGGGCGAGCCACACCTCGCCCATGCCGCCGACGGCGATGCGCTCGGTGAGCTCGTAGCGCTCACGGAGGAGGTGGCCGGGACGGATCGCCATGGTCAGCCCGTGAGGAGCGCGGCGAGCACCTCGCGCGCGATCGGCGCCGCGGTCGTGCCGCCGGAGGCGACGTCACCCTCGATGCCGCCGTTCTCGACGACGGCGGCGACCGCCACCTGCGGGTCGTCGGCCGGCGCGAAGGAGGTGAACCAGGCGTGCGGGGGTGCGTCGGTGCCGCTCTGTGCCGTGCCGGTCTTGCCGGCCACGGCGATGCCCGGCAGCTGCGCGGCGCTGCCGGTGCCGTTGGCGACGACGCTCGTCATGAGCTCGGTGAGCACCTGCGCCGTCTCCTCGGTGACGGACCGGCGCAGCACGGTGGGCTCGGTGGTGGCGACGACCTCGAGGTCGGCGTTGCGCTCGGTCGCCACCAGGTAGGGCTGCAGCTGCTCCCCGTCGTTGGCGATCGCCTGGGACACCATCGCCATCTGGAGCGGGGTCACCCGGACGCTGTACTGGCCGATCGCGGACATGGCGGTCTGCGCGCCGTCCATCTCGGCGGGGAACGTCGACGGCGTGACGCGCAGCGGGATCCGCAGCTCCTGGCCGAAGCCGAAGGCCTCGGCCTGCTCGGCGAGCCGCTCCGCGCCCAGGTCCATCCCCAGCTGGGCGAAGGTCGTGTTGCAGGACTGCTCCATCGTGTAGCGGAGCGGGGCGGTGTCCTCGGCGGTGCAGGCGATGCCGCCGGGGTTGTTGACCACCTGGGTCGACAGCGGCAGCTGCAGCTGGGCGGGAGAGGGCACCGGGCTGTCCGCCTCCAGGCCCTGCTCCTCGATCGCAGCGGCGGCCGTGACGACCTTGAAGGAGGAGCCCGGCGCGTACAGGTCACCGGCGATGGCGCGGTTGACGAGCGGGTCGCGCTCGTCGGCGAGCAGGGCGTCGTAGGCCTGCTGCGCGGCGGCGGCGTCGTGGGTGGCGAGGTCGTTGGGGTCGAAGCTCGGCTTGGAGACCGAGGCGAGGATCGCCCCGGTGCGGGTGTCGAGGGCGACGACGGCGCCGCGCTGGTCGCCCAGGGCGTCCCAGGCGGCCTGCTGGGCGGCGGCGTCGATGGTGAGCTCGATCGAGCCGCCCTGGGGCTGGCGGCCGGTGACGAGGTCCTGGATGCGCTGGACGGCGAGGGAGTCGGCGGTGCCGCCGAGGACGTCGTTGGCGGCCTGCTCCATGCCGGTCATCGAGCTGAGGCCGGCGGCGAAGTAGCCCGTCGTGTGGGCGTACAGGAACGGCGCGGCGTAGCCCCGCTGGTAGCCGTAGGCCGTGTCGACCGGCGTGGAGGAGGCGATGGCCTCGTTGGCGACGATGATCGGACCGCGGTCCTGGCCGAACTCCCGGTAGATCGTGCGGACGTTGCGGCCGTCGGCGTTGAGGGAGGGGGCCTGGACGAACTGGACGGACGTCGCCGCGACCATGAGCGCGAGGAACATGAGCGCGACGATGGTCGTCAGCCGCCGGACGGGGGTGTTCACGAGAGCCTCACCACCTCGGTCGGGTTCGCGTCGTCACCGGTGGGGCGGAAGCTCACCTCGGCGACGTCGCCGCTCGTGTCCAGCGGCCCGATGGGCAGGTCACCGCTCATCGCGGCCGGGCGTCGCGCGGCGTCGGAGATGCGCAGCAGGAGCGCGACGATGACCCAGTTGACGACGAGGGAGGACCCGCCCTGCGCGAGGAAGGGCATCGTGAGCCCGGTGAGCGGGATGAGCCGGGTGACGCCACCGACGACGACGAAGCACTGGAAGGCGACGACGAAGGACAGCCCCGAGGCGAGGAGGGTCCCGAAGCCGTCACGGACCCCGATGGCCGCCCGCATGCCGCGCTGGGCGAGGACGAGGTACATGAGGAGGATGGCCAGCAGCCCGGTGAGCCCGAGCTCCTCGCCGAGCGAGGCGATGATGAAGTCGGACTGGGCGTAGGGCACGATGTCGGGCCGGCCCTGGCCCCAGCCGGTGCCCATGAGCCCGCCCGACGCCATCCCGAACAGGCCCTGGACCACCTGGTAGGAGCCGCCGAACTGGCGGGAGTAGATGTCGGGGTCCAGGGCGTTGAGCCACACGTCGAAGCGGTCGCTCACGTGGCCGAGGGTGGTCGCGGCCAGCGCCGCGGCGCCACCGAAGAGGAGCAGGCCGATGAGGACCCAGCTCACCCGCTCCGTGGCGACGTAGAGCATGGCGACGAAGAGCGCGAAGAACAGCAGCGCGGTGCCGAGGTCCCGCTGGAAGACGAGGACGACCAGCGCCACCCCCCACGCCAGGAGGATCGGGCCGAGGTCGCGCACCCGGGGCAGCTGCAGGCCCAGCACCCGCCGGCCGGCCAGCGCCAGGGTGTCGCGGTTGGTCACCAGGTAACCGGCGAAGAAGACGGCGAGGAGAACCTTGGCGAGCTCGGCCGGCTGGAAGGACATCGAGCCGATGGAGATCCAGATCCGGGCGCCGTTGATCGTGCGGCCCAGCCCGGGCAGGAGCGGCAGGAGCAGCATGACCAGGCCGAGGATCATCGAGAGGTACGTGTAGCGCCGCAGCAGCCGGTGGTCGCGCAGCGCGATGACGACGGCGATCGCGGCCGCGACCCCGAGCATCGTCCACAGCACCTGACGGGAGGCGAAGGCGCTGCCGTCGGCGATGTCGATGCGGTGGATCATCGCCAGGCCGAGCCCGTTGAGAGCGACCGCGACCGGGAGGATGACCGGGTCGGCGTAGGGCGCGCGCCAGCGCAGGACGACGTGGGTGGCGAGAGCCAGGACGGCCAGCACCCCCGCCTGGGTGACGATGTCCGCGGGCGGGGCCCCCTCCGTCGCCAGTCCCACCTGGAGGTAGGCGTACAGGCCGATGGCCAGGCCGAGGAGGAGCAGGACGAGCTCCACGCCGCGTCCCCGGCGTCCGGGCTGCTGGCTGACGATGGCCATCAGTCGGCCCCCGCCGTCGGCGCCGGAGTGGGGGAGGGGCCGGGGGAGGGAGTGGTGGACGGCGTGGGGTCGGGGTCGGCGGCCCGGACCTCGTCCCGCAGCTCGCTCACGCGGTCCTCGGCCTGGGCGAGGGAGGAGACGGTGATCGTCGCCTCGAGGCGGTCGCGGGCGTAGCCGGGCAGCTCGTCGAGGCGCAGGTCGGTGCGCGAGTGGACGGTGGACAGGGACAGCGGCCCCAGCTCCTGGGGGATGCCGCGGTAGATCGCCACGACCTCTCCCTCGGGCGCGAGGAAGTACTGGGTCTGGGTCCACCGGTAACCCAGCCATCCGCCCGCGCCGAGCAGCGCCAGCACGAGGAGCGTGACGAGAGTGCGCCCGATCCAGCGCCGGCGGCGGGGCGGCTCGGGGTCGTCGTCGTCCGGGGACGGGGCGGCGGGGGAGAGGGCGGCGGCCCGCCCGGCCGCGCCGGAGGTGCCGCGGGTGCCACGCAGCCGGTCGGTGGCGGCCGCGCCGACCACCTGCGGCCCCGAGGCGGGGACGAGGCCGGGGGGCAGGTCGTCGGAGTCGAGGAGGTCGGCGACGACGCAGGTGACGTTGTCGGGCCCACCGCCGCGCAGCGCGAGGTCGATGAGCTCCTCGGCGCAGCGGCCGGGGTCGGGCACGCGCACGAGGGTGTCGAAGATGGTCTCGGTGCTGACGACGCCGGACAGGCCGTCGGAGCACAGCAGCCACCGGTCGCCCACGCGCGCCTCGCGCACCGACTCGTCGAGGATGACGTCGCCGTCGGTGTCACCGAGCACGCGCAGGAGCACCGAGCGTTGCGGGTGCCGCTCGGCCTGCTCGGCGCTCAGCCGCCCGGTGTCGACGAGGTGCTGGACGAAGGTGTGGTCGGTCGTCACCTGCGTGAGCTCGCCGTCGCGCAGCAGGTAGGCGCGGGAGTCACCGATGTGGACCATGGCGATCTTGTTGTCCGAGCGCAGCAGGGCGATGCACGTCGTGCCGAGGCCGGCGAGCTCGGGGTCGGCCTCGGCACGCTCCTCGAGGTCGGCGTGGGCGGCGGAGACGGCATCCCGCAGGCTGGGGAGGAGCTCGTCGGCCGGAGGGTGGTCGTCGTCGAGGTGGACGAGGTGGGCCAGGGCGACGGAGGAGGCGATGTCGCCACCGGCCGGGCCACCCATGCCGTCGGCGAGGACGAGGAGGTAGGGGCCGGCGTAACCCGAGTCCTGGTTGCTCGAGCGCACGAGCCCGACGTCGGAGCGGGCGGCGTAGTTGGCAGTCAGCGGCATGGGCTCAGCGCTGCAGCTCGATGATCGTCTGCCCGACCCGCACGGGGGTGCCGGCGGTCAGCTGCACGGGCTGGGTCAGGCGCTGGTCCCCGACGAAGGTGCCGTTGGTAGAGCCGAGGTCCTCCACCCACCAGGCACCGTCCTGCGGGTAGAAGCGGGCGTGGCGCCCCGAGGAGTAGTCGTCGTCCAGGACGAGGGTCGAGCTCGGTGCGCGGCCGACGACGACGGCGGAGGGGCCCAGCGGCATGGTCGTGCCGGTGAGCGGCCCCTGCGTGACGACGAGACGGGTGGGGGTGGAGCGGGTGGGCCGCTTCGGGGCGGGCGGCGTGGGCCTGCGGCCGCGCTGCGCGTCACCGCGGGAGCGGCGGGTGATCCGCGTGCCGAAGATGTCCCGGCGGAGCACGGCAAGCGCCCCCAGGACGAAGACCCACAGCAGCACGAGGTAGCTCAGGCGCAGCAGGGTCACTGCCAGCTCGGTCATGGTCAGCCGCCTGCCGGGTCGTCGTCGGTGGCACCGTTCCAGAACATGATCCGGGTGCGGCCGATCGTGATGGTGTTGCCGTCCAGCAGGGTGGCGGCCTGGATCCGGTGGCCCTCGACGAAGGTGCCGTTCGTCGAGCCGAGGTCTGTGGCGACGGTGCCCGCCGGCGTGACGCGCAGCTCGAGGTGGCGCCGGGAGACGCCGGTGTCGTCGACGACGACGTCCGCCTCGGTGCCACGGCCCAGCACGGTGACCGGGCCGGTGAGGAGGTAGCGCTGGCCGTCGATGTCGATGATCGGGTGACGGGTGGAGGCCGCCGTCGACGTCGCCGGGGCGGTGGAGCCGCGGCGGGTGGCAGAGGTGACGCTGAGACGGCCGGTGCTCACCGACTCGTCGGTCTCGAAGTGGACCCGGACCGGGCCGACGAAGGCGTAGCGCTGGGAGTCGGCGTGGGCGGTGGCGGCGGCGACCATCTCCTCGGCGAGGGCGTCAGCGCCCCAGTCGTCCACGCGCTCGCGGTCGGCGGGGCTGAGGAGCACCGTGAACTCGTTGGGCACGACCGTGCGGTCGCGCGACACGGCGGCGGCGCGGTCGTCCATGTCCCGGCGGATCGCGCTCGCGATCTCGACGGGCTTGACCTCGCTGCGGAACGCCTTGGCAAAGACGTTGTTCACCGCGTTCTCGACCTTCTTCTCGAAGCGATCGAGTGTTCCCATCGGCACACCTCCTCCCATGATCCCCCTGATCGTAACGATTGTGCATCGCGCCTGACGCATCGACGGCTCGATGCGGCGCCCCGAGGCACCCTGCTGTGAGACGGCTCTCCCTGCGGGTGACGGCGTCGTCGGCCGTCCCGGCCCCGTGCTAATCTCGTCCACGCTGTACAACGCGCGAGTGGCGGAATAGGCAGACGCGCACGGTTCAGGTCCGTGTGCCCGAAAGGGCGTGGGGGTTCAACTCCCCCCTCGCGCACAGCAGAAGGCCCGCAGGATCCCGGCGAGAAGTTGGGGCCCTGCGGGCCTTTCACTTTCCCGAGGTGACGTCATGCGACATGCCCGAAGCACTCTGAGGGCTCACCGACACTCGCGCTCCCATCGTGTCGGCGCATACACCGGACGCCGGTGGCCGTGGCGAAGAAGGCGCTCGCGTCACTCCGCCGGCCCGGCGCGTCGAGCCTCGTCAGCCTCGGCGGCACGGCGTCCTCGGCGCAGGCCGACCTCATAGCTCGTGAGCACCACGAGAGTGAGCACGGTGATCGGGATGACGAAGAGGAGCATGACGCCGCTGAACTGCGGGAGGGCGTCATGACCAGCGGCGTCGAGCAGGAGGTAGACGACGTAGGCGACGTAGTAGGCGACGAACAGCGCCGCCTCCCAGCGCGCCACGCAGAAGCCGGTGAAGGCCACCGGCAGCAGCGCGAGGGCGACGGCGATCATCACCGGGATGTCGAAGCGCACGGCTCCGGGTTCCACCGGGACGCCGTCGGGCGAGACGACAGCCGCGATGCCCATGACGGCGCCGATGTTGAAGATGTTGCTCCCCACCACGTTGCCGACGGCCATCTCCACGTTCCCGCGGAGCGCGGCGATGACCGAGGTCGCCAGCTCGGGCAGGGAGGTGCCGATGGCGATGACCGTCAGGCCGATGACGAGCTCGCTGAGACCCAGGGCGGTGGCGACGTCCGTGGCACCGGCGACGAGCCAGCGCGCCCCGACGACGAGCAGCGCGACACCGACGACGACGAGCAGCGCGTTGAGCCGGGGGCTCCCCGGGGGAGCCGCGGCACCGTCGTCCTCGTCACGGCTGCTGCGCCGGGTGGAGACGACCCGCCACACCACGTAGCCGACGAGGAGGGCCAGCAGCACGAGGCCGTCGAGCCGGCTCACCGAGCCGCTGAGGCTGACGAGGAGGAGCAGCACCGACAGCCCGATCATCACCGGCACGTCCTGTCGGATGACCGGCCGGTGGACAGCGATCGGCAGGATGATGCCGGCCACGCCGACGACGAGCAGGACGTTGGTGATGTTGCTGCCCACGACGTTGCCGACAGCCAGGCCGGGACTGCCGGACAGGCTCGCGTCCACCGTGACGGCAAGCTCGGGCGCGGAGGTGGCGAAGGAGACCACCGTCAGTCCGACGACGAGGGGGGACATCCCGAACGAGCGGGCCAGCGCCCCCGCGCCGCGCACGAGCAGCTCGCCACCGATGACGAGGACGACGAGTCCTCCGAGCAGAAGCACGACAGTCACGCAGGCCAGCCTGCCGCAAGGCGACGGGAGTGACACGCCGGACGGTGCGCGCCGCCTCGTGCCGGCGCGACGACGCGTGTCGACGTTCCTCAACTCCGGAGCCCGTCGACCGATGGGCTGGGTACGGGAGCGGACCAGCCACTTCCTGACAGAGCCGCTGAGGGAGACGGTCGATGAGGCGAGCGCGTCTGTACCTGACGCTGATCGCCGCCGACCCGGAGCTCGAGGCGGCTCCGCCCGGCCGCGAGGTCGCCGCGGACAGCGCTGCCCCCGCCGTCCGCGACTGCGTGACCGGCTCCGTTCTCCCGGCACCTGTGCCTCCACCCCCAGGCGCAGGTCCGGGACGACGCGACGCCGCAGGGCGGGGTGCCCGCGAGCTCCCCGCCCAGCTCCTCGCTGCGACCTCTTGAACGCGCGCCCGGTCTGCCGATAGGTCCGGTGGGCGCGTGTGCGCCCCTTCTGCCTGACGTCCCTGGGAGCACGCCGTGATCAGCGCCAGCGCGTGGCCGAGCCGATGGGCTGCGGGCACGGCCGCCCTCCTTCTCGCCGGTGGCAGCGCCCTGCCCGGTGAGCACCTCGAGATGCCCGGACCGGAGCCGGCTCCCGTCCTTGAGGTTCCCGCCGTCGAGACTCCGGAGCCGGTCGAGGACCCCACCGAGGAGCCGGCCCCGGTCGACCCGGCGGACGAGGTCCCCACTCCTCCTCCTGCCGACGAGCCTGCCGCCGAGCCGCCGATCGAGGAGCCGGCCGTCGAGACGCCCACCGAGGGCGCCCCGGCCGAGGAGGGGGAGGAGCCCGTGGAGGCCGGCCCGGTGCTCGTCATCGTGCCCGAGCCGGTCCGCACCGTCGTCGACGGCGCCCCCGGCTACGTGCTTCCGCTGGGCGACGGCGGCTTCACCTGGCTGGTCGACGGCGTCGCGGTCGGCGACCTCGGTGCCGCCGCCCGCCTGGTCGAGTCGCCCGACGGCAGCTGGTTCGAGCTCAGCGCCGTTGCCCTCGGCACGGACGTCGACCGGCTCGTGCTCGCCGTCGTCGCGGCACCGGGCCACGCCCTGCTCGCTCCGGACGGCACGACGTCACTGGTCCGCGCCGTCGTCGACCCGCGGGCGGCGGCCGAGCTCGTCGCCCCGACCGCGCTCGACGGCGAGGGCCGCGCGGACGCCGTCGTCGTCCCCGACGTGCCCGGTCAGGTGGTCCGCGACGCCGAGGGCGGTGTTCTCGACGCCGGCTCCCACCCGGTGACGGCCGAGTACGTCGACGGCGCCGCCGCCGTCACGCTCACCGTCACCGCGGCCGAGGGGCACCGCCTCGAGGTCGACGGCTCCCCGGTCGAGACGCTCCCGGGCGCGGGAGGTGCCTCGGAGGTGAGTCTCGTGCTCACCGACCTGGCGCCGGTCGCGGTCGAGCCGGCTCCCTCCCCAGAGAGGACACCGCCCCCGACGGTGTCGGCGCCCCCCGTCGACACCCCGGCCCGTGGACAGGCGGAGGAGCAGGACACGCGGCTCGAGCTCGCCGCTCCGCTCGTCACGGTCCCCGCAGCGGTCCCCGAGCAGGCCGTCGCCGTTGCCGAGGGACCGACGGAGGTGCGCGACCGGGAGGAGCTGCCGGAGTCCGGGCCGGAGGGTCTGGGCCTCATGGTCATGCTCGCCGGCCTTCTGCTCGGCGGTTCGTGGCTCATTCTCGGGATGCGCGGGGAGTGACCCGGCGCGGCTCCGGCTCCGCCCCTACGATGGCCGCATGCCTCGCATCGCCACCGCCGACCGCGTGACCCGCGAGGAGCTCCTCGCCTTCGTGCGGGACCGGCACCACCTCGTCCTGCTCACCACGCGGGCGGACGGCCGCCCTCAGCTCTCCCCGGTCTCCGGCGGCGTCGACGCCGAGGGCAGGATCGTCATCTCGACCTACCCGGACCGCGCGAAGGCGGTCAACCTCCGCCGCAACCCGGCCGCCTCCGTCCTCGTCCTCTCCGACGACTGGGACGACGCGTGGGTCCAGGTGGACGGCACCACCGAGGTCCTCGACATGCCCTCGCCCGAGGCGGAGGACGCGCTCGTCGAGTACTACCGGTGCATCGCGGGGGAGCACCCGGACTGGGAGGAGTACCGCGAGGCGATGCGCCGTCAGGGCAAGTCGCTGCTGCGGATCACCCTCACGGGGTGGGGGCCGGTCGCGACCGGCGGCTTCCCGCCCGATCGCGCCCCCGCCTGACACGCCCGCCGTCGTCCTCCGTTCGCGCGCATCCTTCCCCGTGACCATGCGGAAAACGGGAGATCCCATGCCCAAGTCCGCGACGGCCGTTTAGATAAGTTTGACCAACTTTGCTAACGTCCCTCGGGTTGGTCGGCGCCCGCGCCTCCCGCTCGTAGATGGCGGAAGAGCTTGCCTGGGCGCGCTGACCGGGCTTCCTGGCCCGACGTCGGGAGGCCGCGCGCATGGCGTGCACGGATGCCCGGACGCCCCCGCGGGGCAGGTCCGGCAGGCCGTCGCGCCCGCGTGCCCGGAGAACCGCGTGGCTGCCCGGGGCCCGCCGAGGAGAGGAAGTCCATGAGTCCCGAGGGAACCGCAGGCCAGCTGGGTGCTCCCCTCATCATCGCGCTGCTCGTCGTGTTCTACGGCGGCACGCTGCTCATCTCGATGGCGATCAGCAAGAAGAAGGAGAACGCCGACGACTACATGACGGCCGGCTCGCGGATCGGCTTCGGCGTCTCCGCCGCGTCGATGACGGCGACGTGGATCTGGGCGTCCTCGATGTACGCCTCCGCCACCGCCGGCTACACCTACGGTGTCTCCGGCCCCATCCACTACGGGCTGTGGGGCGCGCTGATGATCCTGTTCATCTACCCCTTCGGGCGGCGCATCCGGAAGGTCGCCCCTCGCGCCCACACGCTCGCCGAGGTCATGTACGCCCGGCACGGCCGCTCGAGCCAGCTCATGCTGGCGGGCTCCAACGTCCTGGGCAGCGTCATCAGCCTCACCTCGAACTTCATCGCCGGCGGCGCGCTCGTCGCGATGCTGTCCCCGTTCAGCTTCCAGCAGGGCATCGTCACCATCGCCGGCGGTGTCCTCCTCTACACGCTGTGGTCCGGGTTCCGCGCCTCGGTGCTCACCGACTTCACGCAGGTCATGGCGATGCTCGGCGCCGTCGTCGTCATCATCCCCGTCGTCTTCTTCGCGGCGGGTGGCCCCGAGCTCTTCACCGCGGGCGCCGTGAACGTCACGCCGCAGCAGCAGAGCTTCTTCTCCTCCGATGCCTTCCTCAACCAGGGCGCGCCCTACATCGCCGCCGTCCTCGCCTACGCGATCGGCAACCAGACGATCGCCCAGCGGCTCTTCGCCGTCCGGGAGGACCTCATCAAGCCGACCTTCGTCACGGCGACCGTCGGCTACGGCGCCACGATCATCGGGGTCGGGATGCTCGGCGTCATCGCGCTCTACCTCGGGATCGAGCCGGCGGGCGGCGACGTCAACAACCTCATCCCGCAGCTGGCCATCACCTACCTGGGGCCGGTGCTGCTCGCCGTCTTCTTCGTCATGATCATCGGCGCGCTGTCCTCCACGGCGGACTCCGACCTCTCGGCCCTCAGCTCGATCATGATGGCCGACGTCTACGGTCAGAACGTCGCCGGCCGGAGGAAGGCCGACCCGCGCACCATGCTGCTCGTCGGGCGGGCGACGATGATCGTCGCGACGGGAGCGGGCCTGTACTTCGCCAGCGGCCAGCTCAACATCCTCGAGCTGCTCGTGTTCGTCGGTGCGCTGTGGGGTGCCCTCGTCTTCCCGGTCATCGCCAGCTTCTACTGGGGCCGGGTGACGAACGTGGCGTTCACCGCGGCGACGCTGAGTGCGATCGCCCTCTTCGTCCCGGTGCGCTTCGAGCTCATCCCGATGACCGGGCCCGTCGGCCTCCTCGTCGACGTGCTCGCGGTGATCGGCGTCGGCGTCGTGCTGGGGCTCATGTGCTTCGGCTTCTTCGGGACCCGGGTGGCGCTCGTCGTCGGGGTGCTCGCGACCGTCGTCGTGGCGCCCTTCGGCATCGGCTTCCTCCACGACTACACGGTCCTCAGTGCCTCGCTCGTCGCGTACTCGGTGAGCACCCTCGTGTGTGTCGCGCTGACCCTGCGCAACCGGGAGAGCTTCGACTTCTCGCTCATCGCCCGCCGGACGGGTGACTTCGACGAGGAGGACGACGCCGTCCCCGGCCCCATCGTCCAGAACCCCACCCGCTGAGAGAGGCAGACATGCTCACCTTCTACGTGCTGATGTGGCCCGTCATCGTGGCCGCCGTGCTCCTCCACATCGCCCGCGGCTTCGTCCGTGACTGGCGTGAGGCGCGCCGCGAGGGCCGCCGGCTCATCTGATGCCGCGCATGGCCCGCGTGATGCGTGGGGCGAGCACGAGCAGGACCAGCCCGACCCCGATCGTCACGGCGCCCAGGGTGCCGAAGTAGGCCACCTCGTTGTCCTCGCTGTAGAAGCCGGCGAGCGAGCCGGACAGCGCGGTGCCGAGCGCCACGGACAGGTAGAACAGCGACACCATGAGCACCGGGTAGGCCCGGGGGGCGAGCTTCGTCGACAGGGACAGGCCCACCGGGGAGAGCAGGAGCTCACCACACGTGGCGATGAGCATGATGAGCGCGATCCACAGCACGGGCACCGCGACCGTCCCGGCCATGGGCAGGAAGACGAGGAAGGCCGCACCCATGAGCATGACGCCGAGGCTGAACTTCACCGGCGTCGTCGGCTGCCGGCGCCCGAGCCGGGTCCACAGGGCCGCGAAGACGGGGGCGAGGACGATGATGAAGAAGGGGTTGAACGACTGGGCCCACGGGATCGGCATCGTCCAGTCCCCGATGAACGGCAGCGAGAGCTCGCGGTCCAGGCGCGCCTCGGAGTAGATCGTGATGACGGTGAACTGCTGCTGGAAGAGCGCCCAGAAGGCGACCGACCCGATGAACATCGGGATGAAGGAGACCACCCGGGAGTGCTCGTCGCCCTGGACCTTGGGGCTGGTGAGGAGGATGGCGAAGAGGACGACGGCGGCGATGGCGGTGGCGACGACGACGACGTCGGCCAGGTTGCCGGGGGTGAGGAGACCGGTGAGGACGGCGACGACGATGACGACGACGACGCCGACGGCGACCGCGCCGTACCGCCCGTACTGCTTGCGGGGCAGCGGGTCGGGCACCCGACGGGTGGGGTGGGGCAGGTGGCGGCGCGCGAGGGAGTACTGGGTGAGCCCGATGGCCATGCCGACGGCGGCGAGGCCGAAGCCCAGGTGGAACCCCCAGGTCTCCTGGACGAGCCCGGTGAGGAGCGGTCCGAGCAGGCCGCCGATGTTGATCCCCATGTAGAAGATGGAGAACCCCGCGTCGCGGCGCGGGTCGTCGGCGGTGTACAGGGCGCCGACGAGGTTGGTGATCGTCGCCTTGAGCCCGCCGGAACCGATCGCGACGAGGATGAGCCCGGCGCCGAGACCGACGACGGCGGGGACGACCGCCAGCGCGATGTGGCCGAGCATGATGAGGACGGCGCTGGCGAACATCGTGCGCTCGGAGCCGAGGAGACGGTCGGCCACCCAGCCGCCGAGGATCGAGAAGAGGTAGACGGACCCGCCGTAGGCACCGACGATCCCGGCGGCGACCGTCCGGTCGATCCCCAGACCGCCCTCGGTGACCTCGAAGTACATGTAGAGCAGGACGATGCCCTGCATGCCGTAGAAGGAGAACCGCTCCCACAGCTCGACCGAGAAGAGGTTGGCCAGGCCGCGCGGCTGCCCGAGGAAGCCGCCCACCTCGCCGGTGCTCCCCGGTGCTGCAGGTGACGTGCTTGCGGTTGCCGGGTCCTCGGAAGCCATGGAGGCCATGCTCCGCCCGGGTTCGCGGCGACGCAATCGGCTCAGGGTGCGCCGGGGGCCTGCGTGGTGAAGGTCACCGGGTAGGTGAGGGTGGAGCCGAAGCTCGCGTCGACGCCGCTCGTCGACGGGACGGCCACCGCGAGGAGTGCCGCCGCGGCCAGGGGCCCCCAGGTGCGCCGCGGGGCCGCGTGGGCGGGGGACCGGCGGAGGCCGAGCTCGCGGACCCGACCGAGCAGGAGGCAGACCCCCAGGCCGAGCGCCGTGAGCACGACGGGCACGTAGCGGCCCTGCACCGACCACGCGTACGGCAGCCCGACCCACGGCACGCGCAGGACGCCGACGCCGTGGACGGCGTCGGTCGTGACGGGCAGGGTGTCCGCCGTCTCGTTCGCGTCCCCACGCAGGACGATGCCGCCGTCGTCGTCGGTGCTGTCGAAGCGGTGGAGGAGCCGGCTGCCCTCCTCGCCGGGGGCATCGGCGAGGAGGACCTGGCCCGGGCGCAAGCGGCTCGCGGGGATCTCGCGGGTGACGACGACGTCACCCGTGCGGATCGCCGGCTCCATCGAGCCGCTGAGGACCACGGAGGGCTGCCAGCCGATGAGGACCGGCAGCACCGTCCAGACAAGGAGGCCGGCTAGTGTGGCCAGCACCGTCCGTGCGCACAGCGCGACGGTGTGCCTGACCCACCGGTTCGGGGGCGCGTCGCTCACGGCGTGCTCCTTCCCGGGGCCGGAGGATCAGCTGGTGCTCGTGGACTCGGCGACGAAGTTGAGGCGCACCTGCTGACCCTGGACGGAGGACGGTGCGTCGTCCTTCAGCTTGTAGGTGAAGCGGAACGTGCCCGCCATGTTGCTCTTCCCGGCGACGGGGTAGCGCATCGGGGTGTTGGCCTCACCGCGGTTCGTCGCGAAGTCGGCCAGCGTCCCCGAGTAGAGCGTCCCGATCGTGCCGGCACCGAACGTGCCACCCTCGTTGCCGTCGATGGTGAGCTCGATGTGGTTCGCCAGGGTGTCGCCGGTGGTGCTCACCGGTTCCAGGGACTGGCCGTCACCCGTCGGGGCGAGCACCTGGAGGCCGGCTCCGTAGACCTTGACCACGGCGTTGAGCGTGCCCTCGTAGGTGACGGTGATCTCCTCGGAGCCACCCGATCCCGGGGCGAGGTTCGCGGCGGCGAACATCGCCCGGCCCTCGTCGTCGTCGGTGATCGTCACGGTCCCCGCAGACCACGAGTTGCCGGAGTTGTCCGTCTTGTCCGTGAAGGCGGCGTAGGACGCCTGCCAGATGAGCAGCGCACTGACGACAAGACCGACCGGGACTGCCAGCCACCGTGCGTAGCGTGCCGAGCGGGACATCGAAGCGGTCGAAGCCATTGGGGTTCCCTCCATGGGAGTCACCGAGCCGAGGCCCGGGGGTCGCAGATCCATGCGAACGGATGAAGTCTGCGACGCTCACCGTGGGGGGACAAGCGGGATCGGCTGTGACGTTCCTCATACTTTTGGAGGAGCGTCTCAGCCTGTTAGCACAACGTTAGTAGGAGCGTTGCGACTTTAGCACTGGTTGGGGGAAGGTCGCGGTCGGCCCAAGACCCCGGTGCGGGCGCCGGTCGCGCGCCCCGCAGGGTCGCACGCGAAAGCGGCGTCCGGGCGGCCCGGGAGCCGGTAGCCTCCCCGGAGGCTGGCCCTCGTCGGCCGCCTCCGTCTTCCCCTGGAGCCCCGACATGAGCGACCTCGCGGTCGACACCTCCGCGCTGCGCAAGACCTACCGCCGGCGCGGCGGCGGCAGTGTCGGTGTCGAGAACCTCGACCTCCACGTGCCGGTCGGGGGCGTCCACGGCTTCCTCGGCCCCAACGGATCGGGCAAGACGACGACGATCCGGATGCTGCTCGGCCTCATCCGTCCCGACTCCGGGAGCATGCGGATCTTCGGCGAGGAGGTGCCCGAGCGGCTGCCGGAGGTCATCGGCAGGGTGGGCGCCATCGTCGAGTCCCCGAAGTTCTTCCCCACCTTCTCCGGACGCCGCAACCTCGAGCTCCTCGCCGGCGCGATCGGCGCCCCGCGCGGCCGGGTGGACGAGGTGCTCGAGTCGACGGCGCTCGCCGAACGGGCCGGGGACCGGTACCGGACCTACTCCCTGGGCATGAAGCAGCGTCTGGCGATCGCCGCGACGCTCCTCAAGTCCCCGGACCTCCTCATCTTCGACGAGCCGACCAACGGCCTGGATCCCGGCGGCATCCGGGAGATCCGCGAAACGATGCGCCGCCTCGGTGAGGAGGGCCGGACCGTCCTCGTCTCCAGCCACATCCTCGCCGAGGTCGAGCAGGTCGCCGACACCGTCTCCATCATCGGGCGCGGCCGTCTGCTCGCAGAGGGCCGGGTGGCCGACGTCATCGGCGCACGCTCCGAGTCGGGTGCGGTCAAGGTCGGCGTCGCGGACCTCGCGGCGGCCGAGCAGGTCCTCACCCACGCCGGCCTGCGGGTCCGCGTCGACGGTGGCCTGCTGCGGGTGCGGGGGGTGCAGGACCCGGCGCAGGTGACCGAGCTGCTCGCCCAGCGGGGCCTGTACGTCAGCGAGCTCACCGCCGAGCGGGTCGACCTCGAGCGGGTCTTCCTCGACCTCACCGCCGGGCAGGGCCTGGACGAGCGCTCCGGCGGTCGCCACGGCCGCGCGCCCGGCCTGCCGACGAACGGCGGTGACCTCGCATGATGCGCCTGCTGCGCGTCGAGC
The DNA here is from genome assembly GCF_009193135.1 of Georgenia satyanarayanai. Classification (GTDB taxonomy): domain Bacteria; phylum Actinomycetota; class Actinomycetes; order Actinomycetales; family Actinomycetaceae; genus Oceanitalea; species Oceanitalea satyanarayanai. The sequence continues at coordinate 340,287 of NZ_VUKC01000002.1, forward strand.
TCCGTCGACTCTTCTCCCGGCGCCTCGTCGTCCTCACGATGCTCGGTGCGCTCGCGGCGTCCTTGCTCGTCCTGTGGGCCGCCTGGGAGTCCTCACAGCCGATGTCCGACGAGGACCTCGCCCTGGCGGAGGAGATGTACCAGCAGGACCTCGCGTACTGGGAGGAGCACGGCGAGGAGGACAAGGCTCAGTGCCTGGAGGACGAGGCTGCGGAGGCCGATCGTCTCGGCGAGGAGGTGAACTACTCCTGCGAGGACATGACGGCACCGGAGCGTGAGTGGTACGTCGTCACCGCTCCACCGCTGGAGGAGTCGTTGCCCTCCTGGCTCAGCGCCGCGTCGACCTTTCTCCTGTTCGCCGTCGGCCTCGTCGGGGCGACCTTCACGGCGGCGGAGATCAGCACCGGGGCGATGGGCACCTGGCTGAGCTTCGAGCCCCGGCGCCTGCGGGTGTACGCCTCGAAGGTGGTCGCGGCCGCGCTGGGCGTGATCCCCGCCGCCGTCCTCGCCGTCGCCCTCGTCACCGGCGGCTCCTGGCTCATCGCCGACCACTTCGACCTCACCGCGGGGATGGGCGCCGCGCAGTGGACCGACACCGGCTGGATGGCGCTGCGCATCCTCGGCCTCGCCGTGACCGGCGCGCTCGTGGGCGCCGCGCTCGGCTTCCTGCTGCGCCACACCGCCGCCGTCCTCGGTCTCGTCGTCGTCGGTTTCATCGCCAGCCAGATGGTCCAGGGGCTCGTGCCCCGCACGGCCCCCTGGCTGCCGACCACCAACGTGAGCGGCTGGGTCCAGCACGGGACGACGTACTACGTCGAGGAGTGCACGACCGACGCGAGCGGCACGATGTGCGACTACACGGAGCGCGCCCTGTCCTTCGGCCACAGCGTGGCCTACCTCCTCGTCCTCACCGCCGTCGTCGTGGCGCTGGGTGCCGTCGTCTTCCGTCGGCGGGACGCCGTCTGAGGCGGGCGGGTCAGCGTGCGCGGGCGATCTCGGCGGCGAAGCGCTCCAGCGCCGACTCACCGACGATGTCCTCGGCGAGCAGCGGCAGCTCGATGAGCGGCACGTGCGGCAGGGCCTCGCGCACCGTGTCGAGGTGCACCTGCTCCTGGGCGCGGCGTCGGGCGAGGAACTCCCCGCGGTCCGCAGGGGAGCGCTTGTTGACCACGAGCGCGCCGACGCTCACCCCCGATCGCAGCAGCTGTCCGTAGAGCTCGATCGACTCGAGTGCGGGGAGGCGCTCCGCGGCGAGGACGATGACGAAGGCGGTGCGGGCGTCGTCGCCCAGGAGGTCCCGCAGCTCGGCGAAGCGGGTGCGACGGCGCAGGAGGACCTGGCGGATCTCCTGGTCGCGGTCCGCCCGCAGGTCCCGCCGCCCTGTGCCGACGATGTTTCGCGCCGCGGCGTCGTCCTCGAGGCCTCGTAACGCGGCCCCGAACCGCGCGGAGCGGTCCTGCCGCCGGAGCAGGCCCTCGGTCCATGCCGCCATCGTCTCCGGCAGCGACATGAGCCGCGCCGTGTGGCCGGAGGGAGCCGTGTCGAGGACGACGAGGTCGTGGTCGGAGGACTCGAGCACCTCGGCGATGCGCTCGAGCACCGCGGCCTCGTGCGTGCCGGGGGCGTCCCGTGCCAGCTCGAGGTGCTTGTCGACCTCCCGGGAGAGGTGCTCGGGCATGAGCCGTCGGAGGGTGTGGCCGACCGTCCGCAGGTGCTCGTCGGTGGTGCGCGCCGGGTCGATCTCCAGACCGTCCAGCCCAGGAGCGAGGGAGACCCCTCGGTCACCGACCGGTCGGTCCCACAGGTGGCCGAGGTTGTGAGCGGGGTCCGTCGAGACCACGAGCACCCGTCGTCCCGCGCGGGCCTGCGCGAGCGCGACGGCGGAGGCCACGGCCGTCTTCCCGACCCCGCCCTTGCCGCCGACGAACAGCACCCGCCGCTGAGCGGCCAGCCTCAGCAGCACGAGAGGTGGTCCAGGGGCGAGTGGTCCATGCCCATGCGACGGTGCCAGTCGTGGAAGCGGTCGTACATCAGGGGGAGCAGCTCCACGGTGTAGTAGCTGACCGGGTTGGGGACGCCGAGCATGTCGGAGAGCACGATCATCATGAAGAGGTCGTCCTCGTCACGCCGCGCCCGGGCGAAGGTGCGGCGGTAGGGGGCGACGTAGAACTCGCGCAGGCCCGCGGCGATCCGTGCCGCGTGGCCGTGGTCGTCGCCCCCTCCGCTCATCGCTCGACGGCCGCCTCGGAGCCGACCGGGTCCTCCTCGTCGGCGGGCTCCCGGCGAGCCTTGGCCATGGCATTGACGGCCTCGACGATCACCCACAGGGCGGCGACGAGGATGACGAGGTCGATGGCCAGCAGCAGCCAGTCCCCGTCGGCGTAGAACTGTCCGACCTGAACGATCGCGGCGGCCACCGACATGGAGAAGACGAAGACGAGCGGGACGAGCGCCGGCAGTGCGCTGCGCCGCTTGCGCATGAGCATGACCGCGACGATCGACAGCGTGAGGCCGGCGAGGATCTGGTTGGTGGTGCCGAACAGCGGCCAGATCCGCATGCCACCGGCGCCGTCGGCGCTGATGCTGAAGGACAGGCCCAGCCCGAAGGCGAGCACGATGACCGTCGCGAGGATCGTGCCGACCCGCCTGCCGGCGAGGTCCACCGCCTCCTGGACGACGTAGCGCTGCAGGCGCACCCCGGTGTCCATCGTGGTCGCGGCGAAGAGCACCGCCATCGTCGCGAGGATGGTGGCGCTGAGTGACGTCGGGATGCCCAGTCCGGCGTTGACGATGGCGCCACCGCCCTCGACGAAGGCCGCCACACCGCCCTGGTTGAAGGCCGAGTAGACCGCCTCCCAGTCCGCGAGCGTCCGGTACCCGGCGGTGGCGGCGATGATCGCGCCGAGGGCGAGGAGCCCCTCGCCGACGGACCCGAAGTAGCCGACGAACCGGGCGTCGGTCTCCTTGTCGAGCTGCTTGGCGCTCGTGCCGGAGGAGACGATGCCGTGGAAGCCGGAGATCGCGCCGCAGGCGATGGTGACGAAGAGGAGCGGCACGAGGCTCGGGGTGCCCTCGGGGACGTCGGAGTTCACCGCGGGGGCGACGATCTCCGGCGAGGCGATGAGCACGGAGACGTAGAGGATGCCCAGGCCGATGAACAGCTGGAGGCCGTTGATGTAGTCACGCGGCTGGAGGAGCATCCACACGGGCAGCATCGAGGCGACGCCGGCGTAGAGGAAGAGGATGAGCACCCAGAAGGCCTCCGCCGACAGGCCCATGACGGTCTCTGGAAGGACGACCGGGGCGTTGTCACCGACGATGATCAGCGAGTAGAGCGCGACGACGCCGATGACGGAGACGGCGATGAGGTTGAGCTTCCACCGGTAGATGGCCTGGCCGATGATGAGCGCGACGAGGATCGCGCCCCAGACCGGGATGACGGCCGTGGGCGTGTTGACGAGCAGGCCGCCGATGACGACGGCGAAGGCCGTGTTGACCATGAGGAGCAGCAGGAAGATGACGACGAGGAACAGGTTGCGTCCACGCGCCCCGATGTAGCGGCCGGACAACGTCCCGATGGACTGCCCCCTGTTGCGGACCGAGGCCCACAGCGCCCCGAGGTCGTGCATGCCGGCGAAGAAGACGGTGCCGAGGGTGACCCACAGGAAGGCCGGCAGCCAGCCCCAGATGACCGCGACGGCCGGCCCGACGATGGGCGCGGCGCCGGCGACCGACGTGAAGTGGTGGCCCCAGAGGACGTACTTGTTGGTCGGGACGAAGTCGACGCCGTCCTGAAGCTCGTGGGCCGGTGTCCGGAACTGGGCGTTGAGCCGGTAGACGCGGGTGCCGAGGTACCTCGAGTAGAGGAAGTACCCGGCGAGCACCATGGCGATGCCGATGGCGGCGAGCAGCAGTGAGTTCACGTCACTCCGATCTTCGTCGTTGACGACCGGTCGGGCCTGCGGGTACCCCGCCGCCGGCCGTGATGGAGATCACCATAGCCTGTGCGGAAGGGGCGGGCGGGCACTGCCCGAGCGTGGCGTCAGGTTCGCCGGCGCCGTCGCGGACGGCGACCCTCGGGCGGGGCAGCATCCCCCTCGAGGAGACCGTCCTGCTGCAGCGTCTCTGCGACGTGGGCGGTGAGCTGCTCACGCCTGAGGCGCAGCTCCGCCTGCAGGGTCTTGTGCCGCTCCGTCCGGAACTGCCGGACCAGCGCGAGGCACATGACGATCATGACGATGCTGAAGGGCAGGGCGATCGAGATGGCGACACCGCGCAGGGCGGTCAGCCCGCCGGCGAGCACGAGCGCCACCGCCACCGCGCCCTCGAGGACCGCCCACAGCACCCTGCTCCACACCGGCGGATCGACGTCGCCGCCCGAGGCGAGCATGTCGACGACGAGGGAGCCGGAGTCGGAGGAGGTGACGAAGAAGAGGATGACGATGAGGATCGCGACACCGATGACGAGCCCGGACGCGGGCAGGTTCTCGAGGAGGACGAACAGCGTGTTCGTCTCGTCGACGGTGGCGTTGCCCTCGGCGTCGGTCCCCACGAGCCCCCCGTCACCGAACAGCTCGCGGTACAGGCCGCTGCCTCCGAGGACGGTGAACCACACGAAGCTGAAGGCGGTCGGGACGAAGAGGACGCCGAGGACGAACTCCCGGACGGTGCGTCCCTTGGAGATCCGTGCGATGAACACGCCGACGAAGGGCGCCCAGGAGATCCACCAGCCCCAGTAGAAGGCCGTCCACCAGCCCTGCCACTCGATGCCCTGCTCCCCGGCGAGGGCCGAGGTGCGGAAGCTCAGCGCGATGAGGTTCTGGAAGTAGGCGCCCGAGGCCTGGATGAGCTCGCGGAGCAGGAACATCGTCGGGCCGGTGATCGCGATGAAGAGCATGAGGGCGACGGCCATCGACATGTTGATGTTCGACAACCACTTGATCCCCTTCGACACCCCGCTGACGACGGAGAAGAGGGCGAGACCGGTGACGATGCCGATGATGACGACGAGGACCATGTTGCTCGGCGTCGAGATGACGTCGAGGAACTCCAGGCCGCCCGCGATCTGCGTGACACCCAGCCCGAGGGAGGTCGCGATCCCGAAGACGGTACCGACGACGGCGATGATGTCGACGACGTCGCCCAGCCAGCCCTTGGCCGACTTCCCGAGGACCGGTTCCACCGTCCACCGGATGGAGATCGGCCGGTTGCGGACGTGGACGGCGTAGGCGATGGCGAGGCCGACGACGACGTAGATCGCCCACGGGTGCAGGCCCCAGTGGAGGAAGGTGATGACGAGGGAGTCCTGCGCCCCTTCCGCGTCCCCCGCGACGATCCGGGACGCGCGGTTGGGGATGCCGGCGAAGTGGTGGAGCGGCTCGGCGACCCCCCAGAACACCAGGCCGATGCCCATGCCGGCGCCGAACAGCATGGTGAGCCAGGAGCCGATGCTGAACTCGGGTCCCTCGTCGTCGTTGCTCAGCGTGATGTCCCCGAAGTGGCTCAGGCCCATCCACACCGCGAAGACGACGAAGGCCGAGATGAGGGCGGTGTAGTACCAGCCGAAGTAGCTGACGATCCCGGTCTGCACCGTCCCGATGGCCTCCCCCACCGCGTCTCCGCCGACGACCGCCAGGGCGACGAAGGCGAGGATGAGGACGAGTGACGGCCAGAACACCCGAGGGTGGATCGACTGGTACCAGCGACCCTCCCGCGCGGTCCCCTCGGGCCCGGTCGTGGGAGGGGTCTCGGGCGGCGTGGCCACGGCAGCGTCCTTCCGTCGTCGTTGTCCTGCGGTGACAGTACCGACGGGCCGCGGCAGGGGCGCGCGGGGAGCGGCTCAGCGGAGCCCGCGCGTCTCCTCGTCCACCCGGGCCGCTGCGGCGGTGAGGCGCTCGCGGGCCGCCTGTGCGCGGCCGAGCGCGGTGGTGAGCCGCCCCGCGACCTCCGTGCCGGCGGGCCCCTGCCCGGCGCCGTCGCGGGTGACGGCCAGCGTGGCGGCGAGGGCGGCCGAGCTCGCCCGCGCCTCCTCCACGGCGGCGGCGAGCTGCTCCGGCGCGTCGGAGGAGAGCTGGAGGCGGGCGAAGTGGAGCGAGGTGGTGGCCCGGGCGACGCCGTCGTCGAGCTCGTGGACGAGGCGGCCGGCGGACGCGTTGCGCTCGGCCTGGCCCGGTGCCGCGACCGGCGCGCGGTGCGCGGTGCGGCGGTTGCTGCGGCGCACGAGGAGGAGGACGACCACCGTCACGCCCGCCGCGAGCACGACGATGACGCCGATGACCGGCAGCAGCGCGGACCAGGAGGTGAGCACGTCCCGATCCTAGGACCCCCGCGACAGACGCCGAGCGCTCAGCTGGTCCGGCAGGAGCTCAGCCGTCGGCGGGCGCGGGGCGTGTCAGCCGTTGAGGGCCGGGGCGGGGACGTCGAGGAGGTCGAGGACGACGTCCGCGGCGAGGGCGGCGACGTCGTCGACCGCGAGACGGAAGTCGTCACCGGCGGTCGGCCCGCACAGGTCGGACACGCCCCGCACCGCGAGGTAGGGGATGCCGAAGGAGTAGCAGACCTGGGCGATCGCCGTGGTCTCCATGTCCGCCGTCAACGCCCGCGGGAAGGTGGCCCGGTGCGCCTCGACGGTGCGGCCGTCGACGAAGGAGTCTCCGGAGACCATCGCGCCGACGAGCACGCCGGGGCGGTGCTGCGCACGAGCGACGAGCGCGGGGTTGCCGGGGTAGGTGGGGGGCATGCCGGGCATCTGGCCCAGGGCGTAGCCGAAGGCGGTGGCGTCGGCGCCGGCGTAGGCGTGCTCGTCGCCGACGACGACGTCACCGACGCGCACGCCGTCGGCGAGCCCGCCGGCCGAGCCGGTCGAGACGACGAGCGGGGTGCGCACGGCGTGGACGGCCAGCGCGGTGGCCGTCGCGGCGTTGACGGCGCCGATGCCCGAGCGGATGAGGAGGAGCTGGCGTCCGCCGATGGTCGCGATGACCGAGCGGGCCATACCGACGTGCCGCTGGTGCGCGACGTGCTCCGCGCGCTGCTCGTAGGGCGCGATCTCCTCGTCCATGGCGGCGACGACGACGGCGTCCACGGTTGCGAGGGGCGCCGTGAGCGGGGCACCGGGGGCGACCGGGACACCGAAGATCTCGCTCATGCCTGGACCTGCTCCCACTCGTCGCGGCGGTCGAGGAACTCCCGGGCCGCCCCCTGCGCGCCGCCGAGGTCGTGGCTGGCGCCCCAGCCGCACTGGACCTCGTTGGCGGCGGGCACCTCCGCGGCACCGAGGACGTCGCGGAGCGTCGCCTCGAGCAGCGGGAGGAACGCGGGAAGGTCGGTCTCCAGCAGAAGGGCGTAGAAACCGGTCTGGCAGCCCATCGGGGAGATGTCGACGACGGCGTCGGTGTGGCTGCGCATGTGCTCGGCCATGAGGTGCTCGAGGGAGTGGACGACCGGCATCTCGAGGTGGTCGACGTTCGGCTGGCAGAAGCGGATGTCGAACTTGGTGAGTGTGTCGCCGCCCGGCAGGGTCTTGGCGTCCGCCACGCGCACGTAGGGCGCCTTCACGGCTCGGTGGTCGAGGTTGAAGCTCTCGACGTTCATCTTCCTCACAATTCCCATGATGGGCGATGGCTCCGGGCCTGTCTCCGGCAGATGCCTGTGCGTTACACCACCCACCCGGCCGCGGACAGGGATCTCGACGGCTGTCCTCAACCTTGTCCACCGCCTGTGGACGACACGCCGGTGGAGGGTGTGCACAAGGGTCGGCACGGGCGATGTCGCTGGTCGGTGGGATCGTGGGGAGAGGACGGGTCGGAGCGGTACGGCGGCTTCCACAGGCCGTCCCCAGAGGGAGGTGTCCGATGCACAAGAACCGCGGCAGGCTGTGGATGACACGCCGAAAACACGACTCGCCGACACAACACCTTGGGGTTGTTCCTAAGCCGGACCACTAGGTGTAGTGTCGTGCCCAGTCGTCCAGTGAACTACACGCCTGTTGTTCCACCGCCCTCACCGGCGGGGAGTCACAACCGAGGGGAGATCCTCCGATGAGCATCACCGTCTTCAGCAAGCCGTCCTGCGTGCAGTGCGACGCCACCTACCGCGCGCTGAACAAGCAGGGGCTGGAGTACGAGGTCGTCGACATCTCCACCGACGCGGAGGCGCTCGAGACCGTCAAGGCGCTCGGTTACCAGCAGGCTCCCGTGGTCTTCGCCGACGCCGACCACTGGTCGGGCTTCCGCCCCGACAAGATCAAGGCGCTGGCGGCGCAGGCCGCCTCCGTCGCGGTCTGACCCACAGACTTCGGTCGGGTCGCCCTCACCCGGCGACCCGGCCGAGACCAACCGGGCCCCGGCCCGGCGCACGCAACGGACTTCGAGGGGGTGGCATGGGAAACCTCGTCTACTTCTCGTCGGCCTCCGAGAACACGCACCGCTTCGTGGAGCGGCTGGGTCTCGCAGCACACCGCATCCCCTTGCGGCCGACGGAGCCCTTCCTCACCGTGGACGAGGAGTACGTGCTCATCGTGCCGACCTACGGGGGCGGCAACCAGCGCGGGGCCGTGCCCCGCCAGGTCATCAAGTTCCTCAACGACGCCGGCAACCGCGGGCTGTGCCGCGCGGTCATCGCGGCGGGGAACACGAACTTCGGCACCGCCTACTGCATCGCCGGCGACATCATCGCCAAGAAGCTCGCGGTGCCCTACCTGTACAGGTTCGAACTACTCGGAACAGCAGAGGACGTCTCGCGCGTCCACGAGGGATTGGGACAGTTTTGGCAGCAACGGTCACTGATATCGGCATGACGCAGGGCGCGGCTCCGGAGCTCGACTACCACGCCCTCAACGCGATGCTCAACCTGTACGACGCCGACGGGAACATCCAGTTCGACGCCGACGGGCAGGCCGTCGACGCCTACTTCCGTCAGCACGTCGTGCCGAGCACCGTCACCTTCCCCAGCGTCGCGGAGCGTCTGCGCTACCTCGTCGAGGAGGGCTACTACGAGAAGGAGGTGCTCGCGCAGTACTCCCCGGAGTTCCTCGAGCGGGTCTGGCAGTTCGCCGACTCCCTCGACTTCCGCTTCGAGTCCTTCCTCGGCGCCTTCAAGTACTACACGTCCTACACGCTCAAGAGCTTCGACGGCACGAAGTACCTCGAGCGCTTCGAGGACCGCGTCGTCATGGTGGCCCTTGCTCTCGCGGCCGGGGACGAGCAGTTCGTCCTCAACATGGTCGAGGAGGTCATCACCGGCCGGTTCCAGCCGGCCACGCCCACCTTCCTCAACGCCGGCAAGGCCTCGCGCGGCGAGCTCGTCTCCTGCTTCCTCCTGCGCACCGAGGACAACATGGAGTCGATCGCGCGTGGCATCAACTCCGCGCTCCAGCTGTCCAAGCGCGGTGGTGGGGTGGCGCTGTCGCTGACCAACCTCCGCGAGGCGGGCGCGCCCATCAAGCGCATCCAGAACCAGTCCTCGGGCGTCATCCCGGTGATGAAGCTCCTCGAGGACTCCTTCTCCTACGCCAACCAGCTCGGGGCACGTCAGGGCGCCGGCGCGGTGTACCTCAACGCCCACCACCCCGACATCATGAAGTTCCTCGACACCAAGCGGGAGAACGCGGACGAGAAGATCCGCATCAAGACGCTCTCGCTCGGCGTCGTCGTCCCCGACGTCACCTTCGAGCTCGCGAAGACGAACGCGGACATGTACCTGTTCTCGCCCTACGACGTCGAGCGGGTCTACGGGGTGCCCTTCTCCGAGATCAGCGTGACGGAGAAGTACGACGAGATGGTCGCCGACGACCGGATCAAGAAGACCTCGATCAAGGCGCGCGACTTCTTCCAGACGATCGCCGAGATCCAGTTCGAGTCCGGCTACCCGTACGTGATGTTCGAGGACACGGTCAACGCCGCGAACCCGATCGACGGTCGGATCAGCATGTCGAACCTCTGCTCGGAGATCCTCCAGGTGTCCACGCCGTCGTCGTACAACGACGACCTCTCCTACGCGGAGGTCGGCAAGGACATCTCGTGCAACCTCGGCTCGCTCAACATCGCCAAGGCGATGGACTCCCCGGACCTCGGCAGGACCATCGGCACGGCTGTCCGCGCCCTCACGGCGGTCTCCGACCAGACGCACATCACCTCGGTGCCCTCGATCGAGAAGGGCAACAACGAGTCCCACGCCATCGGCCTGGGCCAGATGAACCTCCACGGCTACCTCGCCCGCGAGCGGGTGTACTACGGCTCGGCGGAGGGCATCGACTTCACCAACATCTACTTCTACACGGTGGCCTTCCACGCGATCACCGAGTCGAACAAGCTGGCGATCGAGCGGGGCCGGTCCTTCGCGGGCTTCGAGCGCTCGAAGTACGCCACGGGTGAGTTCTTCACCAAGTACACCGAGCAGGAGTGGGTGCCGCAGACGGAGCGGGTGCGCGAGCTGTTCGCCGGCGTCCACATCCCCACCCAGGAGGACTGGCGTGCGCTGGCCGCCTCGGTCAAGGAGCACGGCCTGTACAACCAGAACCTCCAGGCCGTCCCGCCGACCGGCTCGATCTCCTACATCAACAACTCGACCTCCTCGATCCACCCGATCGTGTCGAAGATCGAGATCCGCAAGGAGGGCAAGCTCGGGCGGGTCTACTACCCGGCGCCCTACATGACGAACGACAACCTCGAGTACTACGAGGACGCGTACGAGATCGGTCCCGAGAAGATCATCGACACCTACGCCGCGGCCACCCAGCACGTGGACCAGGGCCTGTCGCTGACGCTCTTCTTCAAGGACACCGTCACCACCCGCGACCTCAACAAGGCGCAGATCTACGCCTGGCGCAAGGGCATCAAGACGCTCTACTACATCCGGCTGCGGCAGATGGCGCTCGAGGGCACCGAGGTGGAGGGCTGCGTCAGCTGCACGCTGTGACCCCACAGCGCTGACCGCCCCCCGCAACGAGACACAGAGAGAGACGAAGACCGTGGAGAAGCTCAAGCTCGTCGACCGGGTCCAGGCCATCAACTGGAACCGTGTGCAGGACGAGAAGGACGTCGAGGTCTGGGACCGCCTGACCGGTAACTTCTGGCTGCCCGAGAAGGTGCCGCTGTCCAACGACATCCAGTCGTGGAACACCCTCAACGCGGCCGAGCAGACGATGACCACCCGGGTGTTCACCGGGCTCACCCTGCTCGACACGATCCAGGGCACCGTCGGTGCGGTCAGCCTCATCCCCGACGCCGTCACGCCTCACGAGGAGGCGGTGTACACGAACATCGCCTTCATGGAGTCGGTGCACGCGAAGAGCTACTCCTCGATCTTCTCCACGCTCATCTCGACGCGGGAGATCGACGGCGCCTTCGCCTGGTCGGAGGAGAACGAGCACCTCCAGCGCAAGGCCGCGATCATCATGGAGTACTACCGCGGCGACGACCCCGAGAAGCGCAAGGTCGCCTCGGTGATGCTCGAGTCGTTCCTCTTCTACTCGGGCTTCTACGCCCCGATGTACTGGTCCTCGCGGGCCAAGCTCACCAACACGGCCGACCTCATCCGCCTCATCATCCGCGACGAGGCCGTGCACGGGTACTACATCGGCTACAAGTTCCAGAAGGCCATCGAGACCGCCTCACCGGAGCGCCGCCAGGAGCTCAAGGACTACACCTTCGAGCTCCTGCTGGAGCTGTACGACAACGAGGAGCAGTACACCGAGGACCTCTACGGTCCCCTCGGGCTCACCGACGACGTCAACGCCTTCCTGCGCTACAACGCGAACAAGGCGCTGATGAACCTCGGCTACGAGGGCCTGTTCCCCAAGGACCAGACCAACGTCAACCCGGCCATCCTCTCCTCGCTGAGCCCCAACGCCGACGAGAACCACGACTTCTTCTCCGGCTCCGGGTCCAGCTACGTCATCGGCAAGGCCGTGGACACCGAGGACGAGGACTGGGACTTCTGAGCACCCGCTGACCTCACGCGCGAGAGCTGGATCGTTCCTGGAACGATCCAGCTCTCGGTGCTTCCGGGGATGCGTGGGACCTTCGGCCGTCCCTCGGGCCCGCGTACTGCGCAAGGGTGGGGACCACACCGAACATCGGAGGATCCCATGGCACGCACCTACGTCATCACCGGCGCCGGCTCAGGAATCGGCGCCGCCGCGGCCCGCCTCCTGCGCGAGGCCGGAGCGACCGTCGTCGGGGTGGACCTGCGCGGCTCGGACATCACCGCGGACCTCTCCACGCCCACCGGGCGCGAGGAGGCGGTTGCCGCGGTGCTCGAGACCACCGGCGGGACTGTCGACGCGATCATCGCCTCTGCCGGTGTCTCCCTGCCCAGCGCCCTCACCGTGTCGGTCAACTACTACGGCGTCACCGAGTTCCTCACCGCCCTCCGACCCGCACTGGCGCGGTCGCAGGCGCCGCGCGCCGTCGTCGTGAGCTCGATGTCCTCGCTGCAGCCGAACCACCCACCGCTCGTCGAGGCGCTGCTCGGCGCGGACGAGACCACCGCCCGCGAGATCGCCGAGCAGCTGGCGGCGGACCCGCAGACCGGCAACCTCATCTACGCCTCCACCAAGCGGGCGATCTCCCGCTGGGTCCGCGCCCGGTCGGTGACGGCGGAGTGGGCCGGCGCGGGGATCCCGCTCAACGCAGTCGGGCCGGGGATCGTCACCACGCCGATGACGGCGGAGCTGCTCGCCTCGCCCGAGTCGACCGCCTTCGTCGACGCCGTCGTGCCGATGCCGCTCAACTACCACCAGCCGCCCGAGTCGATCGCCAACCTGTGCATCTGGCTCACCTCGGTGGAGAACAGCCACTGCGCCGGCCAGACGATCTACTGCGACGGTGGCGCCGACGTCGTCCTCCGCGGAGAGGACGCCTGGAGCTGGGCCGACCCCACGGTCGAGGAGTACTTCGGCCAGCTCGTGGCAGGCGCCCAGAAGTAGTCCGCAGCGGGCGGCCCGCCGCGTAGCATGCCGCGCGTGCTGCGCCACGACGACCCCCTCCCTCGCCACCCGCAGCGCGTGCTGGTGGCGGGGGTGTCGGGCGCCGGCAAGACGACGCTCGCGCGACGGGTCGCTGCGGTCACGGGAGCCCCGCACACCGAGATCGACGCGCTCTTCCACGGGCCGGGCTGGGAGCCGCGTGCCGACTTCCTCGCCGACGTCCGCGCCCTCGCCGCCCGGGACGCCTGGACGACGGAGTGGCAGTACGCCGACGCCCGGCCGATCCTCGCCCAGCGTGCCGACCTCCTCGTGTGGCTCGACCTCCCCTTCGGCACCGTCACCCTGCCCCGCCTGGTGCGTCGCACGCTCCGGCGCCGACTGCGGCGCGAGGAGCCGTGGAACGGCAACGTGGAGCCGCCGCTGTGGACCGTCCTCACCGACCGCGAGCACGCGCTGGGCCGTGCCACGCGCGACAAGCTCCGCAGCCGGGTGCCGCGCCTCGAGGAGCAGGCACCCCACCTCGTCGTCGTCCGTCTCCGCTCACCGCGGGAGGTCGACCAGTGGGTCGGCGGGCCGTTGCGGGCCGCGTGTCGGGGTGAACCCTGAGCGTCGCGGGTGTGCGACCCGGGACGGACGAGGGTCGGCCCCCGATCCCGCACGGCCGCCTGGTCGGTTGACTGGCTCCGACACCCCGGGGCACACCCGGGGAGCGATGACGGAGGCTCACCATGATCGAGGCACGGAACCTCACCAAGCGGTACGGCGAGAAGATCGCCGTCGACGGCATCAGCTTCACCATCCCCGGCGGGTCCGTCACCGGGTTCCTCGGACCCAACGGCGCCGGGAAGTCGACGACGATGCGGATGATCGTCGGCCTGGACCGGCCGACCTCCGGGTCCGTCACCGTCAACGGACGGCCCTACCGCCACCACCGCTCGCCACTGCGGGAGGTTGGCGCGCTGCTCGACGCCAAGGCCATGCACCCCGGCCGGACCGCCCGGTCCCACCTGCGTGCGCTCGCGGCCAGCCACCGCATCCCGGCGGCGCGCGTCGACGAGGTGCTCGAGCTGACGGGTCTCGCGGCGGTCGCGCACAAGCGCGTGCGCGGCTTCTCCCTCGGCATGGGGCAGCGGCTGGGCATCGCCGTCGCCCTGCTCGGGGACCCTCGCTGCCTCATCCTCGACGAGCCGGTCAACGGCCTGGACCCCGAGGGGGTCACCTGGGTGCGCACCCTGGTGCGTCGGCTCGCGGCGGAGGGACGGACGGTCCTCATCTCCTCACACCTCATGAGCGAGATGGCGATGACCGCGGACCAGCTGCTCGTCATCGGTCGCGGCCGGATCATCGCGGCCGGACCGGTGCAGGAGGTCATCGACGCCGCGACCGGCGCTGTCGTCGCCGTGCGGTCGCCCCACGCCGGGGAGCTCGCGGCGCACCTCCGCGCCGACGGCCACAGCGTCGACGAGGCGGACCACACCCTCCGGGTGCGGGGGACGACGACGGAGGCCGTCGGGGAGCTCGCCGCCCGCCGCGGGATCGCCCTCCACGAGCTGTGGCTCCACCGCGCCAGCCTCGAGGAGGCCTACCTCAACCTCACCGGATCCGCGGTCGAGTACCGCGCCACGACGACGGAGATGTCCCGATGACCACCATCCTCAGCGATCCCACACAGACCCGCGGCACCGCGACCACGGGCGACCTCAGTCTCCTCGGCGTGCTCCACGGCGAGTGGGTCAAGCTCCTGTCGCTGCGCTCGACGTGGTGGATGGTGGCCGTCACCGCGGTGACCATGACGCTCCTCGCCGTCGGTGTCGCCCCCACGGCCGACGACCTCGTGGGTTCCGCCGCCGGTGCGGGCGTCGAGGCTCACGGAGCAGAGCTCGTCGTCGTCGGCTTCCAGATCGGTATGGTGACCCTCGCCGTCCTCGGAGCCCTCCTCATCACCGGGGAGTTCGGCACGGGCATGGCTCGTTCCACCTTCGCCGCCGTGCCCTCCCGGCTGCCGGTGCTCGCCGCGAAGGGGGCGGCGCTCGTCGCGGTGACCGTCCTCACGACCGTGCTCAGCCTCGTCGCGGCCACCCTGGCCTCGGCTCCGGCCCTGTCCGAGCACGGCCTCGTCCCGCGTCTGGACCAGGCGCACACCTGGCAGGCCTTCGGCGGCGTTGCCTTCTTCTTCGTCGCCGTGGCGCTCCTCGCGCTCGGGCTGGGAGCCGTCGTGCGGCACACCGCGGGGACCATCACCGTTGTTCTCGGTCTCCTGCTGCTCGTGCCGGGGGTGCTCCAGTTCGTCGCCGTCGACTGGGTGCAGGACCTCGTCAGCCTCATGCCCCTGCCCGCCGCCGTCGCCTTCATCGGGACCTCGGGCCTCATGTGGACCAACGAGGTGCTCAGCCCGTGGCAGGGCGTGGCCGTCGTCACCGGGTACGCCGTCCTGGGGCTCGTCGCCGGTGCGGTCTCCCTGCGCCGCCGCGACGTGTGAGCCGGCCCTGGTGTGCGCACAGGTGAGGCCGCTGCCACAGTGGGAGGATGGGTGGTGGTGAGGAGCTCGTCGCGCGAGCGGGCCGTCACGGACTTCGGCTCGACCCGGCGTCACTGAGCTACAACGACGCCGGGCTCGACTTCCGCGTCGCCTACGCGACCGACGTCCACGGCCGCGACTGGGTGCTGCGGATCCCCCGACGGGCCGGCATGCGGGAGGTCCTGTGGCAGGAGGAGGCGGCCCTGGCCCTGGCCTCGCGCTACCTGCGCGACATCGCCGTGCCCGAGTGGCACGTCATGTCCGACGACCTCGTCGCCTATCCCCTGCTGCCGGGCCTCCCAGGCCTCACCCTGGCGGGCGACGACGTGACGTGGCACGTGGACCCGGCGTCCGAGCGCTACGCCGCCGAGCTGGGGTCGCTGCTGGCACACCTCCACGCCGTCCCGCTCGCCGAGGCGGACGAGCTCGGTGTGGAGGTGCGCAGCCCCGAGCACGTGCGCGAGGCATGGCGGGCGGACGTCGCCCGGGTCGAGGGCGAGTACGACGTCCACCCCGAGCTGCTCGACCGGCTGCATGCCTGGCTCGAGGACGACGAGCTGTGGCCGGAGGCCACGGTGTTCACCCACGGTGAGCTCTATCCCGCACACGTCCTCATCGGCGAGAGCGGCGCCATCAGCGGTGTTCTCGACTGGACCACCGCGCGGGGCGACGACCCCGCACGTGACTTCATGTACCAGCACGCCTTCGCCCCGCCGGACGCCTTCGCCGCGACGCTGCGCGCCTACACCGCGGCGGGCGGGCGCGACTGGGGACCGCGGCTCACCGACAGGTGCGAGGCGCTCATGGCCGCCGGTCCCGTCGGCTACGGGATCTACGCGCTGACGACCGGACGGCCCGAGCACCGTGCGGCGGCGCAGGCCCAGCTCGGCGCCCCCTGAGCTACTCCTCCTCGAGCGCCGCGCCACGGAGCTCGGGCAGGAAGAGCGACCCGATCATCGCGACGACGAACGCGACACCGAAGGTGGCGAACGCCAGCCCGGAACCACCCGCCGCGAGGAGCAGCGGGACGGTGAGCGGCGCGGCGATCGACGCGAGCCGCCCGAAGGCGGCCGCACTTCCCGAGCCCGTGCCCCGCAGCGCCGTCGGGTAGATCTCCGGGCTCACCGCGTACAGCGCGCCCCACGCCCCGAGGTTGAAGGCCGACAGCGCCATCCCCGCGGCGATGATCGCCGGGACGGTGGTGGCCTGGCCGAAGAGGACCGCGGCGAGAGCGGAGGCGGCGAGGAAGGAGGCGAGGGTGGAGCGGCGACCCCACCGCTCGATGAGCCAGGCAGCCAGCGCGTACCCGGGCAGCTGGGCCAGGGTGATGATGAGCGTGTACTCGAAGGAGCGCACGAGCGAGAAGCCCTGGTCCACGAGCAGCGACGGCAGCCAGCTGAAGGCGCCGTAGTAGGCGAAGTTGACCCCGAACCACACGACCCACAGGGCGGCGGTGCGGCGCCGGAAACGCGCGGCCCACAGCTCGCGCCAGTGCGGTGCCGCGGTCTCCGGGGCGACGGCGGGGGACGGCACCGGCGCCTGGCCCGCGGCGTCCTCGTAGACCCGCACGGCGGCCTCCGCCTCGGCCACGCGTCCCTTGCGCTCGAGGAAGCGCACCGACTCCGGCAGCCGCAGCCGGACGTAGATCGCGTACACGGCGGGGACCATCCCGATGACGAAGGCCCACCGCCACCCGTTCTCCCCGGGGACGACGAAGTAGCCGATGAGCGCGGCCGCGATCCAGCCGACCGCCCAGAAGGCCTCGAGGATGACGACGACGCGCCCACGGATCCGCTTCGGGGCGTACTCGCTGACGAGGGTCGAGGCGACGGGCAGCTCGGCACCCAGGCCGAGGCCGACGAGGAAGCGCAGCACGATGAGGGCGCCGACGCCGGTGGCGAGCGCAGAGGCGCCGGTGGCCAGCCCGTAGACGAGCAGGGTGAGCGCAAAGACCTGCCGGCGGCCGATCCGGTCGGCGAGGAGCCCGCCGACGCTGGCGCCGATCGCCATCCCGGCGAACCCGACGGACAGGATCCAGGACTTCTCGCCGTCGGTGAGCCCCCACTCCTGGCCGAGCGCGGCGATGACGAAGGAGATGAGGCCGACGTCCATCGCGTCCAGCGCCCAGCCCACCCCGGACCCGCCGAGGAGCTTGCGGTGGGCGCGGGTGAACGGGAGCCGGTCGAGCCGCTGGGCGCGGGTGAGCGACTGCTGGACGGGGGTGTCGGCGGCGGGCCGGACCATGGCGTGCCTTCCCTGGAGGGGCGTGGGTCGGCGCGAGCGTAGCACTTCTACTCAGGGCGAGCACAACCCGTCGCTGTCAGGGGGCGGGCGAGAGCTCCACGGCGAGGGTGTGACGCTCCGCGGCGCCGTCGAGCCGGTAGCCGACGTCGAGCTTGTGCGGCCCCGGACGTGCACCCTGCTCCGCTGCCCACGCCAGCAGGCGGCCGAACGTCTCGGCGATCGTGTGCACGGGTCCGTCGTGGACCATCTGGGCCCAGGCGCCGCCGGGGACGAGGGAGCCGACCGCTCCGGGGACCCGGACCCGTGCCGCGTCCTCGAGGGGGACGAGGACGCCGACGGTCTCGTGGTACCGCCCGTCCCCGAGGTCGACGCTGAGCTCGGCGAGGGGCCGGTCGTCGTCCCCGAGGGAGCGTGACAGGGCCCGCCACGCCGCCGGGACGAGTGTGCCGAGCTCGTGGAAACCGGCGAGAACCGGCATGCCGACGACGAGCACGGGAGCGCGGTCGACGATCTCGATCTCCCTCACGCCGGCACCGTACCGCCCCCTCCCTGGCCGGCGGGACGGATCAGGCCGCGAGGGCCTCGATGAGTGCGGGGACGGCAGCGGGCGGCAGCTGGAGGAGGACGCCGGTCACGACCGTGCCGTGCCAGGCGGCGAGCTGCTCGCGCAGCTGCTCGGGCCGCCCGGCCAGCGCGACGTCGAGGACGAGCTCGGTCGGCACGGCCCGGGCGGCGCCCTCGCGGTCACCGGCCGCCCACAGGCGGGCGACCTCCGCGCAGGCGGCCTCGTGGCCGAGCCGCTCGACAGCGTCGCGGTGGAAGTTCGCGCGCCGGGACCCCATGCCCCCGACGTACAGCGCGATGTGCGGACGCAGCAGGTCCGCCGCCGCCTCGACGTCGCTCCCCGTCGCCACCGGCAGACTGACGTTGACCTCGAACCGGTCCGCGGGCGGAAGGTCGGGGGAGCGGCGGCCGAAGCCCGCGTCCAGCTGCTCCCGTGCCCAGCCATCCAGGCGGGGCGAGTGGAAGGCGGGCAGCCACCCGTCGGCGATCTCGGCCGCGAGGGCGACGTTCTTGGGCCCCTGTGCCGCGAGATGGATGGGCAGGTCCGCCCGGAGCGGGTGGAGGGTCGGGCGCAGCGCCTTGCCCTCGCCCGTCGTGCCCTCACCCTCGAGCGGCAGGTGGTAGTGGCGGCCCTCCACCTCGACCGGTGCCCGACGCCGCAGCACCTGCCGGACGACGTCGACGTACTCGCGGGTCCGCTCGAGCGGCCGCGGGTACGGCTGCCCGTACCAGCCCTCGACGACCTGCGGCCCGGAGGCGCCCAGGCCCAGGACGAAGCGCCCCCCGGACAGGTGGTCCAGGGTGAGCGCGGCCATCGCCGTCGCCGTCGGGGTGCGCGCCGAGATCTGGGCGACGGCGGTTCCCAGCCGCAGCCGCGTCGTGCGCGCGCCCCACCACGCCAGCGGCGTCAGCGCGTCCGACCCGTAGGCCTCGGCGGTCCACACGGAGTCGAGACCGGCGGCCTCGGCGAGCTCGACGGCGCGCTCCGCCCCCGCCGGCGGGCCGGCGGACCAGTAGCCCAGGTGCAGGCCCACCCGTAGCGGCAGGCGGGGCGCGCCGTCGTCGGTCATGCCCCCGCGCCCA
This sequence comes from Georgenia satyanarayanai, assembly GCF_009193135.1. GTDB lineage: Bacteria > Actinomycetota > Actinomycetes > Actinomycetales > Actinomycetaceae > Oceanitalea > Oceanitalea satyanarayanai. Next base: position 359,623 of record NZ_VUKC01000002.1, read on the forward strand.
CGTGGGCCATGACCTCGGAGGCGATGAGGTCGAGGTGCTCGAGGTCGGTCATGTCCAGGCACTGGAGGTACACGCGGGTGATCCCCTGCTCGGCGAGAGCCGCGATCCCGTCGAGGACCTCCTGCGGCGTGCCGGCCAGGCCGTTGCGGCGCAGCTCCTCCGGCTCGCGGCCGATGGTCGCGGCGCGGCGGGTGACCTCCTGCTCGTCGCTGCCGACGCAGGCGATGAGGGCGACGGAGTAGACGAGCTCGTCGGGGTCACGGTCCACGGCCTCGCAGGCGGCGCGGACCCGGTCGCGCTGGGCGGCGATCCCGCTCTTCTCGGGGAAGGACTGGTTGTACTCGGTCCCGAAGCGCGCCGCCAGCGCCGGTGTGCGGCGCGGCCCGTTGCCTCCGACGACGACGGGCACCCGGTCCTGCAGCGGCTTGGGCAGGGCGGGGGAGTCCACGAGGGTGTAGTGCGCGCCGTCGTGGCTGAAGGTCTCACCGACCGGGGTGGACCACAGGCCGGTGACGACCTCGAGCTGCTCGGTGAGGAGACCGAAGCGCTTGTCCGGGAAGGGGATCCCGTAGGCGCGGTGCTCCTCCTCGAACCAGCCCGTGCCCAGGCCGAGCTCGACCCGGCCCCCGGACATCTCGTCGACCTGCGCGACCTGGATGGCCAGCACGCCGGGCAGGCGGAAGGTGGCGGAGGTGACGAGGGTGCCGAGACGGATGGTCGACGTCTCCCGCGCGAGGCCCGCGAGGGTGGTCCAGGCGTCCGTCGGGCCGGGGAGCGGGTCGCCGTCGCCCATACGCAGGTAGTGGTCGGAACGGAAGAAGGCGGAGAAGCCGAGCTGCTCGGCACGCTGCGCCATGGCGAGCTGGTCGGCGTAGGAGGCGCCCTGCTGGGGCTCGGTGAAGATGCGAAGGTCCATGTGCACAGCCTGCCAGGGCATGGGAGCACCCGCGGGCTCCTGGCCTGGCCAGGGTGCCGTGGTGGACGAGCCACGGCTCCCGCGGGTGCCGGTGACTGCCGGGATCTCGCCGCCGTCGGCGGAGGGACCGGCAGGTCCGTCCGTGGACTGCTAGCGGGCAGCCACCTCACGCGTCCAAATAGAGCTCATGTCTCGGACCACCTCCTTTCCCGTGTGGTCATCAGGGTAGGAAGCCGGCACGAGCGCTGTCACGCGATTAACGCGCTCAGGACCCGAGAGCCTGCTCGGCGGTGGCCTGGGCGGCAGACAAGGTCTCGGCCAGCGGTCGTTCCCCCCGGAACATCGGCTCGAGGACCGGGCGGACGGACTCCAGGACCTCCCGGGCGCGGGAGCCGCTCGCGGCGGTGACGACCGCCTCCGGGTCGACCGCGGCGGTCGCGTCCACGCCGCGGTCGGACCAGGAGCTGAGGTAGAGGTCCTGCGCGCCCGTGGCGGCGGGCACGCCGACCCCGTGGCTGGCCAGGGCGGACTGACCGTCGGTGGAGGCGAGCCAGAGCAGGACCTCGGTCGTCGCCTCGGGGTTCTCGGTGGCGGCGTTGGCGGCCGCACCCACGCCGTCGACGACGGTCACCCGCCCGCTCGGGCCGCTCGGCACGGGCGCCACGCCCCAGTCGACCCCGGTGGTCCCCGCGAAGTGCCGCATCTCCGCGGAGGTCGCCTGGAACAGCGCGAGGTCGCCGCTGGCGAAGAGGTCGCGGGCAGGGGTCGCGGTGGGTGGGACGGCGGACAGCTCGGTGAGGTAGCGGAAGGTGTCCCGGGCCTCCGGGCTGGTGAGCGACAGGTCGTCACCCGTCTCCGGGACGCCGCCCAGCTCGGCGAGGTACGGCAGCCAGACGGCGGGGGCGGTGAGGTCGGGGTTGAACCCGTACTGGGCGACGTCGTCCGCGGCGAAGCCGTTCTCGGTGGCTGCCCGGCCGTCCTCGTCGCGGGTGAGGGCCCCGACCGCCTCGCGCAGGGTGTCCGCCCGCGGCGGCGCGGACACCCCACCGGCGGGCATCTTCTCGCGCACGGCGTCGGGGTCCCACGCCAGGGCCGCGGGGTCGACGCCGGCCTCCTCGACGAGGGCAGTGTTGTAGAAGAGCACGGTCGAGTCCCACAGCTGCGGGACCGCCCACAGCCCGTCGTCACGGGTGTAGAGCCCGGTGACGGCCGGCTCCCAGTCGTCGCCGAGCTCCTCCCCCAGCGTCTCGCGCAGCTCGAGGACCTCCCCGGTGTGCGCCAGGGCGGCGACGTTGTCGCTCGTCGTCCAGAAGACGTCCGCCATGGTGCCGTCGGCGAGGTCGGAGGCGGCCCGCTCGGAGTAGTCGGCCTCGGGCACCACCTCCACCTCGACATGGATGTCGCGGTGGACGGCGTTGAAGGCGTCGAAGGACTCGCGGTAGGCGGCCGCCGCGGCGTCGTCCCACAGGCGGAAGGTCAACGTCGACATGCCGGCGGTGGCGTCGGTGCCGACGTCGTCGCCCGCAGGCTCGCCACAGGCCGCCATCACCGCGGCGACCGCGAGTGCGGCACCTGCGCGGGCTCGCGCGCGGCGGTCCATGAGGTCCTCCCAGTGCTTCGACCGTCCCCCAGGCTACCCGTCCGACAGGCCGTCGCATGACCACTCCGATACGCGAACCGGAAAGTCCCATGACGCTACCTAAACCGCCCCAGCCCCCACCCCCCTCCGCCCAAATGGTCGGGTGTGCGACGCGGAGGCCGGCAGTTCCGTCGTCGAACTGCCCATTTGGGGCAATGGCGGGGTGGGGGCGGGGCGGGTGGGGTGGGGTGGTGTGGAAGTTGGTGACCTGGGGGGCGGGTGGGATGACAGTTCTTGACGTCGGAGGGTGTTGTGGGCCACAGTGGCTGCAGGCGGGTGGGGGGACCCGCCGCCAACGAGGCGAGGGGGCGTCGTGAGCAGGGAGCGGTCGCCCCGCCACCCACCGTGAAAGGACACGTGATGCTCGTACGACGTCTCAGGCAGTGGAGCCCGGCGCTGGGCGCCGCCGCCGCCGTCGCCCTCGTCGGCGGCTCGATCGGTGCCGCGACGTCGGCACCGCAGCCCGCCGCCGCACCGGCGGCCACCGAGCAGCCGGCCCAGTCCGGCCCGACGGTCGAGCTCGGTGTCGAGCGGCTGCTCTCGGACCCCGACCAGCTCGCGCTGCTCGACGGCAAGCGGGTCGGTCTCATCACCAACCCCACCGGCGTCGACTCCGAGCTCACCCACTCGATGGACCTCCTCATCGCCGGTGAGGCGGAGGGCAACTACGAGCTCACCGCGCTCTACGCACCCGAGCACGGCATCCTCGGCGGCGCGCCGGCCGGGGCGAGCGTCGAGAGCTACGTCGACCCGCGCACCGGCCTCACCGTGTGGTCGCTCTACGGTGCCACGCAGCGGCCCACGGAGGAGATGCTCGAGGACGTCGACGTCCTCCTCTTCGACATCCAGGACATCGGTGCGCGCTTCTACACCTACATCTGGACGATGTACTACGCGATGGACGCCGCCGCCGAGTTCGACAAGGAGTTCGTCGTCCTCGACCGGCCCAACCCGCTGGGGGACCGCATGGACGGGCCGGTCCTCGACCCCACCCTGTCCTCCTTCGTCGGGCTCCGTGAGATCCCCATGCAGCACGGCCTCACGGTCGGTGAGCTCGCCTCCCTCTTCAACGGGGAGCTCCTGGACGAGCCCGTCGAGGGCTTCCACGTCGTGGAGATGACCGGGTACGACCCCGACGACTTCGTCACCGGCTACGGGCTGGAGTGGGTGCTGCCCTCGCCGAACATCCCGACGATCGAGACGGCGTGGGCGTACGCGGGCACGGGCCTCATCGAGTCCCTCGACGCCTCCGAGGGCCGCGGTACGACGACACCCTTCCTGTGGATCGGGCACGGTGAGATCAACGAGCTCGAGGCCTACGAGCTCGCCGAGGACCTCAACTCCCGCGGACTCGAGGGCGTGCACTTCCGCCCGATGTTCGCCAACCCGACGTCGAGCAAGCAGGCCGGGCGCCTCTCCGGCGGCGTCCAGCTCCACATCACCGACCCGGCCGCCTACGTCCCCGTCCGGACCGGGCTCCACGTGCTCCAGGCCTTCTACGACACCGAGGGCGTGGACTGGCGCGAGGGCACCATCTACCCCGACCAGCGCTGCGAGACGGAGGCCGACACCTGCTGGATCGACCGCCTCACCGGCGACAAGGACGTGCGCCTGCAGCTGGAGGCCGGGGTCGACCCCGACGAGATCATCGCGGGCTGGCAGGACGAGCTCGCCGCCTTCGACGACGTCGCCGACGACTACCGGCTCTACGACGACGCGACCCTCACCCACCTGCGTACCGCGCTCGAGGGCTACGTCGCGGACGGCGCGGTCGCCGGCCCGATCGTCCGCCAGCTCACGACGGCACTCGACCAGGCCGAGCGGCATCTCGACGCCGGCCGCACCGAGCAGGCGGGGCGCTCGCTCGACCGGTTCCTCCAGCACCTCGACGCGCCCAAGCGGCCGGACACGCTGAGCGAGGAGGCGGCCACCGAGCTGCGGGAGCGCGCGGTGGCGCTGCGTGACTCCCTCTGACAGGGGTGGGCGGGCCCGGCACCTCAGCGCAGGTGCCGGGCCCGCCCACGCGCCCCTCGGCCCGCGGGCGCCGACAGCTCACCTGTCACCGAGAGCTGAGTTGTCGCCGAGAGCTGAGTTGTCGCCGACAGTCGAGCTGTCGCCGAGGACGCGGCCGGCGGCGAGGAGCCCGCGGTGGACCTGACCGCGATCGCCGCCGCCGCACGGCCGGACGCCCTGAGCACCCGGGAGGTCGACCGCGCGCGGCTGGCCCACGACGCCTCCCACTACCTCCTCCGCCCGAGCGCGGTCGTCACGGCCACGTCCGTGGAGCAGGTCGCCGCCGTCATGGCCGCGGCCGGTCGTTCCCCGGTCCCCGTGCCGCTCACCTTCCGCGCCGGCGGCACGAGCCTGTCGGGGCAGGCGGTGACCGACGGCGTCCTCGTCGACGTGCGCCGCCACCAGCAGGACGTCGAGGTGCTCGACGACGGCGCCCGCGTGCGGTGCCGCCCCGGCGCGGTCCTGCGGCGGGTCAACACGGCCCTCGCCCGCTTCGGCCGGCGCCTCGGCCCCGACCCGGCGAGCGAGATCGCCTGCACGATCGGCGGGGTCGTCGCCAACAACTCCTCCGGGATGACGTCCGGCACGGCGGCCACCGCCTACCGGACCCTCGACTCGATGGTCCTCGCCCTGCCCAGCGGCACGGTCCTCGACACCGCGGCCCCGGACGCCGACGCCCTCCTCGCCGCCCGCGAGCCCGGGCTGCACGCGGGACTTCTGCGCCTGCGGGACCACGTGCGCTCCCGCCCCGACCTGCGCCGCGCGGTCGAGCACCAGTTCTCGATGAAGAACACGATGGGTTACGGGCTCAACGCGCTGCTCGACCACGACACGGCCGTCGAGATCCTCGCCCACCTCGTCGTCGGCTCCGAGGGCACCCTCGGCTACCTCGCCGAGGTGACCCTGCGGACCGTGCCACTGCTGCCGCACGCCGCGACGGCGCTGCTCGTGCTCGACTCGATCGGGGCGGCGACCGCCGCGCTGCCCGCCGTCGCCGCGACCGGCGCGGTGGCCGTCGAGCTCATGGACGCCGCGGCCCTGCGGGTGGCGCAGCGTGACCCCGGTGCCGACCCGGTGCTGCGGGAGCTGGCGGTGGACGGGCACACCGCACTGCTCGTCGAGCTCCAGCACGCCTCTCCCGACGGCCTCGCCGGCCTGGTGGCCGGCGCCGAGCCGCTCCTGGCCGGGACCGCACCGGTCGTCGCGACGCCGCTGAGCACCGACCCGCGCTCGCGGGCGGCGATGTGGCAGGTGCGCAAGGGCCTGTACGCGGCCGTCGCCGGAGCCCGTCCCACCGGGACGACGGCGATGCTCGAGGACGTCGTCGTGCCCGGCCCCGCGCTGTCGGGGACGGTGCGCTCGCTGGAGGGGCTCCTCACCCGGTACGGCTACGCCGACGCGGTGACCTTCGGGCACGCCAAGGACGCCAACCTCCACTTCATGATCAGCCCGGACCTCGGCGACCCCCGCGCCCGGGACGCCTACGCCGCCTTCAGCGAGGAGCTCGCCGGTCTCGTCCTCGACGCCGGCGGCTCGCTCAAGGCCGAGCACGGCACCGGCCGGATGATGGCCCCGTTCGTCCGGCGCCAGTACGGCGACGAGCTGTACGAGGTGATGCGGGAGATCAAGCGGCTGTGCGACCCGCGCGGCGTCCTCGCGCCCGGCGTCGTCATCAGCGAGGACCCGACCATCCACCTGCGTGACCTCAAGCGCTACCCGCGGGTCCACCCCGAGCTCGACCGCTGCGTCGAGTGCGGCTTCTGCGAGCCCGCCTGCCCGTCGCGGCACACGACGACGACCCCGCGGCAGCGGATCGCGCTGCTCCGCGAGGCCGCCGACTCCGGCCCGGCGCGGCGCGCCGAGCTCGAGCGCGACTACGACTACGCCGCCGTCCAGACCTGTGCGGCCGACTCCCTGTGCCGGGTGGCCTGCCCCGTCGACATCGACACCGGCGCGGTGATGAAGCAGCGGCGGGCCGCGGCGAACGGGCCGGTCGCCCAGGCCGTCGGGCGTCGGCTGGCCCAGGCGTGGGAGCCGGCGACGGCGGCGCTCCGCGGCGCCCTCGCCGTCGCCGACCACGTGCCCGGGCCGGTCCTGGGCACGACGACGCGCGCCGCCCGCGCCGTCGTCGGGCAGCGGGGCCGGGACCTGCTCCCGCAGGTCGACGGCACGCTCCCGGGCCCCGGGCGCCCCCGCAGCACCCTCCCCGTCCCACCCGCCACCCCCTCGCCGACACCCGACATGCCGCCGCGAGCTGAGTTGTCACCGGCGCGGCACGACGCGGTGTTCTTCCCGGCCTGCATCGGCTCGCTCTTCGCGGCGGAGGGCGGCGGGCCGGGAGTGTCGGCCGCGTTCGCGGCGCTGTGCGACCGGGCCGGCATGCGGCTGGCCGTCCCCGAGGGCATCGACGGCCTGTGCTGCGGCACGGTCTGGGAGTCCAAGGGCCTCGTCGACGGTGCGGCCGCGATGGCGGCCCGGGTGGCCGAGTCCGTGTGGTCGCTGACCGACGGTGGTCGCCTGCCCCTCGTGTGCGACGCGACGAGCTGCACCCACGGTCTGGAGTCGATCGGTGCGCGGCTCACGGGGGAGGCGGCCGAGCGGTGGGCGCGGGTCCGCGTCGTGGACGCCGTGACCTTCACCAGGGAGCACCTGCTCGAGCGGCTCGAGGTCCCCACGACGGAGCAGCTCGACCGGCTCGCCGTCCACCCCACGTGCTCGGCCGTCCACCTCGGCGCCGTGGAGGACCTCGCCGCCGTCGCCGGCGCCGTGGCGCGCGAGGTGACGGTCCCCGTCGAGTGGGGCTGCTGCGGCACCGCCGGGGACCGCGGCATGCTGCATCCCGAGCTCCCCGCGGGCGCCACCGAGCGGGAGGCGGCCGAGCTCGCCGCCGTCGAGCGCGTGGACGGACCCTTCGACGCCTACGCGTCGTGCAACCGCACGTGCGAGATGGGCCTGAGCGCAGCGACCGGCCGCTCCTACCGCCACGTCCTGGAGCTCCTCGAGGAGGCCACGCGGTAGTCGCCCGAAAGTCCGACCCATCCGGGTGCCCGAGTGCTCCGAACCCCAGGTGACAGCGCAGGACCACCCTGGAGGAATGACATGAGCACGCTCCGCCCGACCCGCACCTCGGCCGCCGTCGCCGCCGCACTCGCGCTGACCCTGAGCCTTGCTGCCTGTGGCGCCGACACCGACGAGGACACCGGCGCCACGCCCACCCAGCAGGAGACCACGACGATGGCGCCGGAGCCCGACGCCATGGAGGACGGCGAGATGAGCGCCGTCATGCCCATGGGCACCGGCGACCCCTTCGCCGACGCCCGCACGGCCGCGCAGCACATGCCCGAGACCGCGGCGACGCTCGCGGCCGGGTTCGCCGCGGCGCTCGACATCCCCGGTGAGGTCGACTCCGACGCCGCCACGCTGCGAGCCACGATGACCTCCCTGCTGCAGGAGCACGTCTACCTCGCCGGGATCGCGGTCGCCACGGGCTACACGACCGGCCTGGACTCCCCGGAGTTCGAGGCCGCGGCGGCGACGCTCGACGACAACTCCGTCGCGCTCGCCGACGCCGTCGGCTCGCTCGCCGGCGACGAGCAGCGCGAGGCCTTCCTCGCCCTGTGGCGCGAGCACATCGGCTACTTCGTCGACTACGCGGCCGCCGCCGCGGAGGGCGACGACGCCGGGAAGGAGGCCGCCCTCGCGGACCTCCAGGCCTACACGCAGGACGCCGGAGCCTTCTTCGAGGAGGTGAGCGGGGGCGAGCTCCCTGCCGCGGACATCGCCGCCTCGCTCGAGATGCACGTGTCCACGCTCGGCGCCGCCATCGACGACCTCGCCGCGGGCAGCCCCGAGGCCTACGCCTCGCTCCGCGAGGCCGCCGCCCACGTCGGCGAGGGCGCCGCCGTCATCTCCGGTGGCCTGGCCACGGCGACCGACATGTCCGGGGACCCCGCGGACGAGGCAGCGACGCTCCGCGCCGACCTCACCGCCCTGCTCCAGGAGCACGTCTACCTCGCCGGCGTCGCCGTCTTCACCGCGTACACCGCCGAGGGCGGGACCGAGTCGGAGGCGTTCACCGCCGCCGCCGAGGTGCTCGACGCGAACAGCGTCGCCCTGTCCGAGGCGGTCGGCTCGCTCGCCGGCCCCGAGCAGGGAGAGGCCTTCCTCGGCCTGTGGCGCGAGCACATCGGCTACTTCGTCGACTACGCCGTCGCCGTCTCCACGGGTGACACGGAGGCCGCCGACGCCGCGCTCACCGAGCTCGACGCGTACCGCGGCGAGGCCGGCGCCTTCTTCGAGGAGATCTCCGGCGGCGAGCTCCCGGCCGACGCCGTCGCCGAGGGACTGGCGATGCACGTCCAGACCCTCGCCGGCGCCATCGACTCGCTCAACGCCGCGCTCGTCCAGGGCTCCTGACGGCTCCCCGGGCGGTGGGTGGGGCTCCCACCCGCCGCTCGGGACCGCGGTCGGGCACACTTGCCCGATGAGCTCCCTCGGTCCCGGTCGTGCCGGCACGCCGGCACCCCCGGGCACCCCGGACCTCGCCGCCCTCCTGGCGCGGGTGGCGGACGGGGACAGGGAGGCCTTCACCCTCGTGTACGACGCGACCGCTCCGGCCGTCTACGGCACGGCCCGGCGTGTGCTGCGCGACCCCGACCTCGCGGCCGAGGTCACCCAGGACGTCATGGTCGAGGTCTGGCGCACCGCCTCACGCTTCGACCCGGCGCGAGGCAGCGCCCGTGCCTGGGTGACGACCATGGGGCACCGCCGCGCCGTGGACCGCGTCCGGTCCGTGCAGGCCCAGCGCTCCCGCGACGACCTCGCGGCCCGGCGCGAGTACTCACCCCCCTTCGACGACGTCCAGGAGAGCGTGGAGCGCGACGTGGAGCAGACCCGGGTGCGCGAGTGCCTCGAGAGCCTGAGCGACCTCCAGCGCGACGCGGTCGTCCGGGCCTTCTACCGCGGACGCACCTACCGCGAGGTGGCCGACGACCTCAGCGTTGCGCTGCCCACGGTCAAGTCCCGGATCCGGGACGGTCTCACCCGACTTCGCCACTGCCTGGGGGTGGACGACCATGCGTGAGGACGAGGTGCGCGAGCTGCTGCCCGCCTGGGCGCTGGACGCGGTCACCCCCGAGGAGGCCGCCGCCGTCGAGCGTGCCGTGGCCGCGGACCCGGCGCTCGCCGAGGAGGCGCGAGCGCTGCGGGAGGTCGCCGCGCTCCTCGCGTCGGGCGCGAGCGAGGCCCCGCCCGAGGCGCTCCGCGCCGCTGTCCTCGACCGCGTCTCCCGGACTCCCCAGGACGCGGCCGGCACCGACTCCGAGGACGACGGCGTCGTCGTCGACCTCGCGCGGGTCCGTGCGCGACGGCGCGACCGGTGGCTGGTCGCCGCCGTCGTCCTCGCGGCGGCCGCTGTTCCCGGCGTCATCGCGGTCCAGCAGCACGAGCGCGCCACGCAGGCCGAGGAGCAGCTCACGACGGTGGCCGAGGCGCTCGCCGAGCCGGGAGCCCAGCTCCTCGCCGCGGACGTCGCCGGGGGCGGGCGTGCCGTCGCCGTCGTCGGGTCCGGCACGTCGGTGTTCTCCGCCCGCGACCTCCCTCCGCTCACGAGCGAGGAGGTCTACCAGCTGTGGGTCGTCGACGACGCCGGTGCACGGTCCGCCGGGGTGCTCACCGTGGCCTCGGGCCAGGCGAGTGCCGAGCTCGCGGGTCTCCCGGCCGGGGCGACGATCGCGATGACGGTCGAGCCCGAGGGCGGCTCGACCCAGCCCACGAGCGACCCGGTGGTCGCGCTCGCCGCGTCCGGTTGAGAACACCCGCCCGAGGCGGCGAAGAGGCGTGGCGTACAGTGGAAAGTGCCATAGTTTCGCCTCAAAGGAGATCCGTGACCGACCGTCCTGTCCGCCGCCGGAAGCCGCAGACGATCCTTGAGGTGATCCGCCGCGAGCAGCTGACCCCGCACATGGTGCGGCTCTACCTCGGCGGGCCGAACTTCTCCTCCTTCCAGCGCAGCGAGTGCACCGACAGCTACGTCAAGGTCTTCTTCGTCAAGCCCGAGCTCGGGCTCGAGCCGCCCTACGACGTCGCCGCCCTGCGTGAGCAGCTGGCGCCGGAGGACCTGCCGGTGACCCGCACCTACACCGTGCGCGAGGTCAACGAGGCGGAGCAGTGGCTGGCGATCGACTTCGTCGTCCACGGCGCGGAGGGGCTCGCCGGCCCGTGGGCCGAGCGGGTCCAGCCGGGCGAGCGCGTGGTCCTCTCCGGCCCCGGGGGCGCCTACCGGGCGGACCCGACGGCGGACTGGCACCTGTTCCTGGGGGACGAGTCCTCCCTCCCCGCGATCGCCGCGTCCCTCGAGGCACTGCCTGCGGACGCCGTGGGCGACGCGCTCATCGAGGTCGGCGGGCCGGAGGACGAGCTGCCGCTGCTGGCCCCGGCGGGCGTGGAGGTGCGCTGGCTGCACCGCGGCACCGCGCCGGCCGGCACGACGACGATCCTCGCCGACGCCGCAGCGACCCTGCCCTGGCGCGAGGGCCGGGTCTGCGCCTTCGCCCACGGCGAGCGCGAGGCCGTCAAGGCGCTGCGCGACGTCCTCTTCTCCCACCGGGAGCTCGAGCGTTCCCAGGTCTCGATCTCCGGGTACTGGGCCTACGGCCGCACCGAGGACAGGTTCCAGGCCGAGAAGCGCGAGCCGGTGGGCAAGATCTTCACCGACTGACGAATCAGTTGGGCACCAGGTGCGAAGCACCGCGCGTCGGCGTCATCCTACGTCGCGGGGCCCGTCCTCCTCACGGGAACCACGCCTCACACGCCCCCCGTGCGCTGACCCCGCGAGCCGCCGCTGCGCCGCAGTCTCCGCGCGCCTTCGCGCAGTGAGACAGCCTGGGTGGCGTGTCTCGCTAAGGAGGGCTGACTCCGCGCCGATAGGACGTCCTAGACGACGAACGGAGTGTCGGTGGACGGAATTCTCGCCATCTCGCAGCGCATGGCACAGATCGAGGTGACCCTCGGCGCGATCTCGGCCCCGCGCGTGCAGCCGGCCGCAGGCGCTGCCACAGCATTCTCAGAGATCCTCGCCCGCGCGGTCGCCGACACCGCCCCGGCCGGCACCTCCACCGTCGGAGCGTCCTTCGAGCTCAACGGCGACGGTGTGCCGGTCGAGCTCGCGGCGTACGGCAACGGCCGCATCCCGCGTGACGCACTCGAGCCGGTGGGCGCGACCGGCCACAGACTGTGGGCGCCCGCCGCTCAGTCGTTCGAGAAGCTCTTGTCGGCAGCTGCGGCCGACGGCGTCTCCATCGGCGTCACGGACTCCTACCGTTCCTACGACGTGCAGGTCGACGTCGTGCGGCGCAAGGGTCTGTACTCCGAGGGCGGGCTGGGCGCCAAGCCTGGGACCAGCCAGCACGGCTGGGGAATGGCCGTGGACCTCGACCTCGACCCATCGGCGCAGGCATGGATGCGTGCAAACGCCGCTCGGTTCGGGTTCGTCGAGGACACCCCCCGTGAGCCCTGGCACTGGGCGTTCCAGCCCTCCTGACGCTGGAAAAGCACCCAGATGTGAGAGCAGCCGCGACGCTCAACACTCCGTACGGACGCGTCCGACGTCCGGCGAGCTTGGAACGGTCGGCCACGCCGACGGCGAGAATGGGCGGCATGACGACGGTCCCTCCTGACGTGAACCTGCCCCGTGTGCTGGTCGTCGACGACGAAGCCCCGCTGGCGCGGCTGGCCGCCAGCTACCTGGAGCGTCACGGCTTCGAGGTCCAGGTCACCGGCGACGGAAGCGACGCGATCGAGCGGGCCCGTCAGTGGCGCCCGGGCGTCATCGTTCTCGACCTCGGGCTTCCCGGTGCTGATGGCATCGAGGTCTGCCGGACGGTGCGCACGTTCTCCGACTGCTACATCGTCATGCTCACCGCTCGCGTGGAGGAGGTCGACAAACTCATCGGGCTGTCGGTCGGCGCCGATGACTACGTCACCAAACCCTTCAGCCCACGCGAGCTCGTCGCTCGGGTGCGGGCGATGCTGCGCCGCCCACGCCAGGACACCGGGCCGCACGGGGCCGGTGCGTCGTTCGGGCCACTGACCATCGACCTGCTGGGCCGGGAGGCATTCATCGAGGGGAAACCCGTGGCGCTGACCCGCACCGAGTTCGATGTCCTCGCCGCCCTGGCCAGCCGCCCGACCATGGCCCTGTCCCGCCGCCAGCTCATCGAGCTGGTGTGGGGACCGGGCTGGGTGGGCGATGAGCACCTCGTCGACGTTCACATCGCTCACCTGCGGCGCAAGCTCGGGGATGACGCCACCGCGCCGAGGTTCGTCAAGACGGTGCGCGGCGTGGGCTACCGGATGGGCACCGGCCAGTGAGCGCCACACCACGCCGCCCGTGGGGGCTCGGCGCCCGCTTGCTCGCGGCGATCGTCGCGGTCGTCCTCGTCGCGGCCGCCACCGCATGGGCTGTCGCCGCCGCCATTGGCCCGGAGATCTTCCACGACCACATGCTCATGGCCGAGCCCGCGGACTCCTCAGTCGTCTCCCACGCGGAGGAGGCCTTCACCACCGCGTGGACGCTGTCGCTGTCCCTTGCACTGCTCGCCGCCCTCCTCACCTCGGTCGTCGTCAGTGTCTTCCTCACCCGGCGCATCGCCAGGTCGCTGGAAGGCGTACGGCAGGCCGCCGCCAGGGTTGCCAGCGGTGACTACGCCGCACGCGTGCCCGAGGTGCACATGGGCGGTGAGTTCGACGACCTCGCCGGCGCGTTCAACACCATGGCCGCTGACCTCGGAGAGATCGAGCAGACACGTACGCGCATGCTCGGCGACCTCGCCCACGAGATGCGCACCCCGGTCGCCACGCTCGACGGCTACCTCGAGGGCATCCTCGACGGTGTGGTCACGGCCGACGAACCAACGGTGGGGATGCTGCGCGAGCAGGTCGCGCGCCTGGCTCGCCTCGCCCAGGACATCACCCTGGTCACCGCCGCCGGGGAGGGACGCCTGAGCATGCACTGGCAGGCCCTCCAGGTCGGTGCGTTGCTCGACGACGCCGCGGCGCAGGCCGCCGCCAGGTTCACCGACAAGGGCGTCGAACTGAGGGTCGAGGCCACCGAGGAGGCCCGCCAGACGGTGCTCACGGCCGACCCCGACCGGCTCGGCCAGGTCCTCACCAACCTGCTGGACAACGCCGTGCGGCACACCCCCCAGGGAGGCCGGGTGCAGCTCGAGGCGCAGCGGGCGGGGTCCACGCTGCGCCTGTCGGTGCGCGACAGTGGCAGCGGGATCGCCGCCGAGCACCTGCCGCACCTCTTCGAGCGCTTCTACCGCGCCGACGCCGCCCGGGACCGCGCCCACGGCGGATCGGGCATCGGACTGGCCATCGTCAACTCCATCGTGCACGGCCATGGCGGCGCCGTGACCGCGACCAGCCCCGGTCCCGGCCACGGTGCCCTGTTCACCGTCGATCTGCCCGTGGTCGCCGACCCCCGGCCCGGTCACCGTTCACCCTGACCGGCCCCCGCCACGGATCCGCCTCGCGGAACCCGGTGGTGGCAACGTCCCTATTGGTGGTGCGTGGTCGCGGGCTCGTCGCGTCGGTCGACTGCCAGCGCCGTGCGGGCGGGATTGACCTGCGGAGCGCCGCGGGCCGCGGCGGTGCTGGCCTCGGGGCTGAGGTCCAGGCGGCGCAGCAGCTGGGCGTTGAGCGCGACGACGATGGTCGACAGCGACATGAGGATCGCGCCGACCGACATGGGCAGGACGAACCCGACCGGTGCCAGCACGCCCGCGGCCAGTGGCACGGCGGCGATGTTGTAGCCGGCGGCCCACCACAGGTTCTGCTTCATCTTGCGGTACCCGGCGCGGGAGAGCTGGATGACCGACAGCACCGAGCGTGGGTCGTCCGAGGCGAGGATGACGCCGGCGGAGGCGATCGCCACGTCGGTGCCCGCGCCGATCGCGATTCCGACGTCGGCCTGGGCCAGGGCGGGAGCGTCGTTGACGCCGTCACCGACCATGGCCACGATGCGGCCCTCGTGCTGCAGCTGGGCGACCTTCGCGCTCTTGTCCTCCGGGCGCACCTGGGCGAAGACTTGGTCGATGCCCAGCTCGGCGGCCACAGCCCGGGCCACCGGTTCGGCGTCACCGGTGATCATGACGACCAGGATGCCCAGCTGGTGCAGGGCCTCGACCGCCTGCCGCGATTCCTCGCGGACCTCGTCGGCCAGCGCGACAGCTCCGGCCACCTGCCCGTCGATCATCACATGCAGGACGGTGGCACCCGCCTGTGCCCACGACGCGGTCGCTGCCAGCGGCTCGGCGCCGTGCTGGGACAGCAGGGCAGGCCCGCCCACCTGGACCTCGCGGCCCTCGACGGTGGCGTGCACCCCCACGGCCGTCGCGGCACGGAAGTTCACAGCCGGGGGCGCCTGTATTCCGCGGTGATCGGCGGCTGCGACGATCGCCCGGGCCAGGGGGTGCTCGCTCTCGGCCTCGGCGGCCGCGGCCAACCGCAACAGCTCCTCGTTCTCATACCCGCCGGTCCCCGTGACACCGGTCAGCGCGGGCTCACCCTTGGTGAGGGTGCCGGTCTTGTCGAACAGCACCGTGTCGACCACCCGCATCCGCTCCAGGGCGCCACGGTCCTTGACGAGGACCCCGCCGCGGGCGGCGCGCTCGGTCGAGATCGACACCACAAGCGGGATCGCCAGGCCCAGGGCATGGGGGCAGGCAATGACCAGGACGGTGATCGCCCGCACCAGTCCGCTCTCCGGGACGCCGAGGGACACCCACACCACCGCGGTGATCGCCGCGGCGATGACCGCGTACCAGAACAGCCAGCCGGCGGCCTTGTCCGCCAGCAGCTGGGCGCGGCTGCTGGAGGCCTGCGCCTCGGCCACCAGCCGCTGGATCCCGGCCAGGGCGGTGTCCTGCCCCACGGCCGCGACCCGAACCCGCAGCGCGTTGTCGGTGGCCACCGTGCCGGCCACGACCTGGTCCCCCACTGCGCGCGGCACCGGCCGCGACTCCCCGGTGATCATCGACTCATCGACATCCGCGCCGCCGTCGATGACCTCACCGTCGGCCGGCACCCGCCCGCCCGGGCGAACGATGACGACGTCACCGAGACGAAGGTCGGCGGGGGTAACCGTGACGACCAGATTCCCCTCTACCCGCTCGGCCTCATCGGGCAGCAACGCGGCGAGTGAGTCCAGTGCGGAGGACGTCTGAGCCAGGGAGCGCATCTCCAGCCAGTGCCCCAGCAGCATGATGACGACGAGCAGCGCCAGCTCCCACCAGAAGTCCAGCTCGTGGGCGAACAGCCCCAGGCTGGCCCCCAGGGACGCGACGAAGGCGACGGTGATCGCCATCCCGATGAGCAACATCATCCCCGGCTTGCGGGAACGGAGCTCACCGACCGCGCCGGTGAGGAACGGGCGCCCACCCCACAAATAGATCACCGTGCCCAGCACCGGGGACACCCACTCCACCCCTGGCACGGCAGGCAGCGTGTAGCCGAGCAGGTCGGCGAACATCCCGTTCACCAGCACCGTGGGCACCGCCAGGGCCAGCATGATCCAGAACAGGCGACGGAACATGCCCACGTGGTCGCCGGGACCGCCGTGACCCGCGTGAGCGCCGTGAGCGTCGTGACCGCCGTGATGCGTGTGGACGTCGGGACCGCTGTCGTGACCGGGCTGCTCCGCGTGCTCATCGCGCACGGCCGAGTCATGTCCTGCGGCGGTCAGCGGGTCGGTGACACCCATGCCGGCAGTGGGCATCGCTTGCCCGTGCGTGGCTTCCCCTTCCCCATGCCCGCCTGCGCCACCCTGCGCGGAGTCATGGCGGACGTGTGCGCTGTGGTCCTCACCCTCCCGTGGCCGGTGCCCTGCGTGATCGTGGCCTGGTGGCGTACTCATGGCAACCCTCATTCCATCGTTCCGCATACCCCTGGAGGGTATATGCGCCTGTCATAAGGAGCCCGAGCAGCGATCCATTCCGACTCACCCGCACGAGGCAGAGATGTTCATCGACTCTTCATGAAAGGTCGATCGACTGCCCCACTCGGTCGATGCCTCTTCGGACCGCGGCAACTAATGGAAGAGGCTTCGTGTCAGCCACCATGGCACCTGCCGTCGCGCTGGACGGTGGCACCGTCTCCGAGGCCTACGGCACCCTTGGGGCTGGCATGCATTCCGGACTCACCGGACACGGCCTCGTCCTCATCGACGCCGACGGCAACCAGGTCTGGCCGGGCGACGACCCCTCGTTGGGGCCGGCCCCCGAGGACCTCCTGACGAGGCCCCGCTCCAAGACGCCGCTGACTGCCCCACGGGACGCGGTCCGCGCGCTGACGACCCCCCCAGAGCTGTGCATCCGCGAGGCGTCAGCGGCACGGGCTGACAGCG
Source organism: Georgenia satyanarayanai (assembly GCF_009193135.1). GTDB lineage: Bacteria > Actinomycetota > Actinomycetes > Actinomycetales > Actinomycetaceae > Oceanitalea > Oceanitalea satyanarayanai. The sequence goes on from NZ_VUKC01000002.1 coordinate 376,597, forward strand.
GGTGCCGTCGACGGGGCGAAGGCCGGCTGGACACACCTCAGTCCGTGTCGCACTGACGCTCTGCAGGTTCCTCGAAGGCCGGCACCGGGCGCGCCTGCGCTTCCTCCGGTGTCGCAGCCACCCCGTTCTCCGCGATGTCCTCGATGAGCCAGTCCATCTCAAAGATCTCGCGCCGCTGCGCCTCGCTGATCTCCACGGCAAGCTCACAGACCCGGACGTCCTCGAGCCCGGCTCGCTCCGACCGCGTAATGGCCAGGGAGTGGTGAGGAATCATCGCGCGCATGAAGGCGGAGTCGTCCACCGTTGCCTGGCTGCGGTCCAGCGCGATCCCGCCCGCCAGCAACCCGAGACTCACCACCACGACGACGACGTTCGCCTTGGCGTTCTTGTACATATCGAGCATCCAGGCGAGCATGACCAGCCCCATCGCGCCCCCCATGGTCACCGCCATGAAGACACGGCTCTGGCTGAAGCGGACGTGGCCCCACTCCCACGACCCGGCGAACATCACCCAGTACATAACGACCATCGCCGTCAGGAGCATCGCAGCGAACCGCAGGTACATCTTCATGCTCGGAGTCCGCGAGTGGCTGTCGTGGTTGTCATCGTTCGCGTGTTCGTGCTCGGCCATGGGAAACACCCTCCTTCTCATTCAGCGCTGGGGTCCTCATCGTTGCCTCGCTCGCGGGTGCCGTCCTGCTATTGAGGCCGACATGGACCGGCAGGCGAGCCTGCGCTCGCCCGCCGGCGGATCAGAACCTCACAGGCCCTGGAGGAGTTCCTCCATCTCGTTGATCTCGGCCTGCTGGTCATCGATGATCTTCTGGGCGAGTGCCAGCGCCTGGGGGTTCTCCCCACTGTCGAGCTCGTCCTGAGCCATGTCGACCGCGCCGCGGTGGTGGGCGATCATCAGCTCGAGGAACCGCTGGTCGAACCCGGCGCCGGACAGCGACTCAAGCTCGGCCATGGCCTCGTCCTGGCTCATCCCCTCCATGTCCATGCCGCCGTGGTCCATGCCCTCGTGGCCCATCGGGGAGGTCTCCTCACCCCAGCTCTCGAGCCAGGACGTCATCTGCTCGATCTCCGGGCCCTGCGCCGCGGAGATCCGCTCCGCGAGGGAGCGCACCTCCTCGCTGCCGGCCTTCTCCACGGCCAGGTCGGCCATCTCGACGGCGCCATCGTGGTGGACGAGCATCATCTGGGCGAACATCGTGTCCGCGTCGTTGTGCACGTCCTCGACCTGCGTCGCGCTGTCGGTCGTCTCCTCCGTGGCGGTGCCCGCAGCCGGCTCCTCCGGTGTGGTCTGTTCGCCGTTACCGCACGCGGCCAAGGCGAGAGTCAGCGCAACCCCGCCGGCAACGGCGCAGAGTCGGGTCCTGAGTGTCACGAGCGTCTCCATCTGCTCAAAGTGACCGACGGGGCGAGAAGGCACGGCCGCAGCCGGCGAGCCCATCGGTGAGGCGTGAAGGAGGCTAACCACGCGCCGGGTGGAGGCACCACGCCGGGCAGCCGCTCACGGGTATTCTTCATCGAGTCTTCATCCCGGTGCTCCTGGCACGGGGACCCGGAGCGTCCGGTCGGGGTCATCTGCCCCCAGCACCGACCCCAACCCATGTGGCCGCGCCCAACGCCAACGCCAGGATCAGGGCCGAACAGTTGGTGGGTGGCCCGCAGTCACCTGCGGGCCACCCACCGTCGCTCAGCCCACTCGGATGAACGTTGGGTTCGCCTTGTAGATGTCACGCACCGACAGTGGGTTACCCGGGCTGTAGGCCGCGATGTACTGCCCACTCCCGACGTAGATGCCTACGTGACCGGGCCACCACACGAGGTCACCGGGCTGGGCCTGGGAGGCGGAGATCTGCGTGCCCGCGTTGCGCTGCGCCGAGGAGGACCGTGGGATGGAGGTGCCCGCCTGGGCGTAGACGTACTGGGTGAACCCCGAGCAGTCGAAGCCCGCCGGGGTCGACCCGCCCCACACGTAGGGGGTGCCGATGTACTGGTAGGCGATGTCCAGGACCGCGTTGCCCGACGTGTTGGCCGGGGCGGCCTCGCTGCGGGCCGCCGAGCGTGAGGCAGAAGCGCTCTCCCGCTCGATGCCGTTCGCCGACGAGGTGGCCGTGGTGGGGGCCGCTCCGCTGGCCTGGCCCTGGGGGATGGTCAGCACCTCTCCGACGATGATCAGGGCCTGCGCGTTCAGGCCGTTCGCCGCGATGATCGCCGAGATCGGGCTGTCGTAGCGCTGCGCCAGCTTCCCCACGGTGTCTCCCGACACGACGGTGTGGGTGACCTGCGCCGCGTCACCGGTCTGCGTGCTCGCCGTCGCCTGGGTGTCGACGACCGGGGGGTCGGGGTGGACCGGTTCCATCGCGGTGGCGGTGGTGGTGGCCATGGTCAGCACCAGGCCGGAGGACGCCGCGGCAAGCGCGGCACGGCGGGCGGCCGGACCCGTCAGGCACGGGCCCAGGGATGAGAATGCGGTGACGGGACGGCCCTCGGCGCGGTGCCGTCCACGGGTGTGGCTAGATGTCACGGGTAAACCTCTCCAGGTCGCCTACGAGGTCAGCTGTCGGGTTCGGGTAGGAGCACACCCGGCTCGGTCATCGAGCTTCACCCCAAGGACCTGCACGCAGGCCCACATTGGGTTCCCCGTCCCTGCCACGGACGATCGAGGACCACGGTGCGGTGGCAGGGCTCGGCGTCCGCACGTGGGCTTCCCGGTGAAGGGGGCGGGAAGCAGGAGCGACGCTACACACCCCGACCTCGAGGATCACGGTTCGATAACGGCCTCGGGGAAGACTTCATCAAACCTTCATCACCACCACGTCTCCTGCCCAGGCACTTTCACGGCCTCTCCCATGACGTCGCGAGCCCCGACCGAACACGGGGCAAGCGAGCGGCGACGGAGCACGAGCAGTGAGAACTGCGGAGACGATCACCACTCACCCCGGCGAGATCGGCCTCGACCGCGATCTGCTGGCCCGGGCGGTCGATGCCCCCGTGGCGCGTGCGCCGCCTGTACCGCCAGGAGGGGCATCTCGCTCAGCGGCAGCCTGCCGCACACGATGAACCCGGCGCGCTCGATGAAGCCCATGGTCTCTGCCGGTCCTCCTCCAGCGCAGGGGCCGCAGGTCCTCCATGGTGCGGGTGATCATCGCCAGCCCTACCCCCACCGTACGGTTGGGGCGAGTGAGGTGCTCGACCCGGTCCACCGGCCCGGCACCGGCCCTGAGCGCCTGGTGGAGCTCACCGAGGACGACGACGTCGTGCCGCCGCGTCTCCAGGCCAGGGTCGAAGGCGACCCGGACGGCCTTGACTGGCCATCACGTGCATTCTCCGGTCAGTCAGGGGAGCCGGGCGGTGAGCTCCCGTCATCTGACCGGCGGACGGTGAGCAGCGGCTCGGCCGGCTGGAGGTCACCGGTCAGGGCGCGGCGGGCGAGGAGCTCGGCGCCGTCAAGCGACGTGCCGCGCGGCGGTTCGAGGACGACGTCGGGCCGCAGGCGCGTCAGCTCCTCCAGCATCGTCTCGAGCACCAGCGCGGCGCCGAAGACTCCGCCCGTCCACGACGCGACCGGGGGGACCGGCGCCCGCAGCGCGGCCACGAGGCTGCGGGCGAGCTCGCGACCGGCACGCCGCAGGATCTCCCGGGCCACGCCGTCGTCGTCCGCCGCGAGGGCGACGACGTCGGGGACGACGGAGGCGAGCACCCCCGCCCGGTCCTCGCGCGTGTAGATCTGCCGCGGCCACGACTCCGGCACCCCGAGCCGGGCGACCGTGGCGGCGAGGAGGCCCGCGGCGTCGGTGCGTCGGCCGTCGTGCTGCTCGAGCGCCGTCTGCAGCGCCTGCATCCCGATCCACGCGCCCGAGCCGGCGTCGCCGAGGACGTGGCCCCAGCCGTCGACCTTGCGCCAGCAGCCGGCGAGGTCGGTGCCCACCGCCGTCGAGCCGGTGCCGGTGAGGACGACGGCGCCCGCCCGGCCGTCGAGCGCACCGACGGCGGAGGTGACGGCGTCGGAAGCGACGACGGTCGGCAGGTCGCCGAGGACCGAGCGGACGGCGTCGAGCACCACCTGCGGCCCGTCCGAGAGGGTGAGGATGCCGCTGGAGCCGACGCACACGGCGTCGACGTCCCCGGCCCGGGCACCGAGTCGCTCCACGAGCGCGGTGACGAGCGGCGCCGCGACGAGGCCGCCCGCGCTCACCCGCAGGCGCTCACCGCTCGCCTCCCGCGCGCCACCCGGGCCGGCCAGGCGCGCGCGGGAGCCGGAGCCGCCGAGGTCGACGGCGAGGACCGTGCTCACGCCGCTACTTTCCCATCCCCGCCGTCAGGCCGGCGATGATCTGCCGGGTTGCGACGAGGAACAGGAAGATGAGCGGCACGGTGGCGATGACGAGCCCGGCGAAGAGGGTGGACCAGTCGGTCTGGTACTCCCCGAAGAAGCTCGTCAGGCCCACCGGCAGCGTGTACTTGTCCTGGTTGCGGATGAGGATGAGCGGGTAGAAGAAGTCGTTCCAGATCGGTACGAAGCGGAAGACGACCACCGTCGCGATCGCCGGGCGCACGAGCGGGGCCATGACGCTCCAGAACATCCGGAACGGTCCGGCGCCGTCCAGGCGCGCCGCCTCCTCCAGCTCACCGGGCAGCTGCCGGAAGAAGGTGGTGAGCACGAAGACCGAGAACGGCACGCTCACCGCCGCGTAGACCATGACGAGCCCGGTCCGGGTCGAGACGAGCCCGAAGGAGTCGAGCAGGTAGAAGATCGGGACGATCATGAGGAAGACCGGCATCATGAGGCCCGAGACGAAGACCGCCTCGATGACCGACATGAGCCGCCCCTTGGCGCGGGCCAGGGCGTAGGCCGCGAGCAGCGACACCGCCGTCGCGATGACCACCGAGGAGACGGTGACGACGATCGAGTTGAGGAAGTACGTCGAGAACGACGCCTCGACCCACGCCCGCTGGTAGCTGGTGAAGTCCGGCTGCAGGGGCAGGCCGAGCGGCTGGGTGGCCAGGTCCCGGTTCGTCCGCAGCGAGTTGAGCAGCATGATGAGCAGCGGCACGACGGCGACGGCGGCGTAGAGCCACAGCGCCGTCGTCGTCACCGCCGCGGCCCAGCCCCGGTCCCGGCGCCCGCGGCGCGGACGCTCGGTGGGGTCGGCGACGACGGGCGGCAGACCGTCGGGACGGCGCGTCGCGGGGGCAGCGGTCACTGGCCCAGCCTCCTCTCGGTGCGACGGAACCACCGGGTGAAGACCGTCGAGAGCACGAAGATGAACAGGAAGAGCAGGATCGCGATCGCCGAGGACGTGCCGATGGCGTTGGACGAGCCGGACTCGAAGGCCGTCCGGTAGAAGACGAGCGACAGGACGTCGGTCGCCCCCGCCGGCGCGCCGGTGGACCCACCCAGGGCGTAGGGGATCGGGAAGGCCTCCATCGAGAAGATGAAGGTGAGGACGCTGACCGTCCCGATGACCGGCGTCATGAGCGGCAGCGTGATCGCGAAGAAGCGCTGCGGGCCGGAGGCGCCGTCGAGCTCGGCGGCCTCGTCCAGCTCGGGCGCGAGCCCGCCGAGGGCAGCCCCGTACAGGAGGAGCGGGAAGCCCACCCACTGCCACGCGGTCACGAGCACGACGACCCACAGCGCGGTGCCCGGCGTCCCGAGCCAGGGCAGGGCGAGGGAGTCCAGGCCCACCGCCTTGAGGGCGGCATTGACCGGGCCGAACAACGGGGAGAGCAGCAGCGACCACAGGTAGCCGACGACGAGGGGGCTCACGAGGTAGGGCATCGTGAAGAGCACCTGGAAGAAGCGCCGGAAGCGGGCGCGGCGGTGGAGGATCACGGCGAAGAGCAGGCCCACGGAGTTCTGCACGACCATCGCGCCGCCGAACAGCAGGAGGTTGTGCCCGAAGGCCCGCGGCAGCGTCGAGCGGTACGGCTCGGAGGTGAAGAGGTTGACGAAGTTCGCCAGCCCCACGAACTCCTCCTGACTGGTGCCGCGCCACGAGTACATCGAGTAGGTCACCGCGGTGACCATCGGGTAGAGCACGAAGATGGCGAACAGCACCGCCGCGGGGGCGATGAACAGGAGCGCGACCCGGGTGGGCAGCGCCGCCGTCGTCAGCCGACGACGACGGCGCTGCCCCGGCTCCACGGCAGCCGTCTGTGCGGGGGTGGTCGTCACTGGCCCGGGGTGAACCACTCTGCGAGGCCGTCGTTGACGTCCTGCGCGACCTGCGCCGGGTCCTTGTCACCGAGGAACAGCTCCTGGACGCCGGCGCCGAGGAGATCGGTGCCGCTCGGGTCGCCGTACCGGAAGTTGACGAGCTGGAGGTAGGGGGCGGGGTTCTCCTGGTACAGGTCCCACATCTCCTGCATGAGCGGGTCCTCGAAGGTGACGCCGGGGACGGGGGAGAACTGCTTGAGGTCGTTGGCGACCATCTGCCCGAACTCCTGGGTGGCGAGCCACTGGATGAGCGTCTCGGCCTCCTCCGGGTGGGCGCTGTTGGCGCTCAGGCCCCAGTTGCCGTCGGCGTAGGCCGGGGTGACGGGGTGGTCGAGCGCCGCGCCCGGGGGCGGGGGAACCTGGAAGACGCCGAGCTCCATGTCGGGGTTCTCCGCCTGGAAGAAGGCGAGCTCGAAGGAGCCGCCGGGGAACATCGCGGCCTGCTCGGTCGTGAAGAGCACCTGGGACTCGGTGTAGCTGACGCCGACGACGTTCTCGGGCATGTACTCCTGCACGTCGACCACGGTCTGCAGGGAGTCGACGTAGGCCTGGTCGGTGAGGTCGGTGTCCCCGGCGAGGACGGCCTCCTCGAACTCCGCACCGCCGTACTGTGCCGAGCCGAGGATGTCGTGGACGATCGGCATCATCCACGCGTCCAGCCCACCGACCGACATCGGGGTGACGCCCGCCTCGGTGAGAGTCTCGTTGACCTCGAGGAACTCCTCCCAGGTGGTCGGCTCCTCCAGGCCGTGCTCCTCAAAGATCGCGGTGTTGTAGTACATCTGCAGCGTCTGGGAGGCGAAGGGCACGCCGTAGGTCTGCCCGTCCTCACGGCCGAGCGCGCCGGCGAGGATCGTCCCGTCGAACTCGCTCACCTCGGGGACGATGTCGTCCAGCGCCACGAGGTTGCCGCCCTCGACGAGCGGCTGGAGCAGGCCGTAGCTGCGGACCTGCGCGACGTCGGGGCCGTCGCTGCCGGTGAGCCCGGTCTGGAGGATCTGGTTGTACTCGGTGTTGACGAAGGCCTGGAAGTTGACGGTGATGCAGGGGTTCTGCTCCTCGAAGACGTCGAAGATCGTCTCGTAGGCGTCGGCGTCCTCGGTGCGCCAGGACCACACCCGCAGGCTGACGTCCTCGGCGCACTCCCCGCCGTCGGCCGTCTGCTCCGAGCCGGCGTCCTGGTCGTCGGGGTCGGGGGCGTCCGACGACGGCGCGCACGCGGCGAGGAGGAGGAGGCTGGAGACCGCTGTCGCGGCGAAAATGCGGCGTTGCATCATGGTTCCCTTCGTGACGGGCTGCTGGGGGTCGGTGCGGGCAGGGACTGCACGGCGGTGCGGACGACACCGTCGGCGGCGGTGAGCGCGGTGCGTGCGGCAATGGGGTCGGTGCCGGCGAGGATCATGACGAGCGCGACCTTGAGGTCGCCGTCCGCCTCCTCCAGCGCGGCCTCGCAGGCGGGGCGCCCGAGCCCGGTGGCCTGGGTGAGGATCGTGACGGTTCGCGCCCGGAGCTTCTCGTTGGTCGCGACCATCGACACCATGAGGTTGGACCAGGTGCGCCCGAGGCGGACCATGAGCGCGGTCGAGAAGCTGTGCAGGACGAGCTTCTGCGCGGTGGCCGACTTCATCCGGGTGGATCCGGTCAGCGCCTCGGGGCCGGTCTCGAGGACGATCGGGACGTCGACGTCGTCGAGCAGCCGGGCGCGCGGGTTGGACGTGACGAGGGCGGTGAGGGCGCCGCGCTCGCGGGCGTGGGCGAGCGCGCCGGCCACGTACGGGGTGCGGCCGGACGCCGCGAGGCCGACGACGACGTCGTGCTCGCGCACGTCCGCGACGGCGTCGGCTCCCGCGGCGCGGTCGTCCTCGACGTTCTCGGCGGCACGCACGATGGCGGGCGGCCCGCCGGCGAGGTGGGCGGTGACGACGCCCTCCTCCAGGTGGAAGGTCGGCAGCAGCTCGGCGGCGTCGACGACACCGAGGCGCCCGCTCGTGCCGGCGCCGACGTAGTGGACGGTGCCACCGGCCCGGACCCGCTCGGTCGCGCCGTCGACGAGGCGGGCGAGGTCGGGGAGGCTGGCGGCGACGGCGTCCGGGACGAGCCGGTCCTCGGCGTTGATGAGGGTGAGCAGCTCGAGGGTGTCCACGACGTCGAGGTCGACGGTGGCGAGGTTGCGCTCCTCGGTGGGCGAGTCGACGGTGACACCCCAGCGGGTGCCCTCTCCTGGCGACATCGCGACTCCTGTTCGGTGGTGCTCCCGGCGCTGGGCCCGTGACAGTCTTGCTCCCGAGGACGATGCCGCCTCATCCGGGGGATGTCAAGGACTTACCTCCTTGTAGGCTAGATGCAAACTTAGTTTCACGACGAAGGATGGACCTCATGGCCGAGTCAGCCCCGCCGGACGGCGCCGCGCTCGTGAGCCGGATCGGCGCGCTGCTGCCCGAGCTGCGCCCTGCCGAGCGACGCGTGGGGGAGGCGGTCGTCGCCGACCCGACCTCCGTGGCACGTGAGTCCATCACGGCGCTCGCCGAGCGCTGCCGCACGTCGGCGCCGACGGTCGTGCGCTTCGCCAAGCGGATGGGCTTCTCCGGCTACCCGCAGCTGCGGCTGGCGCTGGCGAAGGCGGCCGGCATCGAGGAGGGGCGCACCGCCCGCGGGCCCATCTCGGGAACGCTCGACGCGGGGGACACCCTCGAGCAGGTGGTCGCGAAGATCGGCTACGCCGACGCGCGCGCCGTCGAGGACACGACCGCCATGCTCGACATCCCCGCCCTCGAGGCGGCGGTCGACGCGCTCGTCCGAGCACGCCGGATCGACATCATCGGCGTCGGGGCGAGCGGCGTCACCGCGATGGACCTGTGCCAGAAGCTCGCGCGCCTCGGGCTCAGCGCCGTCGACCACCACGACCGTCACGCCGCCCTCACCGCCGTGTCGCTGCGCGGGCCGGGCGACGTCGTCATCGCCGTCTCGCACTCCGGCAGCACCCCGGACGCCATCGCCCCCGCGCGCCTGGCTGCCGAGCAGGGCGCGACGACGATCGCCATCACCAACCACCCCGGCTCGAAGCTCGCGCAGACCGCCGACATCTCCCTCGTGACGACCACAAGGGAGACGACCTTCCGCTCGGGTGCGATGGCGAGCCGGATCGCCCAGCTCGTCGTCGTCGACTGTGTGTTCGTCGGGGTCGCGATGCGCGACATGACCGCCACCCGCTCGGCGCTGGACGCCAGCTTCAAGGCCGTCGCCGACCTGTAGCGCCGCGCCGGTCTAGCATCCACAGATGCGCATCGTGCCGGCCGCCGCCGGCCTCGCGGTCGGACTCGTCCTGGCGGCGTGCGCGGGGTGCGTGTCGCCCGGCGACGTCGTGCGCGGGACCTCACCGGCCCTCCCACCCACCTCGGGCGCCTTCGACTACCAGCTCGGGGCGGCGTACGGCGCGCCGGGAGAGCTCGACGTCGTGGTGCGCGACGCCGCGGCCGATCCCCTCGAGGGCGCCTACAACGTCTGCTACGTCAACGGCTTCCAGACGCAGCCCGGCACGTTGCCCGCCTGGGAGCGCCACCACCCCGAGGCGCTCCTGCGCGCGGACGACGGCGCACCGGTCGTCGATCCCGACTGGCCGGACGAGGCCGTGCTCGACCCGTCCACACCCGCGCAGCGTGAGGAGATCGTCGCCGTCGTGGCCCCGCTGATCGACGGGTGCGCGGAGGCAGGTTTCGACGCCGTCGAGATCGACAACCTCGACACCTTCCTCCGCTTCGACCGCGTGGACCGCGCCGGTGCGCTCGCTCTCGCCCGGGCCTACGCGGACCGGGCGCACACCGCCGGGCTCGCGATCGCGCAGAAGAACGCGGCGGAGCTCGGCGCCGTCGGCCGCGACGAGGTCGGGTTCGACCTCGCGGTCGTCGAGGAGTGCGCGGCGTTCGAGGAGTGCGGTGCCTACCGGGCGGTCTACGGCGCCCACGTCCTGCAGGTCGAGTACGACGGCGGCCGCTCGTTCGACGAGCTGTGCGCGACGCCCGGGCGTGCGCCGCTCACGGTCCTGCGCGACCGGCTCCTCGTCGGTCCGGCGGCCGAGGGGTACGTCCGCCTGCAGTGCCCGACGACGTAGCCCTCCACCGCTACCATCACGCGGTGGACACAGTGCGGTGGGGCATCATCGGCGTCGGGAACGTCACCGAGGTCAAGAGCGGACCGGGCTTCCAGCAGGCCGAGCGGTCCTCCCTCGTCGCGGTCATGCGCCGCGACGGGGAGAAGGCTGCCGACTACGCCCGCCGCCACGGCGTCCCGCGCTGGTACGCCGACGCCGACGCCCTCATCCACGACGAGGAGGTCGACGCCGTCTACGTCGCCACCCCGCCCGACTCCCACCGCGACTACGCCGTCCGCGTCCTCGAGGCCGGCAAGCCCGTCTACGTCGAGAAGCCGATGGCGCGGACCACCGCCGAGTGCGAGGACATGATCGCCGCGTCCGAGCGCACGGGGCTGCCGCTCTTCGTTGCCTACTACCGCCGCGCCATGCCGCGCTTCGTCACCGTCAGGGAGATGCTCGACGACGGCGTCATCGGTACCGTCCACGCCGTCGCCGTCCACGCCTCCAAGCCGGCCGTCATCGACGACGGCGCCGACGCGCCCTGGCGGGTGCGGCCGGAGGTCAGCGGGGGCGGGCACTTCGTCGACCTCGCCTCCCACACCCTCGACCTCCTCGACCACCTCCTCGGCCCGGTCGCCTCGGTGACGGGGCACGCGACGCGCTTCGGCCGGGCGACGCTCGCCGAGGACGTCGTCAGCACGTCCTTCGAGCTGGAGTCCGGGGCGCTCGGCAGCGGCCTGTGGAGCTACGGCACCCAGGAGCAGCGCGACGAGATCCGGATCCTCGGCAGTGCCGGCTCGCTGCAGTTCTCCACCTTCGGCCAGGAGCCGATCCTGCTCACCACCGCCGAGGGTGAGCGCCGCATCGAGGCCCCCTACCCCGCTACCGTCCAGCTGCCGCTCATCCAGACCGTGGTGGACGAGCTCACCGGCCACGGGACGTGCCCGAGCACGGGGCACAGCGCCGTCCGCACCGCCCGGGTCGTCGACGCCCTGCTCGCCGACTACCGCGCCGCGAACGCCATCACCCTTCCCTGACCACGCCCCCCAAACCTTCGCAATTGGTGACCTGACTGACGGTTATGGCCGGCGAACCGTCAGTAAGGCGACCAATTGCGACGTGGGGCGACCGAGTGCGACGTGGGGCGACGGGGGTGTGTGGCGGTCAGCGCGCGGCGCGGGCACGCAGCTTCTCCGTGAGGCCGAGCCGCACGGTGGGCCACTCGCGGTCGATGATCGAGAAGACGACGACGTCCCGGACGGTGCCGTCGCGCCACACGTCGTGGTGGCGCAGCACCCCGTCCTGCTTCGCGCCGAGGCTCGCGATCGCCCGCCGGGAGCGGTGGTTGTGCCAGTGGGTGCGCAGCTCGACGGCGATGCACCCGAGGGTCTCGAAGGCGTGGGTGAGCTGGAGCAGCTTGGCCTCGGTGTTGACGCCGGTTCCTTGGGCGCTCGCGGCGACCCACGTCGAGCCGATCTCGAGGCGGCGGTTGTCCTCGCGGATGTTGAGGAAGGTCGTCACGCCGAGGGCGGCGCCGTCGGCGTTGCGTCGCAGCACCCACGGGACCACGCGGCCGGCGGCGTGCTGGGCCAGGCGGGCCGCGACGTCGTCGTGCATGGCCTCGGGGGAGGGGACGCGGGTGTACCAGAGCTCGTGGAGGCGCCCGTCCTGGACGGCCGTGCCCAGCTCATCCGCGTGGTCCTGCCGGAGCGGCTCGAGCGTGACGAGGGTGCCGGTGAGGGTGGGGGCCGCCGTGAAGCTCACCCAACGAATCCTAGAGCCCCCCGAACGTCGCAATTGGTCACCTGACTGACGGTTATGGCCGGCGAACCGTCACGGAGGCGACCAATTGCGAAGGTGTGGGGGCGGCGGGGTGGCCGGTGGAAGGAAGTGGCACCGGGTCGTGTTGACCACGACATGCCCCCTGTTCTCCTCGACCAGCCGCTGCGCGCCCCGGGCCACGCCGACGCCGCGCGCACGGCCGACGTCGTCGTCATCGGCGCCGGGCAAGCGGGGCTGTCGGCGGCCTACCACCTGCAGCGGCGCGGCTACCGGTCCGCGCTGGAGGAGCACCCGCGCAGCTTCGTCGTCCTCGACGGCGAGGAGGGTCCGGGCGGGGCGTGGCGCCACCGCTGGGACTCGCTGCGCATGGCGACGGTCAACGGTATCCACGACCTGCCCGGCATGGAGCAGGACCCGCCGGACGACTGCGAGCCGTCGAACGCCGCCTTGCCGCGGTACTTCGCGCAGTACGAGGAGCGCTTCGACCTGCCCGTGGAACGACCGGTACGTGTGGAGTCGGTCGACCGCGCCGACGACGATCCGCGCGGCGCGCTGCGCGTGCGCACCGACCGTGGCACCTGGGTCGCCCGCGCGGTCATCAACGCCACCGGCACGTGGCAGCGCCCCTACTGGCCCTACTACCCGGGTCGAGAGACCTTCCTCGGCCGTCAGCTCCACACCGCCGACTACGTCAGTGCCGACGAGCTCGGCGGCCGGCACGTCGTTGTCGTGGGGGGCGGGATCTCGGCGGTCCAGTTCCTCGCCGAGCTCTCCCAGGTGACGTCGACGACGTGGGTCACCCGCCGCGAGCCCGTCTGGCGCGACGGCCCGTTCGGACCCGACGAGGGACGCGAGGCGGTCGCCATGGTCGAGGAGCGGGTCCGGGCAGGGCTGCCCCCGCGCTCGGTGGTCTCGGTGACCGGGCTGCTGTGGACACCGTCGCTCCGGGCGGCGGCGGAGCGCGGCGCCCTGGACCGCCGGCCCATGTTCGAGCGGATCGTTCCCGACGGCGTGCGCTGGGCGGACGGCACCGAGCAGGCTGCCGACGTCATCCTGTGGGCGACCGGGTTCCGCGCCCAGCTCGACCACCTCGCGCCGCTGCGGCTGCGCGGCCACGGGGGTGGGATCGTCATGGACGGCACCCGGGTGGCCGAGGAGCCGCGCGTGCACCTCGTCGGGTACGGGCCGTCGTCGTCGACGATCGGCGCGAACCGGGCCGGTCGGGACGCCGTCCGGGAGATCGACACCCTCCTCGCCCAGGACTAGACGGAGGAGTCCGGCTGTCGGCGGAACGGGCCCCCGACGCCGAGAGCCGGACTCCTCGGGAGGAGTCCGGCTCTCGGTGGGGTGCCTCAGCCGAGGCGGCGCAGGCCGAGGGTGTCGCGGCGGTCGCCGTTCCAGTCGCCGACGAGCACCTCGTCGGTGTCCCGGCCAAAGGTGACGACGCGGTCGGCGTCGCCGCCGCTGATCGAGTTCTTCAGGTGGTAGACGTTGCCGCGGCGCACCCCGAAGGTGTCGCGCCCGTTGCCGTCCCAGTCCCCGACGATGACGTCGTCGTCCGCGCGGCCGTAGGTGATGACGGCGTCGGCGTCGCCACCGGAGAGCGAGTTCTTCACGTGGTAGACGTTGCCGCGGCGCACGGCGAGGGTGTCGCGCCCGTCGCCGTTCCAGTCACCCACGAGGACGTCGTCGTCCGCGTGCCCGTAGGTGACGACGCGCTGCGCCGGGCCCGAGCGGTTGTCGTTGCGGATGTGGTACTCGCGGCCGCGGCGCACGGCGATGGAGTCGCGCCCGTCCCCGTCCCAGTCACCGATGAGGATGACGTCGTTCTCCCGCCCGTAGGGGAAGGAGTAGTCGGCGTTGCCGCCGCGCAGGGTGTTGCTCACGTAGAAGGTCTTGCCGCGGCGGAGCGTGATGGTGTCGGTGCGGTTGCCGTCCCAGTCACCGATGAGGACCTCGTCGCCGTCCCGGCCGTACTGGAAGACGATCTCGGCCTCGCCGCCGAGCGTGTTGGACAGGAAGAACCCGGTGGGCGGCGGGGTGACGCGCCACCACTCGCTGAACTGGTCGAAGCGGAAGTTGGTCAGCGTGCGGTCCCCCGTGCTGCACTCGACCCGGCCCTCGGTGATGCGGCCGCCGAAGGCGCCGTTGCCGTCCCGCTTGGTGATGACGAGGTTCTGCAGGCGCCCCCCGCTCGGGCAGTAGGCCTCGACGGTGCTCACGCTCAGCCGGCCGGTCCACGTGGTGCGGGTGTCCCCGGGGGCGGTGCCGGTGTAGGGGTCGGCCTTGGCGACGAGGTAGGGGCGGGTGCTCGCCTTGGACCACCCGCCGTTCGTCGCGGAGAACTGCGTGAACGCCACCGCGCCGCCGTAGGTGCGCACCTCGCCCGCGGTCTCGGCGACCGCGGTGTTCGTGCTGGCGAACTCCTGGGGGGTGACGACGGCGCCGCCGGCGCGGTCGACGACCGCGCGGCCGCGGTACACCTGGCAGCTCGTCGTGTCACAGGTGAGTCCGGCGCTGTTGCCGGCGATCTCGGCGAGGACGTAGCTCCGGGCGGCGACCGCCTGGGCCTTGAGGGCGTCCATCTCCCAGTACGACGGGCTCTCGTGCGGGACGACGCCGCGCAGGTACTGCTCGAGCGCGACGTGGTTGCGCACGTCGAACAGCGTGCTGTTCTCGCGGACCAGCTGGATCGTCCCGCGGTACCAGGTGCCGCGTGAGGAGCTCGAGCCGACCACCGCTCCGACGTTGTCGTTGTTGGTGTCGCGGGCGGTGACGGTGAGCTCGGTCGCGGTGAAGGCATGGACCGGGCCGGCGCTGCCGTCGGCCGTCGTGTGACGGACCCAGAAGCGGTCGTTCTCCCTGCGGTCGACGGTGACGTACCCGCCCGCGTAGGAGCGGGTGGTGTTGCCCGCGCCCGCGACCTGGAGGCGGGCCGCCCCCTGCGGGGCCCACAGGGTCACCGACCCCGTGTCCTGATGGGCCATGAGGCGCACCCGCAGCGTGCTGTTGCCCACCGAGCCGACGGAGGTCCCCGGGTAGTAGAACCCGAGGATCTGCCGGTAGGTCAGCCCCTGGAGGGCCGCACCCTGCGCGCCCCACTGGGACATGCCGATGCCGTGGCCCCAGCCGCGCCCCTGGATCTCCCACGAGCCGGAGCTCGGGCGGGGGTAGCTCTCCTCGGCGGAGGCCGCGCCGGGCAGGCCGACGACCACCCCGAGGGCGAGGACCGCCGCCAGGGCGGAGGAGAGAAGACGACGGACGGAACGCATGGCGGCCTCGGCAGGTTCAGGAGTCGGAGTGTCTCCGATCGAGGATAAGCGCCGGCACCGACGCCCGTCTGCCCCTCGGCGAAGAATGGCATTCGGGGGCAGGGCAGGTGCCCCGCCGGGCCACCCTGGGACGCACATCCCGTCCGGTCCAGGGCGCTGGCAAGCGCTTGCTGCCTGACGGGATGTGCGTCCCGGACGAGAGGCCGGTGGGTCAGGCGCTGGCGAGCAGCTTGCGGATGCGCTTCTCGCTCACCTTGACCGGGGTGCCGAGCTGCTGGGCGAAGAGGCTGACGCGCAGCTCCTCGATGAGCCAGCGCACCTCCTCCAGCGTCGCGGCGCGCGAGGGGTCGGCCGTCGCGTGGCGGGCGGCGGAGGCCGCGGCCTCGTACTCCTCCTCCAGCTCGCCCACGCGCCAGGCGAGGTTGGCGTCCTGGTGGACGTTGTCCTTCGCGCGCTCGACCCGCCGCCGGGCGGCCCGCAGGTAGCGCGGGAGGTGGGCGAGGCGGTCGGGCGGGGTGCGGGAGACGAAGCCGGGGTAGACGATCCGCGCGGCCTGGTCGCGCACGTCGGTGAGGGTGTTGAGGAGGAACATCGAGGTCGCGTCCCTGACCGAGGCCTCGAGCTCGCGCTGCGCCTCGAGCGCCGCCACCACCTGGCCCACCACCCGGTAGACCCGCTCCTCGAGGCCCGCGCGGACGGCGTCGCGCAGCTGCCCGTAGCGAGGGGCGTCCATCGGCTCGCGGCCGCCGTGCGCCGCGACCCACTCGTCGGCCAGCGCCGTCACGGCGGCCAGCTGGACGTCCGCCACGAGGGACTCGGTGTCGCGGTAGGGGCTGGCGGCAAGGGTGAGCGCCTCGCGGCCGGTCCAGCGGGACGTCACGCGCGCGCTCGCCAGCGCCGTCTCCTGCAGCAGCAGGCGCCGCACGCCGCGCCGGTGCGCGCGCCCCTGCTCACGGGAGTCGGCGAGGACGAGGAGGTCCACCCGTGGCGGCTTCCCCCGCTCGGCGGCCACCTCGGCGAGCGCCGGGTACCCGCGCACGAGCAGACCCTGCGGTCCGGTCGACTCCACCTGGGCCGGGATCGTGCCGACCGCGGGCCACCCGGCGAGCCCGTGCTCCTCCGCGAGAGCCGGCACCGACGGGCGCACGCCCGCGGCGGGGGCGGTTCCCGACGGCGCTGCCTGCGCCGTCGTCGTCCTCGTCCCGCCCGACTGCCCGCGGGCCTCCTCCATCGCCAGCTGGACGGCGCCCTTGACGGCACTGCGCACGGCGGCCTGGGTCTGCGCGGCGAGGCGCCGCTGGAGCGTGGGCAGGGAGGTGCTCTCCCCGAGGACCTTGCCCGTGTCGTCGACGACGCGGAAGGTGAGGCGCAGGTGGGAGGGCAGCTTCTCCTCGTCCCAGGCGTCGGCGGGGAGCTCGACGTCGCGCGCCATGGCGACGGCGGCGGTGAACGCCTCCCGGAAGGACGGCGCGCCGAAGGGCGCGGGCGCCACCTCCGGCCACGGCGGCAGCAGCGCGAGCACCTCGCGGGCGACGTCGGGGGCCGGCACGAGCTGGACGCGCACCTTCTTGGGCAGCGAGCGGATCGTCGCGACGGCGAGGTCGGGCAGCAGCCCGGGCACGAGCCAGTCGAAGCCGTCGGGACGCAGCCGCCCGAGCACGCTGATCGGCACGTGGACGGTGACGCCGTCGGCGGCGGTGCCGGGCTCGAACTGGTAGGTGAGGGGCAGGGTGAGGTCGCCCTGCTTCCACGTGTCGGGGAAGTCGCCCGAGGTGACGTCCGGCTCGCCGCCGAAGAGGAGCTCGCGGGTGAAGTCGAGGAGCTCCGGCTCCTCGTGGCGGTGCTTCTTCCACCACGAGTCGAAGTGCCGGGTGCTGACGACCGACTCGGGCAGGCGCTCGTCGTAGAAGTCGTAGATGCCGTTCTCGTCGATGACGAGGTCCCGGCGGCGGGTGCGGTTCTCCAGCTCCTCGGCCTCGGCGAGCAGCTCGCGGTTGTGGGCCCAGAACTTGTGGTGGGTGCGCCACTCGCCCTGGACGAGCGCGTGCCGGATGAACAGCTCGCGGGCCAGCGCGCGGGCGGAGGTGGTGCCGACGCTCGCGAGCGGCACGGTCCGGTCCGCGACCAGCGTCATCCCGTAGAGGAGGACCTTCTCGTGGACCATGGCCGCGCCCTGCCGGGCGGACCAGTACGGCTCGGAGTGGACCTTCTTCGTCAGGTGCGCGGCGGCCGGCTCCACCCACGAGGGCTGGATGCGCGCGGCGGTCCGCGCGAACAGCCGCGACGTCTCGACCAGCTCGGCGGCCATCACCCAGTCGTAGGTCTTCTTCGCCAGCCCCGAGCCGGGCCACACGACGAAGCGCGTGCCGCGCGCTCCGGCGTACTCGCGGCGGCGCTCGTCGTAGCTGCCGAGGTTGGACAGCAGGCCCACGAGCAGCGACTGGTGGATCGCGTCGGCGCTCGCGGCGTCGGAGGACTGCCCGACGGCGACGGCGGCCGCCGCGGGGTCCTCACCGACCTCGTCGGCGTGGGGCAGCGCGAGCGGCCGCATGGTGAGGCCGAGGGGCTTGGCGAGCTGGCGCAGCTGGCTGACGACGTCCTGCCACTCGCGCACCCGCAGGTAGTTGAGGTACTCCGCCCGGCACAGCCGCCGGAACGCCGAGCCGGACAGGTCGCGCTGCTGGGTGCGCAGGTAGCGCCAGAGGTTGAGGTAGGCGAGGAAGTCGGAGGTCGGGTCGGTGAAGCGGCGGTGCTTGGCGTCGGCGGCCTGCTGGTGCTCGGTGGGCCGCTCGCGCACGTCCTGCACCGACAGCGCCGCGACGATGACCATGACCTCGGCCGCGCAGCCGTTCTGCTGCGCCTCCAGGAGCATGCGCCCGAGCCGCGGGTCGATCGGCAGGCGGGCGAGCTGGCGCCCGACGGCGGTGAGCCGGTGCCGTCCCGCCCCGCCCGGACGGGCGTCCTCGTCGGCGGCCTCGAGCGCCCCGATCTCGACGAGCAGCTGGACGCCGTCACGCACCGCGCGGGTGTCGGGCTGGTCGACGAAGGGGAAGTCCTCGACGTCGCCGAGCCCGAGCGCCGCCATCTGGAGGATGACCGAGGCCAGGGAGGTGCGGAGGATCTCCGGCTCGGTGAACTCCGGCCGCGACTCGTAGTCGGTGCGCGAGTAGAGGCGGATGGCGACGCCGTCGGCCACGCGGCCGCAGCGGCCCGAGCGCTGGTTCGCGCTCGCCTGGGAGATCGCCTCGATCGGCAGCCGCTGCACCTTGGTGCGGTTGGAGTAGCGGGAGATGCGCGCCGTTCCCGGGTCGACGACGTAACGGATCCCCGGCACCGTCAGGGAGGTCTCGGCGACGTTCGTCGCGAGCACGACGCGCCGGTGGCGGTGCGGCTCGAAGACCCGGTGCTGCTCCGCGGCGGACAGGCGCGCGTACAGGGGGACGACCTCGACGACGCCGGGCTGGCCGGCGCTCGCCCGGCCCGCGTACCGGGGCCCGAGGTGCTCGGCGAGCGCGACGTCGGTGTCCCGGATCTCCCGCTCGCCGGAGAGGAAGACGAGGATGTCGCCGGGCCCTTCGGCGAGGAGCTCGTCGACGGCGCGGCTGATCGCCGTCGGCTGGTCGAGCTCCTCCTCGCGGGTGGCGGGTGCGTCGTCCTCGCCGTCGTCGTCGGTGTCGGGGACGAGGGGCCGGTAGCGGACCTCGACGGGGTAGGTGCGTCCGGAGACCTCGACGACGGGCGCCGGGACCCGCTCGCCGTCCTCGCCGTCGCGGCCGAAGTGGGCGGCGAACCGGGCGGAGTCGATGGTCGCGGAGGTGATGACGACCTTGAGGTCGGGGCGGCGCGGCAGCAGGCGGGCGAGGTAGCCGAGGATGAAGTCGATGTTGAGGGACCGCTCGTGGGCCTCGTCGACGATGATCGTGTCGTAGCGGCGCAGCATCGGGTCGCGCTGGATCTCGGCGAGGAGGATGCCGTCGGTCATGAGCTTGACGAGCGTCGTGGGCCCGACCTCGTCGGTGAAGCGGACCTGGTAGCCGACCGCGCCGCCGAGCGACACCTCGAGCTCCTCGGCGATGCGCTCGGCGACGGTCCGGGCGGCGATGCGGCGCGGCTGGGTGTGCCCGATGGTGCCGGTGACGCCCCGGCCCAGCTCGAGGCAGATCTTCGGCAGCTGGGTCGTCTTCCCCGAGCCGGTCTCCCCGGAGACGATGACGACCTGGTTGTCCCGGATCGCCGCGGCGATCTCCTCGCGGCGCGCGGAGACGGGCAGCTGCTCGGGGTAGGTGATCGTCGGGACGGCGGCGCGGCGCGCCTCCAGCTGCTCGGGGGAGTGCCCGCGGTGCTCGGCCGGGCGGCGGCCACCGGAGCGGCGACGGCGCCCGCCGCGCCCGCCGTCGTCGGCTCGCCTGGGCGGCCTTCCGCCGTCGGCGTGCTGCGCGGCGCCCCGCTCCGTGGTCACGGTCGACCATTCTCTCCGATCCCGGACGCCGGGGGCACCCCGTTTCCTCCGGGTGAACGGCGGGGGCGGCGAGGTCCCCACCGAGGCTGCCGGCCGGCGGTGGACAATGGCGCGGTGTTCAAGCTTTTCGGCTGGGTCCTCACCCTCGCCCTGGCCGTCGCGGCCGTGCTCACCCTCGACCCCGCGCGGCTGGGGATGTCGACGCACATCCCCGTCACGCAGGCGATCGCCATGCGTCCCTACCTCGTGGCCGGGTTCGTCGTGCTCGGCGGGGTGCTGCTGCTCGGAGTCCTCCTCGCGGCGCTGCTCGGGCGCCGGTGGCCGCGGCGCACCGTGCTGGCCGTGGTGCTGCTCGGCGTGGGCCTGGGGCACGCCGGGGTGCTGTGGTCGCGCGGCCTCGGTGACGAGCCGCTGCCCGCGGCGCGCGACGGCGCCGTCACGGTCCTCACCCTCAACACCCTGGGCGGTGGCTCCACCCCCGCGCAGGTGGCCGACGCCGCCGCCGACGTGGGTGCGGACGTCCTCGTCCTCCCGGAGACCTCCGCGGACAGCGCCCGGGCCATCGCCGACGGACTCACCGAGCGCACCGGCGCCGCCTTCCAGCTCTTCGCCGAGCGCACCGGGGAGTGGGACGCGAGCTCGACGGCGCTCCTCGTGAGCGAGGAGCTCGGCGAGTACGCCCCCGCCCCGCCCCCGACGACGGCGCACGGCGCGGTCCGCGCGGAGCCGGTGGACGGCACGGGGCCCGTCCTCGTGGGAGTGCACCCGATGAGCCCGCACGCGCCCGGGCCGGCGATGGAGCGCTGGCGCACCGACCTCGAGGCCGCCACCGAGCCGTGCCGCAGCGAGCCGGGCGTCGTCGTCGCGGGTGACTTCAACGCGACCCTCGACCACGCCCCGATGCGGGACATCGGTTCGTGCGTCGACGCGTCCTCCGAGGGCGGCGTCGGCGGTGTGGCGACGTGGCCGGCCCACATGCCGCGGCTCGTGGGCGCCCACATCGACCACGTCCTCGTGGACGGGGATGTCTACACCGTGGACGCGGCCGCCGTCCTCGAGGTCGGGGAGAGCGACCACCGCGCCGTCGTCGCCCAGATCTCCCCAAAGTAGTCCCGCCGAACCCCGTCCCCGCCGAGAGCGCAGGTAGCGCCGAGGGCTGAGTTGTCCCTCGAGGTGCCGGCGTACGGCCGGCGGCCGGCCTACTCGCCGAGGAACACGGCGCTCCACGCGCCCTGGTTCTCGGCTCCGGAGACACCGATCCGCACGGAGTCGGCACCCGTGGTGTCGACCTCCTCGGTGTGCGCGCCGTCGACGCAGGTGACGTCGACCTCGGTGCCGTCCAGGCTGTAGGTGGGGCCACTTTCGCGCATGACCTCGACGTAGAAGGTCAGCGTGTCGTTCTGGAAGCAGGACAGCTCGACCCCGGTCACCGTGCCGCCGCTCGTGTCATACCCCATGGCCTCCCCATGGACACACGCTAGGGGGCGGTGCCGCGCGGCGTGGTGAGTTCCTCGGTTGCCCTCACCCGGACGTGCGCAGATGAGGGTGCTCGGAGGACGACCGGGGAGGTCGAGGGCCGGGGACTACGCGCCGCCGTCGGTCGCGCGATCGGCGAGCCGGCCGAGCGCCGCCCGCCAGAAGTCCTTCCACTCGGCCACGGCGTCCACGTCCGGGAGCCGGCCGTGCTGGACCGCCACCCGGACCTTCCCGGCGCCGGCGGCGAGCTCGACGACCACGCGCGCACCGTCGTCGTCGGTGATCCGGGCCCGCCGCGGCGCACTGGCGCTCACCACCTGCCAGCCCGGCACCCACGCCGTGCGCAGCGCGTCGTCGACGACGTGCGCGAACGTCTCCTCGGCGGGCGCCCCCACGGTCTTCGACACGTTGGCGTCGAAGGTGCCGTCCTGCCGCTGCCCCGGCAGCCGCATCCCGCGCGCCTGCTCGTAGCCGACGGTGAGGCTCTGCGCCCACCAGCCGTCGACGTCGTGCTCGGTGACGAGCCACTCCGCGATCCGCTGGTGCGCCCAGTCCTCCGCGCCGGCGGCGTCGAGCAGGCCGAACCAGTCCTTGCGGGCGCGGCCGGTGGCGCGGGCGACCGTGTCCGCGCCGATGACCTCGTCGTGCCGTCTGGTGGTCATGGGCCCACGGTACGCGGGGCCAGAGCGCGCTCCGCGGCGTCGGTGTCTCATCGGCGTCGCTCCGACGGGCGCGCTGTCTCGCATCCCGGATGGCCTTTGGTCACGCGGTCACCGCGCCGCGACGATCGCACCACCATCCAGAGCGGCCGAGAGTCCTGGCTCGACGACGCCGCAGCAACCCCCCGTCTCCACGGGTGCGGGTGCTTCCGCCAGGCCCGATGGGAGAGTGTTCGTGAGCACCGCTAGCCTCGTGACTGTGCCGCGTGGACGACCGACGGTCTCATTCGAGCTGTATCCACCACGCACGCCCGCCAGCGAGGCGTCGGCGTGGGAGACGGTCGAGCGTCTGGCCGCCGCGGCCCCGGACTTCTTCTCGGTCACCTACGGCGCCTCCGGCTCCACCCGCGACGCCTCGCGCACCCTCGTGCGCCGCATCCTCGCCGAGACGACCGTCGCCCCGATCGCCCACCTCACCTGCGTCGGTTCCACCCGCGCGGAGCTTGCGCGGTTCGTCGGCGAGCTCGTCGACGACGGCGTGCGCGACTTCCTCGCCCTGCGCGGAGACCCTCCGGCCGGCGAGCGGGAGTGGGTCCCCCGGCCCGACGGCGTCAACTCCACCGCCGAGCTCGTCGCGCTCATCAGGTCGGTGGAGCACGCACGCTTTGGTGCGACCGGGGCGCTGAGCGTCGCCGTCGCCGCCTATCCCGCCGGCTCCCACCACACCCGCACGCAGGACGTCGCCGCCCTGCGTGACAAGCAGGCGGCGGGCGCGGACTTCGCCATCACCCAGGTGTTCTACGACCCCGCGGCCTACGTCGGCCTGGTCGAGGAGGCCCGCGCGGCCGGGGTGGTGCTCCCGATGGTCGCCGGCATCATCCCGATGACCGACCCGCGGCGGCTCACCCGGCTGGCTCAGCTCACCGGCGTCCCGGTCCCCGAGCCGCTGCTCGAGCGCCTCGCCGCGGCCGTCGACGACGACGACCGGCACCGCATCGGCATCGACGCGACCACCGCCCTGGTGGACGACGTCGTCGCCGCCGGCGCGCCCGGACTGCACCTGTTCACGTTCAACCAGCACCGGCCGGCACTCGACGTCGTCGAGCGCCTGCGTCGCCCGCTGTCCACCACGAGCCCGAGGACGACCTCATGACCGACCGCACCGTGCCCCAGCTGCCCGCCGCCACCATCCTCGGCTACCCGCGGATCGGGCCACGGCGCGAGCTCAAGCGGGCCGTCGAGTCCTTCTGGGCCGGCCGCAGCGAGCTCGACGACCTGCTCATCGCCGCCGCGGAGCTGCGCCGCCGTCAGCGTGCGCGGCTCATCGACCTCGGCCTCGCCGCCGACGACGCCTCGATCCCCTCCGACTTCTCCTTCTACGACCAGGTGCTCGACACGGCCGTCACCCTCGGGGCCGTCCCGCCCCGTTTCGCCGACCTCCTCGACGACGACGGCGCCCTCGACCTGCCCGGGTACTTCACCCTGGCCCGGGGAGCCGGGGACCGTCCGCCGCTGGAGATGACGAAGTGGTTCGACACGAACTACCACTACCTCGTCCCCGAGATCAGCCCGGAGACCCGCTTCCGGCTCGCCGACGACCGCGTCCAGCGCTGCTTCCTCGAAGCGGCCGCGGAGGGCGTGACGACGCGGCCGGTCATCGTCGGGCCCGTCTCGTTCCTCCTCCTGAGCAAGGCCGTCGGCGAGGAGCAGCCGGACGCCGACGGTGCGGCACCGGTCGCCGCCCCGCCGGAGGACTTCACGCCGCTCGACCGCCTGGACGACCTCCTGCCCGCGTACGTGGAGCTCCTCCGCGAGCTGGGGCAGGCGGGCGCGCCGTGGCTCCAGGTCGAGGAGCCCGCCCTTGCCGTCGACTGGGGGGTCCCGCGCGAGCAGGTGCTCGCCGCCGTCGAGCGCGCCTACACCGCTCTCGCCACCGAGCTGACCCGGCCCGAGCGTCCGGCGCTCTTCGTCCCCGTCGCCTACGGGCCCGCCGACGACGCCCTGCCGGTGCTCGCGGGAGCCGGAGTCGAGGCGGTCGGCATCGACCTCGTCCGCGGCGACGTCCCGTCCGGTGAGGTCCTGTCGGGACTCGGGGACGCCGTCGTCGTCGCGGGTGTGGTCAACGGCCGCAACGTGTGGCGCACGGACCTCGACGCCGCGTTCGAGCGGCTCGAGGAGCTCGAGGCAGGGCTGCCGGAGGGCGCCGCCCGCGCGGGACGCCTCTGCGTGGGGACGTCGACCTCGCTGCAGCACGTGCCTTACGACGTCGGCGCGGAGACGGGACTGGACCCGCAGCTGAGCAGCTGGCTCGCCTTCGCCGACCAGAAGGTCGAGGAGGTGCTGGCGCTCGCGACGGCGCTCACCCGGGGGCGCGACGCCGCCGGGGAGGCGTTCACCGCCGCAGCCGACCGCCGTCGCAGCCGGCTCGAGCACCCCGGGGTCCGCCGGGCCGACGTCCGCGACCGCGTGGCGGCCCTGAGCGACGCGGACCGGCAGCGCGCCCCCTTCGCGGAGCGGGCCGCCACCCAGGCCGAGGTCCTCGACCTGCCCCCGCTGCCGACGACGACGATCGGCTCCTTCCCGCAGACCGTCGAGATCCGCCGGGCGCGGGCGGCGTACGGGCGCGGCGAGCTCAGCGCGGAGGAGTACACCGCTGCGATGCGCGAGGAGATCGCGCGGGTGGTCCAGCTGCAGGAGGAGCTGGGCCTGGACGTCCTCGTCCACGGCGAGCCCGAGCGCAACGACATGGTCCAGTACTTCGCCGAGAACCTCGAGGGCTTCTCGGTGACCCAGAACGGCTGGGTCCAGTCTTACGGCACGCGCTGCACCCGCCCCTCGATCCTGTGGGGCGACGTCGCCCGGCCCGCGCCGATCACCGTCGAGTGGTCCCGCTACGCCGCCTCGCTCACCGACAAGCCGGTCAAGGGCATGCTCACCGGCCCGGTGACGATCCTCGCGTGGTCCTTCGTCCGCGACGACCAGCCGCTCGCGGACACGGCGGCGCAGGTGGCGCTCGCGCTGCGCGACGAGGTCGCCGACCTCGAGGCGGCGGGCATCGGTGTCATCCAGGTCGACGAGCCCGCGCTGCGCGAGCTCCTCCCGCTGCGCGCGGAGCACCACGCGGCGTACCTGGAGTGGTCGGTCGGCGCGTTCCGGCTGGCGACGGCGGTCGCGGACCCGGCCACCCAGGTGCACACGCACCTGTGCTACTCCGAGTTCGGGGAGGTCATCGGCGCGATCGACGACCTGGACGCGGACGTGACGAGCATCGAGGCCGCGCGCTCCCGGATGGAGGTGCTGCCCGAGCTGCAGGCGGCGGGCTTCGCCCGTGGCGTGGGACCGGGTGTCTACGACATCCACTCCCCGCGGGTGCCGAGCGAGGAGGAGGTCGCCGAGCTCGTGGCGCTCGCGGCCGAGTCGGTGCCCCCGCAGCTGCTGTGGGTCAACCCCGACTGCGGCCTCAAGACCCGCGGCTACGACGAGGTCGAGCCCAGCCTGCGCCACCTCGTGGCGGCCGCGCGGAAGGTGCGGGCGAGCCTGTCCTGAGCGCGCGGGCCGGGACCCGCGCACACCTCTCCCTCCGGGGCCTACCCGAGGCGCTCGGTGGTGATCTCGAAGCCCGCCGCGACCAGACGGTCGGCGAGGACGCTTCCCAGCGCCGTCGCCGGGGTGAGGACGCCGCCCCCGTTCGGCAGGCGGGACCCGTCGTGCGCGAGGGCGAGCGCGGACTCCCCGATCATCACCGAGGTGGCCGCGTAGCCCGGGTCCCCCTGGGCCGCGACGACGGTGCGGTACGAGGCGCCCGACGTCGTCCGGGCGAGCACCTCCATGCGGAAGTGGCCGCCCCGGCGGGTCTCCTCGTCGGGGCCGTCGCCCGGGGAGGGCAGTACCCGGTCGGCGACCCAGCGGGTGGGCGGGAACGCCATGACGCCGACGGCGGCACCGGTGGCGAGGGCCAGTGCCCGGGCCCGCCGTCGTCCACGCGAGCCGGGACCGACGTCCATGACCTCCCGGTAGCGGAAGTCGCGGCCGTAGCGCCAGCCGCTGAGCGCGTTGCTGCGGTGGACGATGCGGCTGTTGAAGGCCGCCATGGGGAAGGTCGTCACCCACGTGCCGGTCTGCGCGTCGCGGAAGGGCTGTGACGGTGTGTGCTGGTCGACGTCGGGCGCGTCGGCACGGTCGGGGACGAGCGCGTACGGGTCGGCGAGGATGCGCCGGTTGCTCGGGTCGCGGGCGGCGTCCACCTGGGTGCGCATCGAGTCGATCGTGCCGCCGCTGATCCCGCCGGAGACCTCGCGGACGGCGAGCGTGGTCGCGAGCAGCTCGCCCGCGCCGTCGGCCCGCGCGCGCTCGGCGGTGAGGTAGGCGCCGAGGTCGGAGGGGACGGAGTCGAAGCCGCACGAGTGGACGATGCGGGCACCGGTGCGCTGCGCCGTGGCGTGCAGGCGCTGGGAGGTCTCGTGGATGAACAGGACCTCACCGGCGAGGTCGGCGTAGTGCGTGCCCGCCTCCGCGCAGGCGCGGGCGAGGGGCATGCCGTGCCGGCTGTAGGGCCCGACCGTCGTGACGACGACGCGGGTGGAGCGGGCGAGCTCGGCCAGGGCGGCGTCGTCCTCGGCGTCGGCGACGACCACCGGCCATCCGGTCGCGGGCGGACCGAGGTCGTCGCGGACCCGCTCCAACCTGTCCCGGGAGCGGCCGGCGAGCCCGACCCGGGTGCTCGGAGCGTGCTGCGCGAGGTACTCGGCCACGAGCCGTCCGACGAAACCGCTGGCGCCGTAGACGACGACGTCCAGCGCCCGGTCCGAGGAAGGCGCACTCATACGTCGAGGCTAGGTCCCACCCCGGACTTCGCAATTGGGGGTGCGCCGATCCTCAGGTGTAGATCATGCCCATCGCCCGGCGGACCTCGTCCAGCGTCGCCTCGGCGACGGCGTTGGCGCGCTCGTTGCCCGCGTCGAGCACCTGGCGCAGGTAGCCCGGGTCGGCGACGAGCTCGGCGCGACGCGCGCGGACGGGGGCGAAGTGCTCGTTGACGGCTTCGGTGACCACGCGCTTGAGGGTGCCGCCCCCGCCGTCGCCGATCTCCGCGGCCACGTCCTGCGGGTCGCGGCCGCTGGCCAGTGCCGCGAGCAGGACGAGGTTGGAGACCTCCGGACGCCCGGCCGGGTCGTAGGTGATGTGCCGGTCGGCGTCGGTGACGGCTTTCTTCAGCCGCTTCGCGGTGGTGTCGGCGTCCATCCCGAGCTCGATAGTGTTGCCCTTGGACTTGCTCATCTTCTGCCCGTCGGTGCCGAGCAGGTTCGTCGCGGCGGACAGCAGCGCTTCCGGCTGCGGGAACACCGGGCGGTCCGCCTCGGCGCGCCCGTAGCGCTCGTCGAAGCGGCGGGCGATGATCCGCGTCTGCTCGAGGTGGGGCAGCTGGTCCTTGCCCACCGGGACGAGGTTGGCCTTGCAGAAGAGGATGTCGGCGGCCTGGTGCACCGGGTAGGTGAGCAGGAGCCCGGACATCGGGCGCCCGCCGGTGGCCTCGAACTCCGACTTCACCGTGGGGTTGCGCCGCAGCTCGGAGTCGGTGACGAGGGAGAGGAAGGGGAGCATGAGCTGGTTGAGCGCCGGCACCGAGGAGTGCGTGAAGATCGTCGTGCGCGCCGGGTCCAGGCCGATCGCCAGGTAGTCCGCGACGAGGGACAGCACCCGGTCCTGGATCTCCCCGACCGCGTCACGGTCGGTGATGACCTGGTAGTCCGCCACGAGCACCCACGTCTGCACGCCCCGGTTCTGCAGCGCCACCCGGTTGGCCAGGGTGCCGAAGTAGTGGCCCAGGTGGAGGTTGCCGGTGGGCCGGTCACCGGTGAGGACGCGGAACTTGGTGGGGTTGGCGTCGATCTCGGCCTCGATCGCGCGGGAGCGGGCCCGCGTACGGTCGAGGGAGGCGTCGGAGGTGGACTCCGCCAGCGCGTCCGAGACGGCGGCGTCGGTAGCGGCGATCTGCTCGGTACTCACCCGGCGATCCTAGTCGTCCCCGGAACGCGCGCGGCGGCAGGTCCGACCATAGGGTGGTGCCCCACACATCACTCACGGAGGTGGACGTTCATGGGCAAGCTCTCGTTCTTCGTCGGGGCCGGGGTCGGTTACGTGCTCGGTGCTCGGGCAGGCCGCCAGCAGTTCGAGAAGATCAAGTCCGCGAGCCAGCACGTGTGGGAGAACCCGCGCGTGCAGTCCAGCGTGAACAAGGTCGAGGAGAAGGTCAGCGAGGTGGCCAAGGACAAGGCCTCCGCCGTCACCGACAAGGTCACGGACACCGTCAGGAGCCGCATGGGTGGCCACTCCGGCTCCTCCGGCTCCGGCTCCGCGGGCAGTGGTGACGCCTCGCAGACCGGGGTCGGTGGCTCCATGCGCCCGACGCCGCCGCAGCCCGAGCTCTGAGCCCCCTCTCCACCGCCCTCGTCGGCTTCGGCCACGCGGGGCGGGTGTTCCACGGGCCGCTCATCGCCGACGACGACCGGTACAGCCTCGATCTCGTCGTCACCTCGGACCCGGCACGAGTCGCCGACGCCGCGCGCCTGCACCCGCAGGCGCGCGTCGTCGCCGACCTCGACGAGGCGCTCGCGGCGCGGCCCGACCTCGTCGTCGTCGCCAGCCCTCCCGCCACGCACGTCCCGGTCGCGCGAGCCGCGCTGGACGCCGGCTGCGCCGTCGTCGTCGACAAGCCGCTGGGTCCCGACCCCGCGGAGGCGCGCGCACTGATCGCGCACGCCGAGGATCTCGGGCGGCCGCTCACCGTCTTCCACAACCGCCGGTGGGACAGCGAGTCCCTCACCCTCCGGCGCCTGCTGGCCGCGGGGGCCCTCGGGCGGGTGCGGCGCCTGGAGTCCCGCCTGGAGCGGTGGAAGTCGGCCGAGACCAAGCCGTGGAAGGCCGCGGCCACGTGGCGGGACGGCGGCGGGGTCCTCTTCGACCTCGGCTCCCACCTCCTCGACCAGGCGCTCCTTCTCCTCGGCCCGGTCAGCGACGTCCACGCTGAGGTCGCCAGCGTGCGCGGTGGCGCGGACGACGACGTCTTTCTCTCCCTCACCCACGCGGACGGCGCCCGCTCCCACATCTGGGTGAGCACGACGACGGCGGACCCCGGCCCGCGACTGCGCGTCGTCGGCACGGACGCGACCTTCGTGGCGTCGGGTGACGTGCAGGAGGCCCAGCTGGCGGGCGGGATGCGCCCGTCGGAGCCCGGCTACGGGCGTGGGGAGGACGGTCTGCTCGTCACGCCGGACGGGTCGCGGCCGGTGCCGAGCGAGCCCGGGCGCTACCAGGACTTCTACGGTCTGCTGGCCGACGCGCTGCTCCACGGCGGCCCGCCGCCGGTCGACCCGCGCGACGCGCTCGCCGTCGTCGAGCTCGTCGAGGGCGTCCACCGGGCGGTGTGAGGGAGCCCGAAAAGCCGCGGTCAGGGAAGGCGTGCCTCGTTTCCCCACGGGGAGGAACACGGTGAGGCTGGATCCGTGAGTCCGACGAACCGCCCCGAACCGACCCGAGCGCAGGTGCGCCGGTGGCGGCGCTACCTCGCCGACGAGCGCGCGGAGGCCGCCGTCTACCGCGACCTCGCCCGCCGGCGGGAGGGTGAGGAGCGGGAGATCCTCCTCGAGCTCGCCGAGGCCGAGCGCCGCCACGAGGAGCACTGGCGCGAGCTGCTCGGCCACCACGTCGGTCACCCCCAGCGCGGGGCCGTGCGTACCCGGGTGCTCGGCTGGCTCGCCCGCCGGTTCGGGGGAGTCTTCGTCCTGGCCCTCGCCCAGCGTGCCGAGGCCCGCTCGTCCTACGCGGGCGACGACGACGCGACGTCGGCCATGGCGGCCGACGAGCAGATCCACGGGGAGGTCGTGCGCTCTCTCGCCACCCGGGGCCGCAGCCGCATGTCGGGCATGTTCCGCGCCGGCGTCTTCGGCGCCAACGACGGTCTCGTGTCCAACCTCGCGCTGGTGCTCGGCATCGGGGCGACCGGGGTGGCACCGGAGACCGTGCTCTTCACCGGCCTCGCCGGCCTGCTCGCCGGGGCGCTGTCGATGGCGGCGGGGGAGTACGTCTCGGTGCGCTCGCAGCGGGAGCTGCTCGAGGCGTCCCGTCCCGACCCGCGCGCCCACGAGGCCATCCCGCACCTCGATGTCGACGCCAACGAGCTCGCGCTCGTCTACCGCGCGAGGGGCATGGGTCCGGCCGCCGCCGAGGAGCGGGCGAGGGAGGTGCTCTCAGCCACCGAGCCGCGGCACGGGGAGCACGCCGAGCCGGACTACGAGGAGATCGGCAACGGGGTGAGTGCGGCCCTCTCGAGCTTCGGCTTCTTCGCCTCCGGTGCCCTCCTCCCCGTCCTGCCGTGGATATTCGGGCTCAGCGGCCTCACCGCTGTCGTGGTCGCCGCCGTCGTCGTGGGCCTCGCGCTGCTGCTCACCGGCGCGGTGGTCGGCGTGCTCTCCGGCGCCCCGCCGCTCAAGCGGGCGCTGCGCCAGCTCGCCATCGGCTACGGCGCGGCCGCCGTCACCTACGTCCTCGGCCTGGCCTTCGGCACCACGGTGAGCTGATCGGCCCCACCGCTGTTGGGGAGGTGCTTAGCTGAGCTCGTGGACTCAGCGGCCGAGAATGGGATCCGACTGCGGATCATGGACTGGGTGCGCCAGCGCGCCGAGGCCAACGGTGGGTTCCTGCGTCGCGAGGAGCTGCTCTCCTTCCAGATCGACGGCGAGAAGCTGCCACTGATCGACTACTCCCGAGGCATTCGTAACCCGCGGTCCTTCACGGCCACGCTCTCCATCGTCGCGTCCACAAACGGCCCGTACGACGACGTCGAGTCCGAGGACGGCCTTTTGCACTACGCGTACCGCAAGGGTGACGAGTGGAGCGGGGACAACCGCAAGCTGCGCTCCGCCTACGAGTCGGGGCAGCCGCTCATCCTCTTCCGCAAGGAGCAGCCGAACATCTACACACCGGTCATGCCGGTGTACGTCGTCGACGACCGCCCCGATCAGCGGTCCTTCACCATCGCGTTGGACGAGTCGTTCACCTTCGTCTCGGACGTGCGGCACCTCAGTGACGCCCAGCGCCGGTACGCGCGCCGGCTCGCCAGGCAGCGGCTCCACCAGCCGGCGTTCCGGACCCGCGTGCTCGTCGCGTACAACACGAGCTGCGCCGTCTGTCGCCTCCGCCATGGGGCGCTGCTGGACGCCGCCCACATAGTCCCTGACGGCCACGACCGCGGAGTGCCGACGACTGACAACGGCTTGGCGATGTGCAAGATCCACCACGCCGCCTACGACGCGAACATGCTCGCTGTGACGCCGGACTACGAGGTGCGCATCGCCCTGAAGCTCCTCGACGAGATCGACGGGCCGATGCTCCGGCACGGGCTCCAGGAGATGCACGGTGCACGGCTCCAGGTCCCAGAGCGGGCGAAGGACCGACCGTCGCGCGAGGGCCTCGCGTGGCGCTTCGAGCAGTTCGCTGCTGTCACGTAGCCGGGTCTCTACCCTCTCGCTTCAGTGTGGAGTTTTCGACGCCAGAGGTCGAAGAGTCCACACCTAAGCGGCAGCCCCGGTCGGCGGCGCCCAAATCGTCGTTCTTTCGGAGGATGCTGCGCCTTCGACGACAGGGCTAGCGTGGTTGGTTGCCAGAGAAAGCGCTTACCAACGAAGGAGCGTGACGATGACGTCAACACGGCAACCCACGAGACGGCGGGCGGTGACGGCTGCGGCGACGGGGATGGCGATGTGCGCGACGCTGCTCGCGGCACCCGCCGGCGCCCAGACCGAGGAGCCCGGCTTCACCGAGATCCTCAGCTTCGAGGGCTACACCACCGGGGCCCTCGACGGCCAGGACGGCTGGGCGGCCTCGGCGGCCGCCACCGTGATCCCCGACCCCGTGAACCAGAACGACCGAGTTCTCGAGATGACGGGGAACGGTCACCGCGCCCACCGCGCCGTGGCACCGATCGAGGAGGGGGACACCGGCACGGTGTTCTTCCGCATCCGGCGTGACGCGAACGCCGACACCTCCTTCGGCATCACCGACAACGACAACCCCTCCGACTACTCCCACAGCCGCGCGTACGTGAACAACCAGAACAACGACACCCTGCTCGTGCGCGACGGCGGCCAGTTCCGGACCGCCGGCACGTGGTCCGAGGACGTGTGGCAGTGCGTGTGGATCGTCGCCGACAACGCGACCGACCGCGTCACCGTCTACAGCCAGGGTGGTCCGTACGAGGAGCAGACCCGGCTCCCCGAGGGTGCCGAGCAGACGTTCGGCTTCCGCGCCCCCGTCGACGGTCCCCTCGACCGCTTCTTCTGGATCAACGGCGCCAACAGCGCGGGGCGTCTCATGCTCGACGACGTCGCCGTCGACACGTCCGGCGCCAACCTCGACATCCCCACCGGCAACGCCGCCGACTGCGAGGTCGCCGACACCGCTCCCGAGCCGCTGCTCAACCCGCTCCCCGACCCGGAGATGTCCACGCTCGGCATCGAGGTGGAGGAGCTGTCCCAGCTGCCCGAGTCCCAGACCACCCCGGCCACGCAGGACCAGCGCCTCATCCGGCACAACCGCATCACCCACCTCGACGAGGTGCCCGACGGCTCCGGCCGTCTCGCGGTCCCGGACATGAACGACATCCTCTACATGGTCGACAAGGACTCGGGCGAGTACACCGCCTACCTCAACGTCCGCGACGCGTTCGTCGACAACTTCCACAACCACGCCGGCCTGGGCACCGGCTTCGGCTTCGTCGAGTTCCACCCGGAGTTCGCCGAGAACGGCATCTTCTACACGGTCCACACCGAGGCCGGCTCCGCCCTGACCGAGGACGTCCCCGACTTCCCGGCGTTCGGCAACACCGGCTTCCACAGTGTCATCACCGAGTGGACCGCGACCGACCCGAGCGCCGAGACCTTCGAGGGCACGAGCCGCGAGATGATGCGCGTCCCCTTCGGTGGGCGCGTCCACACCGTCCAGCAGATCGCCTTCAACTGGACCGCCGAGCCGGGGGACGCCGACTACGGCAACCTCTACATCCTCGTCGGCGACGGCGGGAACGGCGTGGGCAACAACAACCCGCAGGACCTGTCAACCCCGCAGGGCAAGATCTTCCGGATCGACCCGATGGGGGACGACAGCGCCAACGGCGAGTACGGCATCCCCGAGGACAACCCGTTCCTGGACGAGGACGGCGCGCTGCCGGAGATCTACGCCGTCGGCATGCGCGACCCGCACCGCATCAGCTGGGACACCGAGACCGGGAAGATGTACCTGGGCCACATCGGTGAGTGGCAGGTCGAGTCCATCTACGAGGTCGAGCCGGGCGACAACTTCGGCTGGTCCGTCCGTGAGGGACCATTCCTCGCCGAGAACCGCCAGATCTACCCGCTCCCGGAGAACGACGCCGAGTACGGCTTCACTTATCCCGTCGCCGCCTACGACCACAACCGCGACCCCGGCCAGACCGGTGACGCCGGCGTGGCCGTCAACGGCGGGTACGTCTACCGCGGCGAGATCGAGGCGCTCCGGGGCAAGTACCTGTTCACGGACATCGTCCGCGGCTGGGTGCTGTCGACCGAGGCCGACGAGATGGTCCGCAACGACGGCGACATCGAGGACCTCGCCACCATCGAGCAGCTCCGTGTCTTCCACGACGGCGAGGAGACCACCTTCCAGGAGCTCGTCGGGCACCAGCGGGTGGACCTGCGCTTCGGCGCCGACGCCGACGGCGAGCTCTACCTCGTCTCCAAGGCCGACGGACGCGTCTGGGAGGTCACCGGCGCGGTCGAGCTGCCGCCGAACAACCTCGTCGCGCGCTACACCTTCGACAACCCGGTCGAGGGCAACCCGTCCTGGGAGGACGACCAGGGCTACTCCGGCACCGACATCGAGCTCATCAACGGGGGCGCGCTCCAGCGCGTGGCCGACGCCGCCTACCCCGGCGCCGGACGGGCGCTGCAGACTCAGCAGCTGAGCCCCACGGTCCGCGGTAACAACGACTGGAAGGCGGGCGTCTACGACCCCGCCGGTGTCGACAGCCTCGAACCGCTGGCCGGGGCCGACGCGATCACCGTCATGGGCTGGTTCAAGCGCACCGGTGAGCTGCCCGCCCTCAACAGCGAGACGTCCAACCCGGACGACCGCTTCAACGCCATCGGCCTCGCCGGCGTCCTGTCGGGCAACTCCGACGGCCACGGCGTGCGCGCCCTCCTCGAGGTCATCCAGGTGAACGGCGAGCTCAAGCTCGTCGCGCTCGGCCGACGCCTCGACGACGGCAGCTCGTGGACCTTCGCGGCCGACAAGCCGTGGGACGAGATCCTCGCCCAGAACACCTGGGTCCACCTCGCCGCGAGCTTCGACTACGTCGGCGGCGAGATGAAGCTCTACATGAACGGTGAGGAGCTCGAGGGCGAGTACACCGCGGCGAACCCGTGGGGCTCGGGCCCGACGTCGGACACGGTGCCCACCGGCATCAAGATCGGCGGCAGCTTCCCGCAGAACACCGCGGAGCGGAACCCCTTCAACGGGCGCATGGACGACCTCATGTTCCTCGACATGGCGCCCACCGCCGAGCAGATGCAGCACCTCTACGCGACGTACGGCGTGGAGCCGGTCGAGCCGCCGCCGTCGCCGTCGTGCACCTTCGAGGAGTCCGAGACCGACCTCATGGCCGGAGAGAACTGGGCCCCGCGGACACCCTCCAAGTGGGAGTTCCCCGGTGACCAGATCGTCCTCACCGAGGTCGGGGACAACCCGAACGACGGCATCCGCCGGCCCTTCGAGTACGCCGTCCTCGACGGCCGCGAGTACGGGTCGGTGCAGATCGACGCCGAGGTCCGCCTCGACGCGCCGTCGTCGGTCAACAACCGGGACATCATCATCGTCTTCGGGTGGCAGTCCGACACCGAGTACTACTACGCGCACATCTCGCAGGACAACGCGATCTACGCGCACAACGGCATCTTCAAGGTGGACAACAAGGACCGCGAGCGCATCGACGACCAGTGGGACGGCTCGATCGGCGCACCCCCGGCCATCACCGACGAGGAGTGGCACGACGTCCGCGTCGTCCACTGCGCCGGCACCGGTGAGATCGCCGTGTGGGTCGACGGGGACGACACCCCGCTCATGACCGCGACCGACACGACCTTCGACTCCGGGCAGATCGGCTTCGGCTCCTTCGACAACACCGGCCGGATGCGCGACCTCGTCGTGTCCGTCCCGGCCACGCCGCAGGAGGACGTCGCCACGACGACGGCGCTGAGCCTCTCCCGCCAGCTCGCGACCTACGGCACGGAGACGACGGCGCGGGTCGCCGTCGCCGCCGACTCCGGCACGCCGTCCGGTGCGGTGGAGATCCACGTCGGCGACGACGTCGTCGCCACCGGTGAGCTGGGGCCCGACGGCCGCGCCTCGGTGCCGCTCCCGCGGGACCTGCCAGCGGGTGTGCACCGGCTCACGGCGGTGTTCCCCGGCGGAGACGGGTTCACGGAGTCGGCCAGCAGGGCGGTCACCTACGTCGTCCTCCCCGCGCTGCCGCGCGTGGACATCGACGCGGACTCGACCGTGCCGCGGGGCAGCACCCCGGAGATCACCGTCGACGTGTCCGGCAGGGACGGGGCGCCGACGCCCACCGGCACCGTCACGGTGACGGCCGGCTTCCGCGTGGTCGGCACCGTGCCGGTCGGTGAGGACGGCAGCGTCGAGGTCCAGCTGCCACCGGTGCGGGGCCTGACCCTCGTCTCCGCGACGTACAGCGGTGACCACGGGTACCTGCCCGGCCTGGACATCGACACCATCTGGGGTCGCTGACCTGCTGCACCCGAGGCCCTGCACCGGTACGGTGCAGGGCCTCGGTCCTGCCTCCCGGCACCTTCCTGCGGGAAGCGCTTTCTGCTACGGTTCGAGAGGAAAAGGCAGCTCCGGTGACGGGCTGCGACTCACTGACGAGACGACCGCGCACGGGCGCGGCAGACGAAGGAGACCGGCGATGTCCGAGACGCTCGACCAGCTTGCCGCCGCCCGACTCGTCCCCGTCGTCGTGCTCGACGACGCCGCGCACGCCCGCCCGCTGGCCGGTGCCCTCGCCGAGGGCGGGCTGCCCGTCGCCGAGGTGACCTTCCGGACCGCGGCCGCCGCCGCGGCGATCGCGCAGATGGCGCAGGACGGTCGGGTGCTCGTCGGTGCCGGCACGGTGCTCACCCCCGCGCAGGTGGACGAGGCCGTCGACGCCGGGGCGCGCTACGTCGTGTCGCCCGGCTTCTCCCGCGCCGTCGTCGCGCGCTGTGCCGAGCGCGGGGTGCTCGCGCTGCCCGGTGCCGTCACGGCCACCGAGGTCCAGGCGGCGCTCGAGGCCGGCCTCTCCACCGTGAAGTTCTTCCCCGCCGAGACGTCCGGTGGTGCCGCCGCGATCAAGGCGCTGTCGGCGCCCTTCGGGGGCGTGCGCTTCGTGCCCACCGGCGGTATCGGCCCGGCGAACCTCGCCGAGTACCTGGCCCTGCCGGCCGTCGCGGCGGTCGGGGGCAGCTGGATGGTGCCCCGCGACGCGATCGCCGCCGGCCGCTTCGACGACGTCGCGGCCATGGTGGCCGAGGCCGTCGCCCTCACCCGCTGACCGCCGTCGGCCCCACCGAAGGAGAACCCGTTGAGCCTGCAGATCCGTGACGCCGCCGAGTGCCGCTACGACGTGCTGTCCCTCGGTGAGGTGATGCTCCGGCTGGACCCGGGCGAGGGACGCATCCGCACCGCGCGGAGCTTCCGCGTGTGGGAGGGCGGGGGCGAGTACAACGTCGCCCGCGGCCTGCGCCGTGCCTTCGGGCTGCGCGCCGGCGTGCTCACCGCCCTCGTGGACAACGAGGTGGGCCGGCTGGTGGAGGACTTCATCCTCACCGGCGGGGTCGACCCCTCGCTCATCCACTGGGTGCCCTCCGACGGGATCGGGCGCAGCGTGCGCAACGGCCTGAACTTCACCGAGCGGGGCTTCGGGGTGCGCGGGGCGGTGGGCGTGTCCGACCGCGGCCACACCGCGGCCTCACAGCTCCGGCCCGGGGACATCGACTTCGAGCACGTCTTCGGCGAGCTCGGGGTGCGCTGGCTGCACACCGGCGGCATCTACGCCGCCCTGTCCGACACCTCCGCGGAGGTGGTGCTCGCCGCGGTCCAGGCCGCGAAGAAGCACGGCACGGTCGTGTCCTACGACCTCAACTACCGGCCCTCGCTGTGGAAGGACATCGGCGGCCAGGCGCGCGCCCAGGAGGTCAACCGGGAGATCGCCCACCACATCGACGTCATGATCGGCAACGAGGAGGACTTCACCGCCTCCCTCGGCTTCGAGGTGGAGGGCGTGGACGAGAACCTCACCGACCTCGACGTCGCGAGCTTCCGCGCGATGATCGAGAACGTGCAGGCCGCCTACCCGAACTTCGAGGCCATCGGCACCACCATGCGCAGCGTGCACACGGCGACGGTCAACGACTGGGGCGCGATCGCCTGGTCCAAGGACGAAGGCTTCGCCCAGGCCACCCACCGGGAGCGCCTGGAGATCCTCGACCGCGTGGGCGGCGGGGACTCCTTCGCCTCCGGCCTCATCTACGGCCTCATCACCGGAGAACCGCTGGCGACCGCAGTAGACTACGGGGCGGCGCACGGAGCGCTGGCGATGACGACCCCCGGCGACACCTCGATGGTGACGAAGGCGGAGATCCTCAAGCTCGCTGCCGGCGGCAGCGCCCGAGTGCAGCGCTGACGGCACCGAAGGAGCCTCGATGACCCCCAGCCGCACCACCGTCGCGGGCAACGGACGGGCGGCGACGCTGAGCGACGTCGCCCGTGAGGCCGGCGTCTCCCTCGCCACGGCCTCCCGCGCCATCAACGGCAGCACGAACCGCTCGGTGCGCGCCGACCTGCGTGAACGGGTCCTCGACGCCGCCGAACGGCTCAACTACTCACCGAACGCCAACGCCCAGGCGATGGCGCGCGGCCGGACGGCGACGCTCGGGCTCATCGTCCACGACATCGCCGACCCGTTCTTCTCCACCATCGCCGCCGGCGTCACCGAGGCGGCCGACGCCGCCGGGCTCGCCGTCACCCTGGCCAACACCCAGCACGACGCCGAGCGTGAGGTCGGGTTCATCCAGACCCTGCAGAACCTGCGGGCACGGTCGATCATCGTCGTCGGTGGTCGCCAGGACGACGAAGAGGGCAACCGGCGCCTGCGCCAGGCGCTCGCCGCCTACCAGGAGCGCGGGGGAGCGGCGGCGATGGTCGGCCAGCCGATCCTCGGCGTCAAGGCGGTCCACGTGGACAACCACGGGGCGTCCGCCGCCCTGGCCCGCGCGCTGCACGGGCTGGGCTACCGGCGCTTCGCCGTCCTCGGCGGTCCCGAACGCCACCTCACCGCTGCGGAGCGGCGCGGAGGCTTCTGCGAGGCGCTGGCCGAGCTCGGCGCGCCGGTGGCCGAGGAGGCGATCATCCCCTCGCCCTTCGTCCGGGACGGTGGGCACGAGGCGATGGTCGAGCTCATGCGCCGGGACCTCGACGTCGAGGTCGTCTTCGCCGTCAACGACGTCATGGCCCTCGGGGCGATGACGGCCGCGCGCGAGGCCGGCCTGGTGCTGCCCCGGGACATGTCGTTCGCCGGCTTCGACGACATCTTCGCGCTCCGCGACGTCACCCCCACGCTCACCACCGTGCGGATCGACATGGTCGACATCGGCCGCAAGGCCACGTCCCTGGCCCTGGGGGACAGCGACGCCCCCGACCTCGTCACCGTCTCCGGGGAGGTCGTCCTGCGCGAGTCCACGCCCGGCCCCCGGTAGCACGGAGGCGGTGGCCCGGAGCGGGCCACCGCCTCGCGTGGCGGGAGACGCTGCTCAGACGGTGACCTTCTCGCGGACCGCGGTGAGGACCTGGCTGTAGAGGCTGCGCACGTCCTCGACGGGAGCTGCCTCGAGGACCTCGCCCTCGGGGGAGAGGTCCTTGCCGAAGCTCAGGCCCGGGCCGGGCAGGTGGACGGCCTGGACGCGGTCGAGCACCTCACCGAGCTGGCGTGCGGCACCGGCGGCGGCGCCCCAGCCGTAGCCGACGACGCCGATCGGCAGACCCTTCCACTCGGCGTGCAGGGAGTCGATCGCGTTCTTCAGCACCGCGGGGTAGCCGGCGTTGTACTCCGGGACCGTGATGACGAGGCCGTCGAAGGTGCGGACGCGCTCGGACCAGGCGACGGTGCTGGCCAGGGTGTAGTTGCCGGTGGCGGGCTGCTCGGGCTCGGCGAGGAAGGGCAGGTCGATCTCGGCGAGGTCGATGACCTCGGCCTCGATGCCCTCGGGGGCGAGCGAGGCGACCCACTGCGCGACCTGGGGCCCGATCCGGGTGGGGCGGGAGGAGCTGACGATGACGCCGATCTTCTGAGTACTCATGCCGAGTCAATGGATGAACCTTCAACATTGTTCCCTCAGTCGTCAACATGTGGCGAGGCTCACGCTCTTGACAGGGGTGATGGCTGCTGGCTAAGTTGGAAAGCGCATTCCCCAGTCTTCCGCCACACCGGCACGTCTCATTGGAGAGCACATGACCACGCGTACGCTGCGGATCGCGATGAACGGCATCACGGGCCGGATGGGGTACCGCCAGCACCTCGTCCGCTCGATCCTCCCGATCCGCGACGCGGGCGGGTTCGAGCTCGAGGACGGCACCCGGGTGCAGGTGGAGCCGATCCTCGTCGGGCGCCGGGAGAACGCCGTCCGGGAGATCGCCGAGCGCCACGGCGTCGAGCAGTGGACCACCGACGTCGACGCGGTGATGAACGACCCGAGCGTCGACGTCTACTTCGACGCCCAGCTCACCTCGCTGCGCAAGGCCACGCTCACCGCCGCGATGAAGGCCGGCAAGCACGTCTACACCGAGAAGCCCACGGCCGAGTCGCTCGAGGAGGCCGTCGAGCTGGCGCGGCTGGGGCAGGAGACCGGCGTGACCGCCGGCGTCGTCCACGACAAGCTCTACCTGCCCGGGCTGGTCAAGCTCCGCCGTCTGGTGGACCAGGGCTTCTTCGGCCGCATCCTGTCCCTGCGCGGCGAGTTCGGCTACTGGGTCTTCGAGGGCGATGTCCAGCCCGCGCAGCGCCCGAGCTGGAACTACCGCAAGGAGGACGGCGGCGGCATGGTCGTGGACATGTTCTGCCACTGGAACTACGTGCTCGAGGGCATTCTCGGCCGCGTCGACGCCGTCACCGCCAGGGCCGTCACCCACATCCCCACCCGCTGGGACGAGCAGGGCAAGGAGTACACCGCCACCGCCGACGACGCCGCGTACGGGATCTTCGAGGTCACCACCCCGGGTGGGGACCCCGTCGTCGCCCAGATCAACTCCTCCTGGGCGGTGCGCGTCTTCCGTGACGAGCTCGTCGAGTTCCAGGTTGACGGCACCCGAGGTTCGGCCGTCGCCGGTCTGCGCAACTGCGTGGCCCAGGAGCGCGCGCACACCCCCAAGCCGGTGTGGAACCCCGACCTGCCCGTCACCGAGCCCTTCCGTGACCAGTGGCTCGAGGTGCCCAACAACGCCGACCTCGACAACGGCTTCAAGCTGCAGTGGGAGGAGTTCCTCCGCGACGTCGTCGCCGAGCGCCCGCACCGCTACGGCCTGCTCTCCGCCGCGCGGGGCGTCCAGCTCGCCGAGCTCGGCCTGCAGTCCTCCGCCGAGGGGCGGCGCCTGGAGATCCCGGAGCTCACCCTGTGAGCGCGGACCTCTCCCGGCTCTCCCTCAACACCGCGACGACCAAGACCCTCACCCTGGAGGAGGCCGTCGACGTCGCGGCGCGGGCCGGCCTCGGCGCCGTAGGCCTGTGGCGCGACCGGGTGGCCGAGGCGGGCCTGGAGCGTGCTGCCGCCGTGGTGCGCGACGCCGGTCTGCGGGTGTCCTCGCTGTGCCGGGGCGGCTTCCTCACCGCCGTCGACGCCGAGGGGCAGCGGGCGGCGCTGGAGGACAACCGCGCCGCGATCGTCGAGGCCGCGACGCTGGGGACGCGTGAGCTCGTCATGGTCGTCGGCGGGCTGCCGGCGTGCCCGGAGCCCGGGAGGGCGGCGCTGCCGGACGGGGACCGGGACCTCGTCGCCACGCGGCAGCGGGTGGCCGACCGGATCGGCGAGCTCGTGCCCGTCGCGGAGGAGCACGACGTCCGGCTCGTCCTCGAGCCGATGAACCCGATCTTCGCCGCCGACCGCGGGGTCCTGTCCACCCTCGAGCAGTCCCTCGACCTCGCCGCGGACTTCCCGGCCGAGGCCGTGGGCGTGGTCGTCGACACCTACCACGTGTGGTGGGACCCGAAGCTGGAGGCGCAGATCGCCCGGGCGGGCGCCGAGGGGCGCCTGGCGGGCTACCAGGTGTGCGACTGGGTGCTCCCGCTCGCCGACGACTCCCTCCTCTCCCGCGGCTACATGGGCGACGGCTACGTCGACTTCGCCGCGATCACCCGCTGGGTGGCCGACGCCGGGTACACCGGCGACGTCGAGGTGGAGATCTTCAACCAGGCCGTCTGGGACACCCCGGGCGGCGACGTCGTCGCCACCATGGCCGACCGCTACCAGCGCCTGGTCGCCCCGTACCTCTAGCCCGGCTCGCTCAGGTGTGGAGTTGTGGACGCCTGAGGTCCACAACTCCACACCTAGGCGCGTCCGACCGCGCAGGCGGGCCCGCACGGCCGGGGTGATCCACCCCAGCCGCCCTGGTGCAGCGCCCGGGCCACCTGTGCCGCGGTGGCGCACGGTGTGCCGGCGATGTGGCTCCAGCGGTACCGGAGAGTGATCTCGCCGGCCTCGAGCAGCGCCGCGTTGTCGCGCCACGTGTCCTTGTCGGTCCGTCCACCGGGATGCGCGAGCTTCCCGTCGAGCTCCACCCGCACGCCGAGTCCTCGGTAGCGGCAGTCGGCCCGGATCCACCCGCCGGCGAGCTTCTCGCGCGTCTGGAGCTCCGCACGTGGGAGCCCGTGCGCACGTTCGACGTGCTGCCGGTACCGGAGCTCGAGTGGCGACTCCACGCCGTCGGCCACCTCGCCGAGCAGGTCGACGACGAGATCGCGGCCGCGGACCCGGCCACGGCGTTCCAAGGCCTTGAGCATGGCGTTCGGATGCACCACCTTCCGAGTGGCGCGGACGAGGATGCCGATGACGTCGTCGGTCGTCTCCGCTCGGGCGACGAGGTCGAGGGCGGTCTCGGAGGGGTGCACGGCATCGACCCGTCCAGCGAGGATCTTCGGCATCGTCCGACGACGATGGATCCGCAGCCCGTCCATCGGGGTGACGGTGCGGTGCGCCGGGACGCTGATCTCGACCGGCGCGTCCATGCGTTGCGCCCGGGTGGCGGCGGTCTCGAACCACCAGTCCGACGCCGTCGAGTGCGAGATCGCGGCTCCGGTGCCCGCGTAGGCAAGGGCGGCGGCCACCCGGGTGAGCCACTCGAGGTTGCCGGAGTGAGTCACGTAGACACCGGGATAGGCACGCTGCCAGGAGCCGGTGTCCACGAGGTGCCGCACCCACCTGTCCGTGGCGCCCTCGTCGCGCAGCTGCGCGCGCGTGAGGACGTGCTCGTGGTGTTCGGCGAGCTGCTCGATCCGGCGCCTGTCCATGCCTCAGCGTGGACCGGCGCGGTGATCGACCACCCGCCGGGCGCCAGACCTGTGGACAGGCCTGTGGAACAGCCCCGGCCCGGATCGTTGTGTGTGGACTTCTCGACCTCAGAGGTCGAAAAGTCCACACACGAGCGAGGCGGAGGGCGGAGACGAGGTGGGCCCGGCGGCCGCCGAGCGGCTCACAGGATGTTCTGGTGCTCGCGGTACTCGCGCCAGACGTTCTCGAAGAAGTCGTCCGTCTCCGGGATCGGGCGGCGCGGGCGCCAGGTGACGGCCACCTCGCCCGCCTCGCTGGGCGACGCCGGGTCCGCGGCGCGGTGCGGGGTCCACGAGACCTCCTGGACCTCGTCGTCGAGCGCGCCGCCGTCGAGGGTGAAGCGGAACAGCTCGGGCAGGTCCAGCTCACGCGCGGCGTCGCGCCCGTACCCCACGAGCGGCAGCGAGCCGGACGGGTCGGTGTAGAGCACCGAGCCGCGCGAGCGCCCGCCGTGGTCGACGTAGTCGGCCATCGCGGTGAGGTACACCTGCGCCGTCGTGAGGATGTCGCGCACGAGGAAGGCGCGGTTGACGGCGCGGCGCGAGCCGGCGTCGGCGACGACGAGCTCCCGGTAGGTGCCGAGCCACTCCTCCACCTGCTCCAGCGCCTCGGCGATGGACTGACGCGAGCGGACCGGGCCGGCCTTGGCGCTCATGAGCTCGCCGACCTCACGCAGGAGGTCACCGGAGTTGTCCTCCCGGCCCGCGGCGGCCCGCTCGGTCGCACCCTCGACGAGCTCGGCGGCGTCGCGCAGCGGGCCCTCCGCCGCCGCGGCGAACTCCGCCTCCCCGAGCGGCGGGTCCGAGCGCCGGGTCGCGATGAACTGCGCGGCCCGCGTGGCCCCGACCTGCCCGCTGTTGAGCGCCGCCCCGCCGGGCCGGTAGACCCCGTGCGCCCCGCCGGCCTCACCCACCGGGAAGAAGCCCGGCAGGTTCGACTGCCACCACGCGTCCACGAGCAGGCCGCCGTTGTTGTGCTGGGCGCACACGTCGACCTCGAGCATCTCCTGCTCGAGGTCCACGTACGGGTTCTTGTTCAGGTAGAACTCGTAGGCGGGCAGGTTCATGTGCTTGAGCCGCTCGATCGGCGTGCCGAACAGGACGCCGGCCTTGTCGAGGTACTCGTAGGCCTCCGCGTCCAGCGCGGACGGGTCGAAGTCCTCCCGCACCGGGTTGCGCCGGAAGTCGAGGAACACCCGCCGGCCGCGCAGCACCGTCTCGCGGTAGACGAGGAGGTCGATGAGGGAGGAGCCGTCACGGGCCTTGCGGACGTCGAAGGGCCACTGGTAGCCCTTGAGGAAGACGAGGGACATGAGGCGGCCGTAGTCGGGGATCGCCTCGGTGAGGAACTCCCGCTCGTCCCCGCCGTCCTCGTCGGTCGAGACGAAGCGCGGCACCACCTGCATGTACGTGCCCGAGACGTTCCACCGGGGCTTCGTCGAGGCGAGCCCGAACTGCCACTCGGTGACGTTCTTCCCGCCGATGCCGGCGCGGTAGGCGGCGCCCGAGGCGCCCCACTGCCCGTTGGGGAACACCCGCGTCGCGTAGAGCCCGGCGGGGCCGCCCGTCGCGTACACGACGTTGGTGCACCGCACGAGCAGGTAGGGGCTGCGCTCGCCGTCGTGCGGGATGTCGGTGCGCAGGAGGAGCAGGCCGGCGACGGCGCCCTCGTGGGTGAGGACGTCGACGACGCGGCACTCGGGGAAGATCCGCGTGCCGTTCGCGTTGACCTGCTTCTCCAGCTGCTCGACCATCGTCCGCGAGGTGTAGGGCCCCACGGAGGTGGCCCGCTGGCGGGGGTCGTGGTCGGTCTTGTAGCCGATGAACTCGCCGTAGCGGTTCTGCGGGAACGGCACGCCCAGGTCGGCGAGGTGGAGGAAGGCACGCGCGGACAGTGCGGCCTCGGCCAGGGCGTTGTCCCCGTCCATCGCACCACCGGCGAAGAGGGTCT
This sequence comes from Georgenia satyanarayanai, assembly GCF_009193135.1. Classification (GTDB taxonomy): domain Bacteria; phylum Actinomycetota; class Actinomycetes; order Actinomycetales; family Actinomycetaceae; genus Oceanitalea; species Oceanitalea satyanarayanai. The sequence continues at coordinate 421,189 of NZ_VUKC01000002.1, forward strand.
GGGCCATCTCCCGCACGGAGTCGCCGCTGTCGCCGGAGAGCGTGAGCTTGTAGTAGGTCTGCTTGTCCGAGCCGGCGTTGCGGCTCGCGCCGGCACCGATCTTGTCGGTGACCATGACGACGTCGTCCTGGCCGAGCTGGACGAGACGCTCGGCGGCGCAGTACCCGGCCGAGCCGGTGCCGACGACGACGGTGTTGGCGGTGACGACGGGCACCGCGCGGCCGGCGATGGTCAGGGTCTGGGGCTCGTGGCTGGTCACGGGTCGCTCCTCGTCACAGGGTGGGGATGTGCATGCCGCCGTCGACGTTGACGACGTCGCCGGTGGAGTAGGGCATCTGGCCGGCGACGAGCTGGGCGACGGCACCGCCGACGTCGGAGGGCCGGCCCCAGCGCGGGATCGGTGCGCCGCCGCCGGCGAAGAAGGCGTCGTACTTCTCGGTGACGCCGGCCGTCATGTCGGTGGCGATGATCCCGGGGCGGACCTCGTAGACGAGGATCCCCTCGGGGGCCAGGCGCGCGGCCCACAGCTGGGTGGACATCGCCATGCCGGCCTTGGAGAGGCAGTACTCGCCGCGGTTCGTCGAGACGGTGACGGCGGAGGTCGAGGAGACGTTGACGATCGTGCCGACGGGTGCCTCGGGCAGCGCGGTCATCTCTCCCCGACGCTCGACCATCGTCCGGGCGACGAGCTGGGTGAGGAAGTAGGGGCCGCGCAGGTTGATGTCCATGACGCGGTCGTAGCTCTTCGGGGTCGCGACGAGGATGTCGTCGCGGACCGTGGGAGCCACGCCGGCGTTGTTGACGAGGACGTCGATGCGCCCCCACCGCTCGAGGGTGGCGGCGACGTAGCGCCCGTGGTCGGCGAGCTTGGCGACCGAGCCGCGGACGTAGATCGCCTCCCCTCGCTCGCGGAGCTCGGCCATGAGCTCGGCCGGCTCCTCGCGGGTGGCGAGGATCGCGACGGCGTACCCCTCGTCGAGCAGCCGGGTGGTGATGCCCAGCCCGATGCCGCGGTTGCCCCCGGTCACCATCGCTACCTTCGGCACGTCTCATCCTCTCCGTCGAGTGTGGGGCGGCCAGCGCCGCCCGGCCATCATGGCCCACCCGCGACCCCGATGGCAAGCGCTTTCCCGCGAGGCGGCTCGCGCGGGTTCGCGGCGGCCCTCTCGCACGGTCGGGAGGTGGCGCTACCGATGGGCTGACCGGCGTGCGGTGGGTGATCGGTCGTTGCGAACAGAACCCGCCCGCCGGGAGCGGCCGCGCTGGCGGCGGTGACGACTCGGCTCCCGGCGGTCGTGGTGGGGAGAGGGGATGCGTTTTCCCTCAGTTGCGGCGCGGAATAGTGCGGGTTCGGAGCCGCCGGAGTGATCACGATCACGCAACACCCTTGCGCGGTGGGCGCCGGAGCCCGTACTGTCCGGAAAGCGCTTTCGAGAGCGCGTCCGGAACCAATGAAGGAGGACGGATGTCAACGAAGCGGTTGACCCGGGGGATCGCAGCAGGTGCGGTGGCCATGCTCGCGCTGGCGGCCTGCGGGGACGGCGGAGGCAGCGACACCGGCGACGGTGGCGGCTCCGAGGACCCCATCGTCATCGGTGTCTCGCTCCCGCTGACCGGTGACTTCGCCGAGCCCGGCAAGGGCGTCGAGCGGGGCTACGAGACCTGGGCGCAGGTGACCAACGACAACGGCGGGCTGCTCGGCCGGCAGGTCGAGCTCAAGATCCTCGACGACGCCTCGGACGCCGCCCGTGTCGTCTCCGACTACGAGTCCCTCATCGCCCAGGAGGGGGTCGACCTCCTCTTCGGCCCGTTCTCCACCCGCCTCGTCGTGCCCGCCTCCCGCGTGGCCTCCGAGTACGGGATGCTCTTCGTCGAGCCGGCCGCGGCCGCCGCCGAGGTCTTCGAGAACGGCTTCGAGAACATCTTCTACGCGGCACCGGCCATCGCACCGGACCACTACAACAACCTCGTCGAGCACATCCTCGCGATGCCCGAGGGGGAGCGGCCGCAGACCATGGCCGTCGCCGCCATGGACGACCCCTTCGCGCAGGGCACCGCCTACGGCCTGCGGGACAAGCTCGTCGAGGCGGGCGTGGAGCTCGTCGTCGACGAGGTCTACCCGCCCAACCAGACGGACTTCAACGCCATCGCCGCGAAGATCGCCGACGCGGACCCCGACCTCGTCGTCGGCGGCACGCAGTACCAGGACGCGGTCAACCTCATCCTCGCGCTGCAGCAGCTCAACTACCAGCCGCGCATGGCCGCCTTCTCCACGGCACCCACCAACCCCGAGTTCCCCGAGGCGATCGGCGGGGCCGTCGAGGGCATCCTGTCCCCGACCGGTTACTCCAACCAGGCCGACTGGCCCTCCAACGAGGAGTTCGTCGCGGCCCACGTCGAGCTGCACGGCGAGGAGCCGCAGGAGGACGAGGCAAACGCCTACACGACCGGCCAGGTCGTCGCGGCCGCCGTCGAGGAGGTCGGCTGCGCCGAGCAGGGCGAGTGCCAGCAGCAGCTCATCGACTACCTGCGGGGCGCGACCGTCGACACCGTCGTCGGGCCCCTCGCCTGGGACGAGGCCGGCCGCCCCAACGGGGCGCACATGATCCTGCAGTACGTCGACGGCGAGATCGCCATCGTCCTGCCGGGAGACACGGCCACGGCCGAGCTCGTCTACCCGAAGCCGGAGTGGTGACCCGACCGTGTCACTCATCTTCCAGAGCCTGATCCTGGGCGTGCTGCAAGGAGGGCTCTACGCCCTCCTTGCAGCAGGGCTCACGCTCTACTTCGGAGTCATGCGGGTGGTGATGCTCGCCCACGCGGCGTTCATCATCCTCGCCGGGTACATCGCGTGGCGTTTCTCCAGCTCCACCGGGCTGGACCCGATGCTCTCGCTCATCGGCACCGTCCCGCTGTTCTTCGTCCTCGGCTTCGTCATCCAGCGCTGGCTCATCAGCCGGCTCAAGCCGGCGACCATGACGATGATGTCGGTGCTCATCACCTTCGCGATCGCCCTCATCATCGAGGGCCTGCTCGGGATGATCTTCACCGGCACGCAGCGCCGCATCCAGCTGCCCTACGGGTCCTCGAGCGTCGATCTCCTCGGTGCCTCGATCCCCGTCGTGCAGATCATCTCCTTCGCGCTCGCGGGCTTCAGCCTCCTCGCGCTGTTCCTCGTGCTCAAGAGGACCCGCTTCGGCCGGGCGCTGCGCGCGACGATCCAGCACCGCGAGGCGGCCCAGCTCGTCGGCATCGACACCGACCGGACGGCCGGGCTCGGCTTCGGCCTGGGCCTGGCGACGGCGGCGGTCGGCGGGACGGCGCTCGCGCTCAACCAGACGATCTTCCCCTCGCTGCACTGGCACTGGATCGGCCCGCTCATGGCGATCATCGTCGTCGGCGGCCTGGGCTCGATCCCGGGCGCGGCCATCGCGGCCCTGCTCCTCGGGGTGCTGCGGGTCATGGCGGAGCTGCTCCCGGGCGTCACGCCGACCCTGGCGCAGACCATCTTCTACCTGGCCCTCTTCCTCACCCTCATGGTGCGGCCGCAGGGATTCTTCGGAGGTCGCCTTGCTCAGCGTTTCTGACCGGACCAAGTCCCTGCCCGCGCGCAGCCTCGCGGCCGGCGGCGGCAGCACGAGCCGGCTGCGGCCGGTCGTCCTCGTCGCGGTCGTCATCGTCGTGCTCGCGCTGTGGCCCTCGATCGCTCCCAACCCGTACATGGTGAGCGCCGGCGTCATTGTCCTCAACTACGCGGTCTTCGCGACCGGGTGGAACATCATGGGCGGCTTCACCGGCTACATCTCCCTGGGCCACGCCGCGTTCTTCGGGCTCGGCTCCTACGGGACGGCGCTCCTCGTCATCCACACCGGGATGAACTGGCTGCTCGCCGCGCTCGTCGCCGCCCTGGCGACGGCGGTGCTCACCATCCCGGTCGGCTTCGCCGCGCTGCGGGTGCGGGGCTCGTCCTTCGTCATCGTGACCATCGCCCTCGTGCTCGTCCTCCAGCTGCTCTTCCAGAGCTGGAGCACGGTGACGGGTGGGTCGGCGGGTCTCGTCGTCCCGCGGCCGTTCCCGGACATGCTCCGGCCCGAGCACCACGAGACCTTCTTCTACATCTTCCTCGCGCTGCTCGCCGTCACGCTCCTCACCTGGACCCTCATCGACCGTTCGCGCTTCGGTGCGGCGCTCAAGACCGTGCGTGAGGACGAGGACAAGGCCGAGTCCCTCGGGGCCCCGACGAGCAGGCTCAAGCTCGTCGCCTTCGTCGTCTCCGCCTTCTTCGTGGCGGTGGCCGGCGGGTTCTACGCCCTGTGGTTCGGCGACCTCGACCCGATCTTCCAGTTCGACATCGTCCTGGGCTCCACGGTCGTCCTCATGGCGCTCCTCGGCGGGGTGCGGTTCCTCTTCGGGCCGCTGCTCGGCGCGATCGTCGTCGGGGCGGCCCTGGAGTACTTCGTCCTCAACTACGGGCAGTCCCAGTTCCACCTCGTCGCCACCGGTCTGCTCCTCGGGCTCGTCGTCCTCTTCCTTCCCGACGGCGTCCTCACCGGTGCGTCGCAGCTGCTGCGCCGCCTCGGTCCCCAGAGCTCCTCGATCCGCGAGGTCTCCGCCGAGGAGCTGCGCCAGCAGCAGGACGCCACGAAGTCCACGACCAAGGAGGCAGACAGCGATGACCGCGGCTGACACGACCGCCGTCCTGCGCACGGACGGGCTCACCAAGTCCTTCGGTGGCGTCCACGCCGTCGACGACGCGACGACGGAGTTCCACGAGGGCAAGATCAACGGGCTCATCGGCCCCAACGGCTCGGGCAAGACGACGTTCTTCAACTGCGTCACCGGCATGATCCGCCCCGACTCCGGGACCGTGACCATGCACGGCAAGGACGTCACCCGCTGGGCCCCGCACAAGATCGCGCGGTCGGGTCTCGGCCGCAGCTTCCAGCTGTGCCGGGTGTTCCCGCGGATGACCGTGCTGGAGAACATGCTCGTCGCGGTGCAGCCGCGCACGCTCGGGGAGTACCTCGGCAACACGCGCAGCCCCGAGACCGTCGAGAAGGCGCGGGCCATGCTCGCCCGGGTGGGGATCGACCACCTCGAGGCCTCCGAGGCCCGCGACATCTCCTACGGGCAGCAGAAGCTCCTCGAGCTCGGCTCCACGCTCATGACCGACCCGCCCTTCGTCATGCTCGACGAGCCGGCCGGTGGCGTGAACCCCTCCCTCATCGAGCGGATCGCCCTGCTCGTGCGGGAGCTCAACGACGAGGGCACGACCTTCCTCATCGTCGAGCACAACATGGAGCTCATCATGAGCCTGTGCGACCACATCGTGGTCTTCGACCGCGGCCGGCCGATCGCGACGGGCACCCCCGACGTCGTGAAGTCCGACCCGAAGGTGCTGGAGGCATACCTTGGCGTCTGACATCGTCCTCGAGCTCGACGACATCCAGGCCGGCTACGGCAAGGCGGCGCTCGTCCTGCGTGGCCTGTCGGTGCAGGTCCGGCGCGGCGAGGTGGTCTGCCTCGTCGGACCCAACGGCGCGGGCAAGTCCACCGTCCTCAAGGTGGCCAGCGGCATGCTCAAGCCCCGCCAGGGCACCATCACCCTCAACGGCAAGGACGTCACCGGTCAGGGCCCGCAGCAGCTGCTGCGCGGCGGCCTGTCCCACGTCCTCCAGGGGCACTCCGTGTTCAAGGAGATGACCGTCGAGGAGAACATCATGCTCGGCGGCTACTCCCTCAAGGACCAGTCGGTCCTGCCGGAGCGCTGCGACTACGTCAAGGAGATCTTCCCGCTCGTCGGGGAGCGCTGGACCGACACCGCGGGCCTGCTCTCGGGCGGCCAGCAGAAGCAGGTGGAGTTCGCCCGCGCGCTCGTCATCCGGCCCGACGTCGTCCTCCTCGACGAGCCGTCGATGGGGCTGGACCCCAAGCGGGTGACGACGATCTTCGAGCAGGTCGACATCATGCGGAAGGCTGGGGTCGCCGTGCTGCTCGTCGAGCAGAACGCCCGCCGGGCCCTGGAGATGGCCGACATCGGCTGCGTGCTCGACCTCGGGCGGGTCTTCGCCACCGGGCCGGCGCGCGAGCTGCTCGCCGACCCCAAGCTCAGCGACCTCTACCTGGGCGGCCGCCCCGCGACCACCTGACCCGATCCCGTCCCCGCGGTTCGCGCCGGCAGCTGTTCCTGGAACGGCTCAGCTCTCGGCGCGAGCCGGAGGCGGGGCTAGGGGAGGTGGGGGCGCAGCCGGTCCCAGAGGGCCTCGCCGTCGCCGGCGTGGACGACCGGAGCCTGCGGGCCCTCGGTCAGCCGCCCGTCCTCGTCCCGGTTGCCCTCCAGCGCCTGGGGCGTGCCGTGCGAGAGCACGTGCTCACCCGGTGTCAGCTGGCGAATTGCGACGGCGGCGACGCGGTCGGGGTGCTCGCGGGCGAGCTCGGAGTAGATCTCGGGGTCGTGCTGGCCGTCGTCGCCCACGAGCAGCCACCGGATCTCCGGGAAGTCGATGAGGAGGCGCCGCAGCGTCGTGCGCTTGTGCTCCTGGCCGCTGCGGAACCAGCCGGTGTTGGTCGGCCCCCAGTCCGTCATGAGCATGGGCCCGGCCGGGAGACCGCTCCGGCGGAAGAAGCGCTCGAGCGCGGGAACGACGTTCCACGCCCCGGTCGACAGGTAGAGCACCGGCGCCCCCGGGTGGGCTGCCTGCACCTGCCGGAAGAGCTCAGCCATCCCCGGTACGGCCTGCCGGGTGCTCGTGTGCCGGACGAAGGTGTTCCACGCCGCGATCAGCGGGCGGGGAACACGGGTGACCATGACGGTGTCGTCGATGTCGCTGATGACACCGAAGCGGGTGTCCGCACCGATGACGAGCACCCGCGCCGTCACCGGCCGAGCGCCGCGCGCCCGGACCGTGACGTCGTGCCACCCCGGCGGGAGGCCGTGGTCGGGGACGAGCAGGTCGAGGTAGCCGCCGCGGTTCACCCGGCCCCGGTGCGTGCGGTCGCCGATCTGGACGACGACGGGCAGGTAGGCGACGGGCGTGGTGAGGAAGGAGCGCCAGCCGCGTTCGGCCTCCTGCGCCTCCTCGAGCTCGGGCTCGGTGGCGCCCACGTCGGCGGCGGCCGTGTCGCCGTCGTCCTCCTTGAGGAGCACGCGGGCGAGGACCCGCAGCCGGTCCGGGGTGCCGAAACCGGTGTAGGTGATCGTCGTGGGGCGCCAGCCGCGGCGGCGGAGCAGAGGGGTCAGACGGCGGTAGAGACCGTCCTCGAGCGAGGATCCGAGGGAGGGGCGAGCCATGGGGTCGACCGTAGAGGAGCGCGCAGCGGCCCGCGCCCCGGGGAGGGACGCGGGCCGCGTGGAGGTCAGCGCACCGGCGGCGGGGGGTCGCCGATGTCGCGTCGCTCCACGTACGCGGTGTGGCTGGTGTTGCGGCGCTGACGCTGCATGGCGAAGGCGAGCACGAGGGCGAGCGCGCCGACCGCCATGAGGATGTAGCCGATGATCTGGATGTTGAAGACCTCCCAGGTGTCCGGGCTCAGTCCGAAGGCGAGGATCGCGCCGACCACGATGAGGAAGATTCCTCCGCCGATTCCCATGACTCATCCTTTCGTTGAGGTGCCCCGAGTCTGGCGGTGAGCCCCTGCTCGCGCACGTCGAACCGTGCGGTCGCCTCCCGTTCACCGGAAGGTCACCGGTCTCCCCTACGGTCTGGCTGCCCCTGCCAGACCCTAGGAAGTCGAGGCTCATGACAGCCCACCACACCCGCCGCGCGGCGGTCGCGACGACGGCGCTCGCCGCACTGACGCTCGGGACACTCGTCGCCCCCGTCGCTGCGGCCCCCGCCGACAGCTGGCCGCTCGTGGTCACGGAGATCGTGCCGAACCCGGACAGCTACGACCACTTCGAGTACTTCGAGGTCACCAACCCCACGGACGCCGACGTCACTGTCGGGGAGGGCGGCTACACCTTCTCCTACGCCTTCGAGGACAACGCCGACGGCGGCAACAGCGTTCCGCTCGAGGCACCGGCCGGCACGGTGGTGCCCGCCGGTGGGACGGTCGTCCTCTGGCTCTCCTACGAGAGCGGGGACGGGAACGTCAACTCCTTCGCCTACGACGAGGACGACTTCCGGGCGTTCTGGGCCGAGCGTGGCGGGTCCGCCGAGACCTACGACGTCGTGCGGGTGACCGGCCAGCCCGGCATGGCCAACGGCGGCAACCGCAGCATCCGCATCACGGATCGCGACGGTGTGGTCGTCGGGTGGTCCTTCTACCCCTCCGGCTCCACCGGCATCGACCAGGCGGCGCAGTTCCGCGTGCCGGCCGACGCCGCGACGCGGTCGATGGAGCTTCTGGCCGGCCCGGCCGCCGTGTCGCCCGGCGTCGTGGACGCGGCCCAGCTCGAGGACCGCGGCGGTGAGGAGCCGGAGCAGCCCGAGGAGCCCGAGCAGCCCGAGGAGCCCATCAGGTCGATCCCCGCGCTGCCGGCCGACTCCCGCGTCGGCAACCTCATGCTCACCGAGCTCGTCGTCGACTCCCAGAACGTCGGTCCGAGTGACGGGTACGAGTACATCGAGGTCTACAACACGACGACGGAGCCGATCGACTTCTCCGACTACCAGCTCCGCTACCAGTACCCCGACAGCGGCAGCTCCGCGCTGTGGCCGGCGGAGCCCGCCGACACGGTCGTCGCGCCCGGTGAGGCCGTCGTCATCTGGGTGAAGAACGGCGCCAACGACGATCTCACCCGCGCCGACTTCAACGCCTTCTGGGGCACCGCGGTCCCCGAGGGCCGGATCCTCGAGACCCACGTCGGAGGCATGGCCAACGGCAGCGCCCGCGGCATGGAGATCATGACCGCGACCGGCGTCACGGTCAGTGAGGGCTTCTACAACATGGGCGGCGTGCGCGACGTCCAGACCGATCAGGGCCTGACCTACGCCGCCGACCCCGCAGACTTCTCCCAGCAGAGGCTCCTCGGCTCCCGCCCCGCGAGCCCGGGCGCCGTGGACGCCGACCAGGTCCCCGCCGAGCTCACCGCGATGACGCCGGACACGGTCGCGCCGCGGGTCGCCGACACCACGCCGGGCACCATCGACCCGGCGCAGGACTTCACGGCCGCGGCGACGATCACCGACGACACCCTCGTGCGGAGCGTCACCCTGCAGCTGCGCTCGGACATCGACGAGGAGTTCAGCGACCACAGCCTCCTCGTCGGGGAGGGCGACTCCTACGCGCACACCGTCCGCGCCGTCGACCTCACCGGCAAGAAGTACTACGAGTACCGCTTCGTCGCCTCGGACGGCACGAACGAGACGGTCGGGGACGTCGTCCGCGTGGACGTCGAGGGCACCTCGACCGACCCGGTGCGGCTGAGCGTCACGGACGGGGACGTGGTGTCCGGCACCACGACCGTCTCCGCGGCGGGCGACAGCTATCCCGCGGACATCGCGCTCTCGATCGACGACGAGGTCCGCACCCCGACCACCGCCCAGCTCGAGAGCTCACCGGTCTTCGCCGTCGAGGTCACGGCGACGGACGACCGCTTCCGCAACGCCGTCGTCATGCCGGGCGAGGGCGAGACCCCTGACCAGCAGTGCAAGTCCGGGCGGGTGCTGACGATCTTCGAGCGCGGCACCTACTCCGAGATCGAGACCGTCACAGCGGAGATCCCGCTCACGGACGTCGTCCAGGGCGAGGAGCTCACCGTCATCGTGTCCGCCGGCACCAAGGCCTGGCCGTGCGAGGACGACAACGAGAACAACGACGACTACACCATCAGCGCGCCGCGGCTCATCCTGCCCGACGGCCGCACCCTCCAGCCGGCCGGCTACGAGGGCGGCAACATCCCCATGGGCGACACCAACGACAGCAAGTACGACAACTACCCCGCGGTGTTCACCATCCCCGACGACGCGTACGTCGCCCAGGGCTACGCCTGGGACACCACCGACGTCGAGGACGGCACCCACACGGTCAGCGCGACCGACGGTGAGCTCACCGCCGCAGCAGACGTCGTCGTCGACAACACCGCCCCGGAGGTGACGCCCGCGTTCACGGCCGCATCACGGACCGAGGACCGGCTCCAGGGCCGGATCGTCCTGGACGCGGTGATCACCGACGCCACCACCGAGGTGGTGGACGTCGTCGCCACGCTCGACGGCGAGGTCGTCGAGCTGCCGCAGGAGACCTCCTCGACCGAGCTCCCCGCCGGTGAGCACACGCTCGTCGTCACGGCGACGGACACGGCCGGCAACGTCGGCGAGATGACCGAGACCTTCACGACGCCGGAGGAGGACCCGACGGTCGAGCTCCTCACGCCCCTGGACGGGGCAGAGGTCACGGCCCCCGCGGTGGAGCTCGCCGCGCAGGTCACCGACGAGGCGGGCGACGAGCTCGACGTCGTCTTCCGCGAGGCCTACACCTACGACGCCACCGACGCCGCGATCACCGTCTCCTCCGGGGAGACCCGCGACGCGCTCGCGACGGAGCGCGACGGCGTCGAGCTCGACGCGGAGCAGCGTGCGGCCCTGCGCGCCGTCGACGGTGAGTCCGTGGGCCTGAGCAGCGCCGACGCCCTGCCGTACCAGACCTTCGACGTCGCGGTGCCGGAGGGCTCCGGCGACGACGCCTCGGTGCGAGTCACCTGGGACGGCTCGGCCAACGCGTCGGCCAAGGTCCTGCTCCACGTGTGGAACACCGCCGAGGAGGCCTGGGAGGAGGTCGACCGTCACGTGACGACCGACGCCGAGGACTTCAGCCTCACGGCGGACGTCCCGACCGCCGACCACCTCGTCGAGGGCACGGCGCGCTTCCTCGTCCAGCACTCCGAGGGCTGGGCGGGGGAGAACCTCAGCGACCGCGAGACGGTCGTCGAGCCCGCGCACCCGGAGGACACCCCGCGTGACGAGTACGACTTCTCCCTCGCGTGGGAGTCGGACACGCAGTACTACAACGAGGAGTTCTACGAGCACCAGCTCTCGATCCACGAGTACCTGCTCGACCAGCGTGAGGACGTCAACCTCCAGTACCTCTTCCACACCGGCGACATCGTCGACAACTTCGACCAGCCCTACCAGTGGGCGAACGCCAACCCCGCCTACGCGATGCTCGACGACGCGGGCCTTCCGTACGGCGTGCTCGCGGGCAACCACGACGTCGGGAACTTCGACAGCGACTGGACCGCCTACTCCGAGCACTTCGGGGAGTGGCGCTTCGCGGACAACCCCTGGTACGGCGGCTCCTACCAGGACAACCGCGGTCACTACGACCTGTTCACGGCCGGCGGCATCGACTTCGTCGTCGTGTCCATGGGCTGGGACCCGGGTGACGAGGAGATCGCGTGGATGAACGAGGTGCTCGCGCAGTACCCCGAGCGCGTGGGCATCATCAACCTGCACGAGTACCTGCTCACCACCGGTGGGCTGGGGCCGATCCCGCAGCAGATCCAGGACGAGGTCGTCGCGACCAACGCGAACGTCTCCATGGTCATGTCCGGGCACTACCACGACGCCTACACCCGGTACGACTCGTTCGACGACGACGGTGACGGCGTCGAGGACCGCACGGTCACCCAGATGCTCTTCGACTACCAGGGCCTGCCCGAGGGCGGCCAGGGCTTCCTGCGGCTCCTCCAGTTCGACAACGAGGACGAGGAGATCCGGGTGCGGACCTACTCCCCGTCGCTCGAGGTCTACAACTCGGACCACGAGTCCCTCGAGCTGGAGAACCAGGACTTCGTCATCAGCTACGAGACGGCGGGCATCGTCAGCCGCGTCAAGGAGCTGAGCACCGACGCGTTCGCCGCCGAGGTCCTCACCGACACGGAGATCCCCGCCGGCTCGGAGCAGGCGATCGCCAGGCTGACCGACGTCCCGAGCGGTGCCGTCGTCACGGCGTCGTGGGTGCCGACGGACGGCACGCACTCCTGGTACGTCACGGCAACCGACGCGCACGGCGGCGAGGTGGACTCCGAGGTCCGTTCCCTCACCTTCACCCAGGTGCCGCACGACTCGGACGACGACACCCCCGGCGGCCCCGGGGACGGCCCCGGTGGCGACGGACCCGGCGACGACGGGTCGGGCGGCGACGGGTCGGGCGGCGGCTCGAGCGGGGGCAGGCTGCCCTCGACCGGCGCGTCCGTGGCCCTCGCGGGCCTGGCCGTCCTGCTCCTCCTGGGCGCCGGTGCGGCGACCAGGCGCCTGAGCACGCGCGCCTGAGACTGCGAAGGCCCGGACCCCGGTGGATGCGGGGTCCGGGCCTTCGTGCACCCGGCGCGGTGCTCAGCTCGTGACGGCGGTCCTCACGCCAGGGCGGTGTCGACGACCGCCTTCGCCTCGGCCTGGACCTGGGCGAGGTGCTCCTCGCCGCGGAAGGACTCGGCGTAGATCTTGTAGACGTCCTCGGTGCCGGAGGGGCGCGCGGCGAACCACGCGCTCTCGGTCGTCACCTTGAGCCCGCCGATCGCGGCGTCGTTGCCCGGTGCCCGCACCAGCCGGCCGGTGATCTCCTCCCCGGCGAGCGTCGTCGCCGTCACCTGCTCCGGGCTGAGCGCCGCCAGCCGCGCCTTCTGCTCGCGGGTGGCTGGGGCGTCGATGCGCGCGTAGGCGGAGGCGCCGAAGCGCTCGACCTGCTCCTCGTGGAGCTGGCTCGGGCTGCGGCCGGTGACCGCGAGGATCTCCGAGGCGAGCAGGCCCAGGATGATGCCGTCCTTGTCCGTGGTCCACACCGAGCCGTCGCGGCGCAGGAAGGACGCGCCGGCCGACTCCTCCCCGCCGAACCCGACGGACGAGTCGAGCAGCCCCGGCACGAAGTACTTGAAGCCCACCGGCACCTCGAGCAGCCGCCGTCCCAGCCCGGCTGCGACGCGGTCGATGAGGGCGGAGGAGACGAGGGTCTTACCCACGGCGGCGGACTCGGGCCAGCCGGGCCGGTGGGCGAAGAGGTACTCGATCGCGACGGCGAGGAAGTGGTTGGGGTTCATCAGCCCGCCGTCGGGTGTGACGATCCCGTGCCGGTCGGAGTCGGCGTCGTTGCCGGTGGCGATGTCGTAGGGGGCCGGGCTTCCGTCCTCAGGGCGCATGACCCGGAGCAGCGAGGCCATCGCCGACGGCGAGGAGCAGTCCATCCGGATCTTGCCGTCCCAGTCGAGGGTCATGAACGACCACCGCGGGTCGACCTGCGGGTTGACCACGGTGAGGTCGAGGCCGTAGCGCTCGCCGATCGCGCCCCAGTACTCGACGGCGGCGCCGCCGAGCGGGTCCGCCCCGATGCGCACCCCGGCCCGGGCGATGGCCTCGAGGTCGACGACGTTGGTCAGGTCGTCGACGTACGCCGCGAGGAAGTCGTGGCCGCGGGTGGTCTCCGCGGCCAGCGCCCGCTCGAGCGGCATCCGCGGGACGGCGGCGACGCCGGAGCGGAGGATCTCGTTGGCGCGCGCGGCGATCCACGAGGTGGCGTCGGAGCCCGCGGGCCCACCGTGCGGCGGGTTGTACTTGAAGCCGCCGTCGCGGGGCGGGTTGTGGGAGGGGGTGACGACGATGCCGTCGGCACGGCCCGGGCCCTGGACGCGCACGCCGGCGGCCGTGCCGGCCCCGTTGGCGAGGAGGATCGCGTGGGAGACGGCGGGGGTGGGGGTGTAGGAGTCGCGGGCGTCGATGCGCAGCTCGACCCCGGCGGCGGCGAGGACCTCGACGGCGGTGCGCCACGCGGGCTCGGACAGCGCGTGGGTGTCACGGCCGATGAAGAGAGGGCCGTCGGTGCCCTGCGCCCGGCGGTACTCGACGATCGCCGCCGTCGTCGCGACGATGTGCGCCTCGGTGAAGGCGGAGTCCAGGCTCGAGCCGCGGTGGCCGGAGGTCCCGAAGACCACGTGCTGGGCAGGATCGTCCATGTCCGGCGTGCGGTCGTAGTACGCGGAGACGACCGCGTCGACGTCGATGAGGTCCTCGGGCAGGGCGGGGGTACCGGCGCGCTCGTGCATACCCCCGATCCTGCCACCCCGGCCGCGCGCCGTCCCGCCGATCGCGCCCGTCACGGTGGACCCGCGGGGCGCACGGTCGTGGGGGTGGGTGGCGGGTGCACCCGGGAGGGGAAGGGGTGACCGCGTTACCGTGGAACGCATGGACGACCTCGACCAGCCCAGTGACCTCACCGTCGCCGACCTCGACCGCTCGGCGCCCGTCCCGGCAGGCCACGCGGTCCTCGACGTGCGCGAGCAGGACGAGTGGGACGCCGGTCACGCCCCCGGCGCCGTCCACATCCCGCTCGGGGAGCTGCCCGCCCGCATCGACGAGCTGCCCGAGGAGGACCTCCTCGTCGTGTGCCGCTCCGGTGGCCGCTCGATGCGCGCGACCGCGTGGCTCAACCACTCCGGGTTCACCGCCCGCAACCTCGACGGCGGGATGCGGTCCTGGGCGGCCGCCGGCCTGCCGATGACCACCGACGACGGGCGCGAGCCCGCGATCGTCTAGTCGCTCGCGAGCCTGCTCAGCTCCTCGGCGAGCACCCGTGGGTCCTCGAGGTAGACCTCGTGGTGACCGGCGCGGTCGACGACGACCTTCGGGGTGCCGATGTCGGCCGCGAGCCGGTCCGCGATCTGCCCGAGCAGCGCGTCCGGCTCCCGGCCGACGGCGACGGTCGCCCGCGCGCCCCGCAGCGATCCCGGCTCGAAGGTGTGCCGGGTGATGACCCGGGTGTCGTCGCGCACGGCTGCCTCCGCGTTGCGCAGCTGGCGGGCGACGTCCGGGTCCTCCGGGTCGACGTCCTCGCCGAAGAGGATCGACAGGAGGACGAGGTGAGCACCGCGCCAGTCGCCCGGGTGCGCGGCGAGGTGCTCCTCGACGGGTGCGGTCAGCGCCCCGTGCAGGTCGGCGCCGTCGGGCAGCTCGAGGAGCGCCGCCGGCTCCCACGCGACCGCGCGCGTGACCAGCTCGGGGTGCCGGACGGCGAGCTCCAGGGCGATGATCCCGCCCGAGCTGAGCCCGAGGACGGTCGCCGGTGCCATCCGCCGCTCGGTGAGGAGCGTGGCCGCGTCGGCGACGTGCCGGGCGACTCCGCCCTCCGGCCAGCCCTCGCGGGTGCTGCCCCCGGTGCCACGCCGGTCGTACCACAGGACCCGGAAGCCCTCGCGGGCGAAGGCGGCGGCCTGGTCGTCGAGCATCTCGGCGTCCTCACCGGCGCCGTGGAGGAGCAGCAGCGGGCGCCCCTCACCCGTCTCCCTGCAGGCGATCCCCGTCGTCATGAGTGCCGCTCCCTCGCAGTCGGCCGGGAGCCGACGCACGGGCACATCATCCGCCGGGGGCGCGGCGGGCGCAACGGTTTCCCGGGGCCAGCTAGGCTGGTCGACCATGGGTAAGAAGAGCCGCAAGCGCCAGTCCGAGAGCCCTCGCCCGAAGCGGGTGGAGGTGCCCTTCGTCGAGCGTCCCTTCGAGGGGCTGCCGGGGGAGACGGACTGGGTCGCGATGCGCGAGGTCGTCCCCTCGGCGACCGCCACCGTGCGCACGACGGCGGAGTACGGCTCCCGCGAGGTCGTCGTCGCCACCATGCTCCCCGAGCTGTGGCCGGCGCTGCACCGCGAGGACGGCACCGTCCTCGTCGGCCTCCAGACGGCCGCGAAGTCCGGGGACGCCAGCCGCGACGTCGCCGCCGCCCTCCTCCTCGCCCTCGACGCCGAGCCCGGCGCGCCGGTCCTCAACCTCGGCATCCTCGAGCCGGGCCCGCGCCTCCAGGACGTCCTCGACCTCACCGTGCCCTTCGAGCCCGTCGTCCACGACGACTTCGCGTTCTGGCTCGCCGCCGACCAGGAGCGCGACGCGGAGGTCACCGCCGCGATCGAGCAGTCCAGCGAGGGCATCGTCCCGACCGTCAAGGTCGCGGGCGTCGAGTCCGCCTACTGGTGCCGGATGGGCCGCGAGTTCCTGCGCTGGGCACGCCCCGAGCCGCAGGAGGCCGTCCTCGACGCCTTCGCCCGCCTCCACGCCCGCCGCGAGTCCGAGCTGGAGGAGGGTGCACGCTTCGTCGGGGCGTTCCGCACCAGCGGCATCCTCGTGCCCGTGTGGGAGCTCGTGCCCGGCACCGAGGCCGACGAGCTCGCCGGTCCGTGCGCCGAGTTCGAGAAGCGTCTCGAGGCGGCGCTCGCGGAGACGGGCCCGCTCGACGCGGACGCCCGGCGCGCACGCGCGGGGATCGTCTCCCGCCAGGTCACGCTGCGCTGACGGCCCTGTGCCGTGAACCTGCACGAAGGCCGTGACCGCGACTACGCTCGAGGGGTGAACCGGCGCCCGAGCACCCAGCGGGTCGCCGTTGTGATCCCGGCGAAGGACGAGAGCGCGCGGATCGCGGCGACCGTCAGGGCCGCGCGTGCCATCCCGCACGTCGACCTCGTCGTCGTCGTCGACGACGGCTCCGGGGACGAGACCCAGCACATCGCCCGGGCCGCGGGCGCTGTCGTCGTGCGCCACTCGGTCAACCGGGGCAAGGCCTCGGCGATGGAGACCGGCGCGTCCGTCGTCGCGATGCGCGACGCCCCGGACGGCCCGCGGCGGCTCCTCCTGTTCATCGACGCGGACCTGGGGGAGACGGCCGTCGGCGTGGCCCCGCTCGTGGACGCCGTGCTCGCCGGCACCGCGGACTGCGCCATCGCCGCCCTGCCGCCCCAGCCCGGTGCGGGCGGCCGCGGGATCGTCGTCGGCAAGGCGCGGCGCGCCATCGCCAGCGCGACGGGGTGGCTGCCCACCCAGCCGCTGTCCGGCCAGCGCTGCCTCACCCGCGAGGCCTTCGAGGCGGCCGTGCCGCTGGCCGGTGGGTGGGGCGTGGAGACCGGCATGACGATCGACCTGCTCGTCCAGGGCTTCACGCTCGTCGAGGTCCCCTGCGACCTGCGCCACCGTGCGAGCAGCAACGACCTCGGCGGCCAGCTGCACCGTGCCGCCCAGTACCGCGACGTCATGCTCGCCGCCGCGGTGCGCCGTGCCCGGGGGGTGCGGGTGGGGGCGCGCCAGCTCGGCGACCGTCCCACGCAGCAGGAGCCCGGCCGGCCCTACCGCGCCGTCGCGACCGGCTGAGCGGGTCTGGCCGACCGCAGGCGCAGCAGCCAGCTCGCGACCACCCCGATGAGGAGCGGCACCGCGACCGAGATGCCGATCGCGGGGATGACGATGCCGGAGTCGTTGACCGCGAAGCCGATCCCGAGCGCGATCGCGACGGCGACGAGCGCCGGGCGCAGCATCCGAGCGTCCGCCTCGAGCCGGCGCAGCGAGGAGCCCTCCGCGAGCCACCCGTAGGCGGCGTGGTCGCCCCGGCGGGCGGCCCGGCGCAGCGGCTGGGTGAGGACGAGGACGACGAGCGCGATCCCGCCCACCGCGAGGAACGTGAGGGTGGAGCCGACGAGGTTGGCGAGGTTCTGCCCGAGCTTGCGCAGCACGACGTCGACGAGCCCGCCGTCGAGCACGGTCTCGATGAAGCGGCCGAGGTGGCTGCGCTCGGCGGGCGGGCGCAGCCAGTCGACGAGCGAGAAGGAGATGGCGACGACGGCCGCGACGCCGAGGACGAGGAGGACCCTCCGCCACGTCAGCCGCACCCCCAGGGCGAGCAGCGCGAGGATGATGAAGGCCGGGAGCAGCGCCGGCGGACCGCCGAAGTCCGCGCCGATGCCCGGGGCGCCGTTGAGGACCGTCGCGACGAGCCCGACGACGCCGACGACGAAAGCTGCGGCCCGCCGCCGTCCGCGGCGCACCAGGGGCTCGGCCAGGCAGCTCGCGGTGAGGATCGTGCTCGTCGCCCACAGGGCGAAGGAGGAGTTGTTGATCCCGTAGAAGCGTCCGCCCACCTGCGGCTGGACGCCCATGAGCGCGGCGAGCTGGAGCCGGGCGCCGGTGAGGACGTCGACGGCGAGGACGACGGCGGTGATCCCGGCGACCACCCCGACCGGGGCGAGCAGCTGCCGGCGCCAGGGCCGGGCCAGGGCGAGCCCGGCGATGAGCGCGGCGATGGCGAGGGTGGCGGTGAAGACGACGAGTCCCGGGGAGCCGGTGCGCCACCACGGCAGGAGGTTGGCGAGGTAGCTGGCGACGGGCACGGCGGCGACGGTGACGGCGGCACCGCGCAGCGTCCGCAGGGCGGCGTCCGGGTCCACGGCACGGGCAGCGCGGGCGATGCCGGCCCAGCCGCTCGAGCGCCGCCGGTCCAGCCAGCGTCCCACGCGGTCGAGGACGCCGCGGTTGAGCCCCACGGTGACGAGCGCGTAGAGCGCGAGGTTGACGAGCACGAGCCCGGAGAAGAACGGCGCGGTCAGTGGACGCACGGCCATCGCATGCCGGTTCTCGTCGATGAGCGTGGCGATGCGCCCGGCACCGGTGCCCCCACCCGTGGCGACCCGGACCGGTGCACCGGCCAGGCCCGCCGGGGCGTCGAGCGCGAGGCGGTCGAGCAGCGTGGGCAGGAGGTCGGTGGACTGCACCATGCCCGGCTGGCGGGTGGAGCGGCTCTCGAGCATCCCGGCGGGCTCGTCCGGCGCGCCGAGCACCATCACCTGCATGACCGGGGTGGTGCCGGAGTCCGCGAGGGAGGACAGCAGGACGGTGGCACCGGCGGGCAGGGCCCCGAGGACCGCCGCGGCGCGTGCTTCGACGACAGCCACCTGCTCGGTCCGGTCGAGCCCAGCCAGCGGCCAGTCGCTCACGGCCTTCTCCGGGGCGTCCTCCTCTGGCCCCGAGAAGCGCCGGTCCTCGGCGGGCAGGAGCGGGTGGTCGCGGTCGCGGACGGCACCGAGGTCGACGACGAGCAGCCCCACCTCGGGCGCGAGCCGATCGACGACCTCGCCGAGCCGGTCCGGGTCCTCCGGGCGGGGCACCTGCTCGCCGACGACGGCGCCGGCCGGGTCGGCGAGCGCGATGGCCGCGCCCGGGCCGACCCCGGCCGCGGCGACGCCGGCGCCGGCGAGGAGGTCCCCCAGCGTGCCGGGTCGGGCGTCGTAGGAGGCGTCCGCGGCGGCGTCGAGGTAGTCCGGCCAGCCGGGCACCTCGCCGCCGGTGGCGTCCTCGAGGCGGCGGCACACGCCGGGGGTGGCGGCGGGCAGGTCGGCGGCGCGCCGGCCGGCGGAGACGGCCAGCCAGCCGTCGGCCGGGCAGGTGCTCGAGCGCACCGAGCGGACCACCGAGTTCGCGACGCCGGCGTCCTCCGCGAGCGCCCACAGGTGCGGGGTGGCGAGGGCGGACAGGTCCTCCCAGCGCAGCCCGCCCGTGCCGAGGAGGACGACGGGTGCGCCGGCCGACGAGTCCGGGGTGGCGGCGTCGTCGTCCGTCATGGCGCCGAAGGCGGTGCCGGCGACGGGCAGGACGAGCGCAGCGATGAGAGCCACCGCGAGCAGGACGAGGCCTACGCGCGTGACGGTGTTCCGACGACGCCTCACCCCGGCAGCCTACGTGGCGACCCCGACCGCGACCGCTGGCTAGGCTGCGCTGGGTGCGCACGGCGCGCACGCACGCGAAGGAGAGCCGATGTCCGAGCAGCAGCTGGCCCGCTACACCTACCTCGGCCCCGAGGGGACCTTCACCGAGGCGGCGCTGCGGGCCTTCGTCGGCACCGAGCACGTGCGCACCGACCCCTCCACCGACGTCGTCTCCGCGCTCGACGCCGTCCGCGCCGACCGCGCGGACTTCGCTGTCGTGCCGATGGAGAACTCCGTCGAGGGTGGGGTCAACGTCACTCTCGACACCCTCGCCTCCTCGCCCGAGCCGCTCGTCATCGTCGGGGAGGTCGTCGTCCCGGTCGCCTTCGTCCTCGCGGTCGTGCCGGGCACGACGCTGGACCGGGTGCGGAGGGTCTCCACCCACCCGCACGCGTGGGCGCAGTGCCGCGGCTGGGTGGGCCGCGAGCTCGACGGCGCGGTCCACGTCCCGGCGACCTCCACCGCGGCGGCCGCCGCGCTCCTCGCCGACCGGGGCCGCGACGCCGGTTTCGACGCCGCGCTGTGCTCGGCGCTGTCGGCCGAGCGCTACGGCCTGGAGGCCCTCGCGGAGGGCGTGGCGGACAACCCGCACGCGGTGACGCGCTTCGTCGTCGTCTCCCGTCCCGGTGCGCTGCCCGAGCCGACGGGCGCGGACAAGACCACGCTCATGGCTCACCTGCCCGACAACGAGGCCGGCTCCCTCCTCGCGATGCTCGAGCAGTTCGCGGTGCGGGGGGTCAACCTCTCCCGCATCGAGTCACGGCCGATCGGCGACTCACTGGGCCGGTACTCCTTCTCGATGGACCTCGAGGGACACGTCGCGGAGGAGCGGGTCGCGGCCGCGCTCATCGGCCTGCACCGGGTGTGCCCGCTCGTCCGCTTCATGGGCTCCTACCCGCGGTGGGACCGCCTCGCCCCGCACGTCGCGCCGGGCACCCACGACGCCGACTTCGTCGCGGCCCGCGCCTGGGTCGAGCGCATCCGCACCGGCCAGGTCTGACCCGGCTCGCTCGCGCGGAGGGCGGGGCGGCGCACTACGGTCAGCACGTGGGCTGGGAGCAGTGGGTCGCCGTCATCGCACTCGTCGTCGCCGTCGCCGGCCTCGCCGTGGGGCTCGCCGTGTGGCGCGCGCTGAAGCGCCGCACCCCCTCCTTCTCGCTCGATGACCCGCCGCCACCCGCGCCCGAGGTGCCGCCCGGGCCACCCGCCGTCGTCTTCAACCCCTCCAAGGGCGCCGACGGCGAGCGGCTGCGTGCCCTCGTCGCGGAGGTTGCCGCCGACTCCGGGCTGCCCGACCCCCTGTGGCTCGAGACCACCGTCGAGGACCCCGGTGGTGGCCAGGTGCGCACGGCCCTGGAGCGCGGCGCGTCCGTCGTCATCGCCGCCGGCGGTGACGGCACCGTCCGCGCCGTCGCCGAGGGTCTGGCCGGCACGGGCACCCCCATGGGGATCCTGCCCATGGGCACCGGCAACCTCCTCGCCCGCAACCTCGACCTCCCGCTCAGCGGCCACCGCGACATGGCGGTCACGGCGCTGACGGGCCGCAACCGGACGATGGACCTCGGCTGGCTCCGCCTGGAGAAGCCGGCTGCGGCCACCGAGCCGGAGGAGGACGTCTTCCGCGGGGAGCCCGGCCGCACGGAGGTCGCCCCCACGCCCTCGGACGACAGCCAGGCGCCGGAGGTCAAGGCGGGGGAGGTGCCCGGCGCGGACCTCGAGAAGGAGCACGTCTTCCTCGTCATCGGCGGCATGGGGTTCGACGCCGAGATGGTGAGCGGCGCCGACGACCAGCTCAAGGCCAGGATCGGCTGGATCGCCTACTTCGTGGGCGGCGTCAAGCACCTGCTCGGTCGCAAGATGCGCGCCACCCTCGAGCTCGGTGAGTCCGAGGAGACCGCCACCTTCCAGGCGCGCACGGTGCTCATCGCCAACTGCGGGCGGCTGCCCGGCGGGGTCGTCCTCTTTCCCGACGCCCAGCTCGACGACGGGTGGCTCGACGTCGCCGCCATCGACACCCGCGGCGGGATCATCGGCTGGGCCGACCTGCTCCGCAAGGTCGTCCTCCACAGCGTGGGGGTGCGGCGCGACCTGCTGCCCTACAGCACCGGCAGCATCGACTTCCGGCGCGCCCACAGCCTGACGATCCGTACCGAGGAGCCGGAGCACGTCCAGGTCGACGGCGACCTCCTCGGTGAGGCCGCGGTCGTCCACGCCCGGGTCGAGCGCGGCGGCCTGGTCGTGCGGACCGCCTGACGGCCCGTCGGTAAGTCGGCTGTCGGCGGGAAGTCGGCTGTCGGCGGTAGGTCGGCTGTCGGCGGGGGAGGGGGCTACTGCTCCTCGGCGTGGAGGCGGGGGATGCGCTCGGGGCCGCCCCGGACGCCCACCTTGCCCCGGTAGAACTCGCGGATCGTGTCCATGTCGGCGCGGACGTCGCCGGTCATCGTCAGCGTGGGGCCCAGGCCGGCGGTCATCGTGCGGCGGTCCACGTAGCCGAGGGTGACCGTCATGCCGGTCGCTCGGGCGATCCGGTAGAAGCCGGACTTCCAGTACGGGGTGGCCGACCGGGAGCCCTCGGGCGTGATGACGAGGTACGTCGGCCCGGTGCCCACCTGCGCGACGAGCTCGTCCACGAGCCCGCTCGGGTCGTCACGATGGACCGGGATGCCGCCCAGCGCCCGCATGAGCGGCCCGAAGGGTCGCTTGAACAGGCTGTTCTTGCCGAGCCACCGGACGTTGACGCCCCAGTGCCAGGACAGGGCGAGCATGAGCACGAAGTCCCAGTTCGACGTATGCGGCGCCCCGAGCAGGATGCCGCGGCCCTCGGCGGGCGGGTGGGTGGGGTCCGGGGACCAGCGGCTCAGGCGCCAGTAGGCGCGGGCCAGGGCGCGGCGGAGTCTCACGAGCCAGACCCTAGTGCCACCGCCGCCCGCCCGCGTGTGAGGCGGGGAGCCACCCCGGATAGGCTCGGCACGTGATCGATCTCAGAGCGATGCGCGAGCAGCCCGACGTCGTCCGTGCCAGCCAGCGGGCCCGCGGTGAGGACCCGGGTCTGGTCGACCGGGTCCTCGAGGCCGACGAGCGCCGCCGCTCCGCGCTGAGCACCTTCGAGCAGCTGCGCTCGGAGCAGAAGGAGGTCAGCCGTTCCGTCGGCAAGGCCGCTCCCGACGAGCGCCCCGCCGTCCTGGCGCGCGCGAAGGAGCTCGCCGAGCGGGTCAAGGTCGCCGAGCGGGACGCCGCGGCCGCCGCCGAGGAGGCCGCGACGGTCACCTACCAGCTGTCCAACGTCGTCGTCGACGGCGTGCCCCCGGGCGGGGAGGACGACTTCGTCGTGCTCCGCACCGAGGGTGAGCGCCGCGAGCTCGAGCAGGTCCGTGACCACCTCGAGCTCGGCGAGGGCCTGGCCGCGATCGACGTCAAGCGCGGCGCGAAGGTCTCCGGCGCCCGTTTCTACTACCTCACCGGTGTCGGCGCCCGCCTCGAGCTCGCGCTCCTCAACGCCGCGATGGACCAGGCGATCGCCGCCGGCTTCACCCCGATGATCACGCCCACGCTCGTCTCCCCGCAGGTGATGAGCGGCACCGGCTTCCTCGGCGAGCACGCCGACGAGATCTACCACCTGCCCGCCGACGACCTCTACCTCACCGGGACCTCCGAGGTGGCGCTCGCGGGCTACCACGCCGACGAGATCCTCGACCTGTCCGACGGCCCGCTGCGCTACGCCGGCTGGTCCACCTGCTACCGCCGCGAGGCCGGCTCCTACGGCAAGGACACCCGCGGCATCATCCGCGTCCACCAGTTCAACAAGGTGGAGATGTTCAGCTACACCACCGCCGCCGACGCCCAGGACGAGCACGCCCGCCTCCTCGCCTGGGAGGAGGAGATGCTCGCCAAGGCCGAGCTGCCCTACCGCGTCATCGACGTCGCCGCCGGTGACCTCGGCTCCTCCGCCGCGCGGAAGTTCGACTGCGAGGCCTGGCTGCCCAGCCAGGAGCGCTACATGGAGGTCACCTCCACCTCGAACTGCACGAGCTTCCAGGCCCGCCGCCTGGGCGTGCGCCACCGCGGGGCGAACGGCACCGAGCCGGTCGCCACCCTCAACGGCACCCTCGCCACCACCCGCTGGCTCGTGGCGATCCTCGAGAACCACCAGCTCCCTGACGGCTCCGTGCGCGTGCCGGCCGGGCTGCAGCCCTACCTCGGCGGCCTGGACGTCCTCTCGCCGGTGGCACCGCGATGACGCTCACCGTCGACGCCGTCCGCGACCACCTGCCCGCCGCGTTCCCCGCGGCCGGGCCGGACCTGCTCGTCGCGCTCGACATCGACGGCACGCTCATCGACCACGAGGAGCGGATGACGACGGCGGTGCGCCAGGCCGTCGGCCGGCTGCGGGACGCCGGTGCCCGGGTGATCCTCTCGACGGGCCGCTCGGTCTCCGCCGTCGTGCCCATCCTCGACGAGCTCGACCTGCGCGAGGGGTGGGCGGTGTGCTCCAACGGCGCCGTCTGCCTGCGCCTGGACCCGGCCCTCGAGGGCGGCTACGAGATCAGCGACGTCGTCACCTTCGACCCCGAGCCCGCCCTGCGGCTGCTGCGCGAGGAGCTGCCCGACGGACTCTTCGCCGTCGAGGACCTCGGCCGCGGCTTCAAGGTGACCGCCCCGTTCCCCATGGGGGAGCTGACCGGGGAGATGACCGTCGTCGACTTCGAGGAGCTGTGCGCGGCACCCGCCAGCCGCGTGACGCTCCGCGCGCCGCACCTGTCGGCGGCCGACTTCCACGCGCTCGTCGAGCGCGTCGGCCTGCACGGTGTCTCCTACGCCGTCGGCTGGACCGCCTGGCTCGACCTCGCGCCCGACGGCGTCACCAAGGCCTCGGCCCTCGACACGCTCCGTGAGCGCACCGGCGTCGCGCCGGGTGCCACGGTGGCGGTGGGCGACGGGCGCAACGACATCGAGATGCTCCGCTGGGCGGGCCTGGGCGTGGCGATGGGCGGGGCGGACGAGGTGACCCGCGCGGCCGCGGACCTCGTCACGGCGCCCGTCGAGGAGGACGGCGCCGTGCCCGTTCTGTCCGCACTTCTGCCCGCGTGACCAGATCGTGACCACGCTCAAGGGGTGAAATCCTTGCAGGACTGCGCCATTAGCGCTTCATTGGAGGAGCGCACGTGCGTGCGCCAGTCCAACGATGGCGTGGAGGAGATCAATGAGGATTCGTAAGCAGCGACGTGCCGGATCGCTCGCGGCGGGTGCCGCAGCGGTGGCACTTGTCCTGGCCGCCTGTGGCGGCGCTGACGACCTCGGCGGCGGGGGCGGCGGCGGGGGCGGTGGTGGGGGCGACGACGCGACCACCGAGGCCGACTGCGCCGACTTCGAGGAGTACGGCACCTTCGAGGGGGAGACGGTCACCCTCTTCAGTTCGATCCGCGAGCAGGAGGCCGACCAGCTCCAGGACACCTTCGAGGCGTTCACCGAGTGCACGGGCATCACCGTGGAGCACAACGGTTCTGGTGAGTTCGAGCAGCAGGTGGTCGTCCAGGCAGAGGGCGGCAACGCCCCGGACCTCGCGATCTTCCCGCAGCCCGGCCTCCTCCAGCGCATGGTCGGTGACGGTCACCTCGTGCCCGCACCGGACACCGTCGAGGCCAACGCCGACGAGGGCTGGAGCGAGGACTGGAAGGCCTACGGCACGGTCGACGGCGAGTTCTACGCCGCGCCGCTCATGGCGAGCGTGAAGTCCTTCGTCTGGTACTCGCCCAGCGCCTTCGAGGAGAACGGCTACGAGGTCCCCGAGACGTGGGACGACCTCATGGCGCTCACCGAGCAGATCGCCACCGACCACGGCTCGGAGACGGTCAAGCCCTGGTGCGCCGGTATCGAGTCCGGTGGGGCGACCGGCTGGCCCGCGACCGACTGGATCGAGGACGTCGTCCTGCGCTCCGCCGGTGCGGACGCCTACGACCAGTGGGTGACGGGCGAGCTCGCGTTCAACTCCCCGGAGATCGTCGACGCCGTCGACATGGCCGGCGCGATCCTCAAGAACGACGACTACGTCAACGGCGGCATCGGCGACTCCCGCTCCATCGCCACGACCTCGTTCAACGACGGCGGCCTGCCGATCCTCGAGGGCAACTGCTTCATGCACCGCCAGGCCTCCTTCTACGAGGCCCAGTGGCCGGAGGGCACCGACGTCAGCCCCGAGGGTGACGTCTTCGCCTTCTACCTCCCGGGCATGACGGCGGAGGAGAGCCCGCTGCTCGTCGCCGGTGAGTTCGTCGGGGCGTTCAACGACAACGAGGCCACCGCGGCCGTCCAGGCGTTCATGTCCTCCGGCGAGTGGGCGAACACCCGCGTCGAGATCGGTGGCGTGACGTCGGCGAACCGGGCCGTCGACCCGGAGCTCGCGTCATCCGACGTGCTGCGCCTGGCCATCGAGCTGCTCCAGGACGAGGGTGCCGTCGCCCGCTTCGACGGCTCGGACCTCATGCCGTCCGAGGTCGGAGCCGGGTCGTTCTGGACCGCGATGGTCGACTGGATCAACGGGTCGGAGACGCAGTCCGTGCTCGACACGGTCGAGTCGTCCTGGCCGTGATCTGACACGAGCTGACGGGGGTGCGGCGGGCTCGCCGCGCCCCCGTCGGCGTCACGACGAAGGAGCCGATGTGGATTTCTTCCTCTACTCCAAGATCGGTCAGATGATCCTGGCCGTCCTTGCGCTGCTCGCCGTGGTCGCCGTGCTGCTCGGCGGCGCCCGGCTCGCCGACCGGTTCGCGGGGCGTTCGCGCACCTTCTGGGTGGCGGTCGCGTTCGCCGGGCCGGCGGCCGTCCTCCTCGGGGTCGGGCTCATCTACCCGGCGATCCGGACGACCATCATGTCCTTCATGGACCGCCGCTCCCAGGAGTGGGTCGGGCTGGCGAACTACGAGTGGGTCTTCACCGACGCCTCCGCCCTCCAGGGCTTCATCAACACCTTCTGGTGGGTGATCCTCGTCCCGCTCGTCTCGACCGCCGTCGGGCTGGTGTACGCGATCCTCGTCGACAACTCGCGGTTCGAGAGGATCGCGAAGTCGCTCCTGTTCATGCCGATGGCGATCTCCTTCGTCGGCGCCGGCATCATCTGGCGGTTCGTCTACGAGTACCGCGGCGCCGCGCAGGAGCAGATCGGCCTGCTCAACGCCATCCTCGTCGGCCTGGGCTTCGAACCGCTCCGGTTCCTCCAGGACTCCCCGTGGAACACCTTCTTCCTCATCGTCGTGATGATCTGGATCCAGGCCGGGTTCGCGATGGTGCTGCTCTCCGCGGCCATCAAGGCGATCCCGGCCGACATCGTCGAGGCCGCGCGACTCGACGGTGTCACCGCCTGGCAGATGTTCCGCCGGATCACCGTGCCGAATGTGCGGCCCACGCTCGTCGTCGTCCTCACGACGATCATCATCGCGACGCTGAAGATCTTCGACATCCCGCGCACGATGACCGGCGCCCGGTTCGACACCCAGGTGCTCGCCAACCTCATGTACGACCAGTCCTTCACCTTCGGGAACAACGGCATCGGTTCGGCGCTGGCCGTGATGATCTTCGTCCTCGTCATCCCCGTCGTGGTGTTCAACGTCAGACAGATGATCCGCAACCGGGAGGTGCGTGGAGCATGAGCGTCGCACCGGCGAACCCCGCCGTCACCGAGCCGGGCTCGTCCCGGTCCCTGCCCGACCCGATGCGGCCGAGGCGTTCCGCCGCGAGCAGCGCCAAGGGCATGCTCACCTCGCGGATCGGCTCCGCCGCCGCGATCATCATCGCGGTCCTGTGGACTGTGCCGACCGTGGGGCTGGCCGTCGCCTCGATCCGTCCCGAGTCCGAGATCCGGACCTCAGGGTGGTGGACGTTCTTCACCGACCCGTCCTTCACGCTGGACAACTACCGGGAGGTGCTCTTCGGGCGGGCCTCCTCCGGGGCGCTGTCGAACTTCTTCATCAACTCGGTGGTCATCACCGTCCCGGGCACGCTCATCCCGCTCGTCTTCGCCACGATGGCGGCGTACGCGTTCTCCGTGCTCCAGTGGCGGGGCCGGGACACGGTCTTCGTCATCGTGTTCGCACTGCAGATCGTCCCGCTGCAGATGTCGCTGATCCCGCTGCTGCGGATCTTCTCCGGCACGGCCGCGGCCGAGGCCTTCCCCTACCTCGCGGTGTGGGTGGCGCATGCGGCCTTCGCGATGCCGCTGGCGACCTTCCTGCTGCACAACTTCATGTCCGAGATCCCCCGCGAGCTCCTCGAGGCCGCCCGGGTCGACGGCGCCGGGCACACGACCGTCTTCCTCAAGGTCATGCTCCCGCTGCTCGTACCGGCGATCGCCGCGTTCGCAATCTTCCAGTTCCTCTGGGTGTGGAACGACCTGCTCGTCGGGCTGACCTTCACCGGCGGGAACAACGCGGTGCAGCCACTGACCGCCCGCCTGTCGGAGATGGCGGGCTCGCGGGGACAGGACTGGCACCTGCTCACCGCGGGCGCCTTCGTCTCGATCATCGTCCCGCTCATCGTCTTCCTGTCCCTGCAGAAGTACTTCGTCCGCGGTCTGCTCGCGGGCTCCGTCAAGGGCTGAGCGAGAGCCAGCTGTCGGCGGGGAGAGAGGATCCCTCCCCGTCGACAGCCGGGTTGCGCCCGTCAGCCGCCCATGACGAGCAGGAGCTTGCCGAAGACCTCGCCCGAGTCGAGGAGCTCGTGCGCGCGCTCGGCCTCCGCGAGGGGCAGGCGGTCGTGGACGACGGCGCGCAGCCGGCCGTCGTCGAGCATCGGCCACACCCGCTCGCGCACCGCCGTGACGATCGCGGCCTTCTCCCCGAGCGGGCGGGCCCGCAGCGTGGTGCCGTGGACGCTGGCGCGCTTGCGCATGAGCGCCATGAGGTCGACCTCACCGCGCGTGCCCCGCTGAGTGCCGATGACGACGAGGCGCCCGCCCGTCGCGAGCATCGCGATGTTGTCGGCGAGCCCGCCCGCACCGAGGACGTCGAGAATGACGTCGGCGCCCGTGCCGCCGGTGGCCTCGTCCACCGCGGCCGGGACGTCAGCGCGGTAGTCGATGGCGACGTCGGCGCCGAGCTCCTCGCAGCGCGCGGCCCGGTCCGGCCCACCCGCCGTCGTGAGGACGCGAGCGCCCAGGGCGCGGCTCAGCTGGATGGCCGCGGAGCCCACCCCGCCGGAGCCGCCGTGGATGAGGACGGTCTGGCCGGCGGACAGGCCACCGACGTCGACGAGGTTGGACCATGCGGTGCACACGGCCTCGGGCAGGGCGGCGGCGTCGACGAGGTCGAGGCCGGCGGGTACGGGCAGCAGCTGCCCGGCGGGCACGGCCACCCGCTCGGCGTACCCGCCGCCCGCGAGCAGCGCGCACACGCGGTCGCCCACCTGCCAGCCGGTGACGCCCTCGCCGAGCTCCCGGACGGTCCCGGACACCTCGAGGCCGATGATGTCGCTGGCCCCCGGCGGCGGCGGGTAGTGACCCGCGCGCTGGAGGACGTCCGCGCGGTTGAGCCCGGCTGCCACCACGTCGAGGACCACCTCGCCGTGACCCGGTGAGGGGTCGGGCACCTCGGTGAGCTCGAGACGGGAGTCGGCGGAGACGGTGATGGCACGCATCCCTCATGCCTACCGCAAGACGTACGCCGCCGCTGCGTAGACTAGGCGCGCCGCGGCGCCGAGAGGCCGGCGGTGAGGAGGGCTGACAGAGCGGCCGAATGTGACGGTCTTGAAAACCGTTGTGCGGTAACCCCGCACCAAGGGTTCGAATCCCTTGCCCTCCGCCCGGTCGGGGCAGCTGTGTCGCCCTTCCCGATCGAGGGTCGCACCTTCCCGCACCCTGCCCGGAGCGGAAAGGGCGACCCGAGTGCGGTCCGGGCTAGAGCACCTCGCCGGTGCTCGCGTCGACGCGGACCTCGGTGGACGCGCCGTCGGTCGTCAGCAGCTCGACGTCCCACACGACGGTCCCGAGGTGCTCGTTGAGGTCGACCTCCTCGACGGCCGCGCCCACCTCGGTGGCGGCGGTCGTCGCTGCCTCCGAGGCCGAGATGGAGGCCGCCTCGAGGCGCTGGCGGTCCTCGTCCTCGAGCGGCTCGCGCTCACCCTCGTGGACGACCGCGTTCCCGTCGATGGACACGTGCACCTCGACGTCCTCGTCCCCGACGGCGACGGACACCTCCCACAGCTCCTCGCCGTCGTCGTCGCTGCGGTCGACGGCGAAGGCGAGCCCGCCGAGCTCCTCGGCGGCGGTGCTCAGGGCGTTGGCGGCGCCGTCCTCACCGGGGACCGGCTCGGGTGACTCCTCCTCGCCGGGGGAGAACTCGGGGTTGTCGGGCTCGCGGTCGGTGACGATGCCCTCGCCCGCCGTGCCGCTGTCCGTGGGCGGGTCGTCCTCGCTCGTGCAGCCGACGATGAAGCCGGTCGTCAGGGCCAGGACCGCGGTCACGTGCAGGGGGCGCCTCATACCCTCCAGCGTCCCAGCGCGGCCGCGGAGCCGCATGTGGGAAGAGGTCAGCGACGGTCGTCGCTCAGCCGGGAGCGCAGCGCGAGGTACAGGACGAGGGCGACGACCAGCACGACGACGAGCCGCACGAGGAACCACACCGCGCTGAACAGGACACCGACCAGCCACCACGCCAGCACGACGGCGGCGATGATGAGCAGGATCGTCAGGAGACTGTTGCGACGCATGCAGACAGTCTCCCACGCGGTCAGGTGGGCCCTGGGGCGGACGGCCCGGGGCGGTGCCGGCGTCCCCCGGCATGATGGTCCGGTGCAGGACGTTCCCGGACACTCCCTCGAGCGCAGGTCGGCAGCCGTCCTCCGGCTCGGCTCGATGCTGCTCGCCGCCGGCGCCGGCTCCTACCGCGTCAAGGACTCGATGCGGCGGGCGGCGGCCACCCTCGGGCTGCACCAGCACCGTGCGCAGGTGACGCTCACCGAGATCACCACCACCGCCCGCGACGGCGACCAGGTGCGCACCGAGGTCGTCGAGCAGCGCGAGGTGGGCGTCAACGCCGACCGGATCGACGCGCTCGCCGGGGTCGTCGAGCGACTGCGTCCGGGCAGGCCCGTGACCGAGCTCGAGGAGGCGCTGGAGCGGGTTGGGCGCACACCCCCGCGCTACGGCGCCGTCCTCAACGCACTCGCCGTCGCGCTCGCCTGCGCGGCCTTCGCCTTCCTCAACAACGGCGGACCGATCGTCTGCGCCGCGGTGCTCGTCGCCGCGGGGCTGGGGCAGGCGGTGCGCCGGCGCCTGCAGCACGCGCACCTCAACAAGTTCGCGATCACCGCGTTGTCGGCGGCACTGTCGAGCAGCGTGTACTTCGGGATCGTCCTCGGCCTCGAGCGGCTCGATGTCGCCGACGCCTCCCACGAGGCAGGCCTCATCTCCGCCGTGCTCTATCTCGTGCCCGGCTTCCCGCTCGTCACCGGCGTGCTCGACCTCGTCCGCATGGACCTGTCCGCCGGTGTCGCGCGGCTCGCGTACGTCACCGTCACGCTCCTGTCGGCCGGGATGAGCGTGTGGGCGGTGTCGTGGGTGGCCGCGCTCGAGCTCGACGGCGGAACGACGACGGCGCTCGCCGGGCCCGCCCTCCTCGCCCTGCGGGTCGTGGCCAGCGCCGTCGCCGCGGCCGGCTTCGCCATGCTCTTCAACTCGACCCCGCGGGCCGCGGGCGTCGCGGCGGTGATCGGCGGGATCGCCAACCCCGCGCGGATCTCCCTCGTCGAGGCGGGCGTCGCGCCGCAGGCCGCCTCGCTCGCCGCGGCCTGCCTCATCGGCCTCCTCGCGGCGCTCGCGGCCTCCCACGGGCGGGCCTCGCGGGTGACGCTCTCGGT
Organism: Georgenia satyanarayanai; assembly: GCF_009193135.1. Classification (GTDB taxonomy): domain Bacteria; phylum Actinomycetota; class Actinomycetes; order Actinomycetales; family Actinomycetaceae; genus Oceanitalea; species Oceanitalea satyanarayanai. The sequence goes on from NZ_VUKC01000002.1 coordinate 452,474, forward strand.
GCCCGCCGTCGTCATCATGGTGCCCGGCGTGATGATCTACCGGTCCCTCGTCCACCTCAACGAGGGCGAGGTGGCGCAGGCGCTGGGCAACGGCGTCGAGGCGACGTTCGTCGTCATGGGACTGGGTGTGGGCCTCGCCGTGGCTCGCATGCTCACCGACCGGAACTGGGCCTTCGACCGGTGACGACGACGCGCTTTGGTCGTGCGCGCGTCTCCGGGTATCTTGGTGGGCGCATGACCCTTGGAGACGTCGCATAGTCAGGTCTAGTGCGCGGCCCTGCTAAGGCCGTGACGGGGCAACCCGTCCGTGGGTTCAAATCCCACCGTCTCCGCTCTTTCCCTGAGGCGCGACACCCGAGCGGTGTCGCGCCTCAGGACGTTCTCAGAGCATGGCGGTCAGGACCCCGCCGTCCGCGCGCACAGCCGCGCCGTTCGTCGCCGAGGAGAGCGGGCTCGCCAGGTAGGCCGCGAGACGGGCGATCTCCGCGGGCTCGATGAAGCGCTGCAGAAGGGAAGTCTGGTTCCCCGCGGCGATGGCTTCCTTGAGCGCGTGAGGCGGCACCTGCTGGGCCTCCGAAAGCTGAGCGACGGCATCCGCGACACCGTCGGAGTAGGTCGGGCCACCGAGGATCGTGTTGACCGTCACCGCCGTGCCTCGGGTGAGCTTGGCCAGGCCGTTGCCCAGCGCGAGCATGGCCGCCTTCGTCGCGCCGTAGTGCACCATGTCGGCAGGAACGTTGACACCTGACTCGCTGCCGATGAAGAGGATCCGGCCCCAGCCCTTGGCGAGCATCTCGGGCAGCAGGTGCCGCGAGAGCCGGACCCCGCTCATGACGTTGACGTCGAAGTAGCGCTGCCAGTCCGCGTCGGTGACCTGCGCGAAGGGCGCGACCTCGAAGAGGCCGACGTTGTTGACGAGGATGTCGACCTCGGTGAGAGCGGTCAGCAGGCCTTGGACGTGCTCCTGGTCCGCGAAGTCCGCGGCGATACCCGAGACGGACCCGTCCGGCACCGCCACCTGCAGCGCGGCCACCGCCGCCTGGACGCGATCGTCGTCGCGCCCGTTGATGACGACGGAGGCACCCTCCTCGAGGAGCGCCTCCGCGATCGCGTAACCGATCCCCTGTGTTGATCCGCTCACGAAGGCGGTCTTTCCGGACAGTTCGAGATCCATGTGGTTCCTCAGGTTCGCAGTGGGCTGCGCGGCGCCGTTCACTTGCGCAGGCAAGTGAACCGTAGGGACGAGCACTTGCCCGGTCAAGTCACCACCGCGCAGGCCGGGACTGCTGGCTCACGTACTCTGCTGTCATGTCGGAGCCCAGCACGCGCGCCCCGCTCAGCGGTGAGGACCTCGAGACGTGGGCGTCTCTCGCCACTGTTCTGGAGTGGCTGCCGACCGCGCTCGACGCCCAGCTGCAGAGCGCCGCCGGGCTGACGCACTTCGAGTACGGCGTGATGTACGCGCTCGCCCACGCCCCCGGCCGCACACTGCGGATGAGCGTCCTGGCGGGTTACGCCAACAGCACGCTGTCTCGCCTGTCGCGGGCAGCGTCGCGGCTGGAGTCCAAGGACTGGCTCAAGCGCACCACCGACCCCACCGATGGGCGCTACACCCTTGCGACCCTCACCGATCTCGGGGCGCAGAAGGTCGAGCAGGCCACCCCGGGGCACGTCGACACGGTGCGTCGACTGGTGCTCGAGCCGCTGACGCAGGCGCAGCGACGGAACCTGCGTGAGGTCAACCGGCGGATCCTGCGCTCGATCCGCGACGAGGGCGGCTGGCGCCCGCCGACGGGCGTCAGCGGCTGATGCCCGCATCCGGTGAGGTGCCCACGGGAGCGTAGGAAAGGGCCCACTGAAGGAGCGCGCCGCACACCGATCTGTTCATCCTTTGGTCAGACCGGGTCCATCAGCCGGTCGTCTCGCCGCGCGAGCATGCCACTCGGCAGGCATACGCCTGCCCTGCTCACGACCGAAAGGACGTCATGCTCCGTCGTCATGACCGGCCCTCCCGTGCCGGCCGCGCACTCATCGCGGCTGCTGCCGCCGGGGCGGTGACGCTGGGGGCGACGCTCCCGGCAGCCGCCTCCCTTCCCATGCGCTACGACATCGAGCCGGGCTCGCCCGTGCTCATCAGCGAGGTTGCCAACGGTGGCGCGGGCGCCACCACGCAGGCCAACCGCGACTCGGCGAAGAACTTCATCGAGCTCACGAACTACGGCTCGACCCCGATGGACATCTCCGGGTGGAAGGTCTTCCGCTGCGGCCAGACCGGGGGCGGCTACGGACCGCAGGCCGTCGTCGCCGACGGCACCGTGCTCCAGCCGGGGGACCAGTACACGACGGCGCGGGAGGGCTCCGGCTACGACGCCGACTCCTTCTACGGCACGAGCCTGCACGAGTTCGGCTTCGGCGCCTTCATCGAGGACGCGAGCGGCCAGCGGGTGGACGCCATCGGCTTCTACCACGAGGACATCGCCACCGACTGCGCCGACGTCGAGGGCCGGTGGCTGCAGCGCGGCCTCCAGCACCGCCTCGACGAGTCCCACCAGCGCGTGGGCAACACCGGCGACATCGAGCAGGACTGGGTCATCGCGCCCCGCACCGTCGACGCCCCCAACGTCACGGAGCACGACGTCGCCACCGTGGACAACGGGCTGCGCTTCTCGGAGCTCAACAGCAGCGGCTCCGAGAGCACCGCCGACCAGTACGTCGAGATCACGAACTACGGCGACGCCGCCGTCGACATGAGCGGGTACCAGCTGTTCCGCTGCGGCGAGAACGGCACCCAGTACCTCCAGGTCGGCGCGCTGCCCGACGGTTCGGTCCTCGAGCCCGGCGACAGCTTCCTCGCCGCGCGCAACGGCGGCGCCTACGCGGCCGACGCCGACGTCACCTACGGCACCTCGATGCACTGGCGCGACTTCGGCGCCATGCTCCTCACCGGCGACGACGAGATCGTCGACCGCGTCGGTGTCTACGACAACCGCAACAGCCCCTGCACCGCGGGCTCACCGATCGAGGAGAAGCTCAACCACTTCGACGGCACCACCTACCAGCGCGTCGCCGACACCGGGGACAACCTCACCGACTTCATCGTCACCGCCACCCGCACCCCCGGCGTCTTCGACCCCACCACCGACTACTCACCCGCCCCCGCCTTCGGAGGCCTCCGGGACGTGCGGCTGAGCGAGATCGCGCCCGCCGGACCGGCCGGCGGGGACGACGAGTTCTTCGAGCTCGGCAACTACGGCAGCGAGCCCGTCGACCTCTCCGGCTGGAGCGCCTACCGCTGCTACGGCACCGGCCAGCCCGGCATCGGCAGCAACGTCCAGATCGCCGACCTCGGCGTCACCCTGCAGCCGGGGGAGACCTACCTGGGTGTCCCGGCCGGTGCGCCGACTGCCCTCCGTGAGCGCGCCGACGGTGTCTACGACACCGGCCTCAACGCGGCCGAGGGCTACGGCATGTACCTCACCGATGCCGACGGCACCCTCGTCGACGCCATCGCCTCCTACGACGTCAACGTCAACCGGTACACCCCCTGCCGCCTCGGCGAGGAGACCCGGAACTGGACGAAGAACGACCTCGGCGAGAGCTACACCCGCGCCCAGTTCCTCAGCGACAACGAGCTCGACTTCGTCGTCTCCGCCGAGCGCACCCCCGGCGAGCTGCGCGACGCCGAGTACGTCGACCCCACCGAGCCGCTCCCGGGCGAGCTCGACCCGGTGAGCGTGGAGACCAACCACGTCCCCGGCACCCCCGCCGTCACCACCGACGACGGCGGCACCACCGTGACGACGGCGGACGCCGACGGTACGTCCCTCGAGCTGAGCGCCCGCGTGGCCGATCTGCGCGACTCCGCCGGCGTCGTCGTCCGCCAGGGCGTCAGCCCCGACGCCGTCCCCGCCACCCTCGCGGTCGACGGCGAGGACGTCGTCGAGGAGGCCGGTGAGGTCACCGGCACCGGCGGCTTCCCCTTCCAGCGCTTCGAGGTCCCCGCCGACGGGCCGGCCGAGGTCGTGTGGAGCGGCACCGCCACCCCGCGCAACGAGCTCCAGCTCCTGCTCTGGGCCGACGGTGCGTGGCAGGTCCTCGAGACGGCCGTCCCGTCCGCCGACGGTGACATCACCCTCGTCGGCGAGGTGCCGGCGTCGGCGGTCGACGACGGCGTCGCGCACGTCATGGTCATCGACGGCCCGCGCACCAGCGGCGGCCTGCTCGACGAGGTCGGCGTGCAGGACGGCGCCTTCGCCGACCCGGGCAGCTACGACGTCGCGATCAACCACATGACCGACACCCAGTTCCTCGCCGAGGGCTTCCGCGACGTCTTCCGTCAGATGGTCACCTGGGTGGTGGCCAACGCCGACGCCCGCAACATCGGCTACAACACCCTCACCGGCGACATCATCGAGAACTGGATGAACGGCAACCACGCCGAGGAGCGCGCCGACCGCGAGTTCCAGGCGGCGCAGGACATCATGAGCCTGCTCAACGACGCCGAGATCCCCAACGGCGTCCTGCCCGGCAACCACGACAACATGTGGGGCCACAACAACGACAAGTACAACGACTACTTCCCGGTGAGCATGTACGAGGGCCGGCCCTGGTACGGGGAGGCGTGGGCGGAGGGCGACAACTCCGCGCACACCGACTACTTCTCCGCCGTCGGCACGGACTTCCTCGTCGTCAGCCTGCCCTACCGCCCGTCGGACGAGCAGCTGGCCTGGGCGAGCGGGCAGGCCGCCGCGCACCCGAACCACAGCGTGGTCCTCGCCGCGCACTCCTACCTGCACACGAGCGGTGAGCGCGACGACGTCGACCTCCGCTACACGGCCACCGGCACCGACGTGTGGGAGACCGTCGTCGCGCCCAACGACAACGTGTTCCTGGTCCTGGGCGGTCACTACCACGGCGTCTCCACGATGTACGGGGACCCGGTGACCGGTGAGCAGACCGACGCGACGGAGGTGGCGCCCGACGTGGTCGCCGTCAGCAACGTCGGCGCGTCCGGGCGGACCGTCGTCGAGATGCTCGCCGACTACCAGGGCTACCGCTCGACCCTCGAGGAGGACCCGACCGTCACCCGGGACGACATGCTCGACCGCGACACCGGCTTCCAGCGGCTGCTCCAGCTCGACCTCGACGCCGGGCTCATGGCCGTCAACGCCTACTCCCCGACCCTCGACACCTTCGAGGCGTGGCGCTACGACGAGCCCGCGTTCCGCGGCCAGAACGCGCGCTACGACGCGACGGACGAGGAGTTCGTCGTCGCGGTCGACCTCGTGCGCACGACGACGCTGAGCCCGACCACCTTCGCGGTCACCGCTCCGTCCACGGAGGCTGCCGCCACCTCTGCAGCACCCGGCGAGGCCGTGGCGGTCCCGCTCGCGGCGAGCGACGTCGACCAGCTGTGGTTCGCCCGCGTGACCGACGACGACGGCAACGTCGTCACCTCCGTCCCGGCTGTGCTGCCGGCCGTGGCCGAGGAGCCGGAGCCCGAGCCCGAGCCGGAGCCGGAGCCGGAGCCGGCGGACCGGCGGACCGCGGAGTTCCACCTGTCCAACACGTGGCGGGGTTCGACCGACGTGCACTTTATGTTCGGCAGGTGGGCCGACGAGGTCTTCATCGGTGACTGGGACGCGGACGGCCGCGACACGGTCGCCGTCCGCCGCGGGAACGAGTTCCACGTGACCAACGCCGCCACCGGCGGCGCTCCGGACGAGGTGTTCCGCTACGGCCGCGAGGGCGACACGGTCCTCGTCGGTGACTGGAACGGTGACGGCACCGACACCTTCGCGGTGCGCCGCGGGGCGGAGTACCACGTGAAGAACACCCTGAACCCCGGGGACGCCGACGTCGTCCTCCGCTACGGCCGGGCCGACGACGAGGTGCTCGTCGGCAGCTGGAACGGCGCCGGTGGAGACACCTTCGCCGTGCGACGCGGGCAGGTCTATCACGTGCGCAACTCCCTGACCGGTGGCCCGGCCGACGTGGTCTTCCCCTACGGCAAGGCGGACGACGTCGTGCTGGCCGGCGACTGGGACGGCGACGGCAGGGACAGCTTCGCCGTGCAGCGGGGACGCACGTACCACGTGAACAACTCACTGCGCGGCGGGGACGCGGACACGGTCGTCACCTTCGGTCGCGAGGGCGACGAGGTCTACGTGGGTGACTGGGACGGCAACGGCAGCGACACCATCGGCGTCCGCCGGCCCCGCGGTGGGGCCCCGGCCCCGGCTGGCGGCTCCGCCAAGAACGTCATGGCCCTCACCAAGGTGAGCTGACCCCCACCCACCGCCTCCTCAGAAGCGCCGACAGCTGGGTTCCTCCGGTGAGGGATCCAGCTGTCGGCGCGGGAGGGGGCGCGTGGTGGAAGTCACGGCCCGCGGAGGGGGTCTGGGATTTTCTCCGGCGGCGTCGGGCGGCTATGCTCATTCTCGGTCCTCCGGGGCCATGCGCCCGTAGCTCAATGGATAGAGCATCTGACTACGGATCAGAAGGTTGGGGGTTCGAGTCCCTCCGGGCGCACTTCGTTTGAGACAGCGAACAGAACGGCCCCAGCACGGCGAGAGCCTGCTGGGGCCGTTCTCGTTCTCGGTTCAGCGGCGGATGCCGAGGGTGTCCTTGCCGTCCCCGTTCCAGTCGCCGACGAGCGTGGTGTCCTCGGCGCGGCCGTACTGGAGGACGACGTCCGCGTCCCCGCCCCGGATCGCGTTCTTCACGTAGTAGGTGCGCTCCCGGCGCACGGTGAGGGTGTCGCGGGTGTCGCCGTCCCAGTCGCCGACGTACACGTCGTCCTCGGCGCGGCCGTAGGTGACGACGTGGTCGGCGTCGCCGCCGCGGATCGCGTTCTTCACGTGGTACGTCGCGTCGCGGCGCACGGTGAGGGTGTCGCGGCCGTCGCCGTCCCAGTCGCCGACGAGGATGGTGTCCTCATCCCGGCCGTAGTGGATGACGCGGTCCGCGTCACCGCCCTGGACGGAGTTCTTCACGTGGTAGGTCTTGCCGCGGCGCACGGTGAAGGTGTCCACGCCGTCGCCGTCCCAGTCGCCCACGTGGACGACGTCCCCGGTGCGGCCGTAGTCGATCACCCGGGTGGGGGCGCCGGCGCTCGTGCTGTCACGGATGTAGAACGTCTTGCCCACGCGGTAGGCGATCGAGTCGCGGCCGTCCCCGTCCCAGTCGCCGACGTAGCTGCGGCCCCCGGTGTTGCCGTACTGGAAGACGTGCCTCGCCCTGCCCGAGAAGTCGTCGGCCAGGTGGTAGACGTTGCCCGTCCCCCCGATCCCGCCGTCGACGATGTCCCGGGTGCTCCCACCGTCCTCGACCGGGATCGTGCGTACCGTCGGCGTGCTCGGCCGGCTCGCCGCGCCCAGGTGCTGGGTGATCTCCCGGTCGACGATGCCGGCGAACTGGCCCCAGCGGTAGTGGTCCTCCCGGGCCACCCATGTCGCGTCGGTGATGAAGCCGTTGCGCGTGTACCAGTTGTAGCCGCCGCGGGCGCCCCACGGCTTGGTGGAGTAGCCGTCCGTGTCGGCGGTCCCGGTGTCGAAGGACACGACGGTCGAGGCCTGGTAGCCGGGCGAGAAGCGAGGGGTGCCCACCGGTGCTCCGCCGTAGGAGATGGCGACGGCGAGGTCGACGGAGTGGGCCTCGCCGTGGGCGGGCAGGAAGAAGCGGGTGGTCCACTGCGCGCCGGAGGAGTAGCCGCCGATGACGACGCGCTCGAGGTCGATGTCGTACTGCGACTTCACCCGGGCGACGAGGTCGGAGGACCAGCGCGCCTTGCCCGGGGCGTGCGCGACGTCGTACCAGCAGTTGTCGGAGTCGTCGCAGTCCGGGCCCGGAGCCTCCGGAGTCAGGAGGACCATGTTGTGCTTGCGCGCCACGGCGACCAGGCCCCTGATCCCGTCCGCGTCGAGGAGGAAGTCGCTGTTGGGCTCGTCCAGCCCCAGCCCCCCGGACCCGTCGGTGTAGACGAGCAGCCCCACGGGACGTGACCAGTCCAGGCCCGCGGCGAAGAGGTGGTAGCTCGACGAGTAGCCGCTCGAGGTGAAGGGCACGTCGAGCCGGTTGGTCCGCGGCCCGCCGGAGCCTCCGGTGGAGTCGGCCGACGCGGGCGCCGCGGCACCGGCCCCGACCAGCCCGAGGGCGGCAAGGACGACGACGGCGGTTCGGACGAGACGACGGTACACAGGCACTCCCCAGGTGGTGGAACGGCGACCCTGCTGAGCCGCCCCGTTCTCCGGAGTGATCGGCTCCCGCGCGCGCTCGCTGAGCGTCCTGACCGAAGTGTCACCCGTCCCACGAGCCGCTGCACCTGGCCATCTGGCGGAACCTGCGACCACATGTTTGTGAATTGCATTGCGGCTTTTGCTTGACAATCGACGTAAGTGGTTCGTACGGTCCAAGGCATGCCTGTTACGGGGGTCACAGCTGACCGCAGGCGCGAGGCGGCCAGTGTTGGCAGCTATCGCGCGGGAATCATCGGTGCCGGGTTCATGGGGAGCGTGCACGCGCGCGCCGTCCGGGTGAACGGCGGAGAGGTCGTCGGGGTGGTGGCGAGCAGCGCGGACCGGTCCGCGCAGGCGGCAGACGAGCTCCTTGCCACGCGCCTCTTCAGTGATGTCGAGGAGCTGCTCAGCTCCGACGACGTCGACGTCGTCCACATCTGCACGCCCAACTACCTGCACCACGAGCTGACCATGCGGGCGCTCGCCGCCGGCAAGCACGTCGTGTGCGAGAAGCCGCTCGCGACCACGCCGGAGGACGCTGCCCGGATGCACGAGGCGGCCGAGGCCGCCGGCCGCGTCGGTGCCGTGCCCTTCGTCTACCGCTTCCACCCGATGGTCCGTGAGGCGCGCGAGATGGTCCGACGCGGTGGGCTCGGCCGCATCGTCCTCGCCCACGGCTCCTACCTCCAGGACTGGCTCTCCGGCCCGCAGGACGACAACTGGCGCGTCGACGCCCGCCTCGGCGGCGCCACCCGCGCCTTCGGGGACATCGGCTCCCACTGGTGCGACCTCCTCGAGTTCGTCACCGGGGACCGCATCACGGCCGTCAGCGCGCGCAGCGCCACCGTGAACACCGAACGGGGCGCGAGCCGGTCCGCCGTCGACACCGAGGACCTCGTCGCGCTCCAGCTCGAGACGGCGGGAGGGGTGGTCGGCACCGCCACCATCTCCCAGGTCTCACCCGGCCGGAAGAACCGGCTCTTCCTCGAGGTCTCCGGCGCCACCTCGACCATCGCCTTCGACCAGGAGGAGTCGGAGAAGCTGTGGCTCGGTGCCCGTGACGGTTCCCGCCTGCTCGTCCGCGACCCCGATACTCTCTCCGCCCCGGCCGCGCGGTACGCGCGTGTCCCCGCCGGCCACCCGCAGGGGTACCAGGAGTGTTTCGCCAGCTTCGTCGCCGACACCGCGCGCGCCGTCGCCGGCCAGCCGGTCGACGGGCTGCCCACCTTCGCGGACGGGCTGCGCGCCACCCGCCTGGCCGACGCCGTCGTCCGCTCCGCCGCCTCCCGCACGTGGGTGGAGGTCCCGCAGTGACCGCGAGCGCACCGCTGCTCCGGATGAGCGGCATCACCAAGTCCTTCTTCGGCGTCCAGGTGCTCACCGGCATCGACCTCGAGGTCCGGGCGGGGGAGGTCCACGCGCTCGTCGGGGAGAACGGCGCGGGCAAGTCGACGCTCATGAAGATCCTCGCCGGGGTCCAGCCCGCCGACAGCGGGACCATCGAGCTCGACGGCGCACCCGTCACCTTCGCCCACCCGCTCGAGGCGCAGGCCGCCGGCGTCACGACCGTCTTCCAGGAGTTCAACCTCCTGCCGGAGCGCACCGTGGCCGAGAACGTCTACCTCGGCCGCGAGCCCCGCCGGCGGGGCCTGGTCGACCGCGCCCAGATGGTGCGGGACACCGCCGCCCTGCTCGCCGACCTCGGCGTCGAGGCCATCGCGCCGGACGTCAAGGTCCGCGCGCTGTCCGTGGCCGAGCAGCAGGTCGTCGAGATCGTCAAGGCGATGTCCTTCGACGCCCGGATCATCTCGATGGACGAGCCCACCGCCGCTCTCGCCGACCACGAGGTCGAGCTGCTCTACCGCCTCGTCCGCCGGCTCCAGGACCGCGGCGTCGCCGTCCTGTACGTCTCGCACCGGCTCAAGGAGATCTTCGACCTGTGCGACCGGATCACCGTCCTCAAGGACGGCAGCCTGGTGGACACGGTCGACACCGCGCGCATCACCTCCGACGAGCTCGTCCGGAAGATGGTCGGGCGCTCGATCAGCGCGCTGTTCCCCCAGCCACGGGAGGGCACCCGCACGGGTGACGTCCGCCTGGCCGTGCGCGGCGTCGGCAACCACATGGTCCGCGACATCAGCTTCGAGGTCCGCGCCGGGGAGATCGTCGCCCTCGCCGGGCTCCAGGGCAGCGGGCGCACCGAGATCGCCCACGGCCTGTTCGGCGTCGAGCGTTTCCGCACCGGTGAGGTGTACGTCGACGGCAGGCGGGTGGACCCCCGCTCACCGCGCGAGGCCGTGCGCTCGGGCCTGGCCCTCGTCACCGAGGACCGCAAGGTCGAGGGGCTGGCCCTCAACCAGTCCGTCGCCGCCAACGCCCGGCTCGTGCTCGACGCCGTCGTGCCTCGCCAGGCCGCGCGTCGCGCCCGCCGCGTCCCCGAGATCCTCTCCTCCCTCGAGCTCGCCGCCCGCAGCGGCAGCCACGAGGTCCGCTTCCTGTCCGGCGGCAACCAGCAGAAGGTCGTCCTGGCCAAGTGGCTCGTCACCGACCCCGGCGTCATCGTCATGGACGAGCCCACCCGCGGCATCGACGTCGGCGCCAAGCGGGCCGTCTACGAGCTCATGCGCGACCTCGCCGCCGAGGGCGTGGCCATCGTCCTCATCTCCTCCGAGCTGCCGGAGGTCATCGGCATGGCCGACCGGATCATCGTGCTCCACGACGGTGAGATCAGCGGTGAGCTGCCCGGCGGCAGCGACGAGGAGGCCGTCATGGCCCTGGCCACCCGCCACGACGCGTTGGAGGAGAGCGCATGATGACCGCCACCCCCGAGGTCGGTGCCGGGCCTGGCGGCCGCGCCCGCACCGCTCCCGGCCGGCGCTCGCCGCTGCGCTCGGTCCCGCTCATCTACGTCGCCCTGCTGATCCTCCTCGTCGTCGCCGGCGTGCTCCTCGCCGTGCGCGGGGACAACCTCTTCAGCGGCGGCTCGATCATCGACATCCTCACCCGTTCCAGCCTCCTCGGCTTCATCGCGATCGGGCAGACCCTCGTCATCCTGTGCCGCTCCCTCGACCTGTCGGTCGGGTACGTGGCCGCCCTGAGCAGCCTCGTCGCCGCCGTCGTCATGGACGGGGACGAGTCGCGCGTGCTGCTCGGCGTCGCCGCGGCACTGGGCGTCTCGGCCGCCGTCGGCCTGTTCAACGGCATCGTCACGACGAAGCTCGGCGTGCACGCCTTCATCACGACGCTCGGCTCCGGGCTCATCATCAAGGGCTTCCTCGACACCCGGTACCCCGGCCCGTCGGGCTCGGTCCCGGCGTCCTTCCAGGGGTTCGGCTACACGCGCATCGGGGTGCTGCCGCTCTCGGCGGTCATCATGCTCGTCATCGCGGGCGTCGGGGTGCTCATGCTCCACCGCACCCGGCTGGGCCACAGCATGTTCGCCGTCGGCGGCAACATCGACGTCGCGCGCCTCTCCGGCATCCGCACCGACCGCACCCTCATCGTCGCGCACGTCATGTGCTCGACGATGGCGGGCCTCGCCGGCCTCCTGCTGGCGGCCCGCTTCAGCACGGGTGTCGGCGCCCAGATCTACGGCGCGGGCTACGACCTCGACTCGATCGCGGCGGTCGTCCTCGGCGGCACGCTGCTCCTCGGCGGGCGCGGCGGCATCGGCGGCACGATCGCCGCCGTCCTCATCCTCGGCATCCTCGACAGCCTGTTCAACTCCCTGCAGATCAACCCGTTCTTCCGCGACGTGCTCCGCGGGACGATCATCATCGCGGCCGTCGCCCTGTACGCCCGCCGGCAGATCGACCCGAAGAAGGCCAGAGCCCGCTTCAGGGACGCGACCACCCGACGCGGGAGACCGGCACCGGCGACCGAAGGGGGCCGCTCATGACCACCCGTACCGGGGCGGTCCGCCCCGCGCGGCCCTCCGTCCTCACCCAGCTGCGGCACAACGGCAGCGGACCGGTGCTCGTCGTGCTGGCCGTGCTGGTCGCCGTCATGCTCGTGCTCAACCCCGGGTTCTACGAGCCGCCGTCGCTCATGGCCTTCCTGCGCAACGCCGCCCCGCTCGTCGTCCTCGCCATCGGGCAGTACTTCGTCATCGTGTCCGGGGAGTTCGACCTCTCCGTCGGCAGCCTCGTCGGCGCGCAGGTGGTCATCGCCGCCAAGCTCATCAACGGCGAGGAGGACCGCACCTGGCCGGTCATCGCGCTCATGATCGGCTTCGGGCTGGTCGTCGGCCTCGTCAACGGCCTCGTCACCACACTGCTGCGGGTCCCGTCCTTCATCACCACGCTCGGCACGATGCTCGTCCTGTACGGCGCGATCCGCCTGTGGACCGGTGGCGCACCCACCGGCGCGCTGTCGGAGAGCTTCCGCCAGTGGGGCCGCATGGGCATCGACATGCCCGTCCTGCGCCAGCTGCCCTACGCGCTCCTCATCATGGTGGCGCTCGCCGTCGTCGGGATCCTCATCATGCGCTCGTCCTACGGGCGGGTGCTCGTCGCGACGGGCGACAATGACACCGCCGCCACCTTCGCCGGCGGCCGCGTGTGGCTCGTCCGCACGGGCGCCTTCGTCCTCTCGGCGCTCTTCGCCACGGTGGCGGGCATCCTCGTCGGCGGGTTCGCCGGCGTCACCGCCCAGGTGGGCCAGGGCATGGAGTTCACGGCGATCACCGCCGTCGTCCTCGGTGGCGTGCTCCTCGGCGGAGGGCGGGGGTGGATCGTCGGCGCGATCGCCGGTGCGCTCACCTACCAGCTGCTCGAGCGGCTCCTCGTCCAGCTCGACATGCCCTCGACGCTCAACCCCACGATCCAGGGCGTCATCATCATCGCCGCCGTCGCCTTCGCGGCAAACCAGTCCCGCATGCGCCGGGGCGGTCGATCCACCGCCCCGCAGACCCCGGCGGAGCCCCAGCCCGTGGGAGCCGCATGAGCTGAGCCGCACGTCCGTCCGCCCGCCCGACCCACGACCTCACGACACCGACATCGCTACCAAGGAGGGTACTGATGAAGCGCACCGCGCTCCGCCTCACCGCAGGCATGCTCGGCCTGGGACTCGTCCTCACGGCCTGCACGACCGACACCCCGTCCGAGTCCGACGACCCCACGACCGCCGCCTCCCAGGACGCCGGCGACGACGCCGGTGACGGCACCGGGGAGGAGGGCGGCACCCCCGAGGGCGAGTTCTTCGTCCGCGCGGACTACGAGCGCGAGCTCGCCCAGCGCGACATGGAGCCCGAGGGCGACCCCGCCACCCCGTGGCTGCAGATGATCGAGCCCATCGAGATGGTCGACACCTCCGAGTTCGCCGCCGAGGGCCCGCAGACGCTCTGCTTCTCCAACGCCTCGATCTCCAACCCGTGGCGCGTCACGGGCTGGACGACGATGCAGCAGCAGGTCGAGGTCCTCCAGGAGGAGGGCGTCATCGGCGACTTCCGCGTCGCCGACGCCGGCGACGACGACAACAAGCAGATCTCCGACATCCAGTCCTTCGTCTCCGACGGCGACTGCGGCGCCATCATCATCTCCCCGTCGACGACGGCGACCCTCACCCCCGCCGTCGAGGCGGCCTGCGCGAGCGGTGCGCCCGTCATCGTCTTCGACCGCGGCGTCAACACCGACTGCGCGGTCACCTTCATCCACCCGATCGGCGGTTACGCCTACGGCGCGAGCGGCGCGGAGTTCCTCGTCGAGAACCTCGAGCCCGGCTCGAGCGTCCTGGCCCTGCGGATCCTCCCGGGCGTCGACGTCCTCGAGCACCGGTGGGGCGCGGCGAACGACATCTTCTCGCAGAACGACATCGAGGTGGTGGGCCAGGAGTTCACCGGTGGTGACGCCGCCCAGATCAAGGACATCGTCACCCAGTACCTCCAGCGCGGGGACGTCGACGGCATCTGGATGGACGCCGGCGACGGTGCCGTCGCCGCCGTCGAGGCCTTCGAGGACATGGGCGCGGACTACCCCGTCTTCGTCGGTGAGGACGAGCTGAGCTTCATGCGCAAGTGGGAGGAGACGGGGATGACGGCCATCGGCCTGAGCTACTCCAACTTCCAGTGGCGCACGCCCGTCCTGGCCGCCCAGATGATCTGGAACGGCGAGGAGGTCCCGGCCGAGTGGGTGCTCCCGCAGGAGCCGATCACCGACGCCGACCTCGACGAGTACCTCGAGCGGAACGCCGACATGCCCTCGCTGCACTACGCCAAGTTCGGCGGCGAGGACCTCCCCGGCTACCCCGAGGCCTGGCAGGGCAACTAGGACGACCCGCTGTGGGGCGCCGGCCGCCGGCGCCCCACAGCCGCCCGCCGGGCACGGTCGCCCGGCCCGACGACGAAGTGGATGGACGATGACGTCTCGCCAGATCGGCGTGAACACCTGGGTGTGGACCTCCCCGCTCACCGACGACTCCCTGCGCCGCCTCGCGCCGCAGGTCAAGGCCTGGGGCTTCGACCTCATCGAGCTGCCGGTCGAGCACCTCGGCGACTGGGACCCCGCCGCCGCCGCGACCCTGCTCGAGGACCTCGACCTCCGTGCCACGGTCACGCTCGTCATGGGCGAGGGCAGCGAGCTCGTCGCCACCGACGCGGCGACGGTCCGCGCCACCCAGGACTACCTCCGGGGCGTGATCGACGCGGCCCACGCCGTCGGCTCCCCGGTGATCGCCGGGCCGGCCTACGCCTCGGTGGGGCGCACGTGGCGGATGGACGACGACGAGCGGCGCCGCTGCTACGCCGAGCTCGCCGAGAACCTCGCACCCGTGGCCGAGCACGGCAGACAGGCCGGGGTGCGGATCGCGGTCGAGCCGCTCAACCGCTACGAGACCTCGCTGATCAACACGGTCGACCAGGCGCTGGAGGCGCTCGCCCCGGTGCCCGACGTCGGCCTGCTCCTCGACGTGTACCACCTCAACATCGAGGAGACGGACGTGCCGGCCGCCATCCGCCGGGCCGGCTCCCGCATCGCCCACGTGCAGGTGTGCGCGAACGACCGCGGCGCCCCCGGCGCCGACCACCTGCCCTGGCACGACATCCTCACCGCGCTCGACGACGCGGGCTACGAGGGACCGCTGTGCATCGAGTCCTTCACGGCCGAGAACGCGACCATCGCGACGGCCGCGTCCATCTGGCGGCCTCTCGCCGTCACCCAGGACGCCATCGCGGTCGACGGCCTGGCCCACCTGAAGGGGTTGATGCGCAGGAGCTGACGGGGGTGAGCCGTCCAGTGCCGGGCGGTGAGAAAGGCAAGCAGATGTGCGATCCAATGGAGGAATTCGTCTCATGAGCACCTCACGTCCCGGTTGGGGACGGACGGTGGCGTCGGTCGCGGTGAGTGCGTTGGGCCTGTCCCTGCTCACCGCGCTACCGGCGTCCGCCGCCATCGAGCCAGAGCACGACATCATCGACACGCGGGGAGGCGACCGGGCCAACGTCCTCGTCTTCACCGCGACCGCCGCCTGGCGTCACGGTGACACCATCGACCAGGGCACGCCGCTGCTCATGGACTCCTTCGAGGAGGCCGGCATCGGGTCCGTGTGGACCGAGGACTCCTCGATCTTCACCGACGAGGACCTCGCGCAGTTCGACGCGCTCGTCATGTTCCAGACGTCCGGCGACCCGTGGACCGCGGACGAGAAGGAGGCGCTGGAGTCCTACCAGCAGGCCGGTGGCGGCATCGTCGCCATCCACAACGCCACCGACATGCGCGGTGACTACGAGTGGTGGGACAACCTCATCGGCGCGCTCATGCCCGGCCACGCCGCCACGGGCACCGACCCGGGCCTGCCCGGCACCGTCCGCGTGGAGGACCGCGCCCACCCGTCCACCGAGCACCTGCCGCAGCGGTGGGAGCGCGCGGACGAGTGGTACAACTTCTCGGCCAACGTCCGCGGCGAGGCGCACGTCCTCGCCACGATGGACGAGACGACGTACGAGCCTGGCGGCAACGCCATGGGCTACGACCACCCGATCTCCTGGTGCAAGCTCTACGACGGCGGCCGCGCCTGGGCCACCGGCATGGGCCACTTCCCCTCGCACTTCGAGGAGCCCGCGCTTCTCGGTCACATCCTCGGGGGCGTCGAGTGGGCCGCGGGCCTGGCCGAGGGCGACTGCGGCGGTACCAACTGGGACATGTACGAGCGGGTCGCGCTCGACCAGAACACCTCCGCGCCCTTCGGGATGGACATCGCCGACGACGGCCGGGTCTTCTTCACCGAGCTCGTCCGCGGCCAGGTGCGGGTCTACGACCCGCAGACGCACACGACGACGACGGCGCTCGAGCTGGACGTCTACTCCGGCGGTGAGGACGGGCTGCTCGGCATCGCGCTGGACCCGGGCTTCGCCGAGAACGGGCACCTGTACCTGTACTACTCGCCCGCCAGCGAGGACGACACCGACCCCGCGAACTTCTTCAGCCTGCTCTCCCGGTTCACCATGGACCACGAGACGGGGATCATCGAGCCGGAGACCGAGCGCGTGCTGCTCGAGGTCCCGGCCCGGCGCCTGCCGGACGAGCCGGGCCACACGGGCGGCGTCGTCGAGATCGACGCGGATGGCAACCTCTTCCTCGGCGTCGGTGACGACGTGAACCCGCACTCGGAGCCCTCGGGCGGCTACGCGCCGATCTCCGAGCGCGACGGCCAGTTCCACGACGCCCGGGCGACCTCGGCCAACACCAACGACCTGCGCGGCAAGATCCTGCGGATCACGCCGCTGGAGGACATCCCGGCCGACGCGGAGCCGGGGATCGGCAGCACGTACACGGTCCCCGAGGGCAACATGTTCGACGAGTCCGAGGACACCGAGGACAAGACGCTGCCCGAGATCTACGCGATGGGCTTCCGCAACCCCTTCCAGTTCGCGATCGACGAGGAGACCGGCAACCTCTCGCTGGCCGACTACTCCCCGGACAACGGCAGTGACGCTCCGGCGACGCGAGGCCCGGCGGGCATCGCGGAGTGGATGCTCATCGAGGAGCCCGGCTTCTACGGCTGGCCCCTGTGCATGGGTGACAACGAGCCCTTCCGCGACGTCGACTACCGGACCAACCCGGTGACGGTCGGGGAGTTCTTCGACTGCGACGCACCGGTCAACGACTCGATCCACAACACCGGCCTCACCGAGCTGCCCCCCGCCAAGGCACCGGACATGTGGTACGGCTACCAGCGCGCCTCCCACCCGGAGATCGTCACGCAGGGCGGCGGCCTGGCCCCGATGGGTGGGCCGTTCTACCACTTCGACGCCGAGCTCGAGTCGGACACCAAGTTCCCCGAGTACTTCGACGGCCAGCCCTTCTTCTTCGAGTGGGCCCGCAACAAGATGTACTCCCTGCTCCTCAGCGAGGACGGCACGGAGCTGGAGAAGGTCAACGCCTTCCTCCCGTCCGAGCCCTTCATGGCCCCCATCGAGGCGAAGTTCGGGCCCGACGGCTCGATGTACGTCTTGGACTGGGGCGGCGGCTTCGGCCGGCACAACCCCGACTCGGGCCTGCACCGGATCGACTACGTGTCCGGCTCCCGCTCGCCGTCCGCCGTCGCCACCGCGACGCCGGACAGCGGTCAGGCGCCGCTCGAGGTGACCTTCGACGGGTCCGACAGCAGCGACCCGGAGAACGAGGAGCTCAGCTACGCGTGGGACTTCGACGGTGACGGCGAGACCGACTCCACCGAGGTCAGCCCCACGACCACCTACGAGGAGAACGGCGTCTACGACGCACGCCTCACGGTGACCGACCCCCACGGCAAGACGGGGACGACCACCGTGCCCGTCACGGTGGGCAACACCCGCCCGGAGATCAGCTTCAACCTCCCGCCCGACGGCGCCTTCTTCGACTTCGGCGACGAGATCAGCTGGGACATCGAGGCCTCCGACGCCGAGGAGGAGATCGCCGACGAGGACATCATCGTCCAGCCGGCCCTCGGCCACGACGCGCACTCCCACCCGGCCGAGCCGTTCCGCGGCCGCACCGGCACGGTCGCGACGAGCCTGGGCGGTGGGCACAGCGACGACATGAACGTCTTCTACGTGCTCGACGCCCGGTACACCGACTCCGGCGGCGACGGCGTCCCCGCCCTCACCGGGCAGGACACCTCGCTCCTCTTCGGCAAGATCCGCGAGGCGGAGTTCTACGCCGAGTCCGACGGCGTCACGGCCGCGGCCTCCCGCGACGTCGAGGGCCACGGCACCTCGATCAGCGGGCAGGGCGGCGCCTGGGCCTCCTACGACCCGGTCAACCTCATCAACATCGACCGCCTGCTCCTGCGGGTCGCCTCGGCGACCGGCGGGGAGATCGAGCTGCGGCGCGGCGCTCCCGACGGTGAGCTCCTCGCCACGGCCGAGATTCCCTCGACGGGGGGCCTGTCCCGCTACACGGACGTGGCCGTCGAGGTCACCGACCCGGGCGAGACCTTCGAGCTGTACGTCGTCTTCCCCGGTGAGGGCGAGCGCAGGCTCAACTTCATCGAGGCCGACGGCAAGGGCGTCTCCCCGACGACCAAGCCGCGGGTGAGCATCACCGCACCGACGGGTGCGGAGTCCCTCGAGCCCGGTGAGATCACCGTGACGGCCGAGGCGGCGGACGCGGAGAACGAGATCACCCAGGTCGAGTTCTTCGTCGGTGACGAGTCGATCGGCGTCGACGACGAGGCGCCCTACGGCGTCACGTGGGACGCCGCAGAGGAGTCGGTCTTCCAGCTCACCGCCGTCGCCACGAACGACAACGGCGTGTCGACGACGTCCCGCATCGTCCCGGTGACCGTCGGTGAGCCCTTCGGCGACTTCAGCCAGTTCACCAACGCCCGCGGGGAGTTCTCCCGCGGTGAGGACGGCTCCTTCGTCATCACCTCCGGCGGCGCCAACATGTGGAACGCGGTGGACGAGTACAGCTCGCTGTACCTGCCCGCCGGCGCCGACGAGAACTGGTCCGCCACGGTCAAGGTCGTCAGCCAGGGCAACTCCCACAACAGCGCCAAGGCCGGCCTCATCGTCCGCAACGACATCACCGCGCCGGGACAGTCGGCCGGCTACGCCGCCCTCGGCATCCGCCCCAGCGGCGGTTTCGAGTGGCTGCGCTCGGCCAACGGCAACGGCCAGCTCAACGCGTCCACGGGCGCCGGCTCCACCGCCTACCCGGCGTGGATGCGCATCGTGCGCGACGGTGACCAGTACACGGCCTTCCACAGCACCAACGGGGAGGACTTCGCGCAGATCGGCCAGCCGGTCACGCTGCCCGGGGCGGCGTCGGTCCAGGACCTGGGCCTGTTCGTCACCGCGCACCACGCGACCGCGACGAGCGAGGTCGTGTTCAGTGACTTCGTCTTCGACGACGACCCCGTCGTCCCGGACCCCGACCCGGACCCCGAGCCGGGGCCCGGGCCGGTCTGCCCGGTGCCGATGAGCGACGAGTTCGACGGCGAGAGCCTCGACGCCCACCGCTGGACCACCGTCCGGGGTGACGTCTCCGTCGCCGAGGGCGGGCTGCGCCTGCCGGTGACCACCGGTGACATCGACGGGGCCAACACGGGCCCGATCAGCTTCGTCGGCCAGCCGGTGCCTTCGGGTGAGTGGCAGGTCGACACGCACGTCACCCTGGCCCACGAGCGTCACTGGCAGTACAGCGGCCTCATGCTGCACTCCGGGGACGACGACTACACCAAGCTGACGTTCACCAGGCACCAGGACGGCAGCCGCTTCCTCGAGTACTGGACCGAGTCCGGCGGTTCGCGGACCCAGCACGCCGACAACGTCACCCTCCCGGACGACGCCCCGGCGTCCGTCCACCTGCGCCTGAGCAGCGACGGGGAGGACGTGACCGCGGCGTACTCGCTCGACGGCGAGGAGTTCACCACGCTCGACGGCTCCGCGACCCTCGACCCCGAGGCCACCGTGGGTGTCGTCGCCGCCGGTGACACCGGGGCGGGCGGCGGCGTGGCCGTCGTCGACCACGTCCGGGTCACGCCGGACCGTGAGGACGACGGCGGCGAGCGCGAGCCCAGCGACGAGTTCGAGGGCGACGCCCTCGACGGGTGCCGCTGGGACGCGACCGTCCGCTACAACGCCGAGAACGTCTCCGTCGCCGACGGGGAGCTCCACATCGTCACCGCCCCCGGCGACATCAACAACGACAACCCCGACTCGCCGGAGAACTTCATCCTGCAGTCGGCACCCGAGGGTGACTGGACGGTCGAGACGCGGTTCCACGCGCCGCTCCACCACCAGTGGCAGTACGCGGGTCTGCTCGCGTACGGCGACGACGACGAGTACGTCAAGCTCGACGTCGTGGCCCGCAACGCGCCCGGAGCGGCGCTCGACCTGGGCGCCGAGCTCGTCGCCGAGGTCGACGGCTCGTTCGGGGCCGGCGGGAACCGGTCGGTCGACCTGGCCACCGAGCCCGAGGGCGACTACTGGCACCTGCGGCTGAGCCGCACCGGTGACAGCTACGCCGGCTGGGTGAGCGAGGACGGGGAGACCTGGACCTCGCTCGGCGACCCGGTGACCCACGCCGGGGACCTCTCCTCCGTCGGCCTGGTCGCCATCGGCCCGGACCAGACCGAGCCGACGACCGTCAGCTTCGACTACTTCCGGGTGGTCGACGGTGACGTCGAGCCGCCGGTCGACGAGGACGCCCCGACGGTGTCGGGCAACGTGCTCGGCACGTCGTTCGGTGAGTTCACGCGGTCGGGTCACGGGGGAGGCACCCTCGACATCGGCGGGACGGCCACCTTCCGCAAGACCGCGACCGGGACCGCCGTCAGCGTCCGCGTCACCGGGCTGCTGCCCGGGCAGGAGTACGCCTCGCACCTGCACGACGGCTCGTGCATGGACCACGGGGGTCACTACATGCACGACCCGTCGGGTCCGGCGGCGCCGCCCAACGAGATCTGGGCGTCCTCGTCGAACGACGTGCGCGGCAACCTCGTGCCGAACCGCAACGGCATCGCCGTCGGGTCCGGCTCCGCGACCTGGGTCGCCCGGCAGGAGCCGCTGTCGATCATGGTCCACGACTCCGAGCCGCCCGGGTTGCCCATCGCCTGCGCCGACTTCGCGGCCTACGAGGCACCCGCCTCGCTCGTCGCGCAGGCCGACGACGGTGAGGGCTCCGGCGTCGAGACGATCGAGTACTCGCTCGACGGTGGCGAGTGGGTCACCTTCGACGGTGCGGTCCCGGTCAGCGAGCCCGGCGCGCACACCGCGGCCTTCCGGGCCACCGACGCGGCCGGCAACACGAGCGAGGTCCACGAGATCGAGTTCCGGGTCGCCGGTGAGGTCGCCGAGCCGGTGGAGGTCACTCCCGAGGCGGTGACCTTCACCGACGAGGACGGCACCGAGGACGACACGTTCACCGTTCCCGCGGTCGAGGGCGTCGAGTACGTCGTCGACGGCGAGGTCGTCCCCGCCGGCACCCACCCGGGCTCCGGCACGGTCACGGTGACGGCACGGGCGGTCGAGGGGTACGTGCTCGCCGACGGTGCCACGACCGAGTGGGAGCACACCTTCTCCACCGCGGGCGGCGAGCCCCCGGCCTGCGAGCCGGGAGAGGTCGAGGACGGCTACCGCGCGCTGTTCGACGGGACCGCCGAGAGCCTGGCGCAGTGGCGGATGGCGGGCCCCGGCAGCTTCGAGCTGCAGGAGGACTGCTCGATGCTCAGCGTCGGCGGCATGGGTCTGCTCTGGCACCCGGAGGAGCTGGGCTCCTACAGCCTCAAGCTCGACTGGATGATGGACGGGGACGACAACTCCGGTGTCTTCGTCGGCTTCCCCGACCCGGGTGACGACCCGTGGGTGGCCGTCAACGAGGGCTACGAGATCCAGATCGACGCGACGGACGAGGACGACCGCACCACCGGTGCGATCTACACCTTCCAGAGCGCCGACCTGGAGGCCCGCGACGAGGCCCTCAACCCGCCGGGGGAGTGGAACTCCTACGAGATCGTCGTCGAGGGGCAGAACATCAAGGTGTTCCTCAACGAGGTGCTGGTCAACGACTTCGACAGCACCCACCCCGACCGTGACCTCACGTCCGGCTTCATCGGGCTGCAGAACCACGGCGAGGGCGACGACGTCTACTTCCGCAACGTGCGCGTCGCGGACCTCGACGACACCGACCCCGAGCCGGTGGAGGTGACGCCCGCGGCGGTGACCTTCACCGACGAGGACGGCACCGAGGACGACACGTTCACGATCCCCGCGGTCGAGGGTGTGGAGTACCTGGTGGACGGTGAGGTCGTGCCGGCCGGGACCTACCCGGGTGTCGGGACCGTCGAGGTGACCGCGCGTGCGACGGAGGGCTTCGTGCTCGCCGAGGGCGCGGTGGCCGAGTGGTCCTTCACCTTCTCCACCGCCGGGCAGCCGCAGCCGGACCGTCGCACCGCGGAGTTCCACCTGTCCAACACGTGGCGCGGGTCGACGGACGTGTACTTCATGTACGGCCGCTGGGCCGATGAGGTGCTCATCGGTGACTGGGACGGGGACGGGGTCGACACGATCGCGGTCCGTCGCGGGAACGTGTTCCACGTGTCCAACGCCCAGCAGGGTGGGGACGCGGACGTGGTCCTCACCTACGGTCGGCCCGGTGACGTCATCCTCGTGGGTGACTGGAACGGGGACGGGACGGACACCTTCGCGGTGCGCCGTGGCAACGAGTACCACGTGAAGAACTCGCTGCGTGGCGGGGACGCGGACTCGGTGTTCCGTTACGGCCGGGCCGGTGACCAGGTGCTGGTCGGTGACTGGGACGGCAACGGCACGGACACCTTCGCGGTGCGCCGCGGGGCGACGTACCACGTGAAGAACTCCCTGCGCGGGGGTGACGCGGACGTGGTGTTCACCTACGGCCGGTCCGGTGACGTCGTGCTCGCCGGGGACTGGAACGCCGACGGCCGCGACACCTTCGCGGTCCGCCGCGGGGCGACCTACCACGTGAACAACTCCCTGCGTGGCGGGGACGCGGACCGCGTGGTGACCTTCGGTCGCGCCGGTGACGAGGTGCACGTGGGTGACTGGGACGGCAACGGCTCCGACACCCTCGGCGTCCGCCGGCCCGTCGGGGCGGCACCCGCCCCAGCGGCAGCCGGAGCGAAGGAGGTGCGCTCGGTCGCCAAGCTGAGCTGACCTGTCCGTGAGGGAGGGCCCGCAGCCGATCAGGCTGCGGGCCCTCTCCCGTGCCCGGGCATTCCCGACCTTTTGGTTGACGGGTACCCAAAAAGCGGCTTACGCTGCGTCTACGTAGGACCGCAGTACGCCTGCCGTCGACCGCGAGGCGATCCCTCGTGGACGGCGGGCCGCCACGGCCAGAGCCGGCCGTGGCCCGTGCACGACAGACACACAGTTTCGAGGAGGAAACGTGGTCAGACGACCCATGACCGGGCGGTGGTGGGCCCGGGGCGCGAGCACCGTGCTCGCCAGTGCCCTGGTGCTCCCGCTCGCGATGAGCGGCGCCAGCGCCGACACCACACCCCCGCCGGAGGACGACGCGGATTTCAGCGCGCTCGTCTTCAGCAAGACGGCGGGCTTCCGCCACGGCTCGATCCCCGCGGGGATCGCGGCGATCGAGGAGCTCGGGGAGGAGCACGGCTTCTCGGTGGACACCACCGAGGACGGCGCCGACTTCACCACCGAGAACCTCGCCCAGTACGACGTCGTCGTGTGGCTCTCCACCACCGGTGACGTCCTCAACGCCCAGCAGCAGACCGCCTTCGAGCAGTACATCCAGGACGGCGGCGGCTACGCCGGCATCCACGCCGCGAGCGACACCGAGTACGACTGGCCCTGGTACGGCGACCTCGTCGGCGCGTACTTCGCCAGCCACCCGCCCGGGACCCCGACGGCGACCGTCGTCGTCGAGGACCCCGCGCACCCCTCCACCGCGCACCTGCCCGCCCTCTGGGAGCGCACCGACGAGTGGTACAACTACCGGGAGAACCCGCGCGGCGACGTCCACGTCCTCGCCTCCCTCGACGAGTCGACGTACTCGCCCGGGAACAACGCGATGGGTGCGGACCACCCCATCGCCTGGTGCCACGACTACGACGGTGGCCGCTCCTGGTACACGGGAGGCGGGCACACCAACGAGTCCTTCAGCGAGCCCGAGTTCCGCCAGCACATCCTCGAGGGTCTGCGCACCGCGGCCGGCGTCGTCGACGCCGACTGCTCCGCCACCCTCGACGAGAGCTTCGACAAGGTCGCCCTCGACCTCAACACCCAGAACCCGATGGACCTGGCGCCCACGCCCGACGGTCGGACCATCTACCTCGAGCGCGACGGTCGCGTGCAGATCGTGGCGCCCAACGGTGGCACCACCACTGCGGGCACGCTCGCGGTGACGCAGGTGCAGGAGTTCGGACTGGTCGGCCTCGAGCTGGACCCGGACTTCGCCGAGAACGGCTGGATCTACCTCTACTACTCGCCCCAGGGCTCGCCGACTGACTACGTCTCCCGGTTCACCCTCGTGGGGAACACGCTCGACATGGACAGCGAGGAGGTCCTCCTCGAGGTGCCGGTCCAGCGTGACGAGTGCTG
Organism: Georgenia satyanarayanai; assembly: GCF_009193135.1. Lineage (GTDB taxonomy): Bacteria > Actinomycetota > Actinomycetes > Actinomycetales > Actinomycetaceae > Oceanitalea > Oceanitalea satyanarayanai. The sequence goes on from NZ_VUKC01000002.1 coordinate 477,230, forward strand.
CCACGCCGGCGGTGCCCTCCAGTTCGACGGTCAGGGCAACCTCTACATCGCCACCGGCGACAACACCAACCCCTTCGCCTCCGGCGGCTACAGCCCGATCGACGAGCGCGCCGGCCGGTCGGCCTGGGACGCCCAGGGCACCTCGGCCAACACCAACGACCTGCGCGGCAAGATCCTGCGGATCACCCCGCAGGACGACGGCTCCTACACGATCCCCGAGGGCAACCTCTTCGAGGAGGGCACCGAGCTGACCAAGCCGGAGATCTTCGGCATGGGCTTCCGCAACCCCTTCAAGATCGGCATCGACCCCCGCAACGACACGCTCCTCGTGGCGGACTACGGTCCCGACGCCGGTTCGGCCAACCCGAACCGCGGCCCCGCGGGCATCGTCGAGTGGAACATCGTCGACGAGGCCGGCAACTACGGCTGGCCGCACTGCGTCGGCGGCAACCTCGCCTACAACCGGTGGGACTTCGCCACCAACACCGGCGGGGAGAAGTTCGACTGCGCCGGTGGCCCGGTCAACACCTCGCCCAACAACACCGGCCTCGAGCAGCTGCCGCCGGCCATCCCGGCGACGGTCTGGTACCAGAACAACGGCTCGACGGGCAACGCGCCCGAGATCGGCAACGGTGGTGCGCCGATGGCCGGTGGGGTCTACGTCTACGACGAGGACCTCGCCTCCGAGCGCAAGTGGCCCGCCTACTTCGACGGCAAGGCCGCCTTCGCCGAGTGGAACACCGGTCGGATGTACTCCTTCCAGATGTCCGACGACGGCACCGAGCTGATCGACATCAACCGGATCCTCTCCTCGATGTCCTTCGCCCGCCCGCACGCCCTCGAGTGGGGCGCCGACGGTGCGCTGTACATCATCGAGTGGGGCTCCGGCTTCGGCGGCAACAACGCCGACTCCGGCATCTACCGCATCGACTACATCTCCGGCCAGCGGGCGCCGATCGCGCGCGCCGAGGCCGACGTCACGAACGGCCCGCTCGACCTCGAGGTGAACTTCAGCTCCGCGGGGTCGCGCGACCCCGACGGCGGCGAGGTCACCTTCGCGTGGGACTTCGGTGACGGTGCGACGTCGACGGAGGCCAACCCCACCCACACGTACACGGAGGCGGGCAACTACACGGTCACGCTCACCGTGACGAACGCGGACGGGATCTCGTCCTCGGCCACGGTTCTCATCGCGGCGGGCAACACGGCGCCGACGATCACCGTCGACATGCCGGTGAACGGTGGCTTCTTCAACTTCGGTGACGTCATCGCATACGACGTCACGGTCACCGACCCCGAGGACGGGGAGGAGATCGACTGCCAGAACGTCATCGTCCAGCCGGCCCTCGGCCACGACGAGCACGCCCACCCGTACAACCAGTACCGGGGCTGCACGGGCGAGTTCCCGCTCCCCGGCGACGAGGGGCACATCGGCGCGAACATCTTCGGCGTCGTCACGGTCACCTACACCGACCAGGGCGCGGAGGGCGTCGACCCCCTCACCACGCAGGAGATCGTCATCCTGCAGCCCAAGCGCAAGGAGGCCGAGTACTTCGCCGAGACCGGTCGTCTCGAGGGCTCCACGAGCACCGGTGAGGCCGGCGTCCAGGTCGAGGAGACCACGGACACCGGCGGCGGCCAGAACGTCGGTTTCGCCGAGAAGGACGACTGGTTCTCCTTCGACCCGACGAACCTCACCGGCATCGACTCGATCCGCATCCGCGGTGCGTCGCAGCCCGGTGGCACCGTCGAGGTCCGGACCGGCTCGCCGGACGGGCCGGCGATCGGTTCCGTCACCGTCCCCGCGGGCGGCTGGCAGCAGTGGGCCAACTACGACTTCGACCTGCCCGACGACGTGACGACGGAGACGGGTTCGCTCTACTTCGTCATGACGAGCGGGCAGGTCAACGTCAACTGGGTCCAGTTCATCGGCCGGGGCGTCACGGACAACGAGAGCCCCGTCGTCGAGGTCACGACGACCGAGACCACGGGCACGGCACCGCTGGCGGTGAGCTTCACCGCCACGGCGACCGACCCCGACGGCGACACGCCGCTCACCTACGCGTGGGACTTCGGTGACGGGACCACGGCCGACACGGCTCAGGCCTCGCACACCTACACCGTTCCCGGCCGCTACACCGCGACCGTGACGGTGACCGACGCGCGCGGCGCCACGACGACCGAGTCCGTCCAGGTCTCCGTCAACGCACCGGGTCTGCAGTGCCTCGACGGCCGTTCCGACGGCTTCGACGGTGACGAGCTCGACACCGACCGCTGGGACCAGTCCATCCGGGTCAACCAGGACCTCCGTGTGGAGGACGGCGCGCTCGTCATCCCGACGTCCGCGACGGACATCTACGGGACGAACAACGGCAACGTGCCGAACCTCGTCCTGCAGGACCTGCCCGAGGGGCCGTTCACGGCGACCACCCGTCTCACGCTCAACGGGGCGGAGGCCTACCAGCAGGGCGGCCTCCTCATCTACGGCGACGCCGACAACTACGCCAAGATGGTGTTCTCCGGCCGCAGCACGTCGGGCTCGAACCCGGCCAGCCGGGTCTTCCAGTTCATCCGCGAGGAGGACGGGGCCCCCAACGAGGTCAGCGCCTCGATGAGCCCGGCGGTGGGTGCCGACTACCCGAGCACGGTCTGGGTGCGGTTCGTCAGCGACGGTGAGAGCCTCAACGCCTCCTACAGCTCGAACGGGACCGACTTCACCGACATGTCGGAGACGAAGTCCCTCGAGGGCATCGAGAACCCGAAGATCGGTCTGTTCGCCCTTCAGGGCGCGGGCCGCACGCAGGCGCCGGTCGACGTGGAGTTCGACTACTTCCACATCGCCCCCGACGACTCCGTGTCCTCGGCCGACCCGAGCGACGAGTTCGACGGCTCGGCCCTCGACGGCTGCCGCTGGGAGGTCGTCCGCCCCGACCCGACGCACATGCGGGTCGTGGACGGTCACCTCGAGCTGGACGCCACCACCGGTGACATCTACGGCCCCGACAACGGCGCGCCCAGCAACTTCGTCCTGCAGGACCTGGGCGATGGTGACTGGACGGTCGAGACCCTGGTCGACGGCTCGACGCTCACCCGCCAGTACGAGCAGGGCGGTCTGATCGCCTACGTCGACGACGACAACTACGTCAAGCTCGACATCTCCGCCCGCAACAGCCCCGGCAGCACGCTGGAGCTCGGCATGGAGATGCTGACCGAGACCGACGGTAACGTCGACACCCCGGCGAACCCCACGACCGTGGGCCAGGCCGTGTGGCACCTGCGCCTGGAGAAGTCCGGTGACGAGTTCATCGGCAGCTACTCCGCCGACGGCACCGAGTGGACGACCTTCGGGTCGGTCACCAACGCCGCGGTTGCTGCCGAGGGCCGGGTCGGTCTGTTCGCTCTCGGGACCGCCTCCGAGGACAACCAGACCGTCACCTTCGACTACTTCCGGGTGGACGGCGGCGACGTCGACCCCGAGCCGGTCGTCGTGACGCCCACCGCGGTGACCTTCACCGACGCTGCCGGGACCGACGCGGACACGCTGACGATCCCCGCGGTCGACGGGGTGGAGTACCTCGTCAACGGTGAGGTCACGGAGGCCGGGACCTACCCGGCGTCCGGGGCCGTGACGGTCACGGCACGTGCCCTGGAGGGCTTCGTGCTCGCCGAGGGCGCCACCGCCGAGTGGACCTTCACCTTCACCGACGACGAGGAGCCGCAGCCCGTGGAGGTGACGCCCGCACCGGTGACGTTCTCCGACGAGGACGGCACCGCGGACGACACGTACACGATCCCGGCCACGGCCGGTGTCGAGTACCTGGTCGACGGTGTGGTCACGGCTGCCGGGACCTACGACGGTTCCGGGACGGTCACGGTGACGGCACGTGCCCTGGAGGGCTTCGTGCTCGCCGAGGGCGCCACGGCCGAGTGGTCCTTCACGTTCTCCACCGAGGGCGGGGACCCGGAGCCCACGGAGGTGACGCCGCTCGCGGTGACCTTCACCGACCGGGCCGGCTTCGCGAACGACACGTTCACGATCCCCGCGGTCGAGGGCGTCGAGTACGTCGTCGACGGTGAGGTCGTGCCGGCCGGGACCTACCCGGGCGAGGGCACCATCGAGGTGACCGCGCGTGCGACGGAGGGCTTCGTGCTCGCCGACGGCGCGGTGGCCGAGTGGTCCTTCACCTTCTCCACCGCCGGTGGGCAGCAGCCGCAGCCGGACCGTCGCACCGCGGAGTTCCACCTGTCCAACAGCTGGACCGGGTCCACGGACGTGCGCTTCGCCTACGGCCGTTGGGCCGATGAGGTGCTCATCGGTGACTGGGACGGGGACGGCACGGACACGATCGCGGTGCGTCGCGGGAACGTGTTCCACGTGTCCAACGCCCAGCAGGGTGGGGACGCGGACGTGGTCCTCACCTACGGTCGGCCCGGTGACGTCATCCTCGTGGGTGACTGGAACGGGGACGGGACGGACACCTTCGCGGTGCGCCGTGGCAACGAGTACCACGTGAAGAACTCGCTGCGTGGCGGGGACGCGGACTCGGTGTTCCGTTACGGCCGGGCCGGTGACCAGGTGCTGGTCGGTGACTGGGACGGCAACGGCACGGACACCTTCGCGGTGCGCCGCGGGGCGACGTACCACGTGAAGAACTCCCTGCGCGGGGGTGACGCGGACGTGGTGTTCACCTACGGCCGGTCCGGTGACGTCGTGCTCGCCGGGGACTGGAACGCCGACGGCCGCGACACCTTCGCGGTCCGCCGCGGGGCGACCTACCACGTGAACAACTCCCTGCGTGGCGGGGACGCGGACCGCGTGGTGACCTTCGGTCGCGCCGGTGACGAGGTGCACGTGGGTGACTGGGACGGCAACGGCTCCGACACCCTCGGCGTCCGCCGGCCCGTCGGGGCGGCACCCGCCCCAGCGGCAGCCGCCAAGGAGGTGACGGTCACCGCCAAGGTCGCCTGACCCATCACCTGAACGCCGACAGCTGGGTTCCCTTCGGGGGGTCCAGCTGTCGGCGTTCTCAGCGGGACGCAGCAGGAGGGCTGGCAGACTCCCTGACATGCGGCAGTACCCGAGCATCTCCGAGAAGCACCGCTCCTTCATCGAGCGCCAGCACATGTACTTCGTCGGGACGGCGGCGCGTGACGGGCGCGTCAACGTCTCACCCAAGGGCCTGGACTCCCTGCGCGTCCTCGGTCCCGACAGGGTCGTGTGGCTCAACGGGACGGGCAGCGGCAACGAGACCGCGGCCCACATCCTCGACTCGCCGCGGATGACCCTGATGTTCTGCTCCTTCGAGGGCCAGCCGCTGATCATGCGGCTCTACGGCACCGCCCGCGCCATCCACGAGGGTGACCCCGACTGGGGGGAGCTCCTCGCCCTCTTCCCGCCGATGAGCGGTGCTCGCAACGTCTTCGAGCTCGCGGTCGACCTCGTCCAGACCTCGTGCGGCTTCGGGGTGCCGCTCTACGACTACGTCGAGCAGCGCACGCTCATGCCCGCCTGGGCGGACAGCCGTGGCCCCGACGCCATCCGGGACTACCAGCAGCAGAAGAACCGCGTGAGCATCGACGGTCTGCCCACGGGCCTGCCCCAGCCCGACCTCGCTGCCCCGCGGCCCACCTGACGTCGGTAGCGACCCGGCTCAGCGGGAGCCGAGCCTCCCGGTGGGTCGGGTGGCCCGTGGGCGCCGCTCAGCCCAGCGCGTCGCCCGACACCCGCGCGAACACCCAGGCGTGCAGGCCCTGCCACACCGCCCCCAGGCCCACGGCCGCAACGGCCGCGACCACCGCACAGCCCAGGACGAAGAGCGCCAGCAGCACGAGCGCGCGCCGCAGCCGCGCCTCTGCCTCCTCCAGCGGGACCGGGACGGGGACCATCACGACCTCCCCTCGGCCAGGACGCTGCGGAGCACCGCCTGTGACGTCGTGATCCCGAGGCGGACGAGACCGACCCCGCCGACGATGCTCGCGGCGACGACGAGGACGGAGGCCGGCGCGGTGACGACGGCGATGCCGACGAGCGGGAGCACGAGCGTGCCGGAGGCCGCCACCGAGATCGTCGTGACGACGAGCAGCGGCTTCATCACCGTGCGGCGCTGCGCCGTCACCATCGTCGCCTCCGGCATGCCGAGCCGGTCGAGGCTGCGGTAGAGGTCGGCGCGGTCGAGGACCTCGGCGGCCTGGGTGACCCCGGCCGAGGCAGCGACCATGAGGAAAGTCGCGACGAGCGTGACGACGATGCCCGTCTGGACGTCCACGAGGAGGAGCCGGTCGTCGCGGCTGCCCATGTCGTTCGTCATCCCCATGACCGCGACCCCGCTGCCGGCGACGACGGCGATGAAGCACGCCATGACGACACCGCTGACCTGGCGCCACACCGCCTTGGGTGACTGCGCCATGCTCCGCGCGGCGAGTAGCTCCGCCGGGCCCTGCGCGCGGCGCACCTGGCGTCGGGCGAGCACCCCCACGACCCACGGGCCGAGCAGGTTGAGCACGGCGAGCACCGCCCCGAAGCCGCCGAGGACGACGGCGACGAGGACGGCGAGGTCGGCGTAGCTGCCCTGCATGGTGACGGCGGCGACGGCGATGACTGCGACGCCGACGGCGGCGCGCAGCCACCCGACCTTCGGGGCGTCGGTCCGGCGCCGGACACCGAGCGGGGAGATGCTCACCTGCCGCAGCCCGACGACGGCGCTCCCGGCGGCGAGGAGGACGACGGCGGCGACCGCGAGGGCGACGACCCACGGTGTCAGCCAGAAGGCACTGCCGATCGGCTCGCCCCGGAAGTGGATGAGCTGGACGAAGGGGGCGAGCACGAGGTACCCGACGACACCGGCGACGGCGCCGGTGAGCGCGACGGCCGCCGCCTCGAGGACGGTCATGCGGGCGACGGTCGCCGTCGTCGCGCCGAGGAGCCGCAGTGTGGCGAGCCGGTCGTCCCGACGCCGGGCGGAGAGCCGGGCCGCCGCACCGCCGAGCGAGGCGAGGGGGACGACGAGGAGGACGACGGCGAGGGCCGCGAGGAGCTGGTAGGTGACTCCGTAGTCGTCCTCCCAGCGCAGGAAGGACAGGGCGCCGGCGAGGACGACGAGGAGCAGCGTCGTCGTCACGGCGAAGGCGACGACCGGGAGGAGGAGTACCGCGGAGCGGGCACTGCCCCGGCGGGCGAGCAGCAGGCTGATCGGCGTCACCGCGCGGCTGCTGCCGCCGGCCGGTGGTGGGGGAGGAGTCTGTGTGGCCGTGGGGGAGGGGCCCGTCGTCGTGCTCATGAGCGGGCGTCCCCGACGACGAGGCCGTCACGCAGCCGCAGCACCCGCGAGCACTGTGCCGCGACGGTCTCGTCGTGCGTGACGACGACGAGCGTGCGTCCACCGGCGACGGTCGCGTGGAGGAGCGCCTGCATGACCTCGCGGGAGGTGTCGCTGTCGAGAGCGCCGGTCGGCTCGTCGGCGAAGACGACCTCGGCGCCGGTCACCTGGGCCCGGGCGATCGCCACCCGCTGGGCCTGCCCGCCGGAGAGCTGCCCGATGCGGCGCTGCTCCATCCCGGCCAGGCCGAGGTACCGCAGCCACAGGGCGGCGTGGTGCTCGGCGGCGGGCCGTGCCACGCCCTGGAGCATGAGCGCGAGCGCGACGTTCTCCACGGCGGTGAGCTCGGGGATGAGCAGGCCCTCCTGGAAGACGAAACCGAGACGCTCGCGGCGCAGCCGGGAGCGCTCGGCGTCCGACAGCGAGCTGACGACGACGGGTCCGTGGCTCGTGGAGAGCAGGACGCGCCCGCTGCTCGGCCGCACGATCCCCGCGAGGCAGTGGAGCAGGGTCGTCTTGCCGGAGCCGGACGCGCCCATGATGGCGACCGACTCGCCGGCCCGGAGGTCGACGTCGACGCCGGCGAGCGCCGTCGTCATCCCGTAGGTCTTGGTGAGCCCGCGGGCGCTGAGGACCGGCGCCGCGACGGGGGTGGTCGGTGGCGGGGCGAAGGTGTGGGCGGTCATGGGTCCAGCCTCCGGCCGGTGGGGCCGGCGGCGCGTCGGGCGGCGGACTGATCCGCCGTCGTCGCCGTCCCCTCCCAGGTGGAGGACGAGTCCACCGAGGGGTGGACGCTGCGGATGCACGGCCGGCGGCCCCGGCGGATGCTGGGAGCCCCGACGAGAAGGAGGCGGCACATGCCCGGCAAGCAGGACCCCGGCCCCAGCGTCAAGGACGCCGAGCTCTACGAGTCCCTCCGGGACGAGGGGAACTCCAAGGAGAAGTCCGCCCGCATCGCCAACGCCGCGGCGAACAGCTCGCGCAGCGAGGTGGGGGAGAAGGGCGGGCAGTCGGGGTCGTACGAGGACTGGACGGTCGACGAGCTGCAGGACCGCGCCCGGGAGATCGGTATCGAGGGCCGCTCGAGCATGAACAAGGACGACCTCATCAAGGCCCTCCGCAGCCACTAGCACCGCCCACCTCCCACGGGCCCTCACCCCCGTGCCCCTCGCTCCCGGGGTGGTGCGGGCGGGGCTGGTGCGGGACCAGGGCGGGGGAACCTCGGACGTGGCTGACCTCACCGCGCTCCCGTATAGATGCATGCTGCATGTAAGGGTTACCGTGGGGCATCGTGACCGCTCCTCAGCACGACGCCCTCGAAGGGCTCATCGACGCCCTGGCCGACCTCACCCGCCGGCACCGCAACCTCACCGTGCGCCTCGCCCGTGAGTCCGGCCGGCCGGCCTCGCAGGTGGCCGTCCTCGCCGTCCTCGCCCGTCTCGGCGAGTGCCGTATCGCGGAGCTGGCCGAGGAGCTGCTCGTCGACCCCTCCGTGGTGAGCCGGCACGTCAACCCGCTCGAGCAGGACGGCAGTATCGAACGCCGGCAGGACCCCGCCGACGCGCGCGCCGCGCTCGTCCGGCTCACCCCCAAGGGTGAGGAGGCCCTCGGCGAGGTGCGCCGGCTGCGCCGCCGTCACCTGGAGTCCGCCCTCGGGGACTGGGAGGAGGACGACGTCGCCGGCCTCTCCGAGGTGCTCGGCACGGTGGCTCGCTTTCTCGACGCGACGCAGGAGGTGACGCGCTGATGGCGCTGCCCGACTGGGCCCCCGGCCGCCGTCGCTCGGTGGAGGAGGAGGCCAAGCACCGGGAGATCATGAAGGTCTTCACCGGCCTGCTGCTCGCGCTGTTCGTCGCCATGCTCTCCGGCACGATCGTCGGCAACGCGCTGCCGGTCATCATCGCCGACCTCGGTGGCACGCAGCTGCAGTACACGTGGATCGTCACCGCGGCCCTCCTCGCCTCCACGGCGAGCACCCCGATCTTCGGCAAGCTCGCCGACCTCTTCGACAAGAAGAAGCTCCTCCTGCTCGCGATCGGGCTGTTCAGCGTCGGGTCGCTGCTCGCCGGGTCGGCGCAGAGCGCGAACACCCTCATCGCCTACCGCGTCATCCAGGGCGTGGGCATGGGCGCGCAGATGGCCCTCGTCCAGACGACGATCGCCACGATCATCTCCCCGCGTGAGCGCGGGCGGTACAACGGCTACATGGGCGCCGTCATGGCGGTGGCCACCGTCTCCGGGCCGCTCATCGGCGGCGTCATCGTCGACACCCCGTGGCTGGGGTGGCGCTGGTGCTACTGGAGCGCGATCCCGTTCTCGCTCGTCGCGATCTGGGTCCTGCACCGGCGCCTCCACGTCCCGGCGAGCACGCGCCGCAAGCCCTCGATCGACTACTGGGGCTCGGCCCTCATCGTCCTGTCCGTCACCCTTCTCCTGCTGTGGCTGTCCTTCGTCGACACGAGCTTCGCGTGGGTGTCGTGGCAGTCCGCCGCCATGGTCGGTGGCGCGGTCCTCGGGACGGTCGCCTTCGTCCTCGTCGAGCTGAGGGCCGCCGAGCCCGTCGTGCCGATGTGGATCCTCACCGAGCGCACGACCGCCCTGAGCATCGTCGCGAGCTTCGCCGTCGGCACCGTGATGTTCGCGGCCCCGGTCTTCCTCGGCCAGTACTTCCAGATCGGTCGCGGCTACGGACCCACGGAGTCGGGCCTGCTCATGGTGCCGATGATGCTCGGGGTCTTCGTCTCCTCGACCATCGCCGGCCGGCTCGTCAGCTCGGGCGGCACGTGGAAGCGCTACGTCGTCGGCGGCATCGCGATCCAGGCCGTCGGCGTCATGCTCATGGCGACGATCGGGGTGTCGACGCCCCTGTGGGTGCTGGGCATCTACCTCGCGCTCATAGGGATCGGCCAGGGCGCCTCGATGCAGAACCTCGTCCTGGCGGTCCAGAACACGGTCGCGCTCAAGGACATGGGCGCGGCGAGCTCCGCCGTCGCCTTCTTCCGCTCGCTCGGCGGCGCGATCGGGGTCCAGGTGCTCGGCGCGGTGCTCTCCGCGCACATCTCCACCCTGCTCGTGTCCCGGCTCGCCGCGGCGGGCATCCCGGCCGACGCCATGGCCGGCGGGGGCGGCAACCTCGACGTCGCGGCGCTGCCGGACGAGGTCGAGTCGGTCGTCCGCAGCGCCTACGGCGACGGCATGGACCTCATCTTCCTCATCATGGGCGTCCTCGCCGTCATCGCTCTCGTCGCGGCGGTCCTCATGCGCGGTTCGACGCTGCGCGACACGGTCGACCTCGAGGTCAAGCGTGCCGTCGAGGACGTCAGGAGCGAGCTGTCCGCCGACGACGCCGGGACCGGCGAGGACGAGGGACCGGCCCGCAAGGCGAGCTAGCGGTCCCGGGCGGCTGCGAGCTGCGCCGTCGCCCACTCGACGGCGGTGCGCTCGTAGGTCGCGCGCGCCGGTTCCGGGGACAGCGCGAGGTCGTGGACCCCGCCGTCGACCTGGACGACGCTCACGTCCGGGCCCAGGCGGGGGGCGCGGTCGACCATGTGCCGCACGTCGAGGACGCAGTCGGCGCTCCGCAGCTCCTCCTCGGACGGGGAGGACGGCGAGCCGGACCGGGTCGAGCAGCACAGCAGGACCGGCACGTCGACCGCCAGCCCCCGCGCCACGCGGGCGTGCTCGCGGCGCACGCTGGCGGCCGTCCCGGCGCGCATCGGGAAGCCCTCGACGGGCTTCCACGCGAGGTCGTAGTCCCACCCCTGCTCACGCAACCACCGCCCGTACGGCTCGTCGAGATGGCTGACGACGACGCTCGGCAACCACCGGGCGAGCAGGCGGATGAGCCGGGTGAGGAGGACCCGCTCCGCCCACGGCCCGTTGTGCTCCAGCCACGGGCTGTTGAGGACGATCGCGTCCACCTGTCCGGGGTGGCGGTCGGCCCAGCCCACGGCGATGAGGCCGCCGGTGGAGTGGCCGAGGAGGACGACCTGGTCGTGCCCGTCGGCGCGGATCGCGTCGAGCGCGACGGCGATCTCCTCGTCGTGGTCGCGCAGGTCACGCACATCCCCCGGCCGGGTGCGCTCGCCGAGGGCGCGCCCGTTCATTCGCAGGTCCAGGGCGTAGAAGTCGAGACCGCCCGCCACCCAGCGCTCGGCGTGGGCGGCCTGGAAGAAGTAGTCGGTGAAGCCGTGGAGGTAGAGCACGGCCTGCCGGCTCGTCGTCTCGCGCCGGTGGACGAGCACGGCCTCGGGCTGCCCGTCGTAGCCGGGGGAGGGGCGCAGGGCGATGCGGCGCTGCACCCACCGCTCACCGAGGACGTCGGGGGCGGGCGGGGAGAGGCGGGTCGACATGGCCGCATCCTCCCAGGCGGGAGGCCGACGTCTGGGAGGATCGTGCCCATGCCGCGGGGGAGACGACAGGTCGGGGCGGTGGCGTTCGTGTCGCTGCTGCTCATCGGTGCGTGCAGCGAGGCGCAGGAGCCGCAGGACGCGCCGCCGTCGTCCACGTCGCCTACGCCCGCCGCGGAGGTGAGCCTCGCCGACGGCGTGACCCTGCCGGACACCCGGGCGGGCCAGGCCGCGGCGTGGGTGCTCGAGCAGATCGCCGCCGACGTGGGGCCGAGCGCTGAGGAGGCGCAGGAGCGCTTCGGGGACACCTTCCTCGCGGAGGTGCCCGCGGAGCAGGTCGGGGCCGTCTTCGCCCAGCTGCGGGCGGGCGGGCCCTACACCGTCGAGGGGTACGACGGGACCGAGGACGCCGCCCGGCTGCCCCTGGCCGCGGCGGATGGCCGCTCCCTCCTCCACATCGCCACCGAGCCGGACGGTCGGATGGCCACGCTGTTCTTCGAGGCGACCCGCGCCGTCCCGGACGTCACGTCCCTCACGGACCTCGACGCCGCGCTCGCCGGCCTCGACGCCGAGACCTCCGTCCTCGTCGCCGACGGCGCCACGTGCGAGCCGCTGCTCGAGCGGGAGTCCGACGCCGCGCGCCCGATCGGCTCGATCGTCAAGCTCTACGTCCTCGACGCCGTCCGCCAGGCCGTCGCGGACGGCGCGCTGACCTGGGAGGACAACCTCACCCTCACCGACGACCTGCGCTCGCTGCCCTCCGGCGTCCTCCAGGGGGAGCCCGCCGGTCACGAGGTGAGTGTCCGTGAGGCCGCCGAGCTCATGATCTCGATCAGCGACAACACGGCCACCGACCTCCTCGTCGACGCCGTCGGGCGTGAGTCCGTGCTCGCCGCGGCCGAGCGGCTGGGCCACCACGACCCCGCGCTGCTCACCCCGTTCGTCACCACCCGCGAGCTGTTCCAGCTCGCCTTCACCGACGCCGGCGTGCGTGAGAGGTGGGCCGCGGCCGACACCGCTGGGCGCGAGGAGATCCTCGCCGGGCTCCCGGACGGCGAGGTGGCCCTCGACCCTGCGCTCGCCCAGGACGTCGTGTGGCCCGACGACCTCGACTGGTTCGCCACGGCGCAGGACCTGTGCCGGGCGCACGCGGCCCTGCAGGAGACCGGCGACGAGACGGTGACCGGCATCCTCGCCCTCAACCCCGGGATCGACGTCCCCCAGGGGTGGGACTACGTCGGCTTCAAGGGCGGCAGCGCGCCCGGGGAGATGGCAGGCTCGTGGTACCTGGGGTCGGCGGACGGCGAGGGTTACGCCGTCGTCGTCCAGATCGCGGCGACGGACGTGGCCGCGGTACCCGACGCCGGGTGGATGGTCGGCGTCGTCGGCCAGACCGCCGAGGTGCTTGCCGAGGAGGAGTGAGATGCGGCGCTGCTACGTGACCGTCACCGGCCGGGTCCAGGGCGTGGGATTCCGGATGGCCTGCGCCGCGCAGGCCGAGCGTGCCGGTGTGGCCGGCTGGGTGCGCAACCTGCCCGACGGGCGGCTCGAGGCGACGCTCGAGGGTGAGGACGCCGCCGTCGACCAGGTGCTGCGCTGGCTGCACCAGGGCCCGCCCGCTGCGCGGGTCGAGGACGTCGACGTGCGCGTCGAGGAGCCCCAGGGCGAGCAGGACTTCCAGGTGCGCTAGTGGCTCAGGGCTGCTTGCCGAGGATGGTGACGGCGTAGGGGACGCCGGTGGTGCTGTAGGTGAAGCCGTAGCCGACGTGGGTGTACTCCCGGTCGAGCATCCACGGGCGGTGTCCGTCGGAGTTCGTCCACCACGTGTGCATCCAGGTGAAGAGCGTGGCGCACTCCATGGACGCGCCGCCGGTGTTGCGCACGACGAGCTCGCTCGCGCGGGGCCAGCCCACCTGGGCGCGGTAGTTCGGGTTGTGCTGCACCGCGTTGATCGTGCGCAGCCGGTCGGCCCAGCCCTGCGCGACGTTCTGCAGGTGGGTGCTGTACTCCAGCGGCCCGAGCCCGTTCGCGGCTCGGAAGGTGTTGATGAGCGAGAAGAGGGAGCTGCGCGCCGACGAGACCGAGCACGTGCCGGCCGGCTCCGTCGGCGCGGGGGTCGGGGTCGGGGTCGGCGTGGGCCGCGGGGTCGGGGTGGGCGTGGGGGTCGGCGTGGGCCGCGGCGTCGGGGTCGGGGTGGGCCTCGGCGTCGCGGACGCCGAGGGCGTCGGCGTCGGCGTCGGGCTGGCCGAAGGGCTCGGTGCCGGGCTGGCTGACGGGGTCGGGCTCGGCGACGGGCTCGCCGACGGGCTCGGGCTCGGCGTGGCGCTCTGCTCCGGCGTGGGCTCCTCGGCCGATGCCTCCGGCGCGGGCGCCGGCTCGGCCGCGGCCGGCACCTCGACGGTGGGCTCCTCGACGGGCTCGGGCTCGACCGGCTCGGGCGCCGGCTCCGTGAGCTCGTCGACCGGCTCGGGCTCCGGCTCCTCGGTCACCTCGGGCTCGGGCGCCGGGGCGGTGGTCGGCTCCGGCTCGGGGAGGGTCTCCTCACCGGCGTCGGGCACGAGGACGGGGCTGTCCCCGCCGGGCGTCGAGACCGGGCTCTCGTTCATGACGACCGCGGGCGCGGCCTTCTCGGGCCGCTGCGCGCGGGAGGCGAGGGACCCGGTGCGGGCCTTGGTGACATCGGCGGCCGCGGCCAGCGCGGCCTCGGCGACGCGCTCCTGGGCGGCGTGGTCGGCGAGGGAGATCGTGATGTCCGCGCGCTCCGGCGTCGTCGTCACGATGGTGCCGCCGGTCATGTGCGCCGGCATGCCGCTGGCCTCGAGCGGGAGGAGGACCCAGGCGGGCAGCATCGGTGCGGCGGTCACGGTGCTCGCGAGCACCGTGAGGGTGAGGACGAAGGACGCGGCGACGGCAGCCGCACGTGGGGCGGTGCGCCGCGAACGGCGTGCGCCGGTCGGTGCCTGGGCGTCAGGTGCCACGAGGGATCCTCCACCGCCTGCGCACGACCACGCCCCTGCCCACCACTAGCCGAGGCGTCGACGGCGGGAGGGTGCAGCGGGCCGTCGAGCCATGTGTCCTCGCACAGGCTAGACCCGCCGACCACATATGTCACATCAGTCACAGCGGCAACAGGGGTCACACGGGCGTCGCGCCCGCTCTGGTCCGCACAGTCGAGAAGGCAGGAGGAAGCGGCTCAGACCACGCCGTAGAGGCGGTCGCCCGCGTCACCGAGGCCGGGAACGATGTAGGCGTTCTCGTCCAGACGCTCGTCGACGGCGGCGGTGACGATCTTGACCTCACCGCGCGAGCCGACCGCCTGCTCGACCGTGCGCAGGCCCTCGGGCGCGACGAGCAGGCAGATGGCCGTCACGTCGCGGGCGCCCCGCGCCAGGAGGTACTCGATCGCGGCGATGAGTGTGCTGCCGGTCGCGAGCATGGGGTCGAGGACGAAGACCTGGCGGCCACTGAGGTCCTCGGGCAGCCGGTTGGCGTAGGTGATCGCCTCGAGGGTCGTCTCGTCGCGCTGCATGCCGAGGAAGCCCACCTCGGCGGTGGGCAGCAGGCGGGTCATACCGTCGAGCATCCCGAGGCCCGCGCGCAGGATCGGCACCACGAGCGGCCGCGGCGCCGCGAGGTGCGTGCCGGTGGTCCGCGCGACCGGCGTGCTGATCTCCACCTGCTCGGTCGCCACCTCACGGGTCGCCTCGTAGGCAAGGAGGGTAACGAGCTCGTCGACGAGCAGCCGGAAGGTCGGCGACTCCGTGCGCTCGTCACGCAGGACGGTGAGCTTGTGGGCGATGAGCGGGTGGTCCGCGACGTGCAGGCGCATGGGTAGAACGTACCGGTGCGCGAGCGACGACGTGCAGGATGGGACCCGTGGCACCGTGGACCGTGGCGATGAACACCGCCCTCGAGCTCGCCGAACAGGCGCTCGCGGGCGGTGACGTGCCGGTCGGCGCCGTCGTCCTCGACCGGGACGGCCGTGTCCTCGCGACGGCGCACAACCGCTGCGAGGTCGACCGCGACCCCACCGCCCACGCCGAGATCGTCGCGCTGCGTGCGGCGGCTGCTGCCACCGGTGACGTCCGCCTCGAGGGGTGCACGCTCGTCGTCACCCTCGAGCCGTGCACGATGTGCGCCGGCGCTGTCGTGCTCTCACGTGTCGAGCGGGTCGTGTTCGGGGCCTGGGACCCCAAGGCCGGCGCGTGCGGCTCGGTCCGTGACGTCGTGCGGGACTCGCGGCTCAACCACCGCGCGGAGGTGGTCGGTGGCGTCGAGGAGGAGCGCTCAGCCCGGCTCCTGCGCGACTTCTTCGCCGCCCGCCGCTGATCGTCCGCCCTCCCAGCCTCCCAGCCTCCCCTCCGCCGACAGCCGACTTGCCGCCGAGAGCCGACTTATCGCCGACAGCCGACTTACCGACACGGCCTCTCGCCCCCGGTGCCCGCGCAGCTTCCCTGAACCCGCCCCGCAGGTGATAGCCGTCTCGGCGTGCGGCACCGTCAGTAACTCGGCTGTCGGCGACAACTCGGCTGTGGGCGACAACTCGGCAACTCGGCTGTGGGCGGTAAGTCGGCTGTCGGTGGGGTGGGGGGTGGGGGAGGAGGAGGTCAGCGGGGGCGGAGGGCCTGGGCGAGGTAGGGCAGCGCGACGGTGGTGCTGACCTCGACCTTCGTGGTCGCCAGGTCGTCGCCGCGCGTCTCGCCGCGGGTGAGGATGACCACCGGCTTGCCCGCCTTGGCGGCCTGGCGCACGAACCGCAGCCCGGACATCACCGCCAGTGACGACCCGGCGACGAGCAGCGCATCGGCCTCCTCGACGATGGACCGGGCGTGCTCCACCCGCTCCCGCGGCGTCGTGCCGCCGAAGAAGACGACGTCGGGCATGAGCGTGCCGCCGCAGCGGGGGCAGGGCGCCACCCGAAAGTCGGACGTGCTCTCGAGGGCGGCGTCGGCGTCCGGCGCCACCTCGACGTCGTCGACGTGCCGTTCCCGCCAGCCCGGGTTGAGGGCGGAGAGCGCCTGGTCGTGCGCCTCGCGGGAGAAGGTGCGCCCGCAGTCGCGGCACACGACCTGGTCGAAGCGACCGTGGAGGTGGACGACGTTGCGGGAGCCCGCCTTGAGGTGGAGGAGATCGATGTTCTGGGTGATGACCCCGTTGACGATGCCCGCGTACTCCAGGAGTGCCAGCGCCGCGTGGCCGGCGTTGGGCGTGACGTCGCGCAGGAAGCGCCACCCGAGGTGGTTGCGCGCCCAGTAGTGGCGGCGGTGGGCGTCGGTGGCGAGGAACTCCTGCAGCGTCATCGGCCGCCGCGGCGGGGAGCCCGGACTGCGGTAGTCGGGCACGCCCGAGTCGGTCGACAGGCCCGCCCCGGTGAGGGCCGCGACCCTCGCCCCGGCCAGCAGCTCGACGACGGGCGCCAGCGCGGCCGGGACGTCCTCCGGCTCGGGGCGCGCGGCGTCGGCCGGCGGGGCGACGATGAGCGGGCGTTGCGGGTCCACCCGGCCGAGGCTAACCCCGGCCCCGCCGGTGCGCCCTGCCTGAGGCGAGGCCCACAGGGCGCCGGGGCGCCGGGGATTGGGTGCTCGGCGGCCCGGCCGGTACACTCGGTCGCCGAGGTAGCGTGTCCGAGCGGCCGAAGGTGCAGCACTCGAAATGCTGTGTGGTGCAAGCCACCGTGGGTTCAAATCCCACCGCTACCGCCAGCGCGGCCCGGGTCCCCTGCGGGGAACCCGGGCCGTTGCCGTTCCTCAGTGCCCGTAGCGCTGGACGAAGTTCGTCAGCACCCGGCCGGCCGCGGAGACGTCGGCGGCCGCGACCTCGCGGTGCACGGCGTCGAAGTCGTCGGGGTCGAAGTAACCGGCGTGCCGGTAGACGGTCATCCGCTCGACGAGCGCCTCGAGGGTAAGCTCGGGGTGGAACTGGGTGCCGTAGAGGTTGGTGCCCACCCGGAACATCTGCACCGGGCAGTGCTCGGACGTCGCGAGGATGACGGCGCTCTCCGGCAGGTGCGTGCACGCCTCCTTGTGGCCGACGAAGGCCTGGAACGACGTCGGCAGGCCGGCGAGGACGGGGTCGGACCGGCCCTCGTCGGTCAGCGAGATGACCGGGGCGCTGATCGGCTCGGCGTAGGTGCCGTCGAGCACCCCACCGATGTGCCGGGCCAGGGTGCCGATGCCGTAACAGGCGCCGAAGAACGGGAAGTCGCGCTCGACGAGCACGTCCAGCAGCCCGCTGAGCTCGGCCTCCACGCGGCGCTGGGTGTCGCTCTTGTGCTCGTCGGGGACCGAGCTGGTGAAGGGGCTGCCGCCGAGGATGATGCCCGAGTAGGCGTCGAGGTCGATGTCCGGCAGCGGCTCCGCCTCGAGCCGCAGCCGCTCGAGCTCGCTCTCCGCGAGCCCGCCCAGCGCGAGCATCGACGCGTACTCCGAGTCGGCGGCGTCGTCCTCGGAGCGGGTGGAGATCAGCAGGAAGGGCTTCACGTCCGCAGGCTACCTGCGCGCCGCGGCTCGCTCAGAGCAGTGTCCGCGCCGACAGGAAGAGCAGGAGCAGCCCTGTCCACACTGCGGTCATCGCGTACCCCAGGGCGAGGCCGGCCACCGCAAGCCCGCGGCCGCCGTCGTAGGACGCCCGCAGCCGGTGCAGGCCCAGGTGCCCGAGGGCGATCGCGGCCAGGCACAGCCCCGGCACGACGACCCCGAGAACGCCGAGCACCATCGCGCTGACCGCGACGGGGTCGTTGCGGTAGGCGGGGCTGTCGTACCCCGCCCCGCCGAGCACCCGGTCGCGGTGCCGGTCGGTCGTCCCGAACGCGGACGACGACGGCGTCACGCCCGGTGACGACGTCGGTGCGCCCCCGTAGGGCGCGCCCGTCGGTGCGGGGCCTCGGGCGTGGGGCTCGGGGGCGGGCGCCCGGTCGTCCCGCCCCGGTGCGCGCCACTGACCGTCGTCCACGCGTCAAGGATTGCACGCTGGGACACGAGCGGGGCGGGGGCTGCGGTGGCGCTACTCTGCCCGGCGGCGTACACACCTGCGGCGAAGGGCACGGACATGGCGATCTGGACAGTTCACGGGGACGGGGTCCGCGTCGGACCGGGCGAGGTGGTCGGCCCTCGCGAGCGGCTCAGCTGGCCGCGCACCATCGGGATCGGCTCCCAGCACGTCGTCGCGATGTTCGGCGCGACGTTCCTCGTCCCGCTCATCACGGGCTTCCCGCCCTCGACGACGCTCTTCTTCTCCGCCGTCGGCACTGTCCTGTTCCTCGTCATCACCCGCAACCGCGTCCCCAGCTACCTCGGGTCGAGCTTCGCGTTCATCGCCCCCATCGGCGCGGCGACACAGGTGGGCGGCATGTCCGCCGCGCTCGGCGGCATCCTCGTCGTCGGCGTGCTCCTCGCCCTCGTCGGGCTGCTCGTCCACTTCGCCGGCTCGCGCTGGATCGACGTCGTCATGCCCCCGATCGTCACGGGAACGGTCGTCGCCCTCATCGGCTTCAACCTCGCGCCGAGCGCCTGGAGCAACGTGGCGACGGCACCGGCGACGGCGCTGGTGACCATCGCCGTCGTCGTCCTCGTGACGGTGCTGTTCCGCGGGATCCTCGGCCGGCTCGCCATCCTCGTCGGCGTCCTCGCCGGCTACGTCGTCGCCGTGCTGCGCGACGAGGTCGACTTCACGCGCGTCGGTGAGGCGGACCTGTTCGGGCTGCCGACCTTCACCGCGCCGAGCTTCGACCTGTCCCTCCTGGGCCTGTTCGTCCCCGTCGTCATCGTCCTCGTCGCCGAGAACATCGGCCACGTGAAGTCGGTGGCCGCGATGACCGGGGAGAACCTCGACGACGTCACCGGCCGTGCGCTCCTCGCCGACGGCCTCGCCACGACGCTCGCCGGCGCCGGCGGCGGCTCCGGCACGACGACGTACGCCGAGAACATCGGTGTCATGGCCGCGACCCGCGTCTACTCGACCGCCGCCTACGGGGTCGCCGCCGCCGTCGCCCTCCTGCTGAGCATGTCCCCGAAGTTCGGCGAGCTCATCAACACCGTCCCCGCGGGCGTCCTCGGCGGCGCCGCGACCGTCCTGTACGGGATGATCGGCGTCCTCGGCGCGCGCATCTGGGTGCAGGCCAAGGTCGACTTCTCCGACCCGGTCAACCTCACGACGGCTGCCATCGCGCTCATCGTCGGCATCGCGAACTACACGTGGGTGGCCGGCGACCTGCGTTTCGAGGGGATCGCGCTCGGCACCGCGGCGGCGCTCGGCGTCTACCACGTCATGCGGGCGCTGGCCCGGTGGCGCGGGACGAGCGCGGAGCCGGCGAGCCCGGCCTCGGTGCCGGACGCCGCACGCGAGGCCTGAGCCCGCAGAGCGGCGGCGGAGCGGCTCAGCCCTCCGCCGCCTCCTCGTCCTCGGCCGGGTCGCTCGGGACGGTGACGGGCGTGCAGCCCGGCGGCGGGGCGAGCGGCTGCTCGGGGTCCACGGCCGTCTCCTCGGGGGAGGGCACCTCGCTGAACGCGCCGCCGAGGACGACGTCGATGGTGGCGTCGTCGCGGCCGTCGAGCGACACCGTGGAGCCGGGCACGATCTGGGCGACGGTGTAGGCGGCCTGGAGCCCGCGCGGCCCGCTGACGATGTTGGCGACGCCCTCGAGGTTGCCGCCGTAGTTCGCCTCCTGGGAGATGACGACGCCGTACTGGGCGAGACCGCTGGCCGTGCGGGCGGCGAGGCCGGTCTCGTCCGTCGCGTTGTACACGTTCGCGGTGATCTCACCGTAGGGGGCCGGCAGCGCGTCGGCGGGTGGGCACGGGACGCTCGCGCTCGCGGCCTCGGTCGGCTCCGGGGCGCTGAAGGGACGCGTGAACGGGGAGGGGATCACGTTGCCCCACATCGCGGCGGCCAGCAGCGCCACCGCGAGCATCGCGGTGATGAGGATCCCGAAGATCAGGGTCTGGCGCTGCTGGAGATGGCGGCGACGGGCGGCACGACGGCGCGCGGCCTCGGCTGGGTCAGTCGTCACAGAGGCCAAGGTAGTGCGTAGGCGCCGTCGGGCGTGAACCCGTCACGGGGGCGGGGCCGCTCGAGCTGGTGTCAGCCGGCGGACAGGACCGTCCCGTCGACGTCCAGCTCGAGGACCCGGGCGTGGACGTGGAGGCGCTGCTGGAGTGCCGCACGCAGCGCCCGGTGCAGGCCGTCCTCGAGGTAGAGGACACCGCGCCAGGAGACGACGTGGGCGAAGAGGTCGCCGTAGAAGGTGGAGTCCTCCGCCAGGAGATGGCGCAGGTCGAGCTCGCTCTTGGTGGTGACGAGCTCGTCCAGCCGGACCTGTCGCGGTGCCACCGCGGCCCAGTCGCGGGTGGTCTCCACTCCGTGGTCGGGGTAGGGACGGCCGTCGCCGACTGCCTTGAAGATCACCCGTCGATACTAGGCCGCGAGCGCGCCGACGGGGAGATGCGAACGGGCCCGCCGGTTGTCGGCGGGCCCGTTGCTGCTGCGGAGGATGGGGGATTCGAACCCCCGAGGGCGTTAACCCAACACGCTTTCCAAGCGTGCGCCATAGGCCACTAGGCGAATCCTCCTGGCGCGTCGAGAGTACCCGAGGACCCGCCCTGGATCGAACCGCCGGTGCTCAGGTGTGCGCCATCCCTCACTCGCGGCCCGCTCGCGGCGGCGGGCTGGACCGTCCCTCGCCGTCCGTTAGACTCGGTGGTGACCCCTCGTGCGGCGTCACCTCACTGAACTCCCCCAGGGCCGGAAGGCAGCAAGGGCAGGTGAGCTCTGGCGGGTGCACGGGGGGTCCTTGCATCTCCTCACAGGGGGGCGCGGGGAGGGGGCCGGGGCGCCTAGAGTCGTCGGGTGAGCACCGCCCTGTACCGCCGCTACCGCCCCGAGACCTTTGCGGACGTCATCGGGCAGGAACACGTCACCGACCCGCTGCGGGCCGCGCTGCAGTCGGACCGCATCACCCACGCGTACCTCTTCTCCGGGCCCCGCGGCTGCGGCAAGACGACGTCGGCGCGCATCTTCGCGCGCTGCCTCAACTGCGCCGAGGGGCCGACGGACACCCCGTGCGGTGTCTGCCCCAGCTGTGTCGACCTCGCCCGCGGAGGGTCCGGCTCGCTCGACGTCGTCGAGATGGACGCCGCCTCGCACGGTGGCGTCGACGACGCCCGCGAGCTGCGGGAGCGGGCGGCCTTCGCCCCCGCCCGCGACCGCTACAAGGTCTTCATCATCGACGAGGCCCACATGGTGACGAGCCAGGGCTTCAACGCCCTGCTCAAGCTCGTCGAGGAGCCCCCCGCGCACGTGAAGTTCGTCTTCGCGACGACCGAGCCCGAGAAGGTCATCGGGACCATCCGCTCCCGCACCCACCACTACCCCTTCCGGCTCGTGCCGCCGGAGCGGCTGCAGTCCTACCTCGAGGAGCTGTGCACGGCCGAGGGCGTGCGGGTGGCCACGGGCGTGCTCCCGCTCGTCGTCCGGGCGGGTGGCGGCTCGGTGCGTGACTCCCTGTCGGTGCTCGACCAGCTCATCGCCGGTGCCCAGGACGGCGAGGTCAGCTACGAGCGCGCCGTCGCCCTGCTCGGCTACACCCACGCGACGCTCCTCGACGACGTCGTGGACGCCCTGGCCGCACGCGACGGTGCGAGCCTCTTCCGCGTCGTCGACCGCGTCATCGACTCCGGCCACGACCCGCGGCGCTTCGCCGAGGACCTCCTCGAGCGGATCCGCGACCTCGTCGTCATCGCCGTGTCGGGGGAGCACGCCGTCTCCGTGCTGCGCTCGCTGTCCGAGGACCAGTTCCAGCGCATGCAGATCCAGTCCCAGCAGCTCGGGCCCGCCGAGCTCACCCGCGCGGGTGACCTCGTCAACGACGCCCTCACCGAGATGAGCGGCGCCACCTCCCCGCGCCTCCAGCTCGAGCTCATGTGCGCGCGCCTGCTCCTGCCCGGCGCGGACGACGCCGCCCGCGGCCACGCCGCCCGCCTCGACCGCATCGAGCGTCACCTGTCCGCCGGCGGGGGAGCGCCGGCCACGCCGGCGCCCGCTCGGCCGGCGCCCGCCCCGGCGGCGCCCG
>NZ_VUKC01000003.1 GCF_009193135.1 Georgenia satyanarayanai
GTCACGGCGTAGGTCGACCGCCATCCGGATCGCGCGCTCCCGAAGCTCCTCGGGGTACTTCCTCGGTGCTGCCATAACTCTCATCCTCCACTGGATTGAGAGCCTCCATCAGACCCGGCACGAGACACTCAGCTGTCGGCGGTAAGTCGGCTGTCGCCGGTAAGTCGGCTGTCGGCGGCTAGGGGAGCGCTGAGGTGGCGGCGAGGTCGACGAGCCAGAGGGTGCGCCCGCGTGCCTGGACCCGGCCGGCGGGGACGGACTCGCCGTCGCCGGTGCCGCCGTCCGCCTCGGCCAGCGACGTGCCGGCCAGCGCCGCCGCCACGGCGGGCGCCTTGCCCTCGCCGGAGACGATCAGCCACACCTGGTGCGCCGAGCTCAGCGTCGGCAGCGTGAGGCTCACGCGCTCGGGCGGCGGCTTGGGGGAGTCGTGCTCGGCGAGGGCGCCGAGCGACTCGTCCCCGAGAGTGGGACGGCCCGGGAAGAGTGAGGCGACGTGTCCGTCGGGTCCCATCCCGAGGAGGACGACGGCGAGCTCGGGCACCGCCTCGCCGGGCGCGGCGTGCCGGGCGAGCTCCTCGGTGTACGCGCGGGCCGCGGCGTCGACGTCGGTGACGGCGTCCGGCCCCGGTACCGCGTGGACGTTCTCGGGACGCAGCGGCAGGCCACCGAGGAGCGCGTCGACCGCGTCGCGGTCGTTGCGCTCGGCGTCCCCGGCGGGGACGAACCGCTCGTCGCCCCACCACACGTGGACGGCGGTCCAGTCGACGGCGTCGCGCAGCGGGTCGGCCGCCACGGCGCGCAGGGTGTCGACGAGGATGCTGCCGCCGGTGAGCGCGACGTGCACGGGCGTGGAGACCGACTGCGCGTCGATGAGCGCGAGCAGGAAGCGGGCCGCCGTCGCCCGGGCGAGCAGCTCGCCGTCGGGGTGGACGACGACGGGTGCCTGGGCGCTCATGACAGCACCTCCGCGGGGACGACGAGCGGCAGCCCTCGGGTGAGGACCCGTCCGTAGGTCTCGTCGGCGTCGAGCCGGCGCAGCTCTTCGGTGAGGCAGTCCGCGAGAGCGCGCTCCACGAGGTTGATCCGCTGGTCGATCCGGCCGGGACGACTGAGGATGGCCACGCTCGCACCCGGCGTGCGTCGCAGCGTGATCGGTCCTCGCTCGCGCTGGAGCTCGACGCGGGTGACGGCCTTGGAGTCCTCGACGTCGATCTCCACCTCGACGCCGAAGGAGTCGGCCAGCCAGGCCGCGAGCATGTACACCGACGGCCGGTTCCTCGCGCCGGTCACCCGGGCGGCGAGGATCGGCTCGTGCGGCGGCTCGTCGAGGGTGGCGGCGAGCAGCCCGCGCCACAGGGTGACCCTGGACCAGGAGAGGTCCGTGTCACCCGGGGCGTAGCCCGGCGCGAGGGCGCGAAGGGTGGCGAGCGGGTCCGCCGACGCGGTCGCGTCGGTGATCCGGCGCTGCGCCATCGCGCCGAGCGGGTCGCGGCTCGGCTCGGCCGGCGGCTCGCCGGTCCACCACACGACGATGGGAGCGTCGGGCAGGAGAAGGGGCATGACGAGGGTGTCGACGGCGCCGGCCGGCTCACCCTTGGGCTGGAGGATGACGACCTCGCTGAGACCGGCGTCCCCACCGACGCGGATCTCCGCGTCGATGCTGGCCGGGCCAGCGCCGCCCTCGGGGACGACGGCGATGATCCGGCAGGGGTGCTCCCGGGAGGCGCCGTTGGCCGCGTTGATCCCGTGCTCGGCGCCGGCGAGGTCGTCGGCGACGATGATGAGGGTGAGAACCCGGGTGAAGGTGTTGGCGCCGCTCGAGCGGCGCATCGCCGCGAGGCGGTTGCTGACCGCCGAGGCGGTCGTCGCGTGCATCGTCGTGATCATGCTCGTCTCCTCTACGGCATCCGCCAGCGGCGGCCGTCGCGTGCCAGCATCTCGTCTGCGCTCGCCGGGCCCCAGGACCCGGGGCGGTAGGGCTCGGGGCTGCCGGTGGACTCCCAGAACTCGGTGATCGGGTCGAGGATCTGCCAGGACAGCTCAACCTCCCGCTGGTGGGGGAAGAGCGGCGGGTCACCGAGGAGCACGTCGAGGATGAGCCGCTCGTAGGCCTCGGGGGAGTTCTCGGTGAACGCGTTGCCGTAGCCGAAGTCCATCGACACGTCGCGCACCTCCATCGCCGTCCCCGGCACCTTGGCGCCGAAGCGGATCGTCACGCCCTCGTCCGGCTGGACCCGGAAGACGACGGCGTTCTGACCGAGCTCACCGGACGTCCCAAGGTCGAAGGGCAGGTGCGGGGCGCGCTTGAACACGACGGCGATCTCCGTGACGCGTCGCCCGAGACGCTTGCCGGCACGCAGGTAGAAGGGCACCCCGGCCCAGCGGCGGGAACCGACCTCCAGCCGCATCGCGGCGTACGTCTCGGTGATCGAGTCCGGCGCGATGCCGTCCTCCTCGTGGTACCCGCGCACGTGCTCGCCGCCCTGCCAGCCGGCGGCGTACTGCCCACGCGCCGTCGACCGGCCGAGGTCGTCGCCGAGACGGACGGCGGAGAGCACCTTCTCCTTCTCCCGCCGCAGGGAGTTCGCGTCGAAGGAGAAGGGCTCCTCCATCGCCGTCAGCGCGAGGAGCTGGAGGAGGTGGTTCTGGATGACGTCGCGGGCGGCGCCGATACCGTCGTAGTAGCCGGCGCGGCTGCCGATGCCGATGTCCTCGGCCATGGTGATCTGGACGTGGTCGACGTAGTGGTTGTTCCACACCGGCTCGAAGAGCTGGTTCGCGAAGCGCATCGCGAGGATGTTCTGGACGGTCTCCTTGCCCAGGTAGTGGTCGATGCGGAAGACCGAGTCCTCGGGGAAGACCTCCGAGACGACGTCGTCGAGCTCGAGCGCCGACTCGAGGTTGTGCCCGAAGGGCTTCTCGATGATCACGCGGCGCCAGGCGTCGGTCGTGGGCTCCGACAGGCCCGAGCGCTTGAGCTGGTTGAGCACGAGCGGGAAGGAGCGCGGCGGCACCGAGAGGTAGAAGGCGTGGTTGCCGCCGGTGCCGCGCTCGGCGTCGAGGGCCGCGACCGTCTCGGCGAGCGTGTCGAAGGCCGCGTCGTCGTCGAACTCGCCCTGGACGAAGCGGAAGCCGGACGCGAGCTGCTCCCACGTGCGCTCGGAGAACTCCGTGCGGGCGTGCTCGCGCACGGCGTCGTGGACGATCTGCGCGAAGTCCTCGGTCGACCAGTCGCGGCGCGCGAACCCGGTCAGCGCGAACGACGGCGGGAGCAGGCCCCGGTTGGCGAGGTCGTAGATCGCCGGCAGCAGCTTGCGCTTGGCGAGGTCGCCGGTGACTCCGAAGATGACGAGGCCGGCAGGGCCGGCGATCCGGGGCAGTCGGCGGTCCCGGGGGTCACGCAACGGGTTGTCCGGCGGGGTCGGTGCGGTGCTCATGGTCTCCTCACGGCCCTGTGGTCAGGTGGTCCGGCGCGCCAGACTACCCGTGAGCCACGCGAGGGCGTCGGGGGTGTCCACGCGCAGCCGCAGCACCGGCCGACCGAGGCCGGTGAGCACGCGCGCGTCGGCGTCGGCCTGGGCCGCGACGAGCTCGGCGAAGTCGAAGTCGCGCCCGGGGACGGACACGTGGGCGGGCGCTCCGCCGGTGATCATGAGGAAGACCCCGTGGGGCGGTCCGCCCTTGTGGAGCTGACCGGTGGAGTGGAGGTAGCGCGGACCCCACCCGAAGGTCACGGGGCGCCCGGTGCGCTCGGCGAGCGCGTTGCGCGCACCCCGCAGCAGGTCGGCCGCGCGGCCCTCCCGGTCGAGGTAGGCGAGGACGGCGAGGTAGCCGTGCTCCGGGTCCAGCCGGTCGAGGAGCGCCGTGACGGCGTCCGGCACCGTCCGCGCGCCGGCGAGCAGACCGCGCGGGGCCCGGACCTCGACGCCGGAGTCGGTGAACGCCGGCGGCTCGAGGGACGGCATGCCGCCGAGGAACTCCCGCGTGGCCTCCTTCGCGGCCTCGACGTCGGGCTGGTCGAAGGGGTTGACGCCGAGCAGGCGCCCGGCGACGGCGACGGCGTGCTGCCACAGGAGGAACATCCCGCCGAGCGAGCCGGCCACGGTCACCTCGGTGGTGGCGGCGGCGGCGTCGAGGTCCGCGCTCACCGCGGCACGACGCGCGCCGGCGGCGACGTCGTCGAGCTCGGCGCCGGAGTCGTCGTCGGTGAGGGGCGTGAGCAGGACCGGCAGCGTGCGGTCACCGCGCGCGGCCAGCTCGGGGGCGTGCTCGTCGACGACGACGGGCACAAGACCACGCCCGTCCTTACCGAGCGACTCCGCGAGCAGCTGCTCGGCCCAGGCGCCGAAGTGGTAGAGCCCGCTGCCGGCGTCGACGAGGAGCACCGTCTCGCGCAGGGGGTCCGTCGCTGCCAGTGCCGCGGCGAGCACGAGGGCGGGGTTGGCCTCGGTGTCCTCGGCGAGGAACGGAGCGACCTCGGCGGCCTCGTCGAGGAGCCGGCTGACGTCGACCCCGGCCAGCGCGCTCGGCACGAGACCGTACGCGGAGAGCGCGGAGAACCGACCGCCCACCCGCGGGTCGGCGCTGAAGACGGCGCGGTAGCCCTCCTCGCGGGCGAGCTCCTCGAGGGGGGAGCCGGGCTTGGTGACGACGACGACGTGGCGGGCGGGGTCGCGGCCCGCTGCCTGGAGGGCGGCGACGAACGCCCGCCGGTGGGAGTCGGTCTCCACCGTGGTGCCCGAGCGGGAGGCGACGACGAGCACGGTGCGCGCGAGGTCACCCTCGAGGACGCGCTCCACCTGCGTGGGGGCCGTCGAGTCGAGCACGGTGAGCGGCGTGCCGAGGGAGCCGGTGATGACCTCCGCGGCGAGCGAGGAGCCGCCCATGCCGGCAAGGACGACGTGGTCCAGGCCCTCGGCCACCAGCTCCCCGCGCAGCACGGTGAGCCGCTCGACGAGCGCGCGGGACGTCTCGTGCAGGTCGGTCCAGCCGAGCCGGTCCACGACGTGCGGGGTGTGCGCCTCGCCCCACAGCCCGGTGTCCTGGGCGGCGAGCCGGGAGGCGACCGTGTCCTCGAGAAGGGCGGGCACGGCGTCCCGCACGGCCTGTGCCGCCGCCCCGGTGGCACTGACCTCGACGACCGCGGTCTCCTCGTCACCCGCCCAGGTGACGATCGCGGGGCTCATTGCCGGCCCGGGGCCTGCAGGCCGGTGCGGACCCGCTCGCTCAGCTGGTCCCAGCTCTGCTGGAACTTCTCCACGCCCTCCGTCTCGAGGGTGTCCATGATCTCGCCGTAGGAGATCCCGAGCCGCTCCAGCCGGTCGAGGACCTCCCGTGCCTCGGCGTAACGGCCGCGGACGGTGTCGCCGTGCAGGTCGGCGTGGTCGGCGACGGCGCGGAGGGTCGCCTCGGGCATCGTGTTGACGACGCCCTCGACGACGAGCTCGTCGACGTACCGGGTGTCCGGGTAGGCCGGGTCCTTGACACCGGTCGAGGCCCACAGCAGGCGCTGCGGGTGGGCGCCGGCCGCCGCGAGGGCCTCCCAGCGCTCGGTGCCGAAGATCTCCTCGAAGGCCTCGTAGGCGAGGCGCGCGTTGGCGATGGCGACCTCGCCGCGCAGGGCACGGGCGTCGTCGTCGTCGAGCCCGTCGAGCCTGGCGTCGACGGCCGAGTCGATCCGCGAGACGAAGAAGGAGGCGACGGAGTGGATGCTCGAGAGCTCCACCCCGGCGAGCTGCGCGCGCTCGAGGCCGTCGGTGTAGGCCTTGGCGACGGCGCGGTAGCGGTCGAGGGAGAAGATGAGGGTGACGTTGACGCTGATGCCCTCGGCGATGGCCTCGGTGATCGCCGGCAGGCCCTCGGGTGTCGCGGGGATCTTCACGAGGAGGTTGGGCCGGTCGACGAGCTGCCACAGCTCGCGGGCCTGCGCGATGGTCGCGTCGGTGTCGTGGGCGAGGTACGGGTCGACCTCGATCGAGACGCGGCCGTCGACGCCGCCCGTGCGCTCGAAGACGTCGAGGAACCGGTCGCAGGCGCTGCGGACGTCGGCGGTGGTGAGTGCGGTGATCGCGGTGGGGACGTCGTCGCCGTCGGCCGCGAGGGCGGCGAGATCGGCGTCGTACCGCGTTCCCTCCGACAGCGCGGAGGCGAAGATCGAGGGGTTCGTCGTCACGCCGACGACGTGGTCCTCGGCGAGGAGGGAGGAGAGGGACTGCGCCCCACCGCCCTCGAGGCGTTCACGGGACAGGTCGTCCAACCAGATGGAGACCCCGAGCTCGCTCAGCTCGGCCAGGTGGTTCGTCATTGCTCCTCCTCGCGTGGGCCGGGCCCCGACGGCGGGTGCCGTCGGGGCCCGGGTCGTGCTACTTGGGCAGGTCGCCCGTCCCGCCGGGGGCGGCGTCCTGGTCGGTGCCGGGGGAGTCCTGGCCGGCGGCCGCCAGCGACTCGTGCGCCTTGGCAACGGTCGCCTCGGCGGTGATGCCGAACTCCTCGTACAGGCGCTCGTAGGCGGCCGAGGCGCCGTAGTGCTCGATGCTCACGCAGCGGCCGGCGTCGCCGACGATCTCGTGCCAGCCCTGGGCGATGGCGGCCTCGACGGAGACGCGTGCCTTGACCGAGCCGGGCAGCACCTCCTCCTGGTAGGCGTCGTCCTGGAGGGCGAACCACTCGCGGGAGGGCATCGAGACGACGCGCGTCGCGACTCCCTCGGCCTGGAGGGTCTCGCGGGCCTCGAGCGCGATCTGCACCTCGGAGCCGGTGGCGATGAGGATGACCTGCGGCGTGCCGCCGGCCGCCTCGGCGAGCACGTAACCGCCGCGGGCCACGCCCTCGGCGCTGGCGAGCGTGTCACCCTCGGCCGCGCCGGCCCCGCGCGCGGGGTTCGGCACGTTCTGGCGGGTGAGGACGAGCCCGGCGGGTCGCTCGGTGTTCTCGAGGATGGTGCGCCACGCGACGGCGACCTCGGCGGCGTCGGCGGGACGGACGACGTCGAGGCCGGGGATCGCGCGCAGTGCGGCGAGGTGCTCGATGGGCTGGTGGGTGGGCCCGTCCTCACCGAGGCCGATGGAGTCGTGCGTCCACACGAAGGTGCTCGGGACGCCCATGAGGGCGGCCAGGCGCACCGGCGGGCGCATGTAGTCGGAGAAGGTGAGGAACGTGCCGCCGTAGGGGCGGGTGAGGCCGTGGAGGGTGATCCCGTTGAGGATCGAGCCCATGGCGTGCTCGCGGATGCCGAAGTGGAGCGTGCGGCCGAAGGGGTTGCCCGGGAACATCTTCGTGGAGCGCTCGACGGGGAGGAAGGACGGCTCGCCCTTCATCGTCGTGTTGTTCGAGCCGGCGAGGTCGGCGGAGCCGCCCCACAGCTCGGGCAGCACGGGCGCGAGCGCGCTGAGCACGGAGCCCGACGCGGAGCGGGTGGAGACGGCCTTGCCCTCCTCGAAGGCGGGCAGCGCGTCGGTCCAGCCCTCGGGCAGCTCGCGGGCGCTGAGGCGGTCCAGCAGGGCGGCGCCGTCGGGGTTGGCGGTGCGCCACGCCTGGTAGGCGGTGTCCCACTCGGCCCGGGCGGCGGCGCCGCGGTCGCGGACCCCACGCACGTGGGTGATGACCTCGTCGCTCACCTCGAAGGACTGCTCGGGGTCGAAGCCGAGGACCTCCTTGAGGCCCCGGACCTCGTTGCCGCCGAGCGCGGAGCCGTGGATGGCGCCGGTGTTCTGCTTGGTGGGGGCGGGCCAGCCGATGATGGTGCGCAGCGCGATGATCGTCGGGCGGTTCGTCTCGGCCTTGCCGGCGGCGATGGCGGTGGCGAGGGCGTCGGCGTCCTCGGTGTAGCCGGTCCCGCCGTTGGTCCAGTCAACGCGCTCGGTGTGCCAGCCGTAGGCGGCGTAACGAGCCAGGACGTCCTCGGTGAAGGCGATGTTGGTGTCGTCCTCGATCGAGATCTTGTTGTCGTCCCAGATGACGATGAGGTTGCCGAGCTCCTGCACGCCGGCGATGGCGCTGGCCTCGGAGGTGACGCCCTCCTGGAGGTCACCGTCGGAGGCGATGACGTAGACGTGGTGGTCGAAGGGGCTGGTGCCCGCGCCCGCGTCCGGGTCGAGCAGGCCGCGCTCACGGCGGGCGGCCATGGCCATGCCGACGCCGTTGGCCAGGCCCTGGCCGAGCGGGCCGGTGGTGACCTCGACGCCCTCGGTGTGGCGGTACTCGGGGTGCCCGGGGGTCTTGGAGCCCCAGGTGCGCAGTGCCTTGAGGTCGTCGAGCTCGAGGCCGTAGCCCGAGAAGTACAGCTGGATGTACTGCGTGAGGGCGCTGTGCCCGGCGGAGAGGACGAAGCGGTCGCGACCCACCCAGTGGGGGTCGGCGGGGTCGTGGCGCATGACGTTCTGGTAGAGCAGGTAGGCGGCCGGGGCCAGGCTCATCGCCGTGCCCGGGTGGCCGCTGCCGACCTTCTCGACGGCGTCTGCCGCCAGGACGCGCGCGGTGTCCACCGCGCGGCGGTCGAGGTCGGTCCACCCGGCCTGGGTGCTGGTCTCGCTCACTAGGTCTCCCTCGGTGTGGGTCACGGCCGGCCGGGGACCCGACCGGTACGTCTACGGATGGGCCGACCCTATCGCCGCCGCCTGCTGCACAGAGATTGTTGCCAGATGGTGGCCACGGCGCACCCGGTGTGAGCAACTAGGCACCCGCGCCCGGCGCGCGGACTGGCCGTTCCCGGGGGGCGGCCCCGTAGGATGGAGGCTGCCCGCGCAACTGTCGGAGCGCGAGATGGGAAGTGGAACGACGCGTGCGTAGTGTGCAGCCGGCGCCCGGGCGCCAGACCGAGGAGGTGGCACCCCACGTGTCCGACCGTTCGACGCTGCGGTCCAGCCCCGGCCCCGCCGGACCGGCCGCCACCCGCGCCGACCGCGTCAAGGCCTACGTCGCGCTGACGAAGCCGCGGATCGTCGAGCTCCTCCTCATCACCACCGTCCCCACACTCTTCCTCGCCGCCGGCGGCTGGCCGGGGCTGTGGCTCACCGTGGCCACGATGATCGGCGGCTACGCGTCGGCGGGCTCGGCGAACACGTGGAACATGATCCTCGACCGGGACATCGACCGGCTGATGAACCGCACGAAGCAGCGCCCGCTCGTCACCGGCGTGCTGTCCGTGCGGCAGGCGACGGTCTTCGCGGTCGTCCTGGGGGTCTTCTCATTCCTGTGGTTCGGACTGCTCGTCAACTGGGCGTCCGCGTGGCTGTCCCTGGCCGCCGTCGGCATGTACGTCATCGGCTACACGCTGCTGCTCAAGCGCCGGACCACGCAGAACATCGTCTGGGGCGGCGCCGCCGGCTGCATGCCCGTGCTCATCGGCTGGTCCGCCGTGACCGGCACGGTGGAGTGGCCCGCACTCGTCCTGTTCGGGATCATCTTCTTCTGGACACCCCCGCACTACTGGCCGCTGTCCATGCGCTTCAAGAAGGACTACGCGCGCGCCGAGGTGCCGATGCTCCCGGTCGTCGCCTCGGACACGAAGGTCGCCGTCCAGATCCTTCTCTACGGCGCGGCCATGGTCGCCTGCTCCCTCGCGCTCGTGCCCGTGGCCGGGATGACCTGGGTGTACGCGGTGATCTCCGCCGTCGCCGGAGCCTGGTTCATCGCCGGCTGCCTGCGCCTGCTCGCCCGTGCCCGTCACCCCGAGCGCGGCAAGCTCGCGGCGATGAAGGTCTTCCACGCCTCGATCACCTACCTGACGATCGTCTTCGTCGCCGTGGCGGTCG
This sequence comes from Georgenia satyanarayanai, assembly GCF_009193135.1. Lineage (GTDB taxonomy): Bacteria > Actinomycetota > Actinomycetes > Actinomycetales > Actinomycetaceae > Oceanitalea > Oceanitalea satyanarayanai. The sequence goes on from NZ_VUKC01000003.1 coordinate 9,753, forward strand.
ACCCGTTCCTGCCGCTGTAGGGGCGACGTGACGCGCACGACGACGACGTCTGCCGCGCGGCCGGGGCCCGCACCGGAGCTGGAGCGCGCCCTGGAGGAGTACCTCGCCCACCTCGGCGTGGAGCGCGGGCTCAGTGACCACACCCTGTCCGCCTACCGCCGCGACCTCAGCCGCTACGCCGCCTACCTCACCGCCCGCGGACGACGCGGGGTGGGGGAGGTGGCCGCGACCGACGTCGCCGAGTACGTCGAGGTGCTGCGCACCGGCTCCGACGGCGGGCGGGCGCTGGCCGTGTCCTCCGCGGGGCGGGCCGTCGTCGCCGTCCGCGGGTGGCACCGCTTCGCGGTGCTCGAGGGGCAAGCCGCCCACGACCCGAGCGCGGAGGTGCGTGCCCCCACGACGTCGCGGCGGCTGCCCAAGGCGCTGAGCACCGACGACGTCGAACGGCTCCTCGAGGCAGCCTCCCTCGGGGAGGGGCCGGTGCCGCTGCGGGACCGGGCGCTGCTCGAGGTGCTCTACGGCACGGGGGCGCGGATCAGCGAGGCGGTGGCGCTGTCCGCGGACGACCTCGACCTCGACGGCGGCACGGTGCGCCTGTTCGGCAAGGGCCGGCGGGAGCGCGTGGTCCCCGTGGGCCGCTACGCCGTCGAGGCGGTGGAGGCGTACGTCGTGCGTGCCCGCCCCGAGCTCGCGCGCGGGGGGCGGGGGACGCCGGCGCTGTTCCTCAACCAGCGCGGGGGGCCGCTGAGCCGGCAGAGCGCATGGGCGGTGCTCCAGACCGCCGGTGCCCGCGCCGGACTGGGGGAGCACGTGTCCCCGCACACCCTGCGGCACTCCTTCGCCACCCACCTGCTCGCCGGCGGTGCCGACGTCCGCGTCGTCCAGGAGCTCCTCGGCCACGCCTCGGTGACGACGACGCAGATCTACACGCAGGTGACCGTCCAGGCGATGCGCGAGGTCTACGCCACCGCCCACCCCCGCGCCCGTGGGTAGTCCCGCGACGTAGCCACCTACGTCCTCCCGCCGACAGCCGACTTGTCGCCGACAGCCGAGTTGTCGCCGACAGCTGACTTGTCCCCGACAGCCGAGTTGTCGCCGACAGCCGAGTTGTCGCCGACAGCCGAGTTGTCGCCGACAGCCGACTTGTCCGCCGTGACCGGCCCGGCCTCGGCGTGCGGGCCGAGCCAGAGACGCCCATCCTGGCTGCACCCGACCGAGGAGGACCCATGGGACTCGGAGACATGGCCAAGAAGGCCAAGGACGCCCTGAGCAGCGACAAGGGTGAGCAGGTGAGCGACCGGGTGCTCGACGGCGCCGCGGGCCTCGCCAACACGGTGACCGGCGGCAAGCACGCCGACAAGGTCCAGCAGGGCCGCGACGCCGCCGACGAGCGCATCGGCACCCCCGACGCGGGCGCGGAGCCCACGAGCACGTCCAGCCACGGTGCCGGCGGGACCGGCGGGGTCAACGCCGTCGGGAACGCCGGTGGCAGCGGGCACGGCTCGGGCACGGAGGCGGCCGGTGCGGACAGCCCCGGCCCGGACCAGCCCACCGGGCGGCACCGCGCCTGACGCTGCCGCCTACCGCCCCACCCTGCACCGACAGCCGACGTCCACCGAGGAGCGCCCCGCGCTTGCAGACGTCGGCTGTCGGCGTGCTGGCGACAACTCGGCTGTCGGCGACAAGTCGGCTGTCGGCAACAAGTCGGCTGTCGGCGACAACTCGGCTGTCGGCGGGGAAGTGGGGGGTGCTCCCGCGTGCCGCTCGCCTCGGACGGCGTCGGCGAACTAACGTGGAGGGGTGAGCGACGCACACCAGCCGACCCTGATCGACGCCTCCGGCGACGGGCAGGTCGCCGACTTCCCCGAGCCGGCGCCGCTCGACGCCCACGGACCGGCGCGCATCATCGCGATGTGCAACCAGAAGGGCGGGGTCGGCAAGACGACGACGACGATCAACCTCGGTGCCGCACTGGCCGAGTACGGTCGGCGCGTCCTCGTCGTCGACTTCGACCCGCAGGGCGCCGCCTCCGCGGGCCTCGGCGTCAACGCCAACGAGCTCGACCGGACGATCTACACCAACCTCATGGCGCCGCGCTCGGACGTGCGCGAGATCATCCACGAGACGGCGATCGAGAACCTCGACATCGTCCCGGCGAACATCGACCTGTCCGCCGCCGAGGTCCAGCTCGTCACCGAGGTCGCCCGCGAGCAGGCGCTCACCCGCGTGCTGCGCCCGGTCCTCGACGACTACGACCTCATCCTCGTCGACTGCCAGCCCTCCCTCGGGCTCCTCACCGTCAACGCGCTGACCGCGGCGCACGGCGTGATGATCCCGCTCGAGGCGGAGTTCTTCGCGCTGCGCGGGGTCGCCCTCCTCATGGAGACCATCGACAAGGTGAGCGAGCGGATCAACCCGCGCCTCGAGCTCGACGGCATCCTCGTGACGATGTACGACGGCCGCACCCTCCACGCCCGCGAGGTCCTCGAGCGGGTGCGGGAGGGCTTCGGCGAGCGGGTCTTCGACACGATCATCAACCGGACGATCAAGTTCCCCGACGCCACCATCGCCACCGAGCCGATCACGAGCTACGCACCCACCCACGCCGGTGCGCACGCCTACCGACGCCTCGCCCGTGAGCTCGTCGCCCGCGGTGACGTCGCCTGAGGCGGCCGCGGCCGCACCCCCGAACCCGCAGCCTGCGGCCGCCGGCGCCGCGCCCGAGAACCGCACCGCGTTCGCGGTGACGCTGGAGAACTTCTCCGGCCCCTTCGATCTCTTGCTCTCGCTCATCGCCAAGCACAAGCTCGACATCACCGAGGTCGCGCTGGCGAAGGTCACCGACGAGTTCATCGCCCACCTCGCCGGCCAGGCCGAGTGGGACCTCGGGCAGGCGAGCGAGTTTCTCGTCGTCGCCGCCACCCTCCTCGACCTCAAGGCCGCCCGCCTCCTGCCCCGCGGCAGCGTCGAGGACGAGGAGGACCTCGAGCTCCTCGAGGCCCGCGACCTCCTCTTCGCCCGCCTCCTCCAGTACCGCGCGTACAAGGAGGTCGCCGCCGACCTCGAGCGCCGCTGGGCCGCGGGCACCCGCTCCTTCCCGCGCTCGGTCAGCCTCGAGCCGCACTTCGCGGCGCTGCTGCCCGAGCTCGTCATCCGGGTCGGCCCCGAGCGTCTCGCGCAGCTCGCCGCCGCCGCCTTCGCCCCGCGCCCCGGCCCGCCGCAGGTGGACCTCGGTCACCTCCACGCGCCGGTCGTCCCGGTGCGCGAGCAGGCGGCCCTCATCGTCGACCGCCTCCGCCGCCAGCGCAGCACGACCTTCCGCGCGCTCACCGCCGACGCCGACTCGACCGCCGTCGTCGTCTCGCGCTTCCTCGCGCTGCTCGAGCTCTTCCGTGAGGGCGCCATCACCTTCGACCAGGCGCAGCCGCTGGGCGAGCTCACCGTACGGTGGTCGGGCACTGAGGAGGGCGACGTCGTCGTCGCCGACGACTACGACGCCACGGACGAGGACGAGGGAACCCGCGATGACTGACGCCGCCGAGCAGGAGGCGCCGCGCTACGAGCCGGTGCCCGACGACGTCATGCCGCGGGAGCACCTGGCCGCGCTCGAGGCGATCCTCATGGTCGTCGACGAGCCGGTGCCCGCCGCCCAGCTCGCCAGCGTGCTCGGCCTGCCCACCGGGCAGGTCACCGAGCTGCTCACCGAGCTCGCCGCGGACTACGCGGGGGAGCGCGGCGGGCGCCCGCGCGGCTTCGAGCTGCGCGAGCTCGCCGGCGGCTGGCGCGTGTACTCCGCGCCCGCCTACGCCGACGTCGTGGGCCGGTTCGTCGTCGACGGCCAGACCGCCCGCCTCACCCAGGCCTCCCTCGAGACGCTCGCCGTCATCGCCTACCGCCAGCCCGTCTCCCGCGGCCGGGTGGCCGCGATCCGCGGCGTCAACGTCGACGGCGTCGTCCGCACGCTCCTCGCGCGCGGCCTCATCGAGGAGGCCGGGCACGACGAGGACGGCGGCGCCGTCCTCTACCGGACGAGCTCCTCCTTCCTCGAGCGGATGGGGCTGGGCTCCCTCGGCGACCTGCCCCCGCTCGCCCCGTACCTGCCCGACCTCGACACCCTGGACGACCTGGAGGGAGACCTGCGATGACCGACGTGCACCAGCCCGGAGGAACCCGACTGCAGAAGGTCCTCGCCGCGGCGGGCTACGGCTCCCGGCGCGCCTGCGAGAACCTCATCGCCGACGGGCGGGTGACGGTCGACGGACAGCGCGTCGAGGAGCTCGGCACCCGCGTGGACCCGGCCACCGCCGTCATCCACGTCGACGGCGTGCGGCTCCAGCTCGACGAGACGAAGGTGACGCTGGCGCTGCACAAGCCCGCCGGCGTCGTGTCCTCGATGAACGACGAGCACGGCCGCCCGGACCTGTCCCAGTACGTGGCCGACCGCGCCGAGCGCCTCTTCCACGTCGGGCGCCTGGACGAGCAGACCGAGGGGCTCATCCTCCTCACCAACGACGGCGAGCTCGCCCACCGCCTCGCGCACCCCTCCTACGAGGTCGCCAAGACCTACGTCGCCACCGTCGAGGGCGAGGTGCCGCGCGCCCTCGGGCGCCGGATGCGCGAGGGCATCACCCTCGAGGACGGCCCCGCCCGCGCCGACCGCTTCACCGTGCTCGAGACGACACCACGCGCCTCCGTCGTCGAGATCGAGCTCCACGAGGGCCGCAACCGGATCGTGCGCCGCATGCTCGAGCACGTGGGCCACCCCGTCACCCGTCTCGTGCGCACCCGCTTCGGCACGGTGCGCCTGGGCCAGCTCAAGCCCGGCCACACGCGCGTCGTCTCGGGGACCGAGCTCGGCACGCTGATGTCGAGCGTCGGCCTGTGAGCCGGGCGGTAGTCTGTCCCGGGCGCCGCGCCGGGCGGCCCGTGGGCAGGGAGGAAGCACGAGCGTGACGAGCCAGGCGGCACCCCTGACGACGGGCCCCGTCAAGGTCGTCGGCACCGGGCTGCTCGGGACGAGCATCGCGCTGTGCCTCAGCAGCCACGGTGTGCCGGTCCAGCTCGCCGACGCCTCGCCCTCCGTCCTCGCGCTCGCACGGGACATGGGCGCCGGGGAGCCCGTCCACGACGCGAGCCCCGAGCCCGCGCTCGTCGTCGTCGCGACCCCGCCGGACGTCGCCGGACCGGTCGTCCTCGACATGCTGCGCCGCCACCCCGCCGCCGTCGTCACCGACGTCGCGAGCGTCAAGGCCGTCATCGCGGACGAGGTCGCCGCGGGCGCCGCGGACGACGCCGCCCGCGCGCGCTACGTCGGCTCCCACCCGATGGCCGGCCGGGAGCGCTCCGGAGCGATCGCCGCGGACGCCGACCTCTTCGCGGGGCGCCCCTGGGTCATCGCCGCCGTCGCCGACGCCTCGCCGGCGGCGGTCGGGGCGGTGCGCGCCCTCGCCCTCGACCTCGGCGCCCTGCCCGTCCCGCTCGCCCCGCAGGAGCACGACGACGCCGTCGCCCTCGTCTCCCACATCCCCCAGCTGGCGGCCTCGCTCGTCGCGTCCCGGCTCGTCGACGCGCCCGAGGCGGCGCTGTCCCTCGCCGGGCAGGGCCTGCGCGACGTCACCCGCATCGCCGCCTCCGAGCCGCGGCTGTGGGCCGCGATCCTCGCCGGCAACGCCGGACCCGTCGCCGCGGGCCTGCGTGAGCTGCGGGCGGACCTGGACTCGCTCATCGCCGGGCTGGACCGTGCCGCCGCCGAGGGCCCGCTGGCGCCCGGGGCGATGGGCGCGGTGAGCGCCGTCGTCTCCGCCGGGAACACCGGTGTGGCGCGCGTGCCGGGCAAGCACGGCGGCGCGCCGCGCCGCTACGCGACCGTCCAGGTGCTCATCCCGGACGAGCCCGGTGAGCTGGGCCGCCTCTTCGGTGAGGTCGGCGAGATCGGCGTGAACATCGAGGACCTCCTGCTCGAGCACTCGGCCGGCGCCCGGGTGGGCATCGCCCACCTGTCGGTGGTGCCGGCCTCGGCGGCCGGGCTGGAGCACGAGCTGACGACCCGCGGATGGAGAGTGGTGGCGGAATGACGGCACCGGTGACGGTGGCGATCGACGGGCCCTCGGGCTCGGGGAAGTCGACGATCAGCAGGCGGCTCGCCGCCGCGGAGGGCCTGGCCTACCTCGACACGGGCGCGATGTACCGCGCCGCGACGTGGTGGTGCCTGCGCCAGGGCGTCGTGCTCACCGACACGGCAGCGGTCGACGCGGCGGTCGCGGCCATGCCCCTCGAGATGGGCGTGGACCCCGGCGACCCGACGATCACGTGCGACGGCGTCGACATCACCGCCGCGATCCGCCTCTCCGAGATCTCCTCGGTGGTCTCCGCCGTCGCGACGAACCTCGACGTGCGCGCCCAGCTGCGCGAGCGGCAGCGGTCGATCATCGCCAGCGAGCGGGAGTTGGCCGGCCACAGCGAGGGGCGCGGCATCGTCGCCGAGGGGCGGGACATCACGACCGTCGTCGCGCCAGACGCCGACGTCCGGATCCTCCTCACCGCCGACGAGGCCGCGCGCCTGGCGCGCCGGGCCCGCGAGCTCCACGGGACGGTGGACGAGCGGGCCATCGCCGCGACGCGCGACGAGGTCGTGGGCCGCGACGCGCAGGACTCCACGGTCTCCACGTTCCTCACCGCGGCCGACGGCGTCGTCACCATCGACTCCTCCGCCCTCGACGTCGACCAGACGCTCGCCGTCGTCCGCCGGGTCGTCGCCCAGGCTCGGGAGGAAGCGCAGTGAGCACCCCGGCCGTGCCCGCCCAGCCCTCCCGCGGCTCCCGGGTCAAGGCCGAGGACATCTACCGCTGGGGCCCGGTCTGGTCCCGGCGCGTGGGCCAGTTCCTCGACCACGTGTGGTGGAGCACGAAGGTCTACGGCGCGGAGAACGTCCCGCGGACCGGGCCGGTCATCATCGCCTCCAACCACACCGGTGTCATCGACGGCCCGCTGCTCCACGGTGCGGTCCCGCGCGGCTCCCACTTCATCATCAAGCAGGAGTTCTGGGACTCCCCGCTCGGCTTCCTCATGACCCTCGCCGGCCAGATCCCGGTGGACCGGCGGAACGGCCGGGCGTCACTCGCCGTCGCCCAGCAGATGCTCCACGAGGGGCGCGTCGTCGGGATCTTCCCCGAGGGCAACCGCGGCACCGGCAACGTCCAGTCGACCCGCGCGGGTGTCGCGTGGCTCGCCGTCCACGGCAACGCACCGGTCGTGCCCGTCGCCTGCCTCGGCACGCGGCCCGCCGGCAAGAAGGTCGGCTACGTGCCGCCGCCCCGCTCACGCCTCCACATCGTCTTCGGCAAGCCGATCGTGCTGGACACCGAGAAGCGCGAGGGCGGCAACCGCGAGGTCATGACCCGGGCCATGGAGCAGATCCACCAGGGCCTCGCCGCGCACGTCGAGGACGCCGTCCGCCAGACCGGCATCCCCCTCCCCACCCACTGACCGCCCCGCGCCCGGCCACCTCCTCCCGCCGAGAGCCGACTTACCGCCGACAGCCGACTTACCGTCCGTCGGTAAGTCGGCTGTCGGCGCAGCGGGGGACCGGGGGAGGTGTGGGGCCGTTACGAGACGTCGCGGCGGGCGGTGCGCCACAGACCGATGGCGAGGGGGACCCCGATCCACACGGCGGCCGACGTCGCGAGCTGCGCCCACGTCGTCGCCGTCATCTCCGCCGACATGAGGGCGGTCATCGAGAAGTCGAGGTTGAGCCACTTCGCCGGCTCCTGCAGCGCGTCGACGAGCATGGTGAGCAGGGACCACACCGTGGGCAGCGCGAGGTAGGCGACGATCGCCACCGGCGTGCTGAGGAACGCCAGCCCGAAGGCCAGGCCCTGGGTGACGAGGAGCAGCAGGGCGAGGAGCATCCCGCCGAGGACCGACCACTCCATGGCCCAGGACCCGTCACCGTCCAGCGCCACCATCCCGACGACGTTGAACAGCGCCCCCGCCAGCAGGGCCGCGGCCATGACCGCCACGCCCAGCCCGAGCGCGGAGACGAGCTTGGCGGCGTTGACCCGGGTGCGGCGCGGCTCGAGGCTGAAGGTCGTCAGCGCCGTCCGCTGGGACCACTCGCCGGTGGCGGCCATGACCCCGAGGAGCGGCAGGAGGAGCATCTGGGCGAGGGAGGAGGCCATGGTGAGCTCCTGCCAGGTGCGGTTCTCCGGCTCCCCGGTGAACAGCACGAGGGCGATGAGCCCGGCGTTGAGGAGGACGATCACCGCGAGCAGCCAGGCCCCGGCGCGGGTGTCGAGCTGCTTGCGGAGCTCGACGAGGGCGAGCCGCGTGAAGGGGACGGGTGGGGAGGCGGTGCGGGCCGTCGTCGTGGGGCGGGTGGTCGTGGGCGCGGTCATGCTGCGGCCTCCTCTCGCCCGTGCTGGGCGGTCGTGTCGAAGAACAGGTCCTCCAGGCCGGTGGCGGCCGAGGGGCGCAGGTCGGTGAGGACGACGGCGGCAGCCAGGGCCGCCCGGCCGACCTCCTCCGCGGTGGCCGACGTCGTGAGGCCGGTCCCGGCGCCGGTGACCTCGTGGCCGGCGGCGGTGAGCGCCCGGGCGAGGGTGGTGTCGTCGAGGCTGTGCACCTGCGTGCCGGGGGTGGCGAGGAGCTCCTCGGCGCTGCCCTGGGCGAGGATGCGGCCGCGGCCGATGATGACGAGGTCGTCGGCGACGGCCTCGACCTCGCGGAGCAGGTGGGAGGAGAGGAGGACCGTGCCGCCCTCGTCGGCGAAGTCGCGCAGCAGCGCCCGCATCCAGCGGATGCCGGCTGGGTCGAGGCCGTTGACCGGCTCATCGAGGATGAGTACCTCCGGCTCGCCGAGCAGGGCGTGGGCCAGGCCGAGGCGCTGACGCATGCCGAGGGAGTAGGTCCGCGTCCGCGCTCCCGCCTCCGCCGCGGTGAGACCCACGGTGGCGAGGACCTCGTCCACCCTGCCGGGACGCAGCCCCATGAGCCGCGCGGACAGGTGGAGCACCTCCCGGCCGGTACGGCCGGCGTGCTGCGCGGAGGCGTCGAGGAGGACGCCGACCCGCCGGCCCGGGTTGGTGAGCTCGCGGAAGGGGGCGCCGAGGATGGTGGCGCGGCCCGACGTCGGGGTCGTGAGCGCGGTGAGCATGCGCATGGTGGTGGACTTGCCGGCACCGTTGGGGCCGAGGAACCCGGTGACCCGGCCGGGCCGGGCGGTGAAGGAGACGTCGTCGACGACGGCGCGGTCGCCGTAGCGTCTAGTCAGGTGCTGTGCGGTGATCATGGGACAACCCTCCGGGACGGCAGGGCGGTGCGGATCGGCGCTCCGGCTCGGCCGGGTCAACCTTTCGGCGGACGACAGCGAGCCCGCCGGTGGACCGGACCGGCGGGTGGCGTCCCTAGGCTGGCCGGATGTACCCCGCGCTCCCTCCTGCGCCGGCCGTCCCGGTACCGGTGGCCGTCCGGCCGGCCGTCGCCCACGACCCGGGGCAGCCTCCCGCCCTGCGGCCGTGGTCCCGCGTCTGGCGCTACCTCGTCGCGGCGGGCGTCGCGATGGTGCTGTGGCTCTCCGTGGCCGCGGACTTCATCCCGGTGGCCGACGCCCCGCTGCCGGCCGACGTCGAGGCGCGGATCGGCGGGGCGCTCGTCCTCGACGCGGTGCTCGGCGTCATCGCCCTCGCGCTGCTGCCGCTGCGCCGCCGCCACCCGGTCCTCGTCGCGACGCTCACGGGGGCGATGTCGGCCGTCTCCGCGTCCGCGGTGGGCGCGGGCGTGGTGGCGGCGGTGTCGGTCGCGACGTGGCGGCGGTGGCGGTGGGTGGCACCCGTCGTCGTCACGTGGACGGGCGCCACCGTCGTCTACGAGCTCGTCTGGCGGCCGGCCATCGTCGACGACGGCAGCACGGTGGGTTTCGCCGCCCTGGCCGGCGGACTCGCGATGGGGGTCATCGGCACCTGCGTGGCCACCGGCTTCTACGTCGGTGCGCGGCGTGAGCTGCTCGCGACGCTGCGTCAGCGCGCGGAGACGGCCGAGCGGGAGCAGGCGGCCAAGGCGGACGCGGCGCGGGAGGCCGAGCGCACCCGCATCGCCCGCGAGATGCACGACGTGCTGGCCCACCGGATCTCGCTCGTCGCCATGCACGCCGGCGCGCTCGCCTACCGCACCGACCTCTCCCGGGAGGAGACCGCCGAGGCCGCCGGTGTCATCCAGCGCAGCGCTCACCTCGCGCTGAGCGAGCTGCGCGAGGTGCTCGGGGTGCTGCGCGCCGGCGGGACTCCGGCCCCCGACGACGGCGCCCCGGCCGAGCCGCCGCAGCCGCTCCTCGCCCAGGTGCGCGAGCTCGTCGACGGAGCGCGTGTCCAGGTCGAGGCGGCGCTGGACCCGAGCGGTCTGCCGGGCGGGGACCTCCGCGGCGTCGGCGACCTCCCGGCGACGACCTCACGCACCGCCTACCGGGTCGTCCAGGAGGCGCTGACCAACGCGTGCAAGCACGCCCCGGGGAGCGACGTCGTCGTCCACCTCGCCGGGGGACCGGGCGGGCTGCTCACCATCGAGGTCCACAACGGCCCGCCCACCTGGGGCGGGTCGCTGCCCGCCGCGCCCGGGAGCGGCTTCGGGCTCGTCGGCCTCGCCGAGCGGGTCGAGCTGGCCGGCGGCGTGCTCGAGCACGCGGCCGGGCCGGACGGCTCCTTCACCGTGCGATGCTGGCTGCCGTGGGAGGAGAGCAGGTGAGCGCGCCGCGCGTGCGCGTGGTGGTCGTCGACGACGACGCGCTCGTCCGGACCGGTCTGCGACTCATGCTCGGCGGGAGCGACGTCGTCGAGCTCGTGGGCGAGGCGGGGGACGGCCACGAGGGCCTCACCGTCATCGAGCGGGAGCACCCCGACGTCGTCCTCATGGACATCCGGATGCCCGGCCTGGACGGGCTCGCGGCGACGCGCCGGCTGTCCGAGCGCGGCTCGCGCACCCGCGTCATCGTCCTCACGACCTTCGACACCGACGAGATGGTGCTCACGGCCCTGCGTCACGGCGCGGCCGGGTTCCTCCTCAAGGACACCCCTCCCGCCGAGCTCGTCGACGCCGTCGTCCGCGTCGCGCGCGGTGAGCCGATGCTCTCCCCGAGCGTCACCGCCCAGGTCATCACCGCCGCCACCCGCACACCGGACGACTCGCGCGAGAAGCACGCGAGGGAGCGGGTCGCGCGGCTCACCGACCGGGAGCGCGAGGTCGCCGTGGCGATCGGGCGGGGCCTGTCGAACGCGGAGATCGCCGCCGAGCTCTACCTCGGCCTGGCGACGGTCAAGACCCACATCGGCCGCCTGTTCACCAAGCTCGAGGCGGGCAACCGGGTGCAGATCGCGCTCTGCGTCCACGACGCCGGCCTCACCTGAGTGCGCCCCTGAGCGCGGCGGTTAGCGTGGAACGGCCCGAGCACGCGACAATGGCCGGCGTGAGCGACTCCGAGGACTTCCCGACCACCCCGGCCGACGACGAGCAGCGCGCCGCGGCCCTGCGCGCCGGGCTGTCCGACTACGTGCTGGACGAGGAGGACGCCGCCCTCCTCGCGTCCGCCGACGACGCCCCCGCCGAGGACCGGCCGGAGGCACCGCTGCCGGTGCTCGCGGTCGTCGGGCGCCCGAACGTCGGCAAGTCCACGCTCGTCAACCGCGTGCTCGGCCGCCGCGAGGCCGTCGTCCAGGACGTCCCGGGCGTCACCCGTGACCGCGTCAGCTACCCCGCCGAGTGGGCCGGGCGCCGCTTCACGCTCGTCGACACCGGCGGCTGGGAGCACGACGCCGCCGGGCTCAACGCCCGCGTCGCCGAGCAGGCGGAGGTCGCGATCGCGATGGCGGACGCCGTCATGTTCATCGTCGACGCGACCGTGGGCCCGACGAGCACCGACGAGCAGGTCGTCCGGATGCTGCGGAAGTCCGGCAAGCCGGTCGTCCTCGTCGCGAACAAGGTCGACTCGCCCGCGCAGGAGTCCGACGCCGCCGCCCTGTGGTCGCTCGGGCTCGGGCAGCCGTGGTCCGTGTCCGCGCTGCACGGGCGCGGGTCGGGTGACGTGCTCGACGCGGCGATGGCGGTGCTCCCCGAGGTCTCCGCGGTCGCGAACCCGCTGCCCGAGGGTGGCCCGCGGCGCGTGGCCCTCGTCGGCCGCCCGAACGTCGGCAAGTCCAGCCTCCTCAACGCGATCGCCGGCCAGCAGCGCGTCGTCGTCGACGACGTCGCCGGCACCACCCGCGACCCGGTCGACGAGCTCGTCCTCCTCGGCGGCCGCCCGTGGTGGCTCGTCGACACCGCCGGCATCCGCCGCCGCGTCCACCAGACCAAGGGCGCGGACTTCTACGCCTCCCTGCGCACGCAGGCGGCGCTGGAGAAGGCGGAGGTGGCCGTCGTCCTCATCGACTCCTCGGTCCCGCTGACCGAGCAGGACACGCGCGTCATCCAGCAGGTCATCGAGGCCGGGCGGGCGCTCGTCATCGCCTACAACAAGTGGGACCTCATGGACGACGACCAGCGCCACCTCCTCGAGCGAGCCGTCGAGCAGGACCTCGTCCAGACCCAGTGGGCACCACGGGTCAACATCTCCGCGAAGACCCGCTGGCACGTCGACCGCCTCACCAAGGCGCTCGACACCGCGCTGGGCGGGTGGGACACCCGCATCTCCACCGGCAAGCTCAACTCCTTCCTCGGCGAGCTCACCGCCGCGAACCCGCACCCGGTGCGCGGGGGCAAGCAGCCGCGCATCCTCTTCGCCACGCAGGCTGACAGCCGCCCGCCGCGCTTCGTCATCTTCGCCACCGGCTTCATCGAGCACGGCTACCGCCGCTTCATCGAGCGCAAGCTCCGCGAGAACTTCGGCTTCGTCGGCACGCCGATCGAGATCAGCGTCCGCGTGCGCGAGAAGCGCCGCCGCTGATGCCCGACGGCACGGTGTCCCGACGGCACGTCCTCCTCCGGTGGGGCCTGCCCCGGGACCCGCGCGCCGGTGAGCACGTTCTTGGCTTCGTGCTCACGACGGTCGTCACGATCTTCGCCACCCGCGGCCTTCTCCAGCTCACCGGCTTCCCGCAGGTCGGCGGGGAGACCCTCCACGTGGCGCACGTCCTGTGGGGCGGGCTGTTCATGGCGCTGGCCATGGTGCTCGTGCTGTCCTTCGCCGGGCCGGTCGTCCGGCCGCCGGCGGCCTTCCTCGGCGGGATCGGCTTCGGCCTGTTCATCGACGAGGTCGGGAAGTTCCTCACCAACGACAACGACTACTTCTTCCAGCCGGCGCCGATGATCATGTACGTCACGCTGGTCGTGCTCGTCGTCCTCGCCGACGTGCTCCACGGGCGCCGCCCGCCGCACCCGAGCGAGCAGCTCGCCGCCGCGGCCGACCACGCCGTCGCCGGACTGGCGGGCGGGCTGAGCCCGCAGCGGCGCGAGGTCGCGCGCGAGCTGCTGCGGCAGGGGAGCGGAGGCCGCGGCGAGGCGGAGGTCGAGGCGCTCCTCGCCGCCGTCCCCGACGACCACAGCGAGCTCCCCGACCCGCTCGAGCTCGCCACCCGCAAGGTGCGCGGTCTGCTCCGCGGCGTCGTGCGCGGCTCGTGGACGACGGCGGTGGCCGGGGCGCTGCTCGTCCTCGCCCTCGGCGGGGGCGTCGTCGTCATCCTCACCGCCGACGACGGCGCACCCACCTGGTCGTTGTGGGCCGCGGCGGCGTCGACGGTCGTCGTCGTGGCGGCGGCGGCTCGCGCGTGGACGCTTCTCGGCCGGGACCGCTACGACGCCTTCCAGTGGCTGCGGCGGGCGCTGACGATCCAGCTCCTCGTGACGGTCGTGGGCCTGTACCGGATCGACCCGTGGCCGGCGACGGCCGTCATGACGATTGCCCTGCTCGGCCTCGGGGTCGTGCAGGCGGAGAAGGTGCGCCTGGAGCAGACGGGGCAGGGCGCCGCCCACTGAGTGACGCCGCGCACAGTGGCCTGTCGCGGTTTCGGTTCGGACGCGTCTCTGGGGTAATCTTCTCTAGGTTCGTTCGCGAGCCAGACGGGCTGTGGCGCAGCTTGGTAGCGCACTTGACTGGGGGTCAAGGGGTCGTGGGTTCAAATCCCGCCAGCCCGACAGAAACAGAGCCGTGACCTCGGAGTACGAGGTCACGGCTCTTTGTCGAACGTCTTGACGTGACGGACCGGACCGTGGCGTCCGTCCCGGCGAGGGCGGTCAGCGGGTGAGCCAGGCGAGCAGGTCCGCGGTGAACTCCTCCTCGTAGGCGCCGTGGAGGCCGTGCGGTGCCCCCGGGTACACCGTGAGCATCGCGTCCGCGAGCAGCTCGGCGGTCTTGGGAGCGGAGGCGCGGAAGGGGACGATCTGGTCGTCGTCGCCGTGCGCGACGAGGACCGGGATGGTGATCGCGCGAAGGTCGGCCGTGTAGTCGACGGCGGAGAACTGGGCGATGCAGTCGTACGCGGGCGCGAGGCCGGCCTGCATGGAGAGCCGCCAGAACTGGTCCCGGACGCCCTGCGAGAGGGTCGACCCGTCACGGTTGCCCCCGTAGAACGGCACGGACAGGTCCTGGTAGAACTGTGAGCGGTCGGCCAGCACCCCGGTGCGGATGTCGTCGAACGCCTCGATCGGTGTGCCCTCGGGGTTGTCGGGCGTCTGGAGCATGAGGGGCGGGACGGCACCGAGCAGGACGGCCCTGCTCACCCGCTCCGACCCGTGGCGCGCCAGGTAGTGCACCACCTCCCCGCCGCCCGTCGAGTGCCCGACGAGGACGGCGTCACGCAGGTCGAGCGCCTCGAGGACGGCCGCGAGGTCGTCGGCGTAGTGGTCCATGTCGTTGCCCTCGGAGGTCTGGGTGGACCTGCCGTGCCCCCGCCGGTCGTGAGCGATCCCGCGGAAGCCGGCGTCCGCCACCGCCTTGAGCTGGCGGTCCCAGGCGTCGGCGTTGAGCGGCCAGCCGTGGCTGAAGACGACGGGGGGACCGGCCCCCCAGTCCTTGTAGAAGATCTCGACTCCGTCCGATGTCGTGACGACAGGCATGACGTGCTCCTTCGCGAGGGTGGTGGTCGGTGGGTCCGGCGTTCAGACCGCGTGCGGGTGCGTGCTGTCGTCCCGGCGGCCGGCGTGGGCGAGGGCCCACTCGAGAGCGTGGTCGGCGATCTCCTCCCAGCCGTCCTGGGCGGTCATGAGGTGGGCCCGCCGGGGATAGGTCTCGTGCTCGGTCACCGTGCCCGGCGCCCGGTACTTCCGGGCGTTCGCGCGCTGCACCGACGGCGGCATGATGTGGTCGTCCGAGCCGGAGAGGAAGAGCAGTGGCGGGCGCGCGGCGTTGCGGTAGTCGACCCAGATGTCCTGGTGGCCGGGCCGGAAGTTGGCGAGGACGCCGTTCCACAGCGTGCCGCCGGAGGCGGGGATCGCGTACCGCTCGTAGGCCCGGCGCGCCTCGGCCGCGGTGAAGCCGACGTTCGTGAACGCGTAGCTGAACTGCTCGAAGGTCAGGGGGACGGCCCGCCGCCGGTTGGCGGGCGAGCGCAGCACCGGGAAGGTCGACCGCACCTGGGACAGGGGCGTCGTGCGGACCCCCTCCGTCGGGGCCGAGTTGAGGGCCACGCCGGCCGCGCCGTAGCCCCGGTCGAGCAGGACCTGCGTGAAGGCGCCGCCGGCGGAGTGGCCGATGATGACCGGCGGCGTGGGCAGCGTCTGCACCACCGAGACCAGGTGGTCGACGATCTGGGCCCCGGTGACGGTGGCGATGGGGGAGGGGTCGGCGTTGAGCGCCTCGACCTCCACCTCGAAGCCGGGATAGGCCGGGGCGAGGACACGGAAGCCCTGGGCCTCGTAGTGGGCCTTCCAGTCCTCCCAGCTGCGGGGCGTCACCCAGAAGCCGTGGACGAGAACGACGGTGTCGGGAGTCGGTGTGCTCATGCCGGCACGCTAGGGAGGGGCCCGTGCGTGGGGCATCAGTCAGGTGACTGTCCGCGCGCCCGCGACGACCGAGTCGGGGCTCGACCGGGTCTGGACGGCCCCCGGCCGGACGAGGACAATCTCGGCCATGCGTGACCTGGTCGGCCGCACGGCCGAGCTGGACCTCCTGCGCAGCGAGGTGGCGGCCGCGGCGCAGCATGTCGGTGTGTTCCTCCAGGGACCTCCGGGGATCGGGAAGACCGCGCTCCTCGGGTACACGCGCGGCCTCGCCCGCGAGCGCGGCATGGCGACGCTCGAGTGCGCGGGCGCAGCGGCGGAGATGCACGTTCCCTACGCGGGCCTGCACCAGCTGCTCCAGCCGGTCCTCACACGTACCGCTCTGCCTGACGCCGAGGACCGGCTCGTCCTCCTGCGCCGGTCCGTGGGGGCCCTCGAGGCCGCCGCCGAGGCGCCGGACCCCGTGGCCGTCGCCGTCGCCACGCTCGACCTCCTCCGCGCGACGGCGACGGCCGCGCCCCTGCTGGTGACGGTCGACGACGTCCACTGGCTGGACCCCTCAAGCCGGTGGGTCCTGGCGTTCATGGCCCGCCGGACCCGGGGCGACCCGGTCCTGCTCGTGTGCGCGAGCCGCGAGCCGCCGGACGCGGCCCTCGCCGACGTACCGCTGAGGACGACCACGCTGACGCCCCTCGGCGAGGCGGAGGCCCGGTCCGTGGTCCGGGCGGAGGCGGCGGAGCTCCCGCCGGTGCTCCGCGACCGGGTGGTGCGCGAGGCGGAGGGACTGCCGCTCGCGCTCGTCGAGCTCGCCCGCGCCTGGAGGCACGTGCCGCGCGGCACGGTCCTCACCGACCCGTTGCCCCTCACCGACCGGCTCGGGACGGTGTTCGTTGACCGGGTGAGCGACCTGCCCGCCGTCGGGCAGGACCTCCTCCTGCTCGCCTCCCTGAGCCAGCGAGCCCCCGGCGGGCACGGGCAGGACACCGTCGCCCAGCTGCTCGACGCCGCCCGCCGACTCGGTCACCCCGCGGTCGCGCCACCGGACCTGGAGCCTGCCGAAGTGGTCGGCCTGGTCGACGTCAGGGTCGACGGCGTGCACTTCCACCACCCCCTCGTCCGTTCCGCCGTGCTCCGGCGGGCGGGGGAGGTGCGTCGCCGGGCGGCGCACGCGGCGCTGGCGCGGGCGACGACGGATCCGGACCGCGCCGTCTGGCACCGTGCCTGCGCCGCGACGGAGCCGGACGAGCAGGTGGCAGCGGCCCTCGAGCGCTGCGCGGACCGTGTCCGTCGTCGCGGTGCCGTCACCGAGTCCGTCGCGATGCTCGAACGCGCGGCGACGCTCACGCCCGACCCCGCCGTCCGCGGCGGTCGGCTGGTCACCGCGGCCGACCACGCCGCCGACCTCGGGCACGAGGAGGCGGTGGTCCGCCTGCTGACCGAGGCCGAGGCGCTGCCGCTGGCCGAGGTCGACCGCGCGCGTGCCGCATGGCGCCGCTACCGGCCACCGGAGGTGATCGGCGACTACCCGCGCATGCGGGAGCTCGTCGCGGCTCTCGCCCGGCTCCACCGCGCGGGTCGGCGGGAGTCTGCACTCGACGCCCTCGCCCCGGCGGCCGACGTCGCCTACTGGCGGGGGATCGAGCCGCGGTGCCGCGACCTGTTCTGCGGCGCCGTCGAACCCCTGGTCACGGCTCCGGACCCGCGGCTCCTCGCGGCGCTCGCCCTGTCCGCCCCCGTCTCGAAGGCACGGACGGTGCGGGCAGGGATCGCCGCCCTCGGCACCAGCGGCGTCGACGACGCCGAGATGCTCGCGCTCCTCGGGCGCGCGGCAGCCGTCGTCGGAGACGCCGCGGCCGGGACAGCGCACCTCGTGCGGGCGGTCGGACCCCTTCGGCGGCAGGGTCGACTGGGTCTGCTCACCTCGGCGGACGCCGCGCTCGCGTGGACCTGCTGGCACCTCGGCAGGTGGGACGAGGCGGGCGAGGCGGTCCGAGAGGTCCGCTCGAGCGGGCTCGAGCGAGGACGCGCCCTCACGGCGGCGGAGATCACGGGCACCGTCCTCCAGGCGGTCCGCGCCGACCCTGAGGAGGCGCTCGACCGCTGCACCCAAATCGACGGTGACCTGGTGTCGGCTCCCTCGGCGACGCTGCGTGAGATGTCCTCCTTCGCGCGGGCGACGGCGCTGTTCGTCCTCGGCCGCGACCAGCAGGCCTGGGACACCCTCCGAGACCGGTTCTCGACGCGGGGGACGGTCCCCGAGTCGGTGACGAGCATCCAGCACGGGACGCTCCCCGTGTACGCGGACACCGCGGCCCGGGTCGGTGCGGACGTCGAGGCACGCGGCGTTCTCGCTCGCTTCGAGGACGGCCACGCCGACTCCCCGCTCCTGTCGGCGTCCCTGGTGTACTCCCGCGCGGTCCTGGCCGGCCCGGGGTCCGCGGAGTCGCTGCACCGGGTGGCGATCGACGAGCTCGCGGGGTGGCCGTTCCTGCGGGCGCGCGCCCGGCTGTCTCTCGGGCGGTGGCTCCGCCACGCGCGACGGGTCTCCGAGTCGAGGCGGTACCTGCGCACCGCCCGTGACTCCTTCGACGCTCTCGGGGCCCCGGCCTGGGCCGCCGAGGCCCGCCGCGAGCTCCGTGCGGCCGGGGAGGCCGACCAGGACGCCACGGCCGGGTCGGGGGTGCTCACGGCGCAGGAGCAGCTCATCGCCGGCCTGGCGGCCCAGGGGCTGACCAACCGCGAGATCGGGGCGCGGCTCTACCTCTCTCCCCGGACCGTCGGGTCGCACCTCTACCACCTGTTCCCCAAGCTGGGGGTCAGCTCACGTGCTCAGCTCGGCCAGGTCCTGGGAACCGACAGGCCGCAACCGCTCGCGTAGTCGTCAGGTCCCGGAGAGGAAGTCCGACAGCAGGTGGTGGAAGGCGCGTTGGTGCTCCAGCGCCGGCGCGTGGCCGCACCGCCCGAGGACGTGCATCCGGACGTCGGTGAGGTGGTCGAGCAGCGGCAGGGTCGCCGGCAGGGGAGTGACACGGTCCTGGGCGCCGTGGACGAGCAGCACCGGCGCGTGGACGGCCGCCAGCGTCTGCTCCGACAGCGTGAGGTCCTCGGCCCACCGCGCGCGGGGCGGCGGGAAGAGCGTCGCGAACGCCGCCTCACCGGCCTGCATCGCGGCGGTCCGGGCCGCGACCGCCGACCTCGTGACGAGCGACTGGTCGAGGAGGAGGCGGCCCAGCATGTCCCGCGCGCCGTCCTCGGTGGCGGGGGCGGCCCACACCGCGTCGAGCTCCGCCGACAGCGGCGCCCCCGGCGCGCCCATGGTGGACACGGGCACGACGTGGGTGACGTGCTCGGGACGCGCGGCCGCCAGGGCCAGGGCGACCGCACCGCCCATGGAGTGGCCGACGACGGCGTACGAGCGGTGCCCCAGGGCGTCCATCAGCCCGGCGGCCTGCTCCGTCCACACCCGCAGCCCGCCTCGTGACCCCGGCGGGAGCGGAGTGCGGCCGAAGCCCGCGTGGTCGGGAGCCACGAGGTGCCACGACCCTCCGAGCGCCTCGACGGTCGCGGCCCAGGCTCCGGACCCGGTGGTCCCGGGTCCGGAGCCGTGCAGGAGGAGCACCGCAGGTCCTCTACCGCCCTGGAGGAGGTGGACGGGCGAGCCGTCGACGACGACGGTGCGCTCCTCCATCACCGGCAGCCGGCGGTCGTGCGCATCAGGCGTTGACGAGAGAGTTCGAGAAGAGCTCCATCATCGCCCGGCCGAACTGCGGCATGTCCGGCCAGCCCCGGCACGAGACGAGGTTGCCGTCGACGACGTCGGGCGCGTCCACGACCGTCGCTCCGGCGTGCTCCATGTCGCGGGTGATGGGCGGGAAGCACGCGGTCCTGCGGCCCTGGAGCAGCCCGTAGTCCGCCGGCACCTGCGCGCCGTGGCACACGAGCGCGATCGGCAGGTTGCGAGCGAAGAAGTGCTCGGTGATGCGCCGCACGTGGTCGTCCACGCGGATCCACTCGGGAGCGCGGCCCCCGGGGATGATGAGGCCGTCGTAGCGGTCGACGTCGACGTCCTCCCACAGCACGTCGACCGGCAGCTTCCGGCCGGGCTTCTCGACGTACGCGTCACAGCCCGGGTCGAACTCGTGGATGACGAGCTGGACGTCACGCATCGACTTGTTGGCGACGTCGACGTCCCACCCGCCCTCCTGTATCCGGTAGTAGGGGTACATCGTGTCAAGCTCCTCGGCGGCATCGCCGGTCAGGAGCAACGCTCTGGGCACCTGAATCTCCTCGCACTCAACGTTGGGTGAGGGATGGCACTCGGCCCGAAGGACGAGCAACCGTGGGCGATCCTATCGGATCCGCTGCAAGGATGGCGCCCCGGGCCCCGTCAGTCAAGCCCTGGGTGCGGCGGTGGAGAACCGTCGAACAAGGGCCGGAAGCGCTCGCCCGAGAGCAGGATGTGGCGGCGCATCGCGTAGGCGGCCCGGTCCGGGTCGCGCGCCGCGATCCCGGCCAGGATCTCGTCGTGCTCACCCCTGGCGAGGTCGGTGACCTGCGTGTCGTAGACCAGGCGGAAGAGGTGCACGTGCGTGTGCAGTCGGGCCAGCGCCTCCCGCACGAGCTGGTTCCCCCCGGTGCGCGCGACGAGGTCGTGGAACGTGGCGTCACGCAGGCCGAAGGCACCGTAGGCGGTCGGCCCGTCACCCTCGTCCAGCCCCGCCATCTCCTCGAGCAGGCGTCGCAGCTCGTCGACCTCCGACGGCGTCGCCCGCTGGGCCGCCCGGCGGGCGGCCGCCGGTTCGAGGAGGAGGCGGATCTCGAGCATGTCGTCGAACCGCTCGCGCGTGATCTGGGGCGGGATCCGGTAGCCGGCGTGCGGCACACGGACGACGAGCCCGTCGGCCTCCATGCGGTTGAGGGCGTCGCGGATGGGCGTCTGCGAGACGCCCAGCTCGCGCGCCAGCGCGTCGATCGTCAGGCGGGAGTCCGGCACGATGCGTGAGGACATGAGCTGGCGGAGCAGCGTCTCGTGCACCTCGTCGGCGAGCCGCCCCCGGGGGCGCCCGTTGAGCCGTGTGCCGTCACTGCCACGGCCGGGTCGGATCCCGTCGTCGTCCACAGGCGTGTGCCCCTCTCCACCTCGTTCGCGGACCATGGTTGACAGCGGCTCCTCCACTGCTCCATGATCTCGTCAATCAGATCGTATAGGAAAAGCACAGCGGCTCTTCCTCTCGCACCGTCGCGTACCGGTCCCGCTGGCTCTCTCCTCCCTCACCCTGGAGTCTCCATGAGCATGCTCGGTGTCCTGCGCGGGCCTCGACAAGTGGTGTTCGGCGCCGGGCAGCGGCACGCCCTGGGCGCGTTGACCGCGGCCCTCGGCTCCCGCGCCCTCGTCTGCACCGACGCTCGCTTCGGCGCGACGGCGGAGTTCGCCGAGCTGGTCGGGCTGCTCGAGGGCGCCGGCGTGCACGTGACGGTGTTCGACGAGGTGCTGCCGGACGTCCCGGTGCGCCAGGTGAACGAGTGCGCCGGGCTCGTGCGGGACGCCGCCCCCGACGTCGTCGTCGGGATGGGCGGTGGGAGCTGCATCGATCTCGCCAAGGCGGTCGCCGTGGTCCTCACGCACGGTGGCGAGGCGTCGGACTACTACGGCGAGCTGCGGGTCCCCGGTCCGGTGACGCCGGTGGTCGCCTTGCCGACCACCGCCGGCACCGGCTCGGAGGTGACGCCCGTGGCCGTCCTCACCGATCCCGAGCGCGTGAGCAAGGTGGGGATCTCCAGCCCGTACCTCATCCCGCACACGGCGGTGTGCGACCCGGAGCTCACCCTCGGGTGTCCACCGGCCCTCACCGCGAGCGCCGGTGCCGACGCCCTGTCGCACGGGATCGAGGCGTTCACCGCGGTGCGCCGTCCGGTGACCACCGAGCTGGCGACCGAGCGCGTCTTCGTCGGCAAGAACGAGCTGACGGACTCCTACGCCCTGATGGCCGTCCGACAGGTCGCCGGCAGCCTGCACCGTGCCTGGTCGGACCCGGGCGACATGGGTGCGCGCGAGGCGATGATGCTCGGGGCCACGGCGGGAGGCTTCGCCCTCGGCACGTCCGGAACGGCGGCGGCGCACGCCATCCAGTACCCGGTCGGTGCCCTGACGCACACCCCGCACGGGATCGGGGTCGGCGTCCTGCTGCCCTACGTCATGGAGTTCAACCGTCCCGCGCGGGTGCCTGAGCTGGCCGCCGTCGCAGTGGCGATGGGCGCGTCCGCGCAGACCACGGAGGAGGACCTTGCCGGGGAGGCGATCGACCGGGTCGCCGCCCTGCTCGCCTCGGTAGGGATCCCGGCCACCCTCGCGGAGCTCGGCCTGCCCGCCGACCGGCTGCGCTGGACGGCCGAGCAGGCGCTGGGTGCCGCGCGCCTCATCGCGAACAACCCGCGCCCGCTCGACGTCGACGCCCTGGAGCGGATCGTCCGCGCTGCGCACACCGGCGACCGCGCCGCCCTCCGAGAGACCACCGTTCCCGGCTCCGCGTCGCCGGACCTCACCACGACAGCAGGTGCCCGATGAGCATCACCATGCACGAGTCCATGCGCCCCGTCCTCGACGCCCTCGACGTGCCGACCGACCTCCTGGTGGCCGGCACGTGGCGCGGCGGTTCCGACGGCGGTCGGATCGACGTCCGGGACCCCGCCTCGGGTGCGGTCCTCGCCTCCGTCGCCGACGCCCGCACCCCCGATGCGGAAGCGGCGGTGGACGCCGCGGCCGAGGCGGCGGCCGGGTGGGCGGCCACCGCGCCCCGCGCCCGCGCGGAGCTGCTGCTGCGGGCCTTCGACCTCATGCGCGAGCGGAGCGAGGAGCTCGCCCTCCTCATCAGCCTCGAGAACGGCAAGTCGCTGGCGGACGCCCGGTCCGAGGTCACCTATGCCGCCGAGTTCTTCCGCTGGTACGCCGAGGAGGGGGTCCGGCTGCGCGGCCAGGTCGGTCGGTCCCCGAGCGGGGCCAACCGGCTGGTCGTCACGCACCAGCCCGTGGGCATCAGCGTCCTCGTCACGCCGTGGAACTTCCCCGCAGCCATGGCGACCCGCAAGATCGCGCCGGCGTTGGCGGCCGGGTGCACCGCGATCCTCAAGCCGGCGACCGAGACGCCGCTGACGGCCCTCGCGGTCGCGGCCCTGCTGCAGGAGGCCGGGCTGCCGGCGGGTGTGCTCAACGTCGTCACGACCACCCAGCCCGGTCCCGTCGTCGGGACCATGCTCACCGACCCGCGCACGCGCATGCTCTCGTTCACCGGGTCGACGGAGGTCGGCCGCCGCCTGCTGCGCACCGCCGCGGACCAGGTGCTCAAGTGCGGGATGGAGCTCGGCGGCAACGCCCCCTTCGTCGTCCTCGCCGACGCCGACCTCGACGCGGCCGTCGAGGGCGCGATGGTCGCCAAGATGCGCAACGGCGGCCAGGCCTGCACTGCCGCGAACCGGTTCTTCGTGCAGAGCGCGGTCTACGACGCCTTCGTGGAGGGCCTCGTCGCCCAGATGGCCGCGGTCCGGGTCGGCCCGGGCTCCGAGGAGAGCACCCAGTGCGGTCCGCTCATCAACGAGGACGCCGCCCGCAAGGTCGACGAGCTCGTCCGGGACGCCCTCGCCCGCGGCGCCCGCGCCGTGCTCGGCGGCACGCGACCCGACGAGGCGGGCTGCTTCTACCCCCCGACGGTGCTCGTCGACGTGCCGCCGGACGCCCGGGTCCTCCACGAGGAGATCTTCGGGCCGGTCGCCCCGGTGGTCCGCTTCGAGCGGGAGGAGGAGATGCTCACGATGGTCAACGACAGCGAGTACGGCCTCGTCAGCTACCTCTACACCGGTGACCTCGGCCGCGGCCTACGCCTCGCGGAGGGCATCGACAGCGGCATGGTCGGCCTCAACCGCGGGCTCGTGTCCGACCCGGCCGCCCCCTTCGGCGGGACCAAGCAGAGCGGCCTGGGACGCGAGGGGAGCTCCGAGGGACTCCTCGAGTTCATGGAGACCCAGTACATCGCGACGTCCTGGTGACGCCGCACGCACGGCAGTCAGATCCGGCAATGATCCCGATGCAGGAAGCAGGAGAACTGATGAGCAACGCACTGCGAGACCGACGGAGCTCTCGCCGGGGCCGCACGGTGAGGGCGGCGGCAGCGACCACGCTGGCCGTCCTCGCGCTGGCGGCCTGCGGCGGCGACAACGACGCCGACGCGGACGACGGGACCGGGGAGGCGAGCGGCCCCGCGGCGCCCGCGACGATCCCCGAGCTCACCGACGAGCCGCTGGACCTGAGCTTCATCTGGTTCGAGTGGCCCCCCGCCCAGCTCCTCGAGGACTTCGCCAACGCGGAGTACACCAAGGAGCGCCCGAACGTGACGATCAACGTCAACACGGTGCCGAACGCGAACTGGCACGACGCGATGTTCACGCAGTTCGCCGCACGGCAGACCGACTTCGACATCGCCGTCCTCGACTCCCAGCACATCGGTGAGGCCGTGACGAACGGCAACATCCTCGACATCACCGACTTCATCAACGAGAACATCGAGACCGACGCCTACGACCCCTACCTCCTCGCCGCCTACGGCCAGTACCCCCAGGCCGAGACGGGGCAGCGCGACGAGAACGCCCGCATGTACGGCCTGCCGCTCCTCGGTGACACCTGGACGATGATCTACCGCAAGGACCTCATCGGTGAGGAGCCTCCCGCGACCTGGGACGAGATGATCGACACCGCCCGACAGTGTCAGGAGGACAACCCAGGCGTCTACGGGCTGGCCTTCCACCAGGCTAACGGCTCGGACGCCGCGGCGGTCACCTACAACACCGTGAACGGCGTCTACGGCGGCAACCTCTGGGTCCAGCAGGAGGGCCGGATCGACGGCGTCATCAACGACGAGGCCGGACACCGGGCGATGGACATCCTCGTCAACGAGATGAAGCCGCTGACCGCACCCGGCTCCGGCAACTGGTTCCTCGACGAGGTCAACGCCGCCGTCGCGCAGGGAACGGCCTGCATCGCGTTCAACTGGATCGCGGCGAGCGGTGGTCTCATCGACCCGGCGCAGTCGACACTCGGTGACACACGTGAGGAGATCCTCGACGTCCTGGGCTTCGCCACCCTGCCGACGCAGGAGACGGACACCGTGCCGCTCGGTGGCATGGGGATGCACATCTCGGCCTACGCGCCAGAGGACCGGGTCGCCGAGGCCCTGAACTTCATGCGGTGGTTCGAGCAGGAGGACATCCAGAAGAAGTGGGCCGCGGCCGGCGGCGTGCCCTCGCGTACCGACGCCCTGGAGTCCCCGGAGTTCCTCGAGGCCGGGCCGTTCAACCAGGTCTACACCGACTCCGTCTCGCGTCAGCGGGATATGTGGAACGTGCCCGTGTACGCACGCCTCATCGACATCGAGAACACCAATGTCAACGCCGCCCTCAACGGGGCCAAGGACCCGGAGGCGGCCCTCAACGACATCGCCCGGGAGCAGCAGTCCGTGCTGGACGGCGACGGCGGGCTGTGAGATGAGCGTGACCAAGCCGGCCGTTACCCCCGTGCAGGAGGCAGCGCCCCTGCCTCCTGCACCGGGGCGGGCCCCCCGCCTGCGTGACCGCGGGCTCGCCGTGGCCTTCATCTCCCCGGCGATGCTCCTGCTCCTCGGGATGTCCGTCTTCCCCCTGCTGTGGGCGCTGTACCTGTCCTTCACCGACTACTCGGCCACGAGCAGCGTGCCCGGCGACTTCGTCGGCTTCGCGAACTACGCCGATGTCCTCACGTCTGCGGAGGTGCACACCCGAGCTGTGACGACGGCGGTCTTCGTCGCCGGTGCGGTGGCCCTGCAGACTGTTCTGGGCTTCTCCATCGCGTACCTGATCTCCCGGCGCACGCGCGGGCGTGGGCTGCTGACCACGCTGTTCCTCATCCCGATGATGCTCTCGCCGGTCGTCGTCGGACTCTTCTGGCGCTTCATGCTCGACGCCCAGTTCGGCGTGATCAACAGCCTGCTCACCTCCGTCGGGCTCGAGCCGGTGGAGTGGCTCACCCAGCAGCGCTCGGCCCTGTTCGCCCTCATCCTCGTCGACACCTGGCAGTGGACCCCGTTCATCATGCTCATCGCGCTCGCCGGGCTCACGGCGGTGCCCAAGTACCTCTACGAGGCGGCGTCGATCGACCGCGCCTCGGAGTGGTTCCGGTTCCGCAACATCACCCTGCCGATGGTGTGGCCCCTGCTCCTCATCGCCGTGATGTTCCGGGCCATCGAGGCCTTCCGCCAGTTCGACCTCGTCTACGTCCTCACCAACGGCGGACCGGGAGTCTCCACCGAGACCCTGTCCTTCCACGTCTACAAGGTGGCGTTCCTCGGCTTCCGCACGGGCACCGCGTCGGCGTACGGGATCCTCATGGTCATCGTCGTCATCGTGCTGGCCCAGTTCTACCTGCGCTACCTCAACAAGCTGAAGGAGGGCTGATGGCCATCTCCGTCGACGACGCCGTTCCCGGGCCCGTCACCCAACGCTCTGCCCGAGCCCGCCGTGGGGGTGGTGCGATCCGCGCCACCATCGAGATCGCCGTGCTCGCCGTGCTGCTGGGCTCCTCGCTCTTCGCGGTGATGTGGATCCTGCAGACATCGATCAAGACCGGCCAGGACATCTACGCCGTCCCGGCGAAGTTCTTCGGGTTCGACGTCACCCTGCAGCACTACAGGGACGTCTTCGTCGCACCGGGCGGCGGCAGCTCGGACCTCTCGGGGTCCTTCCTCAACTCGGTCATCGTCGCCGGCAGCTCGACCGCCCTGGCGACCCTGCTCGGGGTGCCGGCGGCGTGGGCCTACTCGCGCTTCACGCTCAAGGCCAAGAAGGACCAGCTCTTCTTCATCCTCTCCACCCGGTTCATGCCGCCCGTCGTCATCGTGATCCCGGTGTTCCTCATGTACCGCGAGCTCGGCCTCATCGACACCCGGCTGGGGCTCATCCTCATCTACACCGCGTTCAACCTGCCGTTCACGATCTGGATGATGAAGGGCTTCGTCGACGAGGTGCCCTCCGAGTACGAGGACGCCGCGATGCTCGACGGCTACACGCGGCTGCAGGCCTTCCACAAGTTCACCCTGCCCCTGCTCGTCCCGGGCATCGCCGCCACGGCGGTGTTCGCGCTCATCTTCTCCTGGAACGAGTTCGTCTATGCCATCTTCCTCACGTCCAGCCAGGAGGTCCGCACGGCCCCACCTGCCATCGCCGGTCTCATCGGAGGGACCACGGTGAACTGGGGCCTGGTCGCCGCCTCCGCTGTCGTCTTCGCGCTGCCGGTGCTCGTGTTCGCCTACCTCGTGCGCAAGCACCTCGTCGCGGGAGTGACCCTCGGGGCGGTGCGACGCTGATGGCCGGCATCGAGGTCACCTCCCTGCACAAGCGCTACCCGGACGGGACGGTCGCCGTCGAGCACGTCGACCTGTCCATCGGTGACGGCGAGCTCTTCGTCATGCTCGGCCCCTCCGGCTGCGGCAAGACGACGACGCTGCGGGCCATGGCCGGCCTGGAGCGGCAGACGTCGGGTGACATCCGCATCGGCGACACGCTGGTCAACGACCTGCCGCCCGCCGACCGGGACATCGCCATGGTGTTCCAGTTCTACGCCCTGTACCCGCACCTCAAGACCCGTGACAACCTCGCCTTCCCGCTGCGCGCGGAGGGCCGGCCCAAGGCGGAGGTCCAGCAACGGGTCGAGGAGGCCGCGCGGATGATGCGCCTCGGTCCGCTCCTGGACCGCAGGCCGCACCGGCTGTCCGGCGGTGAGCAGCAGCGGGTCGCACTGGCCCGGGCCCTCGTCCGGCGCCCCCGTGCCTTCCTCATGGACGAGCCGCTGACCAACCTCGACGCCGAGCTGCGGGCCGACACCCGGACCGAGATCAAGCACCTCCAGGCCGAGCTCGGCACGACGATGGTCTACGTCACGCACGACCAGGTCGAGGCGATGTCACTCGGGCACCGCATCGCCATCCTCAACAAGGGCCGGGTGGAGCAGGTCGGGACGCCGCTGGAGGTCTACGACCGTCCGGCCAGCCTGTTCTGCGCCGCCTTCATCGGCTCCCCGCCGATGAACCTCTTCGAGGTCGAGGTGGCGGACGGCCAGCTGCGGACGCCCGGTGGTCTCGCGCTCGCCCCACCGCCGGGGCTGCGGCGCGACCGCCCGCTCGTCGCCGGCGTTCGCCCCGAGGCACTGGAGATCACCCCGGCCGGCGCGGACGGGACCGTCCCGGGACGCGTGGTGTCCGTCGAGGTACTCGGTGACGAGATCATCTACGTCGTCGCCAGCGGGGGGCGGGACGTGCGTGTGCGGATGCCTCCGACCACCCGCTTCGGAGCCGAGGCCCCGGTGGGTCTGCGGCACACCGGCGGGACCCCGCCGGTCTACGACTCGAGCACGGAAGAGCTGGTGGCCTGATGGGAACGGTGGCTGCCTACGGGCTGCGCAAGTCCTTCGGTGAGGTGCAGGCGCTCGACGACGTGACCCTGGAGGTCCCGGACGGCTCGTTCTTCGTGGTGCTCGGGCCGTCCGGTGCGGGCAAGACGACGACCCTGCGGGCGATCGCCGGGCTCGAGAAGCTCGACGCCGGCTCCGTGCACCTCGACGGGAGGGACGCGACCGGCGACACGCCGGCCGCGCGCGACCTCGCCATGGTGTTCCAGAGCTACGCCCTCTACCCCCGCAAGACGGTCCTCGAGAACATCGCCTCGCCGCTGCGTGCCCGCAGCGCCTCGGCGGACGAGATCGCCGCCGCGGTGAAGGACGTCGCAGACCTGCTCCACATCGAGCGGCTGCTGGGGCGCAAGCCCGCCCAGCTCTCGGGCGGCGAGATGCAGCGCGTCGCCCTGGCCCGGACCCTCGTCCGCCGCCCGCGCGCCTTCCTCATGGACGAGCCGCTGACGAACCTCGACCTCAAGCTCCGGGTCGAGATGCGCACCGAGCTCACCCGGATCCACCGCAGCCTCGGCGGCACCTTCGTCTACGTGACCAACGACCAGGTCGAGGCGCTGTCCATGGCCGACCAGGTGGCGGTGCTGCGGGAGGGCACGGTGCAGCAGGTCGGGACCCCGACCGAGGTGTACGAGCGCCCCGCGAACCAGTGGGTCGCCGCCTTCGTCGGCAGCCCGCGCATCAGCCTGCTCGCCTGCCACGCCCAGGGCGACCGGCTGGTGGGGGCGGAGGGATGGACGCTCCCTCGGCCGCGGTGGACGACGGCGGAGGACGGCCGTCCGCTGCTGCTCGGCGTGCGCGCCGAGGACCTGTCGGTCGAGACACGGGGCGACGCGGCCCTCACCGGGGAGCTCTACGGTCTCGAGCCGCTCGGTGACCGCACCGTCGTCGACGTCAAGGTGGGCAAGGAGATGCTCAAGGTCAAGGCACGGCCGACCGTCACCGGCACACCGGGCCAGCGGATGTCCGTCACGGTCGACCTCGACCGTGCCCACCTCTTCGACGCCGACACCGGGCTCACGCTGTCGGAGGTGGGCCGGTAGGTCACCGACCTCTCACACCGACCGGCGAGGGGCCGGACGACATCGCGCTCGTCACCGACCGTCTCACGCGGTGCGGAGCACCAGCATGAACTGCCCCCCGCCGGGCTCGACCTGCGTCGTCACGGGGAGCTCGGGAGCGAAGCGCGAGAGCCGGTCGACCAGCCAGGCGGCGGCCGCGTCGGCGTCCTCCCGGCTCGGGCAGCGTGCCACCACCTCGCGGCCCTTTTTGCGGCTCAGACGCTCCACGGTTGCCGCGATGGGCGCGGGGTCGACGACGAACAGGTCGGAGGACCACGCGACGACCGGCTTCACCGCGCCCTTGCGCGTGTTGCAGGCGCGGTGGGCGAGACGTTCCGTTCCACGCGCGCCCTTCTTCGACCTGGCGAGGCCCAGGTCGACACTGGGGCCGAGGTCGGAGTTGACGGAGGCGTTCGGGTCGACCGGCTCGTCGCACAGCCAGCAGCGCCACGCGTCCCGTTCGCCCACTGCATCGAGGTTGCTCATGGCTGCACGGTAGGCCCCGCAACCGTGGTCTGCCTGAACGCGCAGTCTTCCGGGCCGAGTCGCGCAGGGGCGTGGTCCGCGGGACGACGCCGCGAGTAGCGTCCGTCGTAACCCGCTCGTCGAGCGGTCACGCCGGGGTCAGCCGGCCTCGACGCCCACCAGGCCGGGACCAGCGACCGGCCGATCCGTACAGGAGACTGGCATGGCTGACGAGGCGGAGTTCGAGGCCCTCAAGGGGCGGATCGTGGAGCTGGAGAACCAGCTCAAGACGCAGCAGGTCCGGCGCGGGGTCAAGGACCTCAGCCCGGAGGACCTCCAGGCGTACGCCAGGGTGCGCGACGTCATCGCCGCGGACTACGGGGAGTTCTGCGGGATCAACGACTGCTTCCGATGTATCAGCCGGTGCACGGTGTGCGCCGTGTGCGTCGTCCGCTGCCTCGAGGTCTGCATCCACGAGTGCACCTGCGGGCCGTGCAACGTCGGCGGCCTCGGGAGCATCGGGAACGCCGCGGGGCGCTTCGGTGGGCTGGGCTACTGACGGCACGCCGGCCGGGGCCAGGGGCGGGCTGCGGCTCGCCCCCGGCCTCGACGTCGTGCCGCTCGGGAACGACCTCCTCCTCGCCACCGCCACCGCCCGGCTGCGCCTGGAGGGAGAGGTCGCGGAGATCGTCCGCGACCGCCTGGTCCCCACCCTCGCCGACCGCTCGTCGCGTCGCGCCGTCATCGCCGCGTTCCCCGACGCCGTCGCCGAGGACGTCGGGCGCCTCCTCGACACGCTCCTCGACGCCGGGATCGTCATCGAGGACGACGACGGCGTGCACCAGCCGCCGTGGGTCCAGCTCGTCGCGGCATCGGCGGACGAACGCCGTGAGGTCGCCGAGCGTGTGCGGACCCTGCGCGTCGCCGTCGTCGGTGGCGGGGACGGCGCGCAGACGGTGGCCGCGTCCCTCGTGGCCGCCGGGATGGGCGCGGTGCGAACGGTGGAGCCCACGCCGGGAACGGGCACCCTCGACCGAGCGGACCTCGCGCAGGCCGTCGCCGACAGCGACCTCGTCGTCACCGCCGTCGAGCCGGAGCTGGCCGCCGCGCGCCTGTGGGTCAACACCGCCGGCCTGGAGCACGACGTGCCCTCGCTGCACGCGGCGTGGCACGGAACCCGCGCCGTCGTCGGGCCGCTCGTCCTGCCCGGTGAGGGGCCGTGCTACCTCTGCTGGCGGATGCGCGCCCTGGCCTGCGAGGACGACTTCGCCGCCGCGATGGCGCACGAGGAGCTGCTCGACCAGGTGCGGCGGGCGCCGGCCCGCCCGCGCCCCGTCCTGCCCGCGCTGCTGCCCTGGGCCGCGGCCGTCGTCACCCGCGAGGTCCTCGCCGCGGCCGTCGGTGTCTACCCGGCGCAGCTGCCCGGGCACGTCGTCACGCTCGACGGCCCCACCGGCAGCCAGGCCCGCCACCCGGTCCTCCAGCGGCCGGACTGCGCCGCCTGCCGAAAAAAAGACCCCCGGCCCTCGCGGGAGCAGCCGCCGCTCGCGACCCTGGCCGGGACCCCGGGCGGTAGGACCGACTTCGAGCGGATCGCCGCGCTCACGGTGAGCCCGGTCAGTGGGCTCGTGCGCGTGCTCGAGGCCGTCACCAAGGACGTCGAGGAGCCCGAGCTGCCCGTCGTCGTCCGCGCCGAGCTCGCCAACGCGCGCTTCCAGAGCGGCCCGGAGGGGTTCGTCGGGTGCTCCGGCAAGGGCGTGACGGCGGTGGCCGCCCGCAACGGCGCGCTGGGGGAGGCGCTCGAGCGGTACGCCTCCCTCACCTGGGAACCGGAGCGCCGGGTCTCCGCCACCCGTGACGCGCTCGACGGACCAGCCCTCGACCCCCGTGACCTCGTCCTCTTCGCCGCGGACCAGTACCCCGGCCTGCCGTTCCGGCCGTACTCGCCGCGCACGGAGCTCGAGTGGGTCCCGGCCCGCTCGCTCACCACGAGCGCCGAGGTCTGGGTGCCGCTGCTCGCCGTCCACCTCGGCTACGACATCCACCGGCACGACTCCTACCTGTTCCCCGCGACGTCGAACGGCTTCGCGGCCGGCGCGACGCTCGCCGACGCCGTCCGCGCCGGACTTCTCGAGGTCGTCGAGCGCGACGCGTTCCTCATCGCCTGGGCGCACCGTCTCCCCGGGCGACGCAGCCCGGCCGCGTCCGTGCCGGACGACGCGGTGCAGCGGGTCGCTGCCGGGTACGCCCGGCGGGGCGTGAGCATCGACGTCCACCGCCTGCCGACGGACACCGACGTCACGGTGGCCATGGCGGTGGGGTGGAGCGAGGAGGCGCCCGCCGTCGTCGTCGGGCTCGGAGCCGACCTCGACCCGGTGGTCGCCGCCCGGGGCGCCGTCCTGGAGGTCGGCCAGGTCCGTCCGGCGCTGCGGGCGCGGCTGCGCCGCCCGGGGACGGCCGCCCGGCTCCGCGAGCTCGTCGCCGACCCGGCCCGCGTCACCGAGCTCGAGGACCACGACCTCCTCTATGCCGACCCGGCGACGGCGGCGGCCGGTCTCGGCTACCTGCGCGAGGTGCCGAGCGTCCCGTGGGACGCACCGACGCCGCCGGACACCGGGCTGGCGGCCCTGGTGGCGTCCCTGGCGTCGGTCGCGGGTGAGGTGCTCTACGTGGACACCACCCCACCGGACGTCGCGGCTCTCGGCGTGCGCGTCGCACGCGGGATCGTGCCCGGGTTCCAGCCCATCCACTTCGGTGCCGCCGAGAACCGGCTCGGCGGGGAGCGGCTCTACCGCGTGCCGGCCGACCTCGGCCTGGCTCCCACTGTGGCCACGCGCGACGACCTCAACCTCGCGCCGCACCCCCTGGCCTGAGCATGACGAGCGACCCCGGTGTCTTCCGCGACCACCAGCCCCTAGCGTGGACCTTCCACCGCGGCACCGCGCGCTGGGTCTTCACGGACACCGGCGGGGTCAGCCCGCCGGTGCAGCCCGGCCGGGAGTCGGCCGGCACGCCGTGGACGGCCCTCCCGGAGGCACCGCGCGTGACGGACTCGCTCTCGGAGGTGCTCGGCGCGCGTGTCTCGTGCCGCAGCTTCCGCGACGAGCCCGTGGACCTGCCACGCCTGGCCGCTGTGGTCCGCGGGTGCTACGCCGTCGGCGAGCGCCTGGCACTGGACGACCTCGAGGTCGTCGAACGGCCCAACCCGTCGGCGGGCGGGCTCTACCCCCTCGAGCTCAGCCTCATCGTCCGCGACGTCGAGGGCCTGACCCCCGGCGTCCACCATTACGTGCCCGCGGCAGACGGCCTCGAGCTGCTGCGCGCGGGACCCTTCCCCCGGGACTGGGTCGAGTACCTCTTCATGGGCCAGCCGTGGGTCGCGCAGGCGGCCGTCGTCGTCGTCGTCAGTGCGGTCACGGGGCGCTCGCTGGTCAAGTACGGTGACCGCGGCTACCGGTACCTCCTCCTGGAGGCAGGGCACGTCACGCAGACCCTCCTCCTGCTCGCGACCGGCCTCGGCCTCGGAGCCGTCACCATCGGCGGGTTCTACGACGACGAGCTCGCCGGCCTGCTCCGCATCGACCCCGAGCGTGAGGTGCCGCTCTACGCGACGGCGCTCGGGGTGCCGGGGGAGGAGGGGCGCATGGCCCGCCGTGCCCTGCCGGGCAGTCCCTGACCTCGCCGCTGCCGACCGGCTCCGCGAGGCGGCCACTCACCGGTCTGTTGCCGCCGCGTGCCAGCGCTGCAGCAGGCGCAGACGGCCCCCGCAGTTGGGCAGCTCGGCGTGCTTGGCTCCGTACCGCAGCAGGTAGACGAAGCGGTCCCCGAGGAGCGTCGGCCGGCCGGCTCGGACCTCGGCGACCTCGTGCCACGGGTAGGTCTTTCGCCGGAAAAGCTCCACGAGGTGTACACCCTCCGCGTCGACGGCGACCCGGCGACGGAACTCGCTGGCCGCGGTGAAGAGGAACACTGCCGCCGCAAGGAGCGGGATCCAGCGCCGCAGGCCCTGGTCCGCGACGCCGTCACCGCCGAGGAGGTCTGGAACGGTGAGCGCGACGTAGAGGGCAGCGACCACGATGAAGAGGACCGCCGCCCACGGTCTGCCCACGCGCCACGACTCCTCCGGGGGCAGTCGCTCGTCCTCGCGCGGCCGGTCGTCGTCGGGAGCCATCACTCCAGCATGCCGAGGGCCTCCCGCCCGGGCCACCGCAAAATCCGTCGCCACGGCGCGGTGTCGCCCGTATTGTCGTCGCCCGTGGACATCGACGCTCGCACTCTCGACGACGCCCTGGCCGACGCCCCGTTCTCCGGGGTGGTGACCGTCGACGTCGGGGACCGGCGCGTCCTCGAGCGGACGGCGGGGTACCTCAACCGCCCGCTGCAGGTGCCGATGACCGCGACCACGCGGATCGCCGTCGCGAGCGGGAGCAAGGCCTTCACCGCCGTCGCCGTCATGCGCCTCGTGGAGGACGGCGCGCTCCGGCTGGACCAGCCGGTCCGTCCGCTGCTCGGTGAGGAGCTGCCGCTCGTGGACGACGCCGTCACCGTCGAGCACCTGCTCGGCCACACCTCGGGCATCGGGGACTACCTCGACGAGGACGCCGAGTGGGAGGCGTCCGACTACGTCCTCACGGTGCCGCCGCACGCGCTCACCACCGCCGCCGCGTTCCTGCCGATGCTCGATGGCCACCCGCAGAAGTTCGCGCCCGGAGAGCGGTTCTCCTACTGCAACAGCGGGTACATGATCCTCGGGCTGCTCCTCGAGCGGGTGACGGGGGAGACCTACCACGACGTCGTCCGGCGCCTCGTCCTCGCACCCGCCGGGCTGGAGGAGACCGACTTCCTCCCGCTCAACGCGCTGCCACCCGACGCCGCCACCGGGTACGTGCACGACGACGGCGACCTCACCAACACCCTCCACCTCCCCGTGCAGGGCAACGGCGACGGCGGGGCGTTCACGACGGCGGCCGACCTCCACCGCTTCTGGTGCGCCCTCCTCGACGGCCGGATCGTCTCGCCCGAGAGCGTCGGCACCCTGACCCGGCCCCGCCACGACGTGCCCGAGGAGGACATGCGTTACGGCCTGGGTTTCTGGCTGCACAAGACGGCACCCGTGCTCGTCCTCGAGGGCTACGACGCGGGCGTGTCCTTCCGGTCGACCCACGTCGTCGACTCACGGACGACCGTGAGCGTGCTCGGCAACACGTCCGAGGGCGCGTGGCCGGTCATCGGGACTCTCGCGGAGGCTGTCGACGCGCACGTCGCCTGAGCCCGCAGGTGGGCACACCGCGGGCGCGAGAGCCGCCCCGCTGCGGCACGCTGGGCGGGTGCGGCAGCATGCGCGACGGACCGAGCGGCTCGACGCGGCAGTCCTCGCGCAGGACGGCCGCTGCTTCTGGTGCGGCCAGGAGTTCGGACGGCTCGTGGCCCCGACGGTGGACCACGTCGTCCCGCGGGCCAAGGGCGGGCCGTCCTGGGCCGAGAACGAGGTGGCGGCGTGCCGGCGGTGCAACGCCGAGCGCGGCCAGCGGTCCCCGGTGGAGTGGCTCGAGGAGTGCGTGCGCCGCGGCTGGCCCGCGGACCCCGCGGCGCTCGGCGCAGTGCTCGGCCGGCTCGACGCCGCGATCGGCGAGCACGGTGGGCAGCGGCGGGCGCGACCGTACCTGCGGTCCCAGCGCCGCCGACTGGAGCGGGCCGGGTGACGGTCTACCCGTCCGTTGGCCTGGTCGCGCTGGCATGCCGGCGCCGCAGCACGTCCAGGTGCTCGGTCGACCTGGGGAGCGGCACCGGGTCGCCGTCGTGCCGGACCAGCTGGACGACGTTCTCGCCCCAGCGGCTGTAGAGGCGGACCTCGGCGATCTCCTCCCAGCGGTAGGTGCGCCGCCGCAGCTCCTGGTGGTGCGCGCCGTCACCGTCGACGATGACGCGGGAGCGCAGCTCGTACAGCGCCTGGAAGGCGAAGGTGCCCACGAGAACGATGCGCACCACCGCGAAGACGACGTCCCCCGTGGTCTCGACCTCACCGGTGCCTAGGTCCAGTACGACGGCCACGGCGTTCGCGGCCGCGACGACCGCGGCCAGCACACCGAACCAGCGGCGACCGACGGACCAGGACTCGGTGCGCGGCAGTCGCGCGTCGTTCTCCTCAGCTCCGGGCTGCATCGCGCCAGCATGCCAGCCGCTCGGGACCACGGCTGGGGAAACCGCCGTCGTCCTGTCAGGCGCTCCGCCGCCCGCTGCGGCGTGTCTCGCGTGCCCGCGCCACGAGGTCCGGTGCCGCGGTACGCCACGCGGGGTAGCGGAATGAGAACCCCGCGTCGGTGAGCCGCCCGGGAAGCACGCGCCGGCTCTTGAGGAGCAGCTCGGTGTCGGTCCGCAGCGCGAAGGCGCCGACCTCGGCCATGAGCCGGGTCGCCGGCAGCCCTACCGGCTGCCCCCACGCCCGGCGCAGCACGCGCATGAAGTCGCGCTGCTGGAGTGGCTCGGGCGCGGCGAGGTTGACCGGGCCCTCGACGTCGTCGGCCTCGAGGAGCAGCTCGACCGCACGCACGAAGTCCTCGCCGTGGATCCACGAGACGTACTGCCGCCCGCCGTCGACGGGCCCGCCGAGTCCCAGCCGTGCCATCCACGACATGTAGTCGAAGACGCCGCCGCGGTCCGGCGTCATGACCATCGCGGTCCGCAGGGCCACGCGGCGCGTGGCGGGTGTGTCGGCCGTGGCCTGCTCCTCCTCCCAGCGGCGCGCGATACGCACGCTGTACTCCCAGTACAGGGGGACGTCGGGCTCCTCGCCGCCGACGACGCCGGTGCTCTCGTCGTGGGCGAGGTCGCCGGGACGGCTGCGGGCGTCCGCGTAGATGGTGGCGGTGCTCATCTGCAGCCACACCCGGGGAGGGTGGGCGGCGCCCGCGATCGCCTCGCCCACCACCCGGGTCGAGTCGACTCGCGAGGACATCATCTGGCGCAGGTTCGCGTCGGTGTACCGGCAGCTCACCGACCGGCCGGCGAGGTTGACGACGGCGTCCGCGCCGTCGACCTCCGTCGCCCACGCGCCGAGCGTCCGCCCGTCCCACACGACGTGCCGGACGCCTTCCTCGAGCCGCTCGGGTCTGCGGCTGAGGACGACGACGTCGTCGCCTCGCTGGGCGAGCGCACGCCGGAGTGCGCCGCCGACCTGTCCGGTTCCTCCCGGGATCACGATCTTCACGCGGCGAGCCTAGTGATTCCACATCGGTTCGCCACAACACTTGCCAGATCGAACGTGCGTTCGATACCATCGGTACAGAGGAGGCACCGGCGATGACACTGAGCGAGCGGGAGGACATCGATCCGGACGGCGACGCGCCGCTCGAGTCGGAGTCCGAGGCGCTCGCCGAGGCCCGGGTTGCCGAGCTCCTCAGCAGGCTCGCCGCCGACTCACCGCTCCGCTCCAGCGACCCCGTCCCGCCCACCGTCCTCGAGCCACCGGCTCATGCCGACTTCGCGACCTTCCGCCTCCCGAAGTACGCGGAGGTCCAGCCCACCGACTGGGTGCGGAAGGTGGTCGGTGAGCTCGCGCCCGTGCCGCGGGCGCCTGGGGGACTACCTCGAGCACCTCCCGGCCGGGCCGCGGCTGGCCCAGGTCCTCGGCGTCGTCGAGAGCGTCGAGGAGGTCGACGAGTACTCGCTCGTCGAGGTTGTCGCCGCGTACCGACGGATGGAGTCGTGGGCGGCTGCGCGCACCGCACAAGCGGCCGCCGCCCTCAGCAGGCGGCCCGCACTCAACCCCATGTGGCCGGGCAAGGTCGCAGGGCGTGACCGCGGGGAGTGCGTCGTGGGTGAGGAGCTGTCGATGCGGCTGCGGATGAGCCGCCAGAGCGCGATGCGGATCGTCGAGACCGGCCGCGGCTTCGAGGGGCTCTTCCACCTCACCGCTGAGGCGTTGGAGCAGGGGCAGATCGACTATCCCCGTGCGCAGGCGATCGTGCGGGCGCTGGAGGGCCTGCCCTCCGACGTCGCGATGGCCGCCCAGTGGGAGGTCCTCGAGAAGGCTCCCGGCCGGACGCTGCGCCAGGTACAGAGCGACCTCTCGCGCGCCGTCATCGCCGTCGACCCGGACCACGCGGACGAGCGGCACCGGCGCGCCCGGCAACGTCGCTGCGTGTACCGGCCCCAGGCCCTGCCCGACGGCATGGCCCGGGTGGTGGCAACGGTGCCGGCCGCCGACGCCGTCGCCTTCGACCTCGCCCTGGACTCCGCTGCCCGTGCCGCCAACGACCAGGGGGACAAGCGCACCCACGACCAGCTCCGCGCCGACGCCTTCGCGCTCATGGCGCACACCGCGCTCGCCTGCGGTCAGATCGGCCCGGACGCTGCCCTGCGAGTGTGCAGCTGTGGCGTCATCGCCAAGTCGGCCGACGGGGACTCAGCATTCGACGCGGAGGACACCGCCCTCCGGTCAACCGAGCCGGACACCGCGTGTCCACCGAACCCTCCACCGCCCGAGCGAGGCCTCCGCCGCCGCCCCACCACGAGCACCTCCTCTCTGCCGTACCCCGGGCACCGGCTCCCCGGCGGGCTCCTGCCCACCGTCCGCCTGGGATCGCTCGGCGGCCGCAAGGTCGACGTACGGATCACCGTCCCGCTCGGTGACGTCCTTCCCGCGCCGGGAGAGCAGAGCGCGCTCGAGCGGATCGTCGAGCCCGTGGCAGAGCTCGAGGGGTACGGCCCGGTCGCCCCTGTCATCGCGAGAGCCCTGGCTGCCCGCGGGGTGTGGCGCAGGCTCGTCACCGACCCCGGCACGGAGCAGGTGGTCGACGTCGGCCGCACCCGCTACCAGCCGCCGGCCGCCATGGCCGACCTCGTCAGGGAGCGCGACCGCACCTGCACCCGGCCCGGCTGCTCCTGCGCGGCTCGCCACGCCGAGATCGACCACGAGCACGAGTGGCAGCATGGCGGCGCGACCTCGGTAGAGAACACCGGCCCGTACTGCGGACGCGACCACCGCGTCAAGACGATCGGGGCCTACACCGTCGCCCACGGCTCCGACCGCACCTACGCGTGGGCCGGTCCCACCGGCCACGGGTACCTTCGCCGGCCCGACGGCACGATCGTCACGATGCCGCGGCACACAGCCGAGGGGCTCCGGGCGCTGGGACGGCGGTCGGTACGGGAGCGCGAGGCCATCGACCCGGCGTTCGTCGACGGCGTCCTCGCCGAGATCGCCGCCGGCACCGATGTCGGCGGCAGCTGGGTCCCCGCCGGCGGGCTGCGGAGCACCCTGCTGTGGCCGGGGGTCGACGACGGGCCGTCATGGGTAGCCGACGACGAGCCGCCCTTCTGACGCACGCCCACGGGCGGTCACGGCGAGCGGGGGTCTGGTCGAGCTCGCCCCCTCGCTGCCACCATCTGTCCACCGCCCCCGGAACGACCCGAGAGACCGACGATGGCTGAGCCGACGAGAGAGTCGAACAAGACAGATGTCAAGAAGGCCCTCGACTCCTACCAGGCCAGGCGCGGGGAGTTTCGCGTCCTCGACATCCCGGATCTTCGGTACCTCATGGTCGACGGCCATGGGGACCCCAACACCGCTCCGGACTTCACCGCCGCGGTCGAGACTCTCTACCCGGTCGCCTACGCGGTGAAGTTCGTCAGCAAGGAGCAGCTCCGCCACGACTACGTCGTCCCCCCGCTCGAGGGCCTGTGGTGGGCGGACGACATGGACGCCTTCACCTGCAGCCGCGACAAGTCCCGGTGGGACTGGACGCTGCTGCTCCTCGTCCCGTCCTGGGTCCCCGCCGAGCTCGTCGACGCGACCGTCGAGCACGTCCGGACCACCAAGCGACCCGCCCGCATCGACGACCTCCGCGTCGCCTCCCTCCGTGAGGGCACCTGCGTCCAGACGCTCCACGTCGGCGCATTCGACGACGAGGGCCCCGTCCTCGAGCGCCTCCACCACGAGGTCCTTCCCGCCCGGGGACTGCGGCCCGCCGGCGCCCACCACGAGATCTACCTCAGCGACATGCGCCGCACCGCACCGGAGCGGCAGCGCACCATCCTGCGCCAGCCCGTCGCACCGGCCTGAGCGCTCACCCGGCCACCCGCGTCCCGGCCGCCCACGCTCGGCCGTCCACACCGGCCCACCCCCGCTACGGTGGTCCCATGCGCACCATCGGCAACGTCCTGTGGCTCCTCCTCGCCGGCTGGTGGCTCGCGCTGCTGTACGTCGTGGCGGGCGTCATCGCCTGCGTCCTCATCATCACGATCCCCTTCGGCATCGCCTCCTTCCGCCTCGCGAGCTTCGTCCTGTGGCCCTTCGGCCGCCGGTCGGTGTTCCGCCGTGACGCCGGTGCCCTCGCCCTCGTCGGGAACGTCCTGTGGATCGTGTTCCTCGGCTGGGAGCTCGCCGTCGCCCACCTCGTAGCCGGCCTCCTCCTCTGCGCCACGGTCGTCGGCATCCCCTTCGGCATCGCGTGCTGGAAGATGGTGCCCCTCGCCCTCCTCCCGCTCGGCCAGGAGATCGTCCCCGTCCGCGACGGTGCGGCGACTCTCGCCGCCCCTGTCGGGCGGGCCTGAGCCGTGCGCGTCGCCGTCATCGGGCTCGGGGACATCGCGACCAAGGCCTACCTGCCCGTCCTCACCGCCACGCCGGGCGTCACCCCGGTGCTCGTGTCCCGCAGCCGTGAGACGGTCGACGCCGTCGGCGAGCGCTACCGGGTCGCGGACCGCTTCACGGACCTCGAGCGTGCCATCGCCTCGGGGCTGGACGCCGCCACGGTGCACGCCCCGACCGCGGCCCACGCGCCCATCGTCGAGACGCTGCTCCGCCACGACGTGCCCGTCCTCGTCGACAAGCCGATCGCCCCACGCCTGGAGACCTCGGCCCGGCTCGTCGCGCTGGCCGCCGAGCGTGGCGTCTCCCTCGCGGTCGGGTTCAACCGCCGCTGGGCCCCCGCCTACCGGGCCCTCGCCGACTGGCCGGACCGCGACGTCGTCACCCTCCACAAGCACCGCTCCCACCCGCTCGGCGAGGCCCGGCCCATGGTCCTCGACGACTTCATCCACGTCCTCGACACCCTCCGCTTCCTCGTCCCCTCGCCGCTCGAGGACCTCACCGTCTCCGTCCGCCACGACGACGCCGGCCGCACCCGCCGCCTCGCGGTCCAGTTCACCGGCGAGCACCGCCTCGCCGTCGGGGTCATGAGCTGGACCTCGGGCGGGGCCCACGAGCTGCTCGACGTCGTGGGGGAGGGACGCCGGCGAGAGGTCGTCGACCTCGCCGACGTCGTCGACCACGACGGCGGTGAGCGCCTGGTCCGCCGCGACGGGTGGCGGCCGGCCACCGAGCTGCGCGGGTTCGACGCCATGTGCGCCGACTTCCTCACCGCTGTCCGGGAGGGCCGGCGCCTCGACGCGAGCGACGCGCTCGTCACCCACGAGCTGTGCGAGCGGGTCGTGGAGGCGGCCTCCTCACCCCGCTGACGCCCGGCACAGGCGCGCGGCCCGAGCCGTTCCGGCGGGGAGGTACGCTGTCCGGCAGCAACACGTGCTCCGGGGTCGGTGTAATTCCGAGCCGGCGGTGACAGTCCGCGACCCGTGCGTCCCACGACGCCCGGTTGACCTGGTGGAACTCCAGGACCGACGGTGAAAGTCCGGATGGGAGGCAGCACGTGGCGCCGCCGTCGTCCGTCGACGGTGGCGTCATCGGTGTCCCCCTGCCCCCGGTCTGGTACCGACAGGGAGGGGACAGGCATGCCGGACGTCTCGTGGGCGCTCGGGCGCGCGGCCGAGCTCGCCGAGCGGGGGCCGCAGCACGGAGGCAACCCCCGGGTGGGCTGCGTCCTCCTCGCCACCGACGGTGCGGTCGTGTCCGAGGGATGGCACCGCGGGGCGGGGACGGCCCACGCCGAGGCAGCCGCGCTCGCCGGCGCCGACCCGGGCCGGCTCCGGGGGGCGACCGCGGTCGTCACGCTCGAGCCGTGCCACCACAGCGGTCGGACCCCACCGTGCACACGCGCCCTGCACGCCGCGGGCGTCGCTCGTGTCGTGTACGCGGTCGGTGACCCCGACCCGGTCGCCGCCGGCGGGGCGCGGTGGCTGGCCACCCGGGGCGTGGAGGTCCTCACCGCCGAGGACGCGGGCGTGCCCGCGGACGTCAGTGGCCGGGCGGCAGACCTGACCGCCGCCTGGGCCTCCGCCGTGCGACGCCGCCGGCCCTGGGTGGTCGGCAAGACCGCGCTGAGCCTGGACGGGCGCGTCGCCGCTGCGGACGGCACCTCGCGCTGGATCACTGGCGCGGCCGCGCGGAACCACGCGCACACCGTACGGGCCGACGTCGACGCCGTCGTCGTCGGAACGGGCACCGTGCTCGCCGACGACCCGGCGCTCACCGCCCGCCGTCCCGACGGCACGCTCGCGGAGCACCAGCCGCTGCGCGTCGTCGTCGGCCGGCGCGCCGTCCCGCCCCAGGCTGCGCTGCGCCAGGCACCGGGCGACTGGCTCCACCTCCCCACGCGCGACCTGCGCACGGCGCTGGACCGGCTCTGGGACGCGGGAGCGCGCCGGGTCCTCGTCGAGGGCGGGCCCAGCCTCCTGAGCGGCGCACTGCGCGAGCACCTCGTCGACGAGCTCCACGCGTACCTCGCCCCCGTCCTGCTCGGTGCCGGCCTGCCCGCAGTCGCCGACCTCGGTGTCCCGACCCTGGCCGACGCTCCGCGCTGGCGCCCCGTCACGACCCGCACCCTGGGCGAGGACCTCCTCGTCGTCGCCCACCGACCCCAAGGAGATCTCTGATGTTCACCGGACTCGTCGAGGAGGTCGGTACCGTCACGCGGCGGACCGACCTCGATGACGCCGCCGTCCTCACCGTCGCCGCCGACACCGTCCTCGACGGGCTGCGCCCGGGCGACTCCGTCGCCGTGGCCGGCGTGTGCCTCACGGTGACCGCGCACGACGAGCACGGCTTCACCGCCGACGTCATGCCCGAGACGCTCCGCCGGACCACTCTCGGCGCGCTGGCCCCCGGGCACCGCGTCAACCTCGAGCGTCCCGTCCGCCCCGACGGCCGCCTCGGCGGGCACCTCGTCCAGGGGCACGTCGACGGCGTGGGGACTGTGCTCGACCGC
Organism: Georgenia satyanarayanai; assembly: GCF_009193135.1. GTDB lineage: Bacteria > Actinomycetota > Actinomycetes > Actinomycetales > Actinomycetaceae > Oceanitalea > Oceanitalea satyanarayanai. The sequence goes on from NZ_VUKC01000003.1 coordinate 52,778, forward strand.
CGTCCCGGGTCCCGCTGGACCGAGCTCGACGTCGCGCTGCCCGCCGGCCTCGCCCGCTACGTCGCCGAGAAGGGGTCCGTCAGCGTCGAGGGCGTGTCCCTCACGGTGACCGGGGTCCAGGCCGACGCCTTCGGCGTCGCGCTCGTCCCCACCACCCTGGAGCTGACGTCGCTCGCGGACCTCGCCCCCGGGGACCGGGTGAACCTCGAGGTCGACGTCGTGGCCAAGTACGTCGAGCGGCTCCTCACCGCGGGGGTCGGCGCATGAGCACGACGACGCGCACCGGTCGGTCTGCGGCCGACGAGTCGCTGGTCGACCGGGTCGAGGCCGCGCTGGCCGAGCTCCGCGCGGGTCGCCCCGTCCTCGTCGCCGACGGCCACGACCGCGAGGACGAGGTGGACGTCGTCCTGCCCGCCGCCACCGCCGACGCCGCGTGGGTGGCCTGGACCGTCCGGCACAGCTCGGGCTACCTCTGCGCACCGCTGCCGGCGCACCGTGCCGACGAGCTCGACCTGCCGCTCATGGTGGCCCGCTCGCAGGACCCCCGGGGAACCGCCTACACCGTCTCCGTCGACGCGGCCGACGGCGTGGGCACCGGCATCTCCGCGACCGACCGCGCGCGGACGCTCCGTGTCCTCGCCGACCCCGCCACGGGCCCGGGCGACCTCGTCCGGCCCGGCCACGTCCTGCCGCTGCGCGCCGTGAGCGGGGGCGTGCTCGAGCGGGCCGGGCACACGGAGGCCGCCGTGGACCTGTGCCGCCTCACCGGCGTGGGCGAGGTCGCCGCCATCGCCGAGCTCGTCGAGGACGACGGCGCGATGACCCGTCGCCCCCAGGCGGCGGCCCTCGCCCGGCGCCACGGCCTCGCGCTCCTCACCGTGGCGGACCTCGTCGCGTACCGCACGACGCACGACCGGCCCGTGGCCGTCCCGCCGGCGAGCCCGGTCCGGAGGCGGGGGTCGGCCCGGCTGCCCACGGCGCACGGGGAGTTCGTCGTCCACGCCTACGCCGACCTGCGGACCGGGGACGAGCACCTCGTGCTCACCGCCGCCGCTCCTCCGGGCGCCCCGGCGGCCGACCCGCTCGTGCGTCTCCACTCGGAGTGCCGTACCGGCGACGCGCTCGACTCCGCGCGCTGCGACTGCGGTGCCCAGCTCCGCACCGCCCTCGCCCGCGTGGCCAGGGAGGGGGGCGCCGTCGTCCACCTCGGTGGTCACGAGGGACGGGGGATCGGGCTCCTCGCGAAGATCGAGGCCTACGCCCTGCAGGACCTCGGCGCCGACACGGTCGAGGCGAACCTCCGCCTCGGCCATCCGGCGGAGGCGCGCGAGTACGGCGCCGCGGCGGCCGTCCTCGCGGACCTCGGCATGGTCCGTGTCCGCCTCCTGACGAACAACCCGGCGAAGGTCGCGGGACTCGTCGGGGCGGGGCTCGAGGTCAGCGCCGTCCTCGGGCTCGAGGTCGGCCGCACGAAGGACAACCACCACTACCTGCTGACGAAGCGGACGGCCATGGGCCACCACCTGCCCGGCCTGGACACGGCCGGCACCCACCCCGGCGAGTCCGGGACGACTGAGGAGGAGCACGCATGAGCGGAGCCGGAGCACCCACCATCACCCCCGACGGCAGCGGTCTGCGGGTGGTCGTCGTCGCCGCGCAGTGGCACACGGCCGTCATGGACGGCCTCGTCGCGGGCGCCGTCCGGGCTGTCGAGGAGGCCGGCGCCGCCGTGACGCTCGAGCGGGTGCCGGGCACCTTCGAGCTGCCCGTGGCCGCCGCGGCGGCCGCCCGCGGCGGTGCGGACGCCGTCGTGGCCCTCGGGGTCGTCATCCGCGGGGACACCCCGCACTTCGACTACGTCTGCCAGGCAGCCACCATCGGCCTCACGGAGGTCTCGGTCCGCGCCGGCGTCCCGGTCGGTTTCGGCGTGCTGACGACCGACGACGAGGCGCAGGCACTCGACCGCGCAGGCCTGCCCGGCTCGCGGGGGGACAAGGGGGCGGAGGCGGCCCAGGCCGCGATCGCGACCGCCCGGGTCGTGCGGCGCCTCGCCGGCTGACCCGGGCGTGCCGTGTCGGGGCAGCAGCCAGCACCTCGGCGGCACCGAGCCACAGCCAGCCTTCAGCGCGTGAGGCCGACCTCCGCCGCGCTCTCCCCGGCCGCGTCCAGCGCGACGGTCCCCGACGCGCCGCCGGCCGTCACCACGTAGTCGCCGAGGAGTCCGGACACCCGCACGCGCCCCTCGGCGTCGGTGCGCAGCGTCGTCGGCGTCAGCCACCACTCCTCCTTGACGAGCCGGCGCAGCGCACCGTACGCGGGCTTCGGGGTGCCGTCGCGGCGGACGAGGCCGGCCGGTGCTCCCAGCCACGCGCCGTCGTCGGTGATGCCCCAGTAGGTGATCGCCTGGACCGCGGGGTGGGACAGGAGCGAGCGGTAGTGCCGCACGATCTCGTCCGCCTGACGCTCCTCGCCCTCGGGCGTCGAGGGCCAGGACGGGACCTGGTAGTCGTTGAGGTCGACGATCTCCGGCGGCATGAGGTCACCCGAGAGCAGGGTGTTCTCCGTGAGGTGCAGCGGCAGGCCGAACCGCGCGAAGCGGTCGACCATGGCGAGCATCTTCTCCTCGCCCCAGTACCCCTGGTGCATGTGGGTCTGCAGCCCGAGGGCGTCGACCCGGATGCCCGCCGCGAGCACCTCCTCGATGAGGCGCTCGTAGTCGGGGGAGAGGTCGAAGTCGTTGAGCAGGAGGGTCGCGGCCGGGTCCGTCGCGCGGGCCTCCTCGAAGGCGAGCCGGACCGTCGGGACCCGCCCCTGCTCACGGCACAGGCGGGTGATGGCGTTCTCGTGCTCCTCGTTGACGAAGTCCGGCATGATGACGACCTCGTTGATGGCGTCCCACGTGTCGATGACGCCGGCGAAGTCACCGACCTCCCGCCGGATCCGGGCGCGCAGCACCTCGGCGACCTCCGCCGTCGGCAGCTCGCGCAGCCAGTCCGGCGCGAGGGTGTGCCAGGCGAGCGGGTGACCCTTGACCGCGACGCCCCGGTCCTGGAACCACCGGGCGGTGCGGAGCAGCCGTGCGGTGTCCGGACGTCCGCGCTCGGGCTCGAAGCCGGCCCAGTAGAAGGGCAGCGTCGCGGTGTTGAAGACGTCCAGCCACAGGGCGGCGAGGTGCTCGCCCTGGTCGGGCGCCGCCCCGCCGAAGACGCTCTCGACCCCGCCGGACGTCTCGCCGTTGGCGAGCGGGATGAGGTCGAAGCCGATGTTGCCGAAGGCGAAGCGGTGGCGGACCTGCTCGACGGTGACGTCGGTGTCAGCGAGCGGGGCACCGTCGGCGCCGTGCACGGTGACGGTCGCGTGGGCGGTGCGGTGGGCCAGGGAGGTGTCGACGGAGGGGGCGGAGGGCGTCATCGCAGTCTTTCCGAGGTCGGGGCAGGGCAGCGCCGACGCTACCTCCTCGTCACGCGTCGCGATCCCCTTCCAGTTGCCCCGGGGACGTCGGATCATGACGCCATGACGATCGAGGTGCGCCCCGCCGTCGTCTTCGAGGACGTCGCGACGATGGTGGGCCCGAAGCGGCCGGACGCGAACGTGTGCTGGTGCCTGAGCTACCGCCTCCCGTCCTCGGAGCAGCTGGCCCTGCGCGGCCCCGCCCGCGGGGAGCGGGTGCGCGAGCTCGTCGCCGCGGACCCGCCGCCGGGCGTCCTCGCCTACGACGGTGACGACGTCGTGGGCTGGGCCGCCGTGCACCCGCGCGCGGACACGAGCTTCGCCCGCAACCGGCGGATCCCGCACGTCGACGACCTGCCCGTGTGGTCGCTGTGGTGCGTGCGGGTGTGCCCCGGCCACCGCGGGCAGGGCATCGTCCACCACCTCGTCGCGGGCGCCGTCGAGCTCGCGCGGTCCTGCGGGGCGCCGGCCGTGGAGGCCTACCCGGTCGACAACGGCGGCGCGCGCGTCGACCTCACGATGGCCTACGTCGGCACCCGGGCGGTCTTCGAGCGCGCCGGTTTCGTCAAGGCCGCCGACACGAGCTCGGTGCTCAACGGGTTCCCCCGCGTCCTCATGCGCCGCGACCTGCGCTGAGACGCGTCCGACTAGCGGGCGAGCGAGGCCCGCAGCGCCTCGAGCCGCGCGACCGCGTCCTCCAGCAGCGCGTCCTCCGTCCCCCTGACGACGACGTTGGTCCCCCGCAGCTCGCCCTCGCTGAACGGGTAGGACCCGAAACCGAGCCGGGGCATCTCCTCGGCGAGGAGCCGCAGCTGGGTCGCGACACGCCCCTCACCGACCTCGAAGCGCACCTCGCGCGAGCGGATCGGGACCCCTCCGGCGAGGGTGGGGAGGACGGCGTCGAGCATGGCGACGAAGATGCTCGGCACGCCGGCCATGACGTGGACGTTGCCGATCGTGAAGCCCGGCGCCCCCGAGACGCCGTTGACGATGAGGCTCGCGCCGTCGGGGATGCGCGCCATGCGCAGCTGGTCGGCGGTAGGGGTCGCGCCGCGGCGGGCGAGGGCCTCCTCGAGGAGGGCGCGGGCGTCGGCGCGGACCTCGATGCCCACCCCGAAGGCGGCGGCGACCGCGTCGGCGGTGATGTCGTCGTGGGTGGGGCCGATCCCGCCGGAGGTGAAGACGTGGGTGTACCGCTCCCGCAGGGCGTCGAGCGCCTCGACGATGGCGTCGTGGTCGTCGGGGACCACGCGGATCTCCGCGAGGTCGATCCCCACCCGGGTGAGCTCGCCGGCGAGGTGGTGGGCGTTGGCCTCGCGGGTGCGCCCGGAGAGGATCTCGTCGCCGATGACGAGGATTGCGGCAGTGGGGTTGGACATGGCCCCAGCGTGCCGCCGTCCCACCCGGTCGCACAATCGGAAGGGGTGGGCGGCGGATACGCTGCTGGGCAGCGGACACCCGCCGCCCGCCCGGAAGGAGCCCTCGGTGACGATCGACCTCAACGCCGACGTCGGGGAGTCCTTCGGTGCGTGGACGATGGGCGACGACGCCGCGATCCTGCGCGTCGTCACGAGCGCGAACGTCGCCTGCGGCTTCCACGCGGGGGACCCGCGCACCGCCCGCCGCACCTGCGCCCAGGCCGCCGCGGCCGGGGTGGCCGTCGGCGCGCACGTGTCCTACCGCGACCTCGCCGGCTTCGGACGCCGATTCCTCGACGTCGACCCGGCCGAGCTCACCGACGAGGTCGTCTACCAGATCGGGGCGCTGCAGGCGCTGGCCGCCGCGGCCGGCACCGAGGTCCGGTACGTCAAGCCGCACGGCGCGCTCTACAACGCGATCGTCCACCACCGCGCGCAGGCCCGTGCCGTCGCCGCTGCCGTCGCCGCCGTCGACCCCGGCCTGCCGGTCCTCGTGCTGCCCGGGACCGTCATCGAGGAGGAGGCGCACGCGGCGGGCCTGCGTCCCGTCGTCGAGGCCTTCGCCGACCGCGCCTACCTGCCCGACGGGACCCTCGTCCCACGGTCGCGGCCCGGCGCCGTCGTCAGTGACCCGCAGGAGGTGGCCGACCGGGTGCTGCGGATGGCGACCGAGGGGACCGTCACGGCGGTGGACGGCACCACCGTCGCGGTGCGGGCGCGCAGCGTGTGCGTCCACGGCGACACCCCCGGCGCCGTCGCCATCGCGACGGCGGTACGCGCCGCGCTCGACGCCGCCGGTGTCCCGGTGGCCGGCTTCCGGTGACCGGCCGCGAGGTCCGCCCGGTGGGGGAGCGGGCCCTGCTCGTCGGGTGCGCCGACCTCGCCGAGGTGCTCGGCCTCCACGCCGCCCTCACCGCCGCCCCGCTGCCCGGACAGGCCGAGGTCCTCGCCGCCGCACGCACCGTGCTCGTCCGCGCCACCGACCGGGCCGCCCGGGACCGCCTCGCGCCCGTGCTGCGCGACCTCCCCGCGCCGCCCGCGCCCCCGCCGGCGGGGGAGGTCGTCGTCCTCGACACCGTGTACGACGGCGCGGACCTCACGTTCGTGGCCGAGCACACCGGGCTGAGCGTCGAGGGTGTCGTCGCCGCCCACTCGGGGGAGGAGTGGACGGCCGCCTTCGGCGGGTTCGCGCCCGGTTTCGCCTACCTCGTCGGCCCGACGACGCTCGCCGTGCCGCGGCGGGCGAGCCCGCGCACCGCCGTCCCGGCCGGGTCCGTCGCCCTCGCCGGCACCTTCTCCGCCGTCTACCCGCGCTCCTCGCCCGGCGGGTGGCAGCTCCTCGGTCACACCGACGCGCCCGTGTGGGACCTCGACCGGCAGCCACCGGCGCTGCTCAGGCCCGGGGACCGGGTGCGGTTCCGGCCCGTGCGCGAACGTGTCACCGTGCGCCGGAGCAGGCCGCCGGCCCGCGCTGCCGCCGCGCCCGGCCCCGCCCTCACCGTCCTCGCCACCGGTGCCCAGAGCCTTTTGGAGGACCTCGGCCGCAGCGGGATGCTCGACCTCGGTGTCAGCCCCTCCGGGGCCGCGGACCGCGGCTCGGCACGCCAGGCCAACCGCCTCGTCGGCAACGACCGCGCCGCCGCCGTCGTCGAGACCGTCCTCGGCGGCCTCGAGCTGCGCGCCACCGGCCACCACGTCCTCGCCGTCTCCGGGGCGCCCGTGCCCCTCACGCTCCTGCACGACGGCGAGGAGCTCGCCCACCCGCCGACCGACGCCCCGTTCCTGCTCCCCGACGGCCACGTCCTGCGCCTGGGCCACCCGGCGGTGGGGCTCCGCGCCTACGTCGCCGTCCGCGGCGGGATCACCGTCCCTCCCGTGCTCGGCAGCCGGTCGACCGACCTGCTCTCCGGCACCGGACCCCCGCCCCTCGCCCCGGGCACCGTCCTCCCGGTCGGTCCGCCGCCCGCCACGGCCGTCGGACAGCCGGAGCCCGGCCGCGTGGGCGCGCCCGGTGTGCTGCGCGTCGGTGTTGTTCTCGGGCCGCGGGCCGACCGGGTGACGCCCGAGTCGCTCGAGCGGCTGCTCTCCCAGGAGTGGACGGTGTCCGACCGGTCCAACCGGGTGGGGCTCCGGCTGGACGGCGTGCCCCTCCAGCGCGCCGACGACTCCGAGCTGCCGAGCGAGGGCACGGTCGCCGGGGCCGTCCAGCTCCCGTCGGACGGGCGCCCCGTCGTCTTCCTCGCCGACCACCCGGTCACCGGCGGCTACCCCGTCCTCGCCGTCGTCCGGGAGGCCGACCGCGACGTCCTGGCGCAGGCACGCCCCGGGGACCGGCTGGTCTTCCGGGACGCCATACCGCCTTGCGGGAACGTCGCGCGGACGTAGGTTGTGTGCAGAAGCACCGTCAGCACACGGGGGGTAGGACGACGCATGAGCGACGCCGCGACGACCATCGACACCGACGAGCAGGAGCGCTCGGCGCGGACCTCGGTCCCCTCGCGCAAGGCCCCGGACCAGGGGACCCCGCTGCGCCGGAGCAGCGACGACCCCACGCTCGGTGACGGCCGCAAGCCGCCGACGACCTTCGCCTGGGCGCCCACCCCCACCCTCACCGACCGCCGCGTGCTCGACTCGCCCGCCGTCGTCGTCGTCGACGACGTCGCCAGCCGCGAGGCCGCCGGCGCGCGCGTCGCCGAGGGGCTCGAGCGACTGGGCCGGCCGGTCGAGCGCATCCCCGCGGACGGCACGGGCCTGCGGCGCCGGCGCCCCTCCGGGCCGCTCCACCACCCGCTCGTCGTCCACGTCGGCTCCGCCAGCGCGCTGCGCGAGCCCACCGCGCAGACCGTGACGCGGACGGTGAGCGCCTACCGCCCCGGCGCGACGATCGTCTACGAGCCGGGTCTGCGCGGCGAGCTGCCCGGTCGGCGCGAGGAGGTGCGGTCCCGCGTCGAGTCGATGGTCGCCCGCGCCGACGTCGTCATCGCCACCACCGGCGACCTCGAGCTGCTCTACCCGGGCGAGGCACGCGAGAACGTCCTGCGCCGGTGGGTGGCGGCCGGCCCCGGCATCGTCGTCGTCTCCGCCGTCGGCGACGGCGCGTGGGCGGTCAACGCCGTGGGCCTCACGGCCACGGTCCACGGCCGGGGCGCGGACGCGGGGGACGCCTTCGCCGCCGGTGTCATCGACGCGCTGTGGAAGGCCGGGCTCCTCGGCGTCGCCAACCGGCCGGACCTGCGCACCGCGGTGTGGGGCACGCTCCACGAGCTCGTCGAGAACGCCGCTGTCGCCGCCCAGCTCGCCGGGGGCTCCGACGGCCTCGCGCCCAGCCGCGACGAGCTCGACGCCGCGCGCGGCATCCCCCGCCTCGGCCGGTAGGCGCCCCGCCGCGTCAGCGAGGCGTCGCACCTCGGGCTCGTCCCCGGGAGGTGCGACGCAGGATCGACACGTGCGACGCGACCGGGTGGGGAGCGGGTGACGGATCTCTACCGCCGTCGGGCGACCGCAGCCCGTAGGCTGGAGCGGCCATGCAGTGCTCCTACTTCGACGCCGCCCGCTGCGGCTCGTGCACCCTCATGGGGCGCCCCTACGCCGAGCAGCTCGCCGGCAAGCAGGAGCACGTCCGCACGCTGCTCGCCGCGCACCGGGACCTCACCTGGCTCGAGCCGTTCCCCAGCGCCGAGGACGGCTACCGCAACAAGGCGAAGATGGTGGTCGGGGGCAGTCCCACCGCCCCGACGCTCGGGATCCTCGACGCCGAGGGCCGGGGCACCGACCTGCGCGCCTGCGGGATCATCGCCCCGGGCATCCGCGCCGCCTTCGAGCCGCTCACCCGGTTCATCACGACGGCGGGGCTCATCCCCTACGACGTGCCCACCCGGCGCGGGGAGCTGAAGAACCTCGTCGTCACCGAGTCGCCCGCCGGCGAGCTCATGGTGCGCTTCGTCCTGCGCTCCTCCGAGGCGCTGCCCCGGGTGCGCAAGCACCTGCCGAGGCTGCGGGAGGCGCTGCCGCGGCTCGCCGTCGCCTCGGTCAACCTCCTGCCCGAGCACAAGGCCGTGGTCGAGGGGGAGGAGGAGATCGTCCTCACCGACCAGCAGACCCTCGAGATGCGGCTGGGAGGCGTCCACCTCCACCTGCGCCCGCAGGGCTTCTTCCAGACCAACACCGCCGTCGCGGCCGCCCTCTACGCGCAGGCGAGCCGCTGGGTGGCGGAGGTCGCGCCCTCCTCGGTGTGGGACCTGTACTGCGGGGTGGGCGGCTTCGCCCTGCACTGCGCAGCCCCCGGGCGGGACGTCGTCGGCATCGAGACGAGCGAGGCGGCCGTCGCAGCCGCCGAGCGCAGCCGGCTCGACGCCGGGCTCGAGTCGGTCCGCTTCCTCGCCGGGGACGCGACCACGTTCGCGTTGTCCGCCGCGCGGGCGCCCGAGCTCGTCGTCGTCAACCCTCCCCGGCGCGGGATCGGTGCCGCCCTCGCCGGCTGGCTCGAGAGCTCCGGGGTACGCCACGTGCTCTACTCGAGCTGCAACGTGACCTCCCTCGCCCGTGACCTCGCCGCCATGCCCTCGCTCGTGCCGGTGCAGGGCCAGGTGCTCGACATGTTCCCCCAGACCCCGCACGCGGAGGTGCTCGTCCGCCTCGAGCGGCGCTGAGCCGTTCGCACTGCTTCACGCGGGCCGCCGTGGCAGGCTCGGGGCGAGACACGGGGGAGGTGAGCGGGGATGGACGCACGGGACCGGCGCCGCTCGACCTGGGTGGCCGCGCTCATCGGTGTGGGCGTCATGGCCGCCGTCGACGAGATCGTCTTCCACCAGATCCTCGGCTGGCACCACTTCTACGACCGCTCCACCCCGCAAGTGGGGCTCCTGGCCGACGGCCTGCTCCACGCCGCCGAGCTCGTCGTGCTCGTCGCGGGGATCTTCCTCGTCGCCGACCTCGCCCGCCGCGGCGGGCTGCACCGCGGTGCGGTCGCGGCGGGCGCGCTCCTCGGGGCAGGGGGCTTCCAGCTCTTCGACGGCGTCGTCGTCCACAAGGTGCTGCGACTGCACCAGGTGCGCTACGACGTCGAGCTCCTGCCCTACGACGCCGCCTGGCTCGCCTCCGCGGTGCTCCTCGTGCTGGCCGGGGTGCTGCTCCTCGTGCGCGCCACGCGCACATGACCCCGTGGCTGCCGAGCGCGCTGGCCGCCGCGGCGCTGCTCGGCGGCTACCTCCTGCTCCTCGCCCGGCGACCGTCCGGCCTGCCGCGGTGGCCGGTGTGGCGCACCGCCGCCTGGGTAGCCGGCGCCGTGACCGTCGCCGTCGCGCTGCTCCCGCCACTGGCGCAGGCCGCAGGCACCGACCACCGCGCCCACATGGCCCAGCACCTGCTCCTGGGCATGTACGCCCCGCTCGGGCTGGTGGCCGCTGCGCCCGTCCGCCTCGCGCTCGGGTCGCTGCCGACGACGGCGGCGCGGCGGCTGTCCACCGTGCTCCGCAGCCGTCCGGTCCGCGTGCTCAGCCACCCGGTCGTCGCCGGGCTCCTCACCGTCGGTGCGACGGCCCTCCTCTACCTCACCCCGCTGCACGAGCACGCGGCACGGAGCTCGGCCCTCACCGCCGTCGTGCTCCTCCACTTCGTCCTCGCCGGGTGGCTGTACACCTGGGCGATCGCCGGGCCGGACCCCGCTCCGCACCGGCCGCGCCTACCGCTGCGGCTGGGCGTGCTCGTCGTCGCCGCCGGCGCGCACGCCTCCCTCGCCAAGACCCTCTACGCCCGTGCCGCGGAGAGCCACCACCACGGCACGGTGCACGCCGAGGCGGCCGCCCAGCTCATGTACTACGGGGGCGACGGCGCCGAGGTGCTCCTCGCCGTCATGCTCCTCGCCGGGTGGTACCGCCGCGCCCGGCCCCGCGGTCGGAGCGTGCACGCGGCGCGGTAGGGCCCGAACCTTCGACGGGCGGGCGGAGGTGACCCGTGTCACCCTGGCTGGCCAACGGCAGTGAGGAGACACCATGCGTGCGATGGTCTACCGCGGTCCGTACAAGATCCGCGTCGAGGAGAAGGACATCCCGCGGATCGAGCACCCCAACGACGCGATCGTCCGGGTCGAGCTCGCCGCCATCTGCGGCTCCGACCTGCACCTGTACCACGGGATGATGCCGGACACTCGGGTCGGGATGACCTTCGGCCACGAGTTCATCGGCGTCGTCCACGAGGTCGGGTCCTCGGTGCAGAGCCTCACGCCGGGCGACCGGGTCATGGTGCCCTTCAACATCTCCTGCGGCTCGTGCTACTTCTGCTCCCGCGGGCTGCTCTCCAACTGCCACAACGTCAACCCCAACGCCACCGCGGTCGGCGGCATCTACGGCTACTCCCACACGACCGGCGGGTACGACGGCGGGCAGGCCGAGTACGTCCGGGTACCCTTCGCGGACGTCGGGCCGACGATCATCCCGGACTGGATGGACGACGAGGACGCCCTCCTCCTCACCGACGCCGTCGCCACCGGCTACTTCGGCGCCCAGCTCGGGGAGATCCGCGAGGGGGACACCGTCGCGGTCTTCGGCGCCGGCCCCGTCGGCCTCATCGCCGCCAAGACGGCGTGGTTCATGGGCGCCGCCCGGGTCATCGTCATCGACCACCTCGAGTACCGGCTGGAGAAGGCCCGCACCTTCGCCCACGCGGAGACGGTGAACTTCGCCGAGCTCGACGACGTCGTCGTCCACCTCAAGCGCACCACCGACGGGCTGGGCGTGGACGTCGCCATCGACGCCGTGGGTGCGGAGGCGGACGGCAACTTCCTCCAGCACGTGACGGCGGCCAAGCTCAAGCTCCAGGGCGGCTCACCGGTCGCGCTCAACTGGGCCATCGACGGCGTCCGCAAGGGCGGCACGATCTCCGTCATGGGCGCCTACGGACCGATCTTCAGCGCCGTCAAGTTCGGCGACGCCCTCAACAAGGGCCTGACGCTGCGGATGAACCAGGCCCCGGTCAAGCGGCAGTGGCCACGCCTGTTCGAGCACGTCAGGAACGGGCACCTCAAGCCGAGCGAGATCGTCACCCACCGCATCCCGCTGGAGCACATCGCCGAGGGGTACCACATCTTCTCGGCGAAGCTCGACGGCTGCATCAAGCCCCTGATCGTGCCCGGCGCGAACTAGGAAGGACACTGGCATGAGCGAGCGCATCCCCGTCTACACCTCCGCCGGACCCCCTGTGCCCTCGGCCGCGGAGCTCCGCGCCCGGATCCCCGGGTGGGGCGTCGACCTCGACCCCGCCGACCGGCCCTCCTACCCCAAGGAGCGCGCGGAGCCCACCGGCGCGCACTGGGACCTGCCCGAGCAGCAGGAGGAGACCTCCCCCCGTGAGCGGTCCATCGAGCACATGAGGCTCACCCCCGTCTTCGGCACGGTCGCGCCGCTGCACGGGCTGTCCGGCGCCATCCGCCGCTACTCCTACGAGCGCTTCAGCGAGGCGCGCGCCGCGCACTGGCTGCTCCTCATCGCCGCGGACCGGGTCGACGCGGTCGAGAGCCACCTCCGCTCGTTCGCGAGCGCGCGCCCCGACAACCCGGTCACCGAGACCGGCGTGCGCGCCGAGCTCACGCACGACGGCCTCGCCGCGCGCCGCGGGAGCAGCCGCGCCGACGTCAAGCACCAGTGGATCGACCCGATCCTCGTCGCCGGGCCCTGGGTGCTCGCGGGTGCCGCCGCTGTCGCGGGCGCCCGCCGGCTCGTGCGCGGCCGCCGGGACTGAGCCGCCGCGGCGCGGGGGACCCCACGTGGGCGAGAGCTGGACGAGGACCCCGATCACGACCGACGTCCTGCGTGGCGTCCTCGCGCTCGAACGGGGCGCCCACGGCGTCGTGCCGCACCGGCTCCCGGCGTGGGCGCGCGCCCAGTGCACCGACCCCCAGCTCCACCTCGCCGAGGGCCAGCCCGCGGGCGCCCGGTTCGCGCTGCGGACCGCGGCCACCGTCGTCGAGCTCGACGTGCTGCCCACGCGCTACGGCTTCCGCGGGGCACCGCCGCGCCCCGAGGGGGTCTTCGACCTCCTCGTCGACGGGATCCTCGTGGCCCAGGCCGTCGCTCCCACCGCCACGACCGTCACCATCGACATGGCCACCGGGGCGGCCGAGCACGAGCCGGGCGAGGTGGGCACCGTCCGCTTCGCCGGGCTCCCGGCAGGCGTCAAGGACCTCGAGCTGTGGCTGCCGCACAACGAGGCGCTCGAGCTCGTCGCCCTCCGCACCGACGCCCCGGTCGAGGCGCCGGCTGGTACCGCCCGACGGCGCTGGGTGCACCACGGCAGCTCGATCAGCCACGGCTCCAACGCCGAGCACCCCACCGGCCCCTGGCCGGCACTGGTCGCCCTCGGCGGCGGGCTGGACCTCCTCAACCTCGGCCTCAGCGGCAGCGCGCTGCTCGACCCCTTCGTCGCGCGCACGATGCGGGACGCACCGGCGGACCTGCTCAGTGTGAAGATCGGGATCAACGTCGTCGGCGGCGACGTCATGCGCCGCCGCGTCTTCGGCCCGGCCGTCCACGGGTTCCTCGACACCCTGCGCGAGGGGCACCCGACGACGCCGCTGCTCGTCGTGTCCCCGCTCCACACCCCGATCCACGAGGACACCCCCGGCCCGGGCGCCTTCGACCTGGACGCCCTGGCTGCTGGGCGGACGGCCTTCCGCGCCACCGGGGACCCGGCCGAGGTGGCGGCGGGGAAGCTCACCCTCACCGTCGTGCGCGAGGAGCTCGCCGCCGTCGTCGCGCAGCGGGCCGCCACGGACGCGCACCTGTTCTACCTCGACGGGCGCGAGCTCTACGGGGTCGGCGACCACGCCGAGCTGCCGCTGCCGGACGAGCTGCACCCCGACGGCGCCACCCACCGCCGGATCGCCGAGCGCTTCAGCGCCCGGGTCCTCGGCGGTGGTGGCCCGTTCGGTCAGGCGCCGGCGGCGTAGGCCTCGAGCTCGGCGAGGTACTCCTCGCGCTCCCGGCCACTGAGCCAGGCGATGTCGAAGGAGTTGCGGGCGAGCCGGACGAGCTGGTCGCGGCTCAGGCCCGCGACCTCGGCCAGGCGCACGTAGTTCTCCGCCACGTAGCCGCCGAAGTAGGCGGGGTCGTCGGAGTTGAGGGTGACCTTGACGCCCTGCTCGAGGAGGCCGACGATCTCGGTCTCCTTGACGCCGTCGACCACCCAGCCGTTGGAGATCGGGCAGCAGGTGAGGCCGAGGCCGCGCTCCTTGATCGCCGCGACGAGCTCGGGGCGCTCGAAGGCGTTGGAGCCGTGGTCGATGCGGTCCACCCGGATGTCCTCGACGACCTGGCGGATGTGCTCGTGGGTGCCGTCCTGGTCGATGTCGCAGTGCATCGTCAGGAGGTAGCCCTCCTGACGGGCGCGGGCGAAGACGGCGGCGAACTTCGCCGGCGGGTTGCCGCGCTCGTCGGAGTCCAGGCCCACGCCGAGGATCCAGTCGCGGTAGGGGAGGGACTCCATGAGGGTGCTCATCGCGTGCTCGGCCGTGAAGTCGCGCAGGAAGCACAGGATGAGCTCGCCGTGGATGCCGAGGTCGCGGCGCGCGTCGACCAGCGCCCGGCGCAGGCCACCGATGACCGTCGCGAAGGGCACGCCGCGGGAGGTGTGGGCCTGGGGGTCGAAGAAGATCTCGGCGTAGCGCACGTTCTGGCTCGCCGCCTTGGCGAGGTAGGCCGTCGCGAGGTCGTAGAAGTCGTCGGCGGTGACGAGCACCCGCATCGAGTCGTAGTAGACCGTGAGGAAGGAGGACAGGGAGTCGAAGTCGTAGGAGGCGCGGACCTCCTCGGCGGAGGAGTGCTCGAGCTCGATCCCGTTGCGCTGGGCGAGGGCGAACTTCAGCTCGGGCTCCAGGGTGCCCTCGATGTGCAGGTGCAGCTCTGCCTTCGGCAGGCCGGTGATGAAGTCCTGCAGGTCGGCGGTCGCGGTCACGCGGGTGCTCCTTGGTCGGTCGGGGGCCGGTGGTCCGGCAGGGCGCGTCCCGAGGCTACCGGCGGCACGCTGCTGAGCGGTGACGTGTCTCGGGCCGCGCCCGTGCCAGGCTGGCCGCATGGGCAGCTTCGACGACAGGGCGGCCGGCTGGGACAGCGACCCGGCCAAGGTGGCGCGCGCCCGGGAGGTCGCCGAGGCCGTCGCGGCCGCGGTCCCGCTCGACCCGGGCCTGCGGCTGCTCGAGTACGGCGCCGGGACCGGGCTCGTCTCCGAGGCGCTCGGCAGGCGGGTCGGTGCGGCGACGCTCGCGGACAGCTCCGCCGGCATGCGCGCCGTGCTCGTGGAGAAGGTCGCCTCGGGGCGCTTCCCCGGCGGGCGGGTCTGGGACCTCGACCTCGAGACCGACGACGTCCCCTCCGCGCGCTTCGACCTGGCAGTCGCCTCGCTCGTCCTGCACCACGTGCGGGAGCTGGACCGGGTGCTCGCGGGGCTGAGCAGGCTGCTGGCGCCCGGTGGCCACCTGTGCGTGGCGGACCTCGACCGCACCGAGGGCGGCACCTTCCACCGGCACGACGTCGACACCCACGACGGTTTCGACCGGGCCGAGCTGGCCGCACGTCTGGAGCGGGCCGGCCTCGTCGACGTCGGCGTCCGCGACTGCGGGGCGGTGGAGCGCGACGGCGTCGCCCACCCGGTGTTCCTCGCCGTCGCCCGCCGCCCGTAGCCGACGGTGGGGGCGGGGTGGGGCGGGTCGCCCCGGTGACCCGGGCCGCGACTACGATCCACCGACATGACCTCCCACCAGCCGGCGCCCGTCCGTGCGTGAGCTCGTCGTCCTCGGCACCGCCTCCCAGGTGCCCACGCGCGCCCGCAACCACAACGGCTACCTGCTCCTGTGGGACGGGCGGGGTTACCTCTTCGACCCCGGGGAGGGCACGCAGCGGCAGATGACCCACGCCGGGGTGTCGGCCACGCAGGTCCACCACATCTGCCTCACGCACGTCCACGGCGACCACTGCTACGGCCTGCCCGGCGTGCTGTCGCGGATGGTGCTCGACGGCGTCACCCACCCCGTCCACCTCCACTACCCGGCGAGCGGGGAGGAGGTGGTCCGCGCGCTCGTGTCCGTCGCGACGCCGGGGCTGGACCTGCGGCTCCGGCCGCACGGGGCCGCCGGGGAGGTGGCCCCGGGCCTGGAGGTCCGGCCGCTGCACCACCGGGTGGAGACCTACGGCTACCGGCTCGTCGAGCCGGATTCGCGCACCCTCCTGCCCGAGCGGCTCGCCGCCGCCGGCCTCAGCGGCCCCGACGTCGGCCGCCTCCAGCGCGCGGGCCGGCTGGGCGGCGTGGCGCTCGAGGACGTGAGCGTGCCGCGCCGCGGCCAGCGCTTCGCCCTCGTCATGGACACCGCCCCGTGCACGGGCGCCGAGGAGCTCGCCGACGGCGCCGACCTCCTCGTCGCCGAGTGCACCTTCGCCGACGAGGACGCCGCGCTCGCCCACGAGTACCGCCACCTCACCGCGGGGCAGGCGGGTGCGCTCGCCGCCACCGGGGGAGCGGGCACCCTCGTGCTCACCCACTTCTCCTCCCGGTACCCGGACCTCGAGCCGCTGCGGGAGCAGGCGAGGGTGACGGCGGGACGGGCCGCCGTCGTCCTCGCGCTCGACCTGGACCGGGTGGCGATGCCCCGGCGGCGCGCAGCGGCCCGCTAGCCGAGCGGGCCGTAGAGCGCGGGCGAGGTGCGCGCCTGCGTCGCCTGCTCGAAGGCGTAGGCGAGACCGAGGAGCGTGCCCTCGGCGTAGTCCCGCCCGAGGAGCTCGAGGTTGACGCCGGCGCCGGGCACCGTGCCGTCCGCCTCGGTGGCCTGCCCCATCGGCACGCTGACCGCGGGCATCCCGGTGTTGGGGCTCAGCCGCAGGTTCTGTCCCTGGGTCCCGTAGGGCGTACCGGTGGGGTAGACGAGCGCGTCGAGCGCGTGCTCCTCAAGGAGCCCGGTGACGAGCGCCTGCCCCTGCGCCAGTGCCTGCGTGTGACTGCCCTCGGGTCCGGCCCACGCCTCGTAGGTCTCCTCGCTCACCGCGGCCCGCTGCTCGTAGCTGCGCTGGCGGGAGGTGACGTAGTGGCCGGTGGCGAGGATGTCGTCGATGGAGCGCGCCGTCACCTGCGGCGCGAGGTGGTTGGCGACGTAGCCCTCGAGGTCGTGGCGGAACTCGTTCGTGCTGCCGCTCGGCTCCCCGAGGACGGCGGGGAGCTCAGCGGGCGCCGCGAGCTCGACGACGGTCGCGCCCCGGTCCTCGAGGGTGGCGACGGCCTGCGCGAAGAGGCGGGCGGTCGTCGGGTTGGTGCCGACCATGGACGGCAGGTAGCCGATCCGTGCGCCGTCGAGTGCTTCGGCGTCCAGCGACGAGGCGAAGGAGGCAGGCACCTTGCCGGCCTGCTCACCGGTGACCGG
The DNA here is from genome assembly GCF_009193135.1 of Georgenia satyanarayanai. GTDB lineage: Bacteria > Actinomycetota > Actinomycetes > Actinomycetales > Actinomycetaceae > Oceanitalea > Oceanitalea satyanarayanai. The sequence goes on from NZ_VUKC01000003.1 coordinate 70,043, forward strand.
GTCCGCCGGGTCGACGCCGACGACGGCGTCCAGCGCGAGGGCGGCGTCGGTGACGCTGCGGGTGATCGGGCCCGCGGTGTCCTGGCTCAGCGCGAGGGGGATGATGCCGTCGCGGCTGACGAGGCCGACGGTCGGGCGGATCCCGACGAGCTGGTTGTAGGACGCCGGCACCCGGATCGAGCCGCCGGTGTCCGTGCCGAACCCGATCCCGGCGAGGTTGGCGCTGATCGCCGCGCCCGTGCCGCCGCTGGACCCACCGGCGGTGCGGCTCGTGCTGTGCGGGCTCGCGGCGAGGAGCGTCTCACCGGGAGCGACGCCCGCGGAGAACTCCGAGACGAAGCCGAAGGCGAACTCGTCCAGGCTCGTCTTGGCGAGGACGACGGCGCCCTCGTCGCGCAGCCCCTCGACCATGAAGGCGTCGGTGCCGGTGAGGTTGTCCTCCCAGCAGCCGCAGCCCCCGGTGGTCGGCATGTCGCGGGTGTTGACGTTGTCCTTGACGGCCACCGGCACACCGAGGAGCAGGCTCGTCATGCCGCCCGACGCGCGCCGCTCGTCCGCGGCGGCCGCGGCGGACAGGGCAGCCTCGCTCGTCGCGATGACCGAGTTGAGCGGCCGCCCGTCGGGGTCGACGAGGGTGCGGTCGTACGCCGCGATCCGCTCGAGGTACTCCTCGGTGAGAGCGACGGACGTCGTCACGCCGGCGTTCATCGCGGCCTGCATGTCGAGGACCGAGGCCTCGACGAGCTCGAAGGGGCCGTCGTCGTAGACCATCCGCTGGGAGACGGCAGCGAGGTCGGCGACGGTGAGGGCGCCGTCGCCGTCGGTGTCCGCCCGGGCACCCCACTCGGCGACGTCGGCGGGGGAGCCGAGGTGGTCGGCGACGAGGTCGAGGTCCGCCGCGGTCACCTGACCGTCACCGGTGAGGTCGAGCTCGGCGTGGAAGGGCGGCAGGACGAGCGTGTGGGCCTCGAGCGGCTGCGCCTGGACGGCGGCGCCCGTGAGGACGAGCGCGCCGGCGGCGGGGACGGCGGCGAGGGCGCGGCGGCGCGTGCTCACAGCGCACCTCCCGTCCGGCGACGGACGAGGACCGCGGTGCCACCGAGGGCGGTCAGCGCGGCCGCGGCCAGGACGAGGAGGGAGGCGTCGAGGCCGGTCGAGGGGAGGGAGCCGCCGCCCGAGGCAGCGGGCGGGGCGGGGGCCGGGGTGTCGTCGTCGGACGCTCCGTCGTCGTCCGCGTCGGTGGGCGTGGGCTCCGGCTCGGTGGCCGTGGGCTCCGGCTCGGTGGGCTCGGGGTCGGTCGGGGTGGGCTCGGGCGCGTCGACGGTGATGTCCGCGCTCACGGCGGCGGGCAGGGTCGTCGTCGTCCCGTCGGCGCCGACGAGCTCGACGGACACGGCGACAGTCGTCGTGCCGGGGCCGACGACGTCGAGCTGCACCCCCGCGGCGAGGTCACCCGCCAGGGCGGGGGAGCTCCCGAGGCGGCTGTGGACGACGGTGGCGCCCGGCTCGGCGAGCTCGGTGCTGTCGAAGCCGCCCGCCGGGCCGGTGGCGCTGTCAGGCACGACGGCGAGGACCTCGGGGTCGACCTCGACGGTGAGGGCGTAGGCGTAGACGTCCGCGGCGTCACCGAGCTCGAGGCTGGCGGTGATCGTGTCCCCGACGGCCGCGGTGGCCGGCACGGCGAGGCTCAGGCCCGTGGTGTCCGGTGCCGCGAGGGCGGGTGCGGCGCCGAGCACGAGCACGCCGGCGCACAGGGGCGCGGCGAGCACTGCTCGACGTGGGCGGGGTCTGGGGGGCATGGGTCCTGCCTTCCGGGTCGACGTCGGCGGCGCGTCCGCGCCGCAGTCGACTGCGACGGTAGGCAGCACGTGTTTCGCCGAGGAGTGCGGGACGTTACCCGGGGGTTTCGGGCGGCGGGAGGGGTGCTCGCTCGCTCACTCGCAGCCCACGCCGTCCCCGTCGCCGTCCAGGTGGCGGGCGTAGCCGGAGTCACCGGCGCGGACCGGTGCGGCGCCGGCGGCCCGCGCCTCCGCGCAGCTCGCGTAGGGGGCGTCCCTGGCCGGCGCGCCGTCCTGGGTGCGCGTGGGTGCGGTGCGGACCTCGCGTGGCCCCGCGCCCGCCGGCAGCGGCTGGTCGGGGCAGTCGCCGAGCACCCGCACCATGGCGTCCTGCTCGGCCCGCGTCACCCACAGGCCGTAGGAGTGCTTGACGCCCACCTGCCGTGCGACGTACGCGCAGCGGGACGAGCGGTTCGGGGGCAGCCAGGTGGCGGTGTCACCGTCCCCCTTCTGCCCGTTGAGCGGGCCGGCGACGGCGAGGAGGTTGAGGGGGTCGTTGGCGAAGCGCACCCGGGTGTCGGTGTCCCACTGCTGCGCCCCCTTCTGCCAGGCGTCCGACAGCGCGACGACGTGGTCGATCTGGACCGCGGTGCTCGTGTCGTTGCCGCGGGCGAAGGCGATCGTCTCCCCGCTGAAGGGGTCGGCCAGCGTCCCGGACGTGACGACGCAGTCCCGGGTGCCGGGCCGGAAGGTCAGCCCGGTGAGGTCACGGGCGAGGATGTCGTTGCGGGTGTCGCAGCCGTTGTGGTCGGTGTCCACCCAGCCCCTGCCGAAGAGGTCGCGGTCGTAGCCCTTGCGCGGGGCGCGGCCCTTGACCTCGAGCTCGCGGGCCGCGGTGAGGGCGGCGCCGGGCGCGCCCTGCTCGTCGTCCGCGCTCGCCGGCGGCGCCGCGGTGGCGGTCGGTGGCGGGGTGGCCGCCCGGTCCGGGGCCGGCGTGGAGGTTGCGGGCGCGGTGGTCGCGCGCGGAGGTGACACGTGGTCGGCCGGCCCCGCGACAGCTCCGCCGGTGAGGAGGAGGACGACCCCCACCCCGACGGCGGCGCCCAGCCCCTTGCGGCCGATCGGTCCGGTGCGACGGCGGCGGCGCGACAGGGCCCAGCCGGCGGTGACCACGAGGTAGAGACCGCCGAGGACGAGCGGGAGGGCAGCGTCACCCGCGAGCGCGCCGACCAGGACGGCAGCGGCGAGCCCGATGACCCAGGCGGTGGGAACTCGCGGGCGGGCAGGGGAGGGGGGTGCGGCGTCGTCCACGGTGTCTCTCTGGTGATCGGCAGGTGACGACCTCAGTATCGGCCCTCCCCGACGCGCCGGGATTGTGCCGGCGCGCCGGCAGCTCAGTGCGTGGCCAGCTGGGGAAGCACCTCGTCCCACACCGCGCGGAGGATGTCGTTGGCCGCACCCTCGTGGTGGGCGGTGACGGTGACGACCGCCCGCTGACGGGGCAGCACCACGGAGAACTGGCCGTACTTCCCGTCGGCCCGCCAGGCGCCGTCGACCGTGCAGCGCCACACCTGGTATCCGTAGCCGGCCATGGACTCCGGGTCGGGGAAGCCCGCGGTCTCGACGACGTCGGTGTGCATCGCGGCGACGAAGTCCGCGGGGACGAGCTGGTCCTCGCCCCAGCGGCCCTCCTGGAGGAGCAGCCGGCCGAGGCGCGCCAGCTCGCTCGTGCGCAGCTGCAGGCCGACCGCCCCGAGGCTGTAGCCCTGGGGGGAGCGCAACCACTGCGGGTTGCCGATCCCGAGCGGGTCGAAGAGTCGGGGCACGAGGTAGTCCCGGAGGTCCTGCCCGCTCACGGCGTGCACGATCCGGCTCAGCGCGTAGCTGCACGCGTTGGTGTACATGAACCGGTCCCCGGGCGGCGCGGCGAGCTCGGCGGCGAGGAACGCGCCGAGGAGGTCGGGCTCCTCGCCGCGGACCGGCGTGTGCCAGGAGCAGGTGGTGCCGCTCGTCATCTGGAGCAGGTGGCGCACCGTCATGGCCTCGACGCCGTCGGCGTGTAAGACCCCGGGAAAGAACTCGACGACGGCGTCGTCGAGCCCGAGCAGGCCCTCCGCCTGCGCGATCCCGACGGCGACGGCGACGACGGTCTTGGACGCCGAGTAGACCTCGACGGTGTCGTCGTTCCGGAAGCGGTGCTCGACCGGCTCGTGCCCCTCCCGGTGGAGGTGGACACCGTAGACGCCGAGGTTCCGCTCGGCGTTGCGCAGGCGGAATCCGTGGAGCACGGCGGCGTCCGTCGGGGGCATCGGTGTCCTCGTCTCGGTCGGGGCGCGGGGGCTCCCACTGTACGGATCACCGCCGGGCAGCGCGGTGAGGGTGGAGCCGCTGCTCCGCGGCGGGCCGGAGGGCGTGGACCCCGCGGTGGCGACCGGCCTGCTCGTCCACTTCACGGTCGCGCACGCCGTCCTCGGGCGCTGACGTGTCGGTGCCACCGGCTAGGGTCGGTGTCATGGCAGTCGTCGGAGCACATGTCGACCAGACCGACCCGATCGCCGAGGCGCAGGCCCGCGGCGCGGACGCGGTGCAGTTCTTCCTCGGGGACCCCCAGGGCTGGAAGGGGCCGGAGGTCCGCTACGCCGGGGGCGCCGAGGCCCTGCGGGCGGCGGCGGCCGAGGCGGGCGTCGCCCTTTACGTCCACGCCCCGTACGTCCTCAACGTCGCCACGACGAACAACCGCATCCGCATCCCCAGCCGCAAGCTCCTGCAGAAGCAGGTCGACGCCGCGGCCGAGATCGGGGCCGCGGGGATCATCGTCCACGGCGGGCACGTCCTGGCCGCCGACGACCCCGCCGTCGGCTTCGACAACTGGCGCAAGTGCATCGAGCAGCTCGACGCCAAGGTGCCGGTGCTCATCGAGAACACCGCCGGCGGCACCCGGGCCATGGCACGCGGGGTGGAGCGGCTCGAGCGGCTCTGGGCCGCGGTGACGGAGGCCGACGGCGGGGCCGACGTCGGCCTCTGCCTCGACACCTGCCACGCCTACGCCGGGGGCGAGGAGCTGGCCGGCCTCGTCGAGCGGGTGCGAGCGGTCACCGGCCGCATCGACCTCGTCCACGCCAACGACAGCCGCGACGCCTTCGACTCCGGTGCCGACCGGCACGCCAACCTCGGCGAGGGCAGCCTCCCGCTGGAGGACCTCGCCGCCCTGCTGCGCGAGGCCGGCGCCCCGGTGGTCGTCGAGACCCCGGGCGGCCCCGAGGAGCACCGCGCCGACATCGCCTGGGTGCGCGAGCAGCTCGGCTGAGCCGTCTCCCCGGCGCCCCCCCGGGCGCTGGTCAGGCGCGCCGCGCCCGGCGGTAGCGGCGGATGAGGGCGTTGGTCGAGGAGTCGTGGCCGAGCTCGGGCTCCTCGTCGGCGCTGAGCTCGGGCCCGATGGCCCTGGCGAGCACCTTGCCGAGCTCCACGCCCCACTGGTCGAAGGAGTTGATGCCCCACACGACTCCCTGGACGAAGACCTTGTGCTCGTAGAGCGCGACGAGCTGGCCGAGCACGGAGGGCGTGAGCCGCGGGGCCAGGACGAGCGTCGTGGGGGAGTTCCCGGCGAAGGTCTTGTGCGCGACGAGCTCCTCGGCGGCGCCCTCCGCCCGCACCTCGTCTCCCGTCTTGCCGAAGGCCAGCGCCTCGGCCTGCGCGAGGAGGTTGGCGGTGAGCTGGTCGTGGTGGCCGGGGACGTCGTCGGCGGGGTGGACGAAGCCGATGAGGTCCGCCGGCACGGTCTGGGTGCCCTGGTGGATGAGCTGGTAGAAGGCGTGCTGGCCGTTGGTGCCGGGCTCGCCCCACACGACCGGTCCGGTCTGCACGCTCACCGGTGCGCCGTCGAGGGTGACGGACTTGCCGTTGGACTCCATGTCGAGCTGCTGGAGGTAGGCCGGGAAGCGGGACAGGTACTCGCTGTAGGGGAGCACCGCGTGGGTCGCGCTGCCGCGGAAGTTGCGGTGCCACACCCCGATGAGGGCGAGGAGCACGGGCAGGTTGCGCTCGAGCGGCGCGGTGCGGAAGTGGCTGTCCATCGCGTGGAAGCCGGCGAGCATGTCGCGGTAGTGGTCGGGGCCGATGGACACCATGAGCGAGAGCCCGACGGCGGAGGTCATCGAGTACCGCCCGCCCACCCAGTCCCAGAACCCGAACATGTTCTCGGTGTCGATCCCGAACTCCGCGACCTTCTCGGCGTTCGTCGAGACCGCGACGAAGTGCTTGGCGACGGCGGAGCGGTCACCGAGGGCGGCGACCAGCCACTCCCGCGCGGTCGTCGCGTTGGTGATCGTCTCGATCGTCGTGAAGGTCTTGGAGGCGACGACGAACAGCGTCTCCTCCGGGTCCGCCCCCGCGAGGACAGGGGCGATGTCGTCGCCGTCGACGTTGGAGACGAACTCGCAGGTGATGGACCGGTCCGCGTAGGGCGCAAGGGCGATCGTCGCCATCTTCGGGCCGAGGTCGGAGCCGCCGATCCCGATGTTGACGACGCGGGTGATGCCCTTGCCGGTGTGGCCACGCCACCGCCCGCTGCGCACCTGCTCGCTGAAGGCGGCCATCCGGTCGAGGACGTCGTGGACGTCCGCGACGACGTCCTGGCCGTCGACCACGAGCTCGGTGTCCCGCGGCGCCCGCAGGGCCGTGTGGAGCACGGCCCGGTCCTCGGTCGTGTTGATGTGCTCGCCGCGGAACATCGCCTCGGCCCGCTCCGGCACGCCCGCGGCGCGGGCGAGGTCGGTGAGCAGCCGCAGGGTCTCGTCGGTCACCCCGTTCTTCGAGTAGTCGACGTAGAGGTCCGCGGCCTCCAGGGCCAGTCGCTCACCGCGCTGCGGGTCCGCCGCGAAGAGCTCACGCAGGGTGGTGCCGGCGGTGGCGGAGGCGTGCTCCTCGAGGGCCGCCCACTGCGGTGTGGTCGAGATGTCGTGTGGCTGGGACACAGCTGCTGCTCCAGGGACTCGGGGTTGGCTGCCCTCATCATGGCGTGTGCCGGCGGCCGGCGCGACGGCCGTCCGACTCAGTCGGTGCGCTCGACGCGCGCGAGGGAGTCGACGGCCCGTTCGAGGGCGAGCACCACGCCGTCGTAGAGGATCTGGTCGTCGTTGCGGGGCGCGACGTCGCGCGCGTCCTGGACGGCGTCGGAGGCGTGCGCGCTCGACAGCGGTGTCTCGTCGGAGGAGACGTGCGGGTCGGCCGTCCCTGCCGGAGTGGTGTTCTCGAGCGCCGCGGAGATCGTCCGCAGGGCCGCACGGACGCGTGCCCCGCTGTCCCCGGCGAGCACCTCCGACCGGTCGACACGGCCGGCTCCCACGTCACCGAGGATGAGGTCGGCGAGGTCGGTGACGACGAGCCCGAGCCGGTCGAGCACCCGCGCCTCCTCCCGGAGCGCGTCGATCGACCCGCTGTACCGGCGGGCGCGGCGGTTGCGGTGCGCCGCCTCGCCGACCTCCGTCACCGCCGCGTGCATCTGCGCACGCTCCCGCGGGGAGGACGCGTGCTCGCGCTGCCACTCGGCGAGCGTCGGCAGCTCCTCCTCGTCGATGAGGTCGGCGAGCTCGCCGAGGTCCGTGGCCACCGTCTGCCGGAAGCGGCGCACGACGGACTGTGCGGGGGCGAGCGGGAGCGGCGGGAACACGGCGTTGGCGGTCACGCCGACGAGCGCACCGAGGAACGTGAGGCCGGCATACGCGCTCACGTAGGAACCGTCCGGGTTGCCGATGATGAGCGAGAACAGCGCCGCCGTCGGCACCCAGCCACCCATCGCCCCGAGCCGGTGCCATCCGGCGAGCACGACGGAGACCACGACGGCGAGCGCGATGGCGATGACGCCCGTGACGGGCAGGAGGTCGACCCCCATCCCGACCAGCCCGCCCGCCGCGATGGCACCGACCGCCTGGAGGGAGTCGCGCACGGAGCCTGCCAGCGTGAACGTCGTGGCGATCACCGCCCCGAACGGCGCGTAGTACGGGTACTCGGCGGCGAGCGCGCCCGGGACGACGCCCGCCAGCGCCCAGGCGAGCGCGGCGGCGAGGGCCGCGCGGAACGCCAGGGCGAGCCGCGGGTTGCGCCGCCACTGCTCGCGCCACCACCACGGGCGGGCGACGTCGCGTGGCAGCGCCACCCGCGTCCGCCACTGCGGGTGCGCGGACTGGTGCGGGGCGTTCATCGGACCGGCAGCCCCCGGGTGGCCGGACCCTCGAGGAGCTCGCCGTCGGCGGCGAAGCGCGAGCCGTGGAGCGGACAGTCCCACGACCGCTCCTCGTCGTTCCACCGGACGACCCCGCCGAGGTGGGGACAGACCGCGGAGACGGCGCGGGTGACGCCGTCTACGGTCGAGACGGCGACGGGCTGCAGGCCCCGACGGACCACGCAGCCCATGCCCTCCGCCGGGGTGTCGTCCGTCGTCGTCTGCGTCGGGTCCGGCTCGGTCTCCTCCGGGGCCGGGCTGCCCCCGGGCTCGGGGTTGGTCAGCGCGCGGGCGTAGCCGCCGGCCAGCTGCGCAGCGACCCCGGCGTTGAGCCGCACCGCCTCGGCCAGGCCCGTCATCTCCCGGCGGCGCCAGCTGCGGTAGGCGTCGCTCCACTCGGGCAGGTCACCGGTGAGGTAGGCCGTGAGCACGTGGGCGGCCGCGACCCCGTTCGTCATGCCCCACTTGGCGAAACCGGTGGCGACGAGGACCCGGGAGTCCCGGGGCAGGAGGGGGCCCACGTAGGGCAGCTCGTCGACCGGGTGGTAGTCCTGGGCGGACCAGCGGGCGACGACCCGTGCGCCGGGGAACCACCGCCGCGCCCACGTGAGGAGGTTCTCCACCCGCGCCCGCGGGGAGTCGGCCCGCCCGACGACGTGGGAGGCGCCGCCGACGACGACGATCTCGCCGTCCTCGGCGGGGACGGTACGCACCGACCGGGTGGGGGCGCCGGCGGTGATGGACATCTGCAGGCCGGTGGGCTCGGGGACGGCCAGGGCGAGGGAGTAGGAGCGCTGCGGCTCGAGCCGGGCGAAGTAGCCGCCGCGGTCGGCGAACGGGATGCCGGTGGCGAGGACGACGCGCTCGGCGTGGACGGTGCCGCGCGTCGTGACGACGGCGCCGTCCTTGCCGTGCGCGTCGGTGACACGGGCAGCGGTCCGCACGACGACGCCGGCGGCCTCCGCCTCGAGCGCGAGGGCCGCGAGCACGTCCATCGGGTCGACCTGGGCCTGATCGGGCAGCCAGGTCCCGGCGAGCGCGGGGAAGGGCGGGGTGAAGGAGTCACGCCACTCGACGGGCAGCCCGGCGGCGAGCGCCGCCCTGTGCTCCGCCTCCGCCGCGGGCAGCTGCTGGGGGCCGGCGGCGTAGGTGACGGCGGCACGTCGCTGGACGGGGACGTCGTGCCGCGCGCACTCGGCAAGCAGCCACTCCTGCCCGAGCCGGTTGCCGGCGACGTACTTGCCCAGGAGCTCGGGCCCGTGCTGGGCGGCGATCGCCGAGAGCCGGGTGCCCTGGAGGAGGGACACCTTGGCGGTCGAGTGCCCGGTGGTCCCCGCGCCGACGTAGCGGCCCTCGAGGACGACGACGGCGAGGCCCGCGCGGGCGAGGAGCACCGCCGTCGCCAGTCCGGTCAGCCCGGCACCGACGACGGCGACGTCGTAGCGTCCGGTGACCGGCGCGGTTGCGAATCGGTCGGCGCCGGGGACCGTCTCCGGTCCGGCACCGAGCCACAGTGAGGTCACGGTCCCTCTCCTTCCAGCTCGTGGGTTGCACGCACCGCTGCGGCGACGACGTCGGTGAGGTCGCCGGTGCGCTCCAGCTCCCGCCGCTGACGGTCGGCGCCTGTGCCGACCCTCCGCAGGCGGGCGATGCCCTCGGTGACGAGGGCGAGGTCGTCGTTCGCCTCGAGGGCGGGCCGCACGAAGGCGACGAGTGCCTCCATGACCTCGGCCGCGGGGCGTGGGAGGGAGGTGGTCGGGTCGAGGAGCTCCCCGCTCGTGCCGTAGCGTCCCGCCTGCCAGGTGGCCAGCCGCAGCATCCGGGTGGGGACGTCGGGCGCCGGGTCCCCGGCGCGCCAGCGGGTGGCGGCGGTGTCGACGAGCGCGCGGCACAGCGCGGCGTGGAGCACGGCGTCGCGCGGGTCCTGGCACACGTCGGCGACGCGGATCTCGACGGTGGGGTAGGAGGCGGACAGCCGGGCGTCGAGGTAGACCATCCCCTCGTCGACGGCGACGCCGGTGGCCACGGCGTCCGCGACGTACCGGTGGTAGGCCTCGGCAGAGCCGAAGACGTCCTCGGGCCCGGCGGTGGGCCAGCGGCCCATGACCTGGGAGCGGTAGCTCGCGTAGCCGGAGTCCCGGCCCTGCCAGTACGGGGAGTTGGCGCTCAGCGCGAGCAGGACGGGCAGCCAGACGCGGATGCGGTCGAGGACGGCCACGCCCTCCTCGTCGGACTCCACGCTCACGTGGACGTGGCAGCCGCAGACGAGCTGCTCCGTGCCGAGCTGACCGAACTGGTCGATGATGAGGCGGTAGCGCTCCGTCTCGCCGGGGAGCGGCTCGACGGGCAGCGGGGAGGTCCCCAGCGCCGCGACCCGCGCGCCCTCGCGGCGGGCCGCGTGCTCCGCGTGGGCGCGCCACGCGACGAGCTCCTCGCCCAGCTCGGCCATGCTGCGGTGGGGCACGGTGTCCGTCTCCACCTGCTCACGCTGCAGCTCACCACCGACGCTCGAGCCCCGTCCCGCGACCGTGGCCAGCTCCCGTGCGGCGCTCTCGGCCCTCCGCACCACCTGGGGCGCCACCGACATCGCCCGGCCCGAACCACTGCGCACGAGCAGCAGCTCCTCCTCGACTCCTACCGTTCTCATCCGGTCAGTCTGGCGCGGAGGCGCCCGGTCGGCACGGCGGGCGGCAGACTGGGGGTGTGGCCCTGTCCGATCTCTCCGCGCTGCTCGCCGCCCCACCGGCGCTGCCCGTCACCGCCGGGCTCGCCGACCTCGTCGGGGCCGCGACGTCCGGGGGCACCGCCGTCCTCCAGTCACCGCCGGGCAGCGGCAAGACGACACTCGTGCCCCCCGCGCTCGCCGTCGCCCTCGGGGGGCGGGTGGTCGTCACCCAGCCGAGGCGCATCGCCGCACGGGCGGCCGCCCGCCGCCTCGCCGGCCTGCTCGGACAACCCGTCGGGGGTGTCGCGGGCTTCTCCGTGCGTGGGGAACGGCAGACGGGACCGGACACCCTCGTCGAGATGGTGACCGCCGGGACGCTGCTGCGCCGCCTCCAGCGCGACCCGGAGCTCCCTGGGGTGAGGGCCGTCGTCCTCGACGAGGTCCACGAGCGGCAGATCGACTCCGACCTGCTTCTCGCCATGCTCGTCGAGGCCCGTGCCACGCTCCGCGAGGACCTCGCGCTCGTGGCGATGTCGGCGACCGTCGAGGCGGACCGCGTGGCGGAACTCCTCGGACCGGGCACCGCCGTCGTCACGGTCCCGGGCGCCCTGCACCCGGTCGAGACGGTGTGGTGCCCACCGCCACGGACCGCCCCGCGGCTCACGCCGCGGGGCACCGGTCCGGAGTTCCTCGGTCACGTCGCCGACGTCGCGCGCCGCGCGCTGGCCCAGGAGGACGGCGACGTCCTCGTCTTCCTCCCCGGCGCGCGTGAGGTCGACGACGCCGTCCGCCGCCTCCGCGGGGGCGGGACGGAGGTGCTGGCCCTGCACGGACGGCTCCCTCCCGCCGAGCAGGACCGGGCGCTGCGGCCCGGGACGACGCGCCGGGTCGTCGTCGCGACGGCGGTGGCCGAGTCCTCCCTCACCGTTCCCGGGGTGCGGGTGGTCGTGGACGCCGGCCTGGCGCGGGAGCCGCGGACCGACCACCACCGCGGCCTCGCCGGGCTCGTCACCCGCAGCGTGAGCCAGGCGGCGGCCGAGCAGCGGGCCGGGCGCGCGGGCCGGCAGGGGCCGGGTGTCGTCTACCGGTGTTGGTCGGCCGCCGAGCACGCGATGCTCGCCCGGCACCCGGAGCCGGAGATCGCCACCGCCGACCTCGCCGGGCCGATGCTCGAGCTCGCCCTGTGGGGCGCGCCCGGCGGCAGCGGACTCGCGCTGCTCGACCCGCCCCCGCCCCAGGCCGCCGCCGCGGCGACCAGCCTGCTCACCGAGCTCGGCGCACTGGACGCGGGCGGCTCGGTCACCCCCCGCGGCCGGGCCATCGCGGACGTCGGCGCGGACCCACGGCTGGCCCGGGCCCTGCTCGACGGCGCCCCGGTCGTCGGTGCCCGCACCGCGGCGGAGGTCGTGGCGATGCTCGCGGAGGACTCCGCCGGGGGCGAGGTCGACCTCGTCGCCGCGCTGCGTCGGCTCCGGGCCGGCGGCCGCAGCGGCTGGCGCCGCGAGGCGGACCGCTGGGAGCGGCTGGTGTCGCGGCGGGTCGGGGCGGGCACCGGTGAGCACGTCGTCCGGCTCGACCTCGCCGTCGGCCTCGTCACCGCGCTCGCCCACCCCGACCGCGTGGCCCGCCGCCGGCAGGGCGGCGACCACTACCTGCTCGCGGGGGGAGCGGGCGCACGGCTGGCCGGCGGGCCGCTCGCCGGCAGCGAGTGGCTCGCCGTCGCCGACGCCACCCGCGCCCCGGGTCAGACCGACGCGCTCATCCGCTCGGCGGCCCCGATCGACGAGGCCACCGCGTGCGAGGCGGCCGCCGGGCTCCTGCGGACCGAGGACGACGTCGCGTGGCGCAACGGCAGGCTCGTGGCCCGCCGCGTCGCGCGGCTCGGGGCGATCGAGCTCGGCAGCGAACCGCTGCCGCGGCCGCCGACCGCGCTCGTCACCGCCGCCGTCCGGGACGGGCTGCGCCGCGAGGGGCTGGATCTCGTGCCGTGGCCCCCGGGGGCGATGGCCCTGCGCCGCCGCCTCGCCTTCCTCCACGCCGCCCTCGGCGCGCCGTGGCCGGACGTCTCGGACGAGGCGCTGCTCGAGCGGGTCGAGGACTGGCTGGGGCCCGACCTCGCCGGCGTGCGCGCCAACCGGGACCTCGCCCGTGTCGACACGACGACGGCGCTGCGGCGCCTGCTCCCGTGGCCCGAGGCTGGTCGGCTCGACGAGCTCGCGCCCGAGCGCGTCACGGTCCCGGCGGGCCCGGCGCTGCGGGTCGACTACTCCGACCCCTCGCGCCCCACCCTCGCGGCCCGCATCCAGGAGGTCTTCGGGTGGCCGGGCGCGCCGGCGCTGGCCGGTGGGCGGGTGCCCCTCGTCCTCGAGCTGCTCTCCCCGGCACGCCGGCCGGCGGCCGTGACGGCGGACCTCGCCGGGTTCTGGCGCACCGGCTACCCGCGGGTGCGGGCCGAGCTGCGGGGACGCTACCCCCGCCACCCGTGGCCGGAGGACCCGGCCGCGGCCGCGCCGACGACCCGCACGACGAAGGGACGCCGCGGCTAGTCCGCCGGCTGCTCCCCGGCGGCCGGGACGGGGGAGGGGGACATGGTCACCCGCCGGACCGGCAGGGCGTCGGGGTCGTTCTCCCGCAACCACACGACGAGGTGCTCGCGCACGGCACAGCGCAGGGCCCAGTCGTCGTCGGTGTTCGCCGTCGTCACCAGAGCCCGCACGGTGATGTTGCCGCCGGTGGAGTCGGTGACGACGAGGGACTTGCCGCGGCCGTCCCACGCGGGGTGCTGGGCCACGAACGTGTCGAAGGCAGCCCGCATCGCCGCGACGTCGGTGCGCCAGTCGAGCTCGAAGTGGACGACGCCGGTGACGGTGTCGCCGGTGCGGCTCCAGTTGATGAAGGGCTGGGAGGTGAAGTGCGTGGAGGGCAGCACCTTGTGGCGCTCGTCCCAGATGCTCACGACGACGTAGGTGAGCGTGATGTCCTCGACCGTGCTCCACGTGCCGTCGACCTCGACGATGTCGCCGATCCGCACCGCGTCGGTGAAGGCGATCTGCAGGCCGGCGAAGAGGTTGCCGAGGCTGCTCTGCGCCGCGATGCCGACGACGACGCTGAGGAGGCCGGCGGAGGCGAGGATCGTCGCGCCCACCTGCTCGACGCCGGGGAAGGTCATGAGGACCATCGCGACACCGAGGACGACGAACGCCGCGTTGACCAGGCGCCGGACGAGCAGCATCTGGGTGCGGGTGCGCCGCCGGTCGCGGTCGTCCTCCTTGCGGGCCACGACACGCCGCTGGGTGTGCTCGAGCCACGCGACGACGATGGTGGCGGCGAACCACACCGCCGAGGCGATGGTGAGCACGAGCAGCACGTGGAGCCCGACGTCGCGCACCGACCCGCGGTCGGCGGTCGCCGCGAAGGAGATCCGCAGCGAGATGGACAGCAGGAGGGCGGCCAGCGGCCGGCGCACGCGCAGCCAGCCCTGGCGCAGGCCCGGCACTCTCGCCCGGTTCCGGTTGATCACCCGGTCGACGACGAGCATGACGACGATGACGACGGCGGCGGCCGCGGCGACGGCCACGACCCACCGGAGGAACGGCCAGAACTCATCCATGCTCTAGACCTAACAGACGGTCGCCGCCTACTGCGAGGCGTGCTCGGCGAATGCGCCCATGACCGGGTTCCACGGCCGCACGGTGCGCTGGGTGACGAGGTGGGCCTTGCGGAAGGGGTCCTCGTCGAGGAGGCGCTGGGCGCCGTCGACGTCCTGCGCGACGACGAGGAGCAGGGCCCCCGGGGCTGCGTTGTCGAGCCACGGCCCGGAGGCGAGGAGCGAGCCCTCGTCCAGCAGTCCCTGGAGGAACTCCCGGTGCGCGGGGCGCACGGCGGCGAGGTCGTCGGTGCGGGTGATGTCGTAGGTGTACTCGACGGCGAAGACGCTCATCCCCCGAGGGTAGTCGCACGCCGCCGGTCGCTCCTGGGGACTCCCTGTTATCGCGGGAACCGTTGACCGCGGGAATGTACGTACGGTTTACTAACTAACGTGACCAAGCTCACACCGGCGCCGCTGCCGGCCGTCCCGACCTGGGGTCGCACGCTCGACCCGAGCACCAAGGCGCTGCCCAGCCAGGCGCGCGGGCACAACCGCTCCCTCGTCCTCCAGACCCTGGCCGTCCACGGCACCCTCTCCCGGGCGGACCTGGCGCGGAAGACCGGGCTGACGCGCGTCACCGTCTCCGACCTCGTCGCCGAGCTCCTCGACTCCGCCCTCGTCATCGAGCGCGGTCAGCGCCCGGGCTCACGACCGGGGAAGCCCGCCACGCTACTGGAGATCGACAAGGACGCGCAGCACATCGTCGGCGTCGACCTGTCCGACCTCACGACCTTCCGCTCGTGCCTCGTCGACCTCGAGGGCACGGTGCTGGCGGAGCACGAGCTGGCCACGGACGGTGCCACCGGCCGGGAGGCGGCGCGGCTGGCTGTCGAGGTGGCTGCCGTGGCGGTGCGCTCGGCAACCGTCCCGCTGCTCGGGATCGGGGTCGGCACCCCGGGCATCGTCGACTCCCGCGGCACCGTGCTCACCGCCCCCAACCTCGGCTGGAGCGACCTCCCGCTGCAGCGGCTCATCGCCGACGAGCTGCACGCCACCGTCCACGTGGCGAACGACGCGAACGCAGCCGTCATGGCCGAGCGACGTCTCGGGGAGGGCTCCGCCGACCTCATGCTCATCCGGATCGGCGGCGGCGTCGGCGCGGGCGTCCTCGTCAACGGCGTGCCCAGGCTCGGTGCCCACTCGGCGGCCGGGGAGATCGGGCACGTCGTCGTCGGCACCGACGGCGGGCCACCGTGCGCGTGCGGCAGGTCCGGGTGCCTCGAGGCCTGGCTGGCGGTGCCGAACCTGCGCCGCCTGCTCGACAGCGACGGCACGCGCGCGCTCGTCGAGGCGGGGCGCCGGCTCGGTATCGCGCTGGCACCGGTCGTCGCCACCCTGGACGTCTCGGAGATCGCCCTCAGCGGCCCCCGTGACCTGCTGGACGGCCCCTTCCTCGAGGCGGCGGTCCACACCCTCCGGCAGCGGATGCTCGCCGCCTCCCACGAGCACCTGCGCATCCGCCTCGCCTCCCTGTCCGACGACATCGTCCTGCGCGGCGCGGCCGCGATCGTGCTCGCCGCGGAGCTCGGAGTCACCTAGTCCACCGCCCACCCACCGAGAAAGGCCAGACGATGCAACGACGGATCATGGCGACAGCGGTGCTCTGCACCGCCCTCGTCCTCACAGCCTGCGGCGGCGACGCCGACACCGGCACCGACGGCGAGACCACCGCCGAGGACCAGACCCTCACCCTGTGGCTCATGGGCGGGGACACACCCGACGAGCTGCGTGACTACCTCACCGACACCTTCGCCGAGGAGACGGGCGCGGAGCTGGTCATCGAGGAGCAGGACTGGGCCGACGCCGTCACCAAGCTCACCACCGCGCTGCCCGACGCGAGCAGCACGCCCGACGTCACGGAGATCGGCAACACCTGGGCCTCCACCTTCACGGGCGTCGGCGCCTTCAGTGACCTCAGCGACGTCTACGAGGAGCTCGGCGGCGACGACCTCCTCCCGTCCTTCGTCTCCGCCGGTGACGTCGACGGCGCCCACTACGCGCTGCCCTACTACTTCGGCTCCCGGCTCATCTGGTACCGCAAGGACGTGTGGCAGGAGGCCGGCCTGGAGGTGCCCACCACGTTGGCCGAGTTCAACGAGTCCGTCACCCGGCTGCGCACCGAGGACCGGTCCGGCTTCTACATCGGTGGTGAGGACTGGCGCAACGCCATCTCGTGGATCTTCGCCAACGGTGGTGAGGTCGCCGTCCAGGAGGGTGACGAGTGGGTCTCGGCGCTGTCCGACCCGGCCACCCAGGAGGGACTGCGGCAGTTCCAGGACCTGTTCACCACGGCCTCCAACGCCCCGGTCACCGAGTCCGACTCCACCCCGTGGGTGAACATCAACGACAATGACGACGGCGTCCCGGAGGCCGCCACCATCATCGCGCCCGGGTGGGCCTACTGGTCGATCGGCCGGCCCACGGAGGAGGACCCGGACGTCCTCGAGTGGGACGACGAGACCTTCGGGGTCTTCGCCCTGCCGGGCACCGAGGAGGGCAGCGTCGCGCCGGTCTTCGCCGGCGGGTCCAACATCGCCATCTCGGCCGCCAGCGAGAAGCAGGACCTCGCCCGCGAGCTCCTGCGCATCATCTTCTCCGACGAGTACCAGACGATGCTCGCCTCCAGCGGGCTCGGTCCGGCGAACGTCGAGCACGTCGACGCCTTCGTCGAGCTCAACCCGACCGTCAACGCAGCGGCGGCCGAGGCCGCCCTCGGCTCCAAGCTCACCCCTCCCGCACCCGGGTGGGCCGCCGTCGAGGGCGCGACGCTGCTCGAGGAGTTCTTCGGCAAGGTCGCCGCGGGCGGGGACGTCGCCGAGCTCGCTGCCGAGTACGACGAGCAGCTCACGGCGCTGCTCAACGGCTGAGGCACCCGCGCGGTGGGGGCCGGCCCCCCACCGCGCGGCCGACGAAGGAGCCGCCATGTCCGCCCACCCGTCCGCACCGCCACACCGGCGGCGCCGCCCCTCCCTGCCCCACGTCCTGCTCGTCCCCACCCTCGCCCTGCTCCTCGTGGGCACCGGGTACCCGATCGTCTGGCAGCTGGTGACCTCGTTGCGCGAGTACGGCATGGCCCAGCAGTTCGGCCAGCCGGCGCCCTTCGTCGGGCTGGCCAACTACGCGGCGATCGCGCAGGACCCCGCCATGTGGGGCGTCGTTGTCCGGTCGGTCGTCTTCGCCGTCGTCACCGCCTTTGTGACGCTGGGCGCCGGCATCCTCGTCGCGCTCCTCATGCGCGCGGCGTGGCCCTGGGTGCGCGTGACCCTCCAGGTGACCCTCCTGCTCGCCTGGGCGATGCCGGTCGTGGCGGCGATGACCGTGTGGATCTGGCTGTTCGACCGGAGGCGGGGCGTGGTCAACTGGCTGCTCGAGCGGGCCGGCCTCACCGGCTTCCACCGTTTCGACTGGCTCGCCGACCCCGCCACCTTCTTCCTCCTCGTGGGCCTGGTCGTCGTGTGGATGTCGGTGCCCTTCGTGGCGCTGTCCGTCTACGCCGGGCTCACCCAGGTCCCCGCCGAGGTCCTGGAGGCGAGCCAGCTCGACGGCGCGGGCCCTCTTCAGCGCCTGCGCTACATCCTGCTGCCCGTCATCCGGCCGGTCGTGGCGATCGTCCTGCTGCTCCAGCTGGTGTGGGACCTGCGGGTCTTCGCGCAGGTGCGGCTGCTCCAGGACGCCGGCTCCGCGTCCGGGCGCTTCGACCTCCTCGGGACGGCCATCTACAAGCTCGGCACCGGGTCCGGGGACTTCGGGATGGCCGCCGCACTGTCGGTCGTCGTCCTCCTCCTCACCGTGGCGCTGAGCGCCTACTACGTCCGGATGCTGCTCAAGGAGGACGCCTCGTGACCCTGACCAAGGCCGGCCCTGCTGCCCCCGCGCGGGGCCGCACGGCCGCCCTCCCCGCCGCACGCCGACGCCGTCGCCCGGGCCGGACCGTGGCCAGCATCGTCGCTCTCGTCGTCGCGCTGGCGTGGGTGTTCCCGGTGTACTGGATGTGGAGCTCGGCACTGCTGCCCAACCGGCGGCTGCAGAGCTTCACGCCGAGCTTCCTGCCCACCGGCGGGAGCCTCGACAACTTCCGCGGTGTCCTCGAGGACGGCGGGTTCTTCTCGGCGCTCGGGATGAGCCTGTCCGTCACCCTGCTCGCGGTGTCGGTCTGCCTCCTCTTCGCGCTCCTCGCGGCGCTGGCGGTCTCGCGCTACCGGTTCCGGGGGCGGACGAGCTTCGTCCTTGCCGTCCTGCTCGTCCAGATGCTGCCCGCCGAGGGCCTGTTCATCGCCCAGTACAAGCTCATGCAGGGCATCGGGGGCCTCGAGAGCGTGTGGGGCGTGAGCCTCCTGTACGCCGCGCTCGTCGTCCCGTTCACGGTGTGGATGCTGCGGGGCTTCGTGGCAGGGATCCCCGTCGACCTCGAGGAGGCGGCGATGGTGGACGGCCTGAGCCGGACCCGGGCCTTCTTCCGGGTGACCTTCCCGCTCCTCGCCCCCGGTCTGGTGGCATCGGGCGTCTACGCCTTCCTCCAGTGCTGGAACGAGTTCACCATCGCCCTGGTCATCCTCCAGCGAGAGGAGAACACGACCCTGCCGCTGTGGCTGCGCAGCTTCGTGCAGGCCAGTGCGACGCGGGAGGTCGACTGGGGACAGGTGATGGCGGCGTCCTCGCTCGTCGCGGTGCCGGTCATCGTCTTCTTCCTCCTCGTCCAGGGCCGGATGACCTCCGGTCTCGTCGCCGGGGCGGTCAAGGGATGAGGGCCGGGGTGGACATCGGGGGGACGACGACGGCGGCCGCCCTGCTCGGCGACGACGGCTCGCTCGTCGCCCGGGTCGCCCTGCCCTCGGGCCACGGCCCCGCCGCCGTCGTCGAGGTCGCTGTCGCGGCCGTCGCCGGGCTGTGCGCCGGCGCCGGCCTCGAGGCGGTCCCCGCGGTGGGCGTCGGGGTCCCGGGCACGGTGGAGCACGGGCGGGTGCACAACGCGGTCAACCTCGGTGTCGCCGAGCTCGACCTCGCGTCCCGGCTCGGTGAGCGTCTTGGTGCCCCCGTGCACGTGGAGAACGACGTCAACGCCGCGGCGGTGGGCGCCCACCACCTGCTGGCCGGGAGCGGCGGGCCGCCCGGGTCGATGGCCTACCTCAACATCGGCACCGGGGTCGCCTGCGGGGTGGTCCTCGACGGGCTGCTGTGGCGCGGCGCGAGCGGCTCGGCCGGCGAGATCGGGCACGTCCCGGTCGACCCGGCGGGGGAGCGGTGCCCGTGCGGCCAGCGTGGCTGCCTGGAGACGCTGTGCTCGGGCGCGGCCATCGGCCGCCTGTGGCCCGCTCCCGACCAGCCCCCGCCCGCCGCGCTCTTCGCCGCAGCAGCGGCGGGGGACCCGACCGCACGGTCCGTCCGCGACCGGGTGCTCCGGGGGGTCGCCGACGCCGTGCGGCTCGTCCACCTGTCCTTCGACGTCGAGGTCGTGGCCCTGGGCGGTGGGGTGAGCCGGCTCGGCGTCCGCCTGCTCACCGGGGTCCGGGCCGCGCTCGAGACCATGGCCGCGGCCTCCCCGTTCCTCGCGTCGCTCGGCCTGCCCGCCCGCGTCACGCTGCTCGACCGGCCGCAGGACGCCGGCGTGCTCGGCGCGGCGCTGCTCGCCGGGACGCCCTGTCCGGCCGGGCGCTGAGCCGTCGTCCAGCAGCACCTCAGCGGCGGGGGAGAGGTCGTCGTCCAGGCCTGGGAGGGCCGCGGCTCAGCCGCCGGGGATGGCGCAGGCGTCGGCAACGTCGGTGACCACCTGGGGACGGGTGGCCGCCGGCGGGCGGGCCCCGGCGTCCCAGTCGGCGCCGGTGAGGACGGGCTGGTCCTCCAGCGCTCGCAGCTCGGAGGCGTTGAACACGCGGGAGCGGGTGAGGAAGCGGAGCCCGTGGGGTCCCTCGACGCTGAAGCCGGAGCCGCGGCCGGGCACGACGTCCAGGACGAGCTGGGTGTGCTGCCACGCGCCGAACTGCTGCGGGGAGATCCACACGGGCACGCCGTCGGCACCGGAGGGCGCATCGGGCCGCACCTGGCCGGTGAACAGGCGCAGGTCCAGGACGCCGAGGAGCACCTCGCGGTCACCGACGAGGAACTCCCCCTGGGGGTAGCACATGGGGGAGGAGCCGTCGCAGCAGCCGCCCGACTGGTGCATCATCAGCGGGCCGTGCTCGTCGCGCAGGCGGTCGAGCAGCTCCGCGGCGGCGGGCAGGGCCACCACCCGCGGCACGGTGACGTCCATCGGTCCTCCACTCCCGAGGCGCCGGGGCCGCGCGGGGCGGCCCCGGCCCTGCGGTCTAGAAGTAGCCCTGCGCGCCGGGCGCGTAGGACACGAGCAGGTTCTTCGTCTGCTGGTAGTGCGCGAGCATCATGAGGTGGTTCTCGCGCCCGATGCCCGACTGCTTGTAGCCGCCGAAGGCCGCGTGCGCCGGGTACTGGTGGTAGGTGTTGGTCCACACCCGCCCGGCCTGGATGGCGCGGCCCGCCCGGTACATCGTGTCGGCGCTGCGGCTCCACACCCCGGCACCGAGGCCGTACAGGGTGTCGTTGGCGATCTCGATGGCCTCGTCGAAGTCCTTGAAGGTCGTCACCGACAGGACCGGGCCGAAGATCTCCTCCTGGAACACCCGCATCTTGTTGTGGCCCTTGAAGACGGTCGGCTGGATGTAGTAGCCGCCGTCCAGGCCCTCGACGGTGTCGACGTCACCGCCGACGAGGACCTCGGCGCCCTCCTGGCGCCCGATGTCGAGGTAGCTCTTGATCTTCTCGAACTGGTCGGAGGACGCCTGCGCGCCGACCATCGTCGTCGGGTCGAGCGGGTGGCCGCGCTTGACGGCCTGGACGCGCGGCAGTGCCCGCGCCATGAAGTCGTCGTAGATCGACTCGTGGATGAGCGCGCGGGACGGGCAGGTGCACACCTCACCCTGGTTGAAGGCGAACATCGTGAA
This sequence comes from Georgenia satyanarayanai, assembly GCF_009193135.1. Lineage (GTDB taxonomy): Bacteria > Actinomycetota > Actinomycetes > Actinomycetales > Actinomycetaceae > Oceanitalea > Oceanitalea satyanarayanai. The sequence continues at coordinate 91,308 of NZ_VUKC01000003.1, forward strand.
GCCCTCGAGGGCCTTGTCCAGGTAGTCGTCGTCGGCGGCCATGACGTCGGCGAAGAAGACGTTGGGGGACTTGCCACCCAGCTCGAGGGTGACCGGGATGATGTTCTGGGTCGCGTACTGCATGATCAGCCGACCCGTCGTCGTCTCACCGGTGAAGGCGACCTTCGCGATGCGCGGGTTGGCTGCCAGCGGCTTGCCCGCCTCGACGCCGAAGCCGTTGACGACGTTGAGCACGCCGTCGGGCAGCAGGTCCCCGATGAGGGTCATGAGGTACATGATCGAGGCGGGCGTCTGCTCGGCCGGCTTGAGGACGACGGCGTTGCCGGCCGCGAGCGCCGGCGCCAGCTTCCACGTGGCCATGAGGATGGGGAAGTTCCACGGGATGATCTGCCCGACCACACCGAGCGGCTCGTGGAAGTGGTAGGCCACGGTGTCATCGTCGAGCTGGGAGATGCCGCCCTGCTGGGCGCGGATGGCGCCGGCGAAGTAGCGGAAGTGGTCGGCCGCCAGCGGGAGGTCCGCGGCGAGGATCTCCCGGATCGGCTTGCCGTTGTCCCAGGTCTCCGCGACGGCGATCCTCTCGAGGTTCTCCTCGATGCGGTCGGCGATCCGCAGGAGGATCAGGGCGCGCTCGGCCACCGAGGTGCGGCCCCAGGCGGGGGCGGCTGCGTGGGCGGCGTCCAGCGCCAGCTCGATGTCCTCGGCGGTGCTGCGGGCGACCTCGGTGAAGGTCTTCCCGTCCACCGGGCTGGGGTTCTCGAAGTACTGGCCCTTGACCGGCGGCACCCACTGCCCGCCGATGTAGTTGTCGTAGCGCTTCTCGTAGGACATGAGCGCGCCGTCGGTGCCGGGTGCGGCGTAGACGGTGGGCTGCGGGGCTGCGGTGTCCTGGGGCACGTCCGTCTCGATGGTCATGAACGAGTACTCCCTCGTGGCTCGATCCGCCGGTGGTGACCGGAGGCGGCTCCACGTCGAGCCGCCCACCTCGACGATATGTCGTGGACCACGTCGTGGGAAGAGGCGCGGTCCCCGCCGCGTTGCCCCTCCTGCCCACCACCCCGGGAGGACACCCTCATGCCCCAGCAGACCGTCACCCACCCCGCCGACCTGCCCACCGTCGTCGCCGGCCCGTCGGCCGCGGCCGCCAGCTTCGACCCCGCCGCGCCGCCTGAGCAGGAGCTCGAGCGTCAGGTGCGCGCGTACGTCGAGCTCGGCTTCGCCGCGCTGCTCGGCACCGACGAGGCGGGGCTGCGAGCGCTTGTCGAGCCGCTGCGCGCCGAGCTGCCGCCCGCCGGTGAGCCGACATCCGTGCCGCCCGAAGACCACGTCGCCCTCGTCCTCGTCCTCGCGCTGGAGCGGCCCGGGGACGCCGTCCCTGCCATGCGGCTGGGACGGCGCACCGGCGTGAGCGTCATCGATGACGACGAGCTCGCGACCTACCGTCCCGTCGTCGACGTGCCCGTGGGGCCGGCCTACCTCCTGCGTGACGTCGACACCGGCTCCCGCTTCCTCGGCGTCACGCCCGAGGACGCGGTGACCGCGATCCGCGCCGAGGGCCGCCGGCCGCTCACTGTCGCCGAGGGCTTGGCGCTCGTCGTGCTGCGTCCGGACATGCTGCGCCCCGGCCGCTGCTTCTCCCTCGCCGGCTCGCGTACCGGCACGAACCAACGCGTGCCCGCCGTGTGGATCTCCGAGCGCCGGCCCAAGCTGGGCTGGTGCTGGGACCGCAACCCGCACACCTGGCTGGGCACCGCGTCCGCCGGAGCGTAGCCCCGCCCCCTCCCCGCCGAGTACACGGGTGAGGGAACAGCCTCAGTCCGTGGGACGGCGGCGCAGGGCCTTGGTCTGGCTGCGGCGGGTCTTGCTCTCCGCACGGCGGCGCTGGGCACCGCGGGAGGGCTTCGTGGGCCGGCGCTTCGGCGGCGGGGGAGCGAGCGCCTCGCGCAGCACCTGGGCCAGTCGCTCGGCAGCGGCCTCGCGGTTGCGCAGCTGGGAGCGGTGCTCGCTCGCGCTCACGGTGAGCCGCCCGTCCACGAGCCGCCCGGCCAGGGCCTCGAGCACCCGGGCACGCTGGTGCTCGCTCAGGGCGGGCGTCGCGGCGAGGTCGACGGTGAGCTCGGCCCGCGAGTCGGTCGTGTTGACGCTCTGCCCACCGGGCCCGGAGGACCGGGAGAAACGCCACTGGAGCTCCTCCTCGCGCAGCGTGACGGAGGAGGTCACGCGGAGGTCGCCGGCCATGCGCCCACCCTCTCACCCCGCCGCGGCCCCGCCGCGGCCCCGCCGCGACCCCATCCGCACCGGACGGTGCGCTCGGCGCAGAGGGCCGGTGCGCTCGGTGCTGCGCCGGTCCCCGCGTGTGCCCGGGACCGGCCCTCCGTGCTTTGCTCCTCCCCGTGAGCAACCTGACCCGCACCCAGACCCGCGAGCGCGCCGCGCAGCTGACCCTCCACGCCGTCACCGTCGAGCTGGACCTGCGCGCCGCCCGCGACCCGCACACCACGACCTTCCCGACGACGACGACCCTGCGCCTGTCGAGCACGGCGACCACGACGTGGCTGGACTTCCTCGGCCCGCGCGTGCACGCCGTCGCCGTCGACGGGCAGGAGCGCCTCGTGCGGGTGGCCGACGGGCGCGTCGCCGTCGACGGGTTGCGCACGGACGGGGAGTCCACCGTGGTGGTGCGCGGCGAGGCCGCCTACTCGCGCACGGGGGAGGGGCTGCACCGTTTCGTCGACCCCGTCGACGGCGAGACCTACCTCTACACGCAGTACGAGCCGGCCGACGCGCGCCGCGTCTTCGCGTGCACCGAGCAGCCCGACCTCAAGGCGCCGTCGACGTTCGTCGTCACCGCCCCGGCCGGGTGGCACGTGCTGTCGAACTCGGTCGTCGAGTCCGTCGTCGATGGCGACGACGGCTCGCGCACGTGGACCTTCGCGCCCACCCCGCCGCTGTCCACCTACGTCACCGCCGTCGTCGCGGGGCCGTACCACCGCGCCGAGGGGCACTGGTCGCGCGAGCTGGCCGACGGGACCACCCTCGACGTCCCGCTCGGGCTGTGGTGCCGCGCGTCGCTCGCGCCCCACCTCGACGCCGAGGAGTTCCTCGACATCACCCGCCAGGGCCTGGACCTGTTCCACGACGCGTTCGCCTACCCCTACCCGTGGGGCAAGTACGACCAGGTGCTCGTGCCGGAGTACAACCTCGGCGCGATGGAGAACCCGGGCCTGGTGACCTTCACCGAGAAGTACCTCTTCCGCTCCCAGGCCACCGAGGCGCAGCGGGAGGGCCGGGCGACGACGATCCTCCACGAGATGGCACACATGTGGTTCGGGGACCTCGCGACGATGCGCTGGTGGGACGACCTGTGGCTCAAGGAGTCCTTCGCGGACTACATGGGCACCTACGCGACGGCGACCGCCACCCGCTTCACCGGCGCGTGGACGAGCTTCGCGCTGCGCCGCAAGGCCTGGGCCTACCGGCAGGACCAGCTCCCGACGACCCACCCCGTCGTCGCCGACATCCCCGACCTCGAAGCCGCCAAGCAGAACTTCGACGGCATCACCTACGCCAAGGGCGCCTCGGTGCTCAAGCAGCTCGTCGCCTTCGTCGGCCCCGAGGCCTTCCTCGCCGGGGCGCGGACCTACTTCCAGCGGCACGCCTTCGGCACCACGACCCTGCCGGACCTCCTCGCCGCCCTGGAGGAGGCCTCCGGCCGCGACCTGTCGGCGTGGAGCGGGCAGTGGCTGGAGACGACCGGCCCGTCGACGCTCAGCGCGGAGGTGGAGGCCGCCGACGGCACCGTGACGGCGCTGCGGGTGCGACAGGACGACGACGGCGGGGTGCTGCGCGACCACCGGCTCGCCGTCGGGTGCTACTCGGCCGACGACGACGGCGTCCTCGTCCGCACGCACCGTTTCCTCACCGACGTGTCGGGCCCCGTCACCGAGCTGCCCGGGGCGGTCGGCATCCTGGTGCCCGACCTCGTCCTCGTCAACGACGACGACCTCACCTACGCCAAGGTGCGCCTCGACGGGCGCAGCACGGCGGCCGCGCTGCGGTCCGCCGGCACGATCGAGGAGTCCCTGTCGCGGGCGGTGCTGTGGTCGGCGCTGTGGAGCGCGACCCGCGACGGCGCGTTGCCGGCCGCGGCCTTCCTCGACGCCGTCGTGTCCCAGCTGCCGGCGGAGCGGGAGATCGGCATCGCCCGTGACCTGCTCGCCCACGCGGCGAGCGCCGTCGAGCACTACCTGCCGACCGAGGTACGCGCCGGGGCCCGGGCGCTGCTCGCGGAGGAGGCGTTCACCCAGCTCGGGCGGCAGGAGCCCGGCTCGGGCCTGCAGCTGGTGTGGGCACGCGCCTTCGCCGACGCGGCGGCACGCGCGCCGGAGGCCGCCGGCCGGGTCCGGACGGTGCTCGGCGCGGGCGCCGAGAGCGACGTGCCGGGCCTGCGTCTGGACCCCGAGCTGCGGTGGACGCTGTGGCGGGCGCTCGCCGCCGTCGGCCTGGCCGGCCCGGAGCAGCTGGACTCCGAGCTCGCCCGCGAGGACACGGCGACCACGCGGCTGGAGCACCGCGCCGCGCTGGTCGGTCGGCCGGACGCGACGGTGAAGGCGGAGGCCTGGGCCTCCCTCGGCCTGCCCGCACCGGGCGAGGACCGGGCGCTGGCGGAGAGCCCGCTGTCCAACGACGAGGTGGACGCGGTCATCGCCGGGCTCACGCAGCCGCTGCACGCCGAGCTGCTCGAGGGCTACGTCGAGCCGTACTTCGCGCTGCTGCCGCAGCTGTGGTCGGGTCGGTCGATCGAGATCGCCGAGCGCCTGGTCGAGGGCCTCTACCCGGACTGGGTGGACGCGGCGGAGGGGCCGGTCGAGGACCACCCGGTGGTCGCCCGCACCCGCCGGTGGCTCGCCGAGCACGAGGACGCACCGGCCGGGCTGCGCCGCACCCTCCTCGAGCAGCTCGACGACCTCGAGCGGGCGCTGCGGGCCCGAGCCGCCGCCGGGCGGGGCTGAGCGCGGCGGCTCAGAACGGCGGCCAGGGGATCGCCGGGTACCCCGCGCGCGGGCCGGGCAGCCGTCCCGCGGCGAGGAGCTGCTCGCAGCGCCCGGCGAGGGCGGAGACTTCCGCCGCGGCGAGCAGCCCGGCGAGCGCGGCACCGAGGTCGCCGTCCAGGGCGTGCCGCACGCGCTCGAGTGCAGCACCCTCCCCGGCGTCGAGCTCACGGCCCGCCCATCCCCACAGGACGGTGCGCAGCTTGTGCTCCACGTGGAAGGTGAGTCCGTGGTCCACCCCGTACCGGTGGCCGCCGGCCATCGCCAGCACGTGCCCGGCCTTGCGGTCGGCGTTGTTGGCGACGACGTCGAAGAGGGCCATCCGCCGCAGGGTGGGGGACTCCTCGTGGACGAGGGCGACCTCGCGGTCCTCCTCGTCGACGCCGCGCAGGACGAGGCACCAGCCCTCGCCTGGGACCCCGTCGGCGGGGACGAGCGTGATGGCTTCCTGCTCCGGGTCCGGCTCGCACCACAGCTGGGCCATGCCGGTGCCGAGCGGCCCGTCACGCAACCAGGTCCGCGGCACGAGGTCCCAGCCGAGGGCCTCGGAGAGCAGGTAGGCGCCGACCTCGCGCTGGGCCAGCGTGCCGCCGGGGAAGTCCCACAGGGGCCGCTCGCCGGCGACCGGCTTGTAGACGACCCTCACGTCCCCGATCCGGCCGAGGAAGGTGGCGTTGGACGCCGTCGTGATCCGCGCGTCGAGGACGATGTCCCCACCGGCGAGGTCGGGTGTCACCGGAGGTCGTCGGGGAGCCCGCAGACGTGTCCGTCCGGGTCCATCGGCTCACCGCACCGCGGGCACAGCGGCCGCCCCGCGGCCACCACCTCACGCGTGCGCTCGGCGAAGGCACGGGCGGCGCCCACCGGGATCCGCACGACGAGCGCCTCCTCTGGCTCCGGCCCGACCGGCTCGAGGGTCTCCGGGTCCACCGGCTGGGCGGGGACCGCCTCGATGACGAGCTGCGCGGTCGACGGGTCCCAGCCCAGGCCCATGATGCCGACCCGGAACTGCTCCTCGACCGGATCGTCGAGGCCGGCGTCGTCGACGAGCTCCGGGGGTGCCTCCTCGGGGACGCTGTACCGGTTGCCCTCGGTGGCCATGAGCTCGTCGAGCAGCTCGTCGATCTTCTCGACGAGGGCGGCGGACTGCTCCTTCTCCAGCGCGACGCTGAGCAGTCGGGTGCCGGCACGGGCCTGGAGGTAGAACGTGCGCGACCCCGGCCGTCCCACCGTGCCGATCACGAGACGGTCGGGCCAGTCGAAGGTGTGGACGGTCTGAGGCACAGGGCCCATGCTACGAGGCGGGCGCGGAGACCGCTGGCCCGACGCCGCCACCGACCTGCGCCCCCTCGGGCGCGGCACGGAGCCACGAGAGGTCCCCGGCGTGGGTGTTGACCGCGAGGACGTGGGGCTGGGTCGGCGTGTAACGCACGATGGAGGCGGAGGCCGGGTCGGCGTGCAGCCGCTGGAACAGGTCGAGGTGGAGCCCGAGGGCGTCGGCCAGGACCGCCTTGACGAGGTCACCGTGGGTGACGGCGGCCCACACCGCCGCTGGGCCGTGCTCGGCCTCGACCGCCGCGTCGACACGCCGGATCGCACGGACGGCGCGGGCGTGCATCGCCACGAGCGACTCCCCGCCGGGGAAGACCACGGCCGACGGCTGGCGCTGGACCACCGACCACAGGTCCTCCTTGGCGAGCTCGGCGAGGGCGCCGCCCTGCCAGTCGCCGTAGTCGCACTCGGTGAGGTCCTCCTCCACCCGGAGCGCGGCGGTCTGGTGGTCGAGGACGGCCTGCGCCGTCTGGCGGCACCGCTCGAGCGGGCTGGAGACGACGGCGACGAGCGGGACCGCGGCGAGCCGGGCGCCGGTCCGGGCCGCCTGCTCCCGCCCGGTCTCGTCGAGCTCGACGCCGGGGGTGCGCCCCGCCAGGAGCCCCGCGGTATTGGCGGTGCTCCGGGCGTGCCGGACGAGGATCACGGTGGCCATGGGCACCGATCGTAGGCCCGACCCGACCCGGGAGCAGGACTCGTCGCCCGGCGCGCTGCGAAGCGTCAGAGCACCGCGTGGAGGAAGTCCCGCGTCCGCTGCTCCCGGGGGGCGGAGAAGAGCTCGCGAGGCGCGCCGTCCTCGATGATCCGGCCGTGGTCGAACATCATCACCCGGTCGGAGACCTCCTGGGCGAACTGCATTTCGTGCGTGACGATGAGCATGGTGATGTCGGTGCTCGTCGCGATGCCCCGGAGCACGGTGAGCACCTCGCCGACGAGCTCGGGGTCGAGCGCCGAGGTCACCTCGTCGAGGAGGAGGATCTCCGGGTCCATCGCCAGCGCGCGGGCGATGGCCACGCGCTGCTGCTGGCCACCGGACAGGCGGGTCGGGTGCTGGTCCGCCTTGTCCGACAGGCCCACCAGCTCGAGGAGCTCGTGCGCCCGGGCACGGGCCTCCTCCTTGCTCCGGCCCAGCACGTGGACCGGGGCCTCGACGATGTTCTCGATGACCGTCATGTTCGGGAAGAGGTTGAACTGCTGGAAGACCATCCCGATCTTCGTCGAGACGCGGTTGATGGCCTTCTGCTTCTGCCGCACGCGCCTGTCGCCGCGCTTCTCGTACACGAAGGGCTCGCCGTCGATGTAGATGAAGCCGTCGGTGAGGTCCTCGAGCGTCATCACCAGGCGCAGGATCGTCGTCTTTCCCGAGCCGCTGGGGCCGATGAGCGTGACGCGCTCGCCCTTGGCCACCTCGAAGTTGAGGTCGTCCAGGACGGTGTTGTCGCCGAAACGCTTGACGACGTTCTCGAAGCGGATGACCGGGGTGGTGTCAGTAGCGGGCAAGGCGGTTCTCCAGTTTCCGGACGAGGATCGAGGTGGGGTAGCTGGCCGCGAGGAAGATCAGTCCCGCGAGGGTGAAGGCCTCGACGTAGCTGAACGTCCGCGAGCCCACGTTCTGCGCGGCGTTGACGAGCTCCGGCACCGTGATGACGAAGAGGAACGGAGTGTCCTTGAACATCGAGATCACCCAGGTGCCGAGCGCCGGGACGGTCGTCCGCAGGGCCTGCGGGATGACGATCCTCGTCCAGGTGCGCCCTCGGGGGAGGGACAGCGCAGTCGCCGCCTCCCACTGTCCCGGTGGCACGTTGTCGATACCGGAGCGGTAGACCTCGGCCATGTACGTCGCGTAGTGGATCCCGAGGACGCCGATCCCGATCCACAGCGGGTCCCACGAGGTGAACGCGTAGTAGACGAAGAGCAGCTGGACGACCAGCGGCGTCATCCGGATGAACTCCATGACCCAGTGCACGGGCTTGGCGATGACCGCGGGCGCGGAGCGCCGGACGAAGGCGACGACCAGCCCGAGGACGGCGGCGATGACCGACCCCAGCACGGTGGCCACGAGCGTCACCCGGAAGAAGGCCTCGAGAAGCTGCGGCAGGGCCGCGCTGGCGTACTCCCAGTTCCAGACCTCACTCATGCGCTCACCGCCCCGGCCTTGGCGGCACGCGGCCGCAGGAGGCTCCGCGCCGGCTGCGCCGTGCCCAACCGCTGCTTGGCGCGGGCCTCGCCCCAGTTGGCGACGAGGACGAGGACGTAGGCGATGAGGAAGTACATCACCATGGTCACGCCGTAGGAGAAGAAGGTGTCGTTCGTCCGCTGGCGGAGCACGCCTCCGACGAAGGTGATGTCCTGCATGTAGATGACCGAGGCCACGGCGGTGCCCTTGAGCAGCATGATGCCGAGGTTGCTCAACGAGGGGAGCATGATCGCCCACGCCTGCGGCCAGACGATCCGGAACAGCCGGCGCCGCGGAGACAGGCTGAGGGCGACGCTCGCCTCCCACTGCCCCCGGGGCACGGAGTTCAGCGCGCCCCGGACCACCTCGGCACCGTAGGCGCCGTAGTTGAGCCCCAGGCCCACGATGCCCGCGACGAGGCCGGCCACCTCCCGGTTGACGAAGAGGTCGGGGAAGAACAGGGGGAGGACGTAGAAGAGCCAGAAGAGCTGGACGAGCAGTGAGGTCCCGCGGAAGAACTCGATGAACACGCGGGCAGCACCGCGCGCCACCACGTTGGGGTGGCGCGCGATGATGCCCAGTCCTGCGGCGAGGACGAACGCGAGCGCAGAACCACCGATCGTCAGCTGGAGGGTCGCCACGATCCCGTCGAGGAACCGTGGCCACAGCGCGATCAGCGCATCGATGTTGTCACTCATGTGGAGGCGTCGAGGAGGTCGGTCAGCCGATGTCGCCGGCGCAGAGCTGCTCGGTGGTGAAGTCACCGGTCGGGCGCTCGCCCTCGGTGAAGCCCCACTCGCCGACGACCGAGAGGTACTCCTCCTCGCTCCCGACGATCTCCGCGAGCTTCTCGTTGTACGCGTCGCGCAGCTCGGTGTCCTCGGTCCGGAAGACGGTGCCGCCGGCACCGACCTGCTCGACGTCGTCGACGACGGCCACGAAGGTGTCGGTGACCTCGACGGCGGCGTCCGGGTTGTTGTCCGCCATCCAGTTGAGCGAGATGCCGGTGAGTGCGAAGACGTCGGCGCGGCCCCCGGTCACCTGGTCCATGCCGTCCTGCGGGCTGCCGACCTCGGTCGCGTCGATGCCCAGGTCCGTGGCGTAGGTCGCCTCGATGGCTCCCGACATGGCCGCCATCCGCAGGCCCTCACCCTGGGCCTCGAGGACGTCCTGCATGTCGTGGACGTCGAACGGGTTCCCCTCCTCGACCATGAGCGCGGTCGTGTACTGGAACTCCGGGTCGGAGAAGACCGCCTGCTCACAGCGTTCGGGGAGGATCGACATGCCGGCGGCCACGACGTCGAAGTGGCCGGCGTTGAGCCCGGGGATGAGCTGGTCCCACTGCGACTCGACGCCCTCGACGGTGTCGATGCCGAGCTCAGCCCAGATGCGCTCCTGGAGCGCCACCGACGCCCCGACGAGCTCACCGGAGTCGTCCTGGAAGCTGTAGGGCGCCTCGCCGGCGAAGCCCACGGTGATCGTGCCGGCCTCCTGGAGAGCCTCGAGCTTGCTCTGGCCCTCGCTCGGCTCGACCGCGCCGTCCTCGCCGCCACTGTCACCGCCGCACGCTGCGAGCCCGAGGGCTACCGCTGCTGCGGCCGCCGGGACGGCCACCCGTCGGCGGGTAGAAGTCGTGGTCATCATGGTCCCTTCGGTTTGCACGAGGCTGTGGTCTTCGGGACCCCCTCCGGGCCGCAGGATGCAGCGCACGGAGACGGCCAGTCGCCCCGAGTGGTCATGGTGCCCAGCCACGCTAGGGAACTGGGCAGGGGATCACAAGGCGCCGAAACACGCCCCAGACAGGGCTGGCCGGCGCCGTCGGCACCCCTCGCGATCCGCGCTGCGCTGCGCGGAGGTCACCGTCGTCCCGGGCCGCGCGGCGGGTGCGCGGCCCGTGACCGGGCGCCGGACGATCGTTATCGCAACGTGATGGACTTGATGACCGCTTGACTAACCGTTGAACCACAGATGGGGCGGGTCAGCGCAGGGCGGGCGCCACCTCACGCTCGAAGAGCTCGATGCCGCTCGTGTCGTAAGCGGCCTCGGGGAAGTAGAAGATCCCGTAGGTCATGCCCTGCGCCTCCAGGCCGCGGAGCTTCTCGACGACCTGCTCCGGCGTCCCGCACGCGGGCATGTCGCGCACGGAGCCGAGCTCGCGCTGGACCCGCTCCTCGTCGACGCCCGCCGTACGGAGCCGGTCGGCGAGCTGCTCGATCCGGTCACGGACCTCGGCCTCGTCACGGCCGATGGCGACGTTGTAGTTGGCCGAGCGGGTGATGCGCCCGAAGTCGGTGCCGACCTCGCGGCAGTGGCCGGCGAGGAGCTCGGACTTCCGGGCGAAGCCCTCCGGCGTGCCGTCGAAGTTCGTGTAGTCGGCGTAGCGGGCGGCGATCTTGAGCGTGACCTTCTCCCCGCCGCCGGCGATCCACAGCGGGACACCGCCCTCCTGGAGGGGGAGGGGGCGGCAGATCGCGCCGTCGACCTCGTAGTGCGTGCCGGAGAAGGTCGCCCGGCCCTCGCGCCAGGCCTGCCGCATGATCTGCACGCCCTCGTCGAGCATGGCCAGCCGCTCGCCCGCCCGGGGGAAGCCGTAGCCGTAGGCGCGCCACTCGTGCTCGTACCAGCCGGCGCCGATACCCATCTCCAGGCGCCCACCGCTCACGTGGTCGACCGTCGCGGCGACCTTGGCGAGGTACATCGGCGGGCGGTAGGCCATGCACGTGCACATCTGACCCAGGCGGACGCGCTCGGTGCTGGCCGCGAGGGCCGCCATGAGCGACCACGCCTCGTGCGTGGCCTCCTCGCTGGGCACCGGGGTCGTGTGGAAGTGGTCGTAGACCCACACCGACTCCCACGGGCCGGCGTCGGCGCGGCGGGCGAGGTCCCGCATGAGCGGCCACTGCCGCGCGTCGTCGATGCCGACGAGATCGAAGCGCCAGCCCTGGGGAAGGAACATTCCGAGTCGCATGGTCGAGAAGAGTACGGCCAGGTCACAGCGTGGTCACGCCGGGCGCGCGCCGCCCGTCACGACCGACCTCGTGCGTACCCTGGAGCACGTGACCACCGAGAAGCCGGCGCGCGTCGCCGAGGAGCGCGTGTGGACGGTCCCCAACGCCATCAGCTTCCTGCGCCTGGCGCTCATCCCCGTCTTCGCGTGGCTCATCGTCGCCGAGCACGACGCCGCGGCGGTCGTCGTCGTCGCCGTCGCCGGCTTCACCGACTGGGCCGACGGCTACATCGCCCGGCGCTTCGGCCAGACCAGCCGGCTCGGGCAGATGCTCGACCCGGCCGCGGACCGGCTCTACATCCTCGTCACCCTCATCGGGCTCGCCTACCGCGACATCATCCCGTGGTGGCTGCTCGTCGTCATCGTCGCCCGTGAGCTTGTCCTCGCCGGCACGATCCCCGTGCTCCTGCGCCACGGCTACGGCACGCTGCCGGTCCACATGGCCGGCAAGGCCGGCACCTTCTGCCTCATGTACGCCTTCCCGCTCCTCCTCCTGTCCTCCGCACCCGGAGCCCTGGGCGCGGCGGCGTCGACGGCCGGCTGGGCGATCGCCCTGTGGGGCGTGGGTCTCTACTGGTTTGCCTGCCTGCTCTACCTCGAGCAGGTGGCCTGGATCGTGCGTCGCGACCGCCGGGCGGCGAGCCCGGCGTGAAGGAGCAGCCCGGTCGCCCCGATCAGTCGATGACCCTCCTGCGGGAGGTCGTCGAACGGCCCCTCGACCCGGGCTACGCGGCTGCCGCCCGGCGTCGCGCGGAGGGGACGGCCCGGGCCCTCCCCTGGTGGCGCAAGGGCATCGTCGTCGTGCTCGCCGGCACCCTCGGGCTGGGCGCGGTGTGGGCGGCGCGCGAGCTGCGCGCCCCGACCGACGGTGCCGGGGACGCACGCGCACTGCTCCTGTCCCAGGTGGCCGAGGGGGCCGCACGCGGGCAGCAGCTGCGGGCCGACAACGCCGCGCTCGTCGAGCGGATCGACCGCCTGCAGGAGGAGTCCCTGCGCGGCAGCGACCCGGAGTTCCTCGAGCGGGTCCAGCTCCTCACCCTCAACGCGGGCAGCGCGCGCGTCCGCGGCCAGGGCCTGCGCATCACCCTCGACGACTCGCGCGACGCGCAGGCCGGAGCGCCGGGTGCGGACCTGGGCCGTGTCCAGGACCTCGACCTCCAGGTGCTCGCGAACGCGCTGTGGTCCGCCGGCGCCGAGGCGGTGGCGATCAACGGGCACCGACTCTCCGGGCTCAGCGCCATCCGCTCGGCCGGTCCCGCGATCCTCGTCGACCTCGCCCCGCTCGCCCGTCCCTACGTCGTCGAGGCGGTGGGCGCGCCGGGTGACATGCGTGCCCGCCTCACCCGGAGCACCGGTGGCACGCACCTGGGGACGCTGCGCGACTCCTTCGGGATCTCCGTCGCCATCGAGGAGGCGGAGGAGCTCGTGCTGCCCGGGACGACGGCGCGCACGCTGCGCCACGCCGAGCCGTTGGGCGACGACGAGGCCGGGGAGGGCTGATGATGGGACGTCATGACGAGCCGTGCCGCGTGCACGTGCCGAGGGAGGAGCGCTGAGTGTTCGCTGTCATCGGGCTCGTCATCGGCGTCGTCGTCGGGATCGCCGTCGAGCCGACGGTGCCGGCGGTGCTGCAGCCCTACCTGCCGATCGCCGTCGTCGCCGCCCTCGACGCGCTCTTCGGTGGCCTGCGCGCGTACCTCGACGGCGTCTTCGACGACCGCGTCTTCGTCGTGTCCTTCCTCTTCAACGTCCTCATCGCCGCGCTGCTCGTCTTCCTCGGTGACCAGCTCGGCGTCGGTGCCCAGATGACGACGGCGGTCGTCGTCGTCCTCGGCATCCGCATCTTCTCCAACGCGGCCTCGATCCGCCGGCACGTCTTCAAGGCATGACTCGCCACGCGGAGACCACCCCGGCCGGCGGGGGAGCGGGGCGCCTGCGGCACCTGCTCCTGCGCCGCCACCCGTCGTGGGTGCACGTCCTCATCGTCCTGCTCTGCGCGGCGGTCGGGTTCGCGCTGGCCGTCCAGGTCCGCCAGACGCAGGAGGACACGTACGCGACGATGCGCCAGGACGACATCGTCCGGCTCCTCGACGAGCTCAGTGTGCGCAACCGCGAGCTCACCGAGGAGGGCCTGGAGCTGCGTCGCGAGCTCGGGGAGCTGGAGTCCGGGTCGAGCTCGCGCGCGGCCGCGCAGGAGGCGGCCGCGCAGCAGGCCAGGGTCCAGGGCATCCTCGCCGGCGCACTGCCCGTGACCGGGCCCGGGGTGGAGCTCGTCGTCCACGACCCCTCCGGCGCCGTCAGCGCCCCCACCTTCGTCACCGTGCTCGAGGAGCTCCGCAACGCCGGCGCGGAGGCCATCGAGCTCAACGACCAGCGGATCACCGCCTCGAGCTGGCTGGGCACGCGGCCCGGGGGACTGGTGGTGAGCGGCGTCGACATCAGCGCCCCCTACGTGTGGCACGCCATCGGTGACCCCCAGACCCTCGCCGTCGCCCTCGACATCCCCGGCGGCGCACTGTCCTCGATCCGGGGCGCCGGCGCCGCCGCCGAGGTGACCCAGCACGAGGAGCTGACGATCACCTCGGTGCGCTCCCTGTCCGAGCCCGAGTGGGCCACGCCGGCGCCGGTCGAGGACCGCTGAGCCGGTCCGGAGGACGCGGTGTCTGTCACAGGGGCCCCGTGGGGAACTATGGTGGTGTCCAGCGCCGGGTGACGAACCCGGTGGTGCCGCCGAGGGGAGTACACGCCATGGGAATCGAGCCCGAGCCGCAGGACTTGTCGAGCACGACCGCCCGCTTCGGGGCGATCGGTGCGAGCGACGAGACCGCGGAGCGCTCCGACGTCCCCCCGCCCGACCGCGCCGCGATCGACGGGCTGCCCCCGGGCCACGCCCTCCTCATCGTCCAGCGCGGCCCGACGGCGGGCGCGCGGTTCCTCCTCGACACCGACCGCACCCTCGCGGGCCGCCACCCCACCGCGGACATCTTCCTCGACGACGTCACGGTCTCGCGCCGCCACGCGGAGTTCCTCGCCCACGAGGGCGGCTACGTCGTGCGTGACGTCGGCTCTCTCAACGGCACCTACGTCAACCGGGAGCGCATCGACTCCGCCGTCCTGAACGCGGGCGACGAGGTGCAGATCGGCAAGTACCGGCTCACCTACCACCCCAGCCCGCACCGCGGCGACGCGCCGGCCTCGTGAGCTCGACCGCCCGCCGCGCAGCAGAGTCCCGCCCCGAGGAGCCGCAGGAGCAGCCGCGGCCGTGGCCCCCGGGTGCGTCGACCGAGCCGACGATGAGCATCGGCGCGGTGCTCGCCGCCCTGCAGCCGGAGTTCCCGGCCGTCCGCATCTCCAAGCTGCGCTTCCTCGAGGAGCAGGGACTGGTCAGCCCGAGCCGCAGCGGCTCCGGCTACCGCATGTACAGCCAAGCCGACGTCGAGCGCCTGCGCTTTGCGCTCACCGCGCAACGTGACTCCTTCCTGCCGCTGCGCGTCATCCGCGACCAGCTCGAGGACCTCGACGCCGGGCGTCCCGTGGAGTCGGTCCCCGGCACCCGCGTCGTCGCCCGCGACGGCGAGCTGGTCCGCCCTCGCCCCTCGGCGCGGGTGCGGGCGCAGGAGATCGCCGACCTCACCGGGGTGAGCCTCGCCGAGATCGAGGAGATCGCCGAGGCCGGGCTCATCGCCGCCGACGCGCGCGGGCGCTACCCGGGCCGCGCCGTCGACGTCGTCCAGCACGCGGCGGCCCTCGCCCGTCAAGGCATCAGCCCGCGCCACCTCCGCACGGTGCGCACGGCAGCCGAGCGGCAGGCCGACACGATCGAGCAGGTCGTCGCCCCGGTCCGCGCCCAGCGCTCGGGGGCCGGACGGGAACGTGCTGCCGCACGCGCGCAGGAGCTCGGTGAGCTGTACGGACGGCTCCACGCCGAGCTGCTCCGCGCCGCCGTCGACGACCTCGGCTGAGCCGTGCCCCCCGCGCGCACGGGCGCGTTTCGCGCGCACCGCCGCTGGGATGGCCGTACCGTTTACGGCATGCGAGAGATGGACGTGCTCGGCGTCCGGGTGAGCATCCCGGAGAACGAGGTCGTCGTCGTCCTGGCGGTCCGCGACGGCGGGCGGGTGGTCCTCCCCATCGTCATCGGGCCGCGTGAGGGCGCGTCCATCGCGACGGCGCAGGCAGGCATCGTGCCCGAGCGGCCGCAGACCCACGACCTGTTCATCTCCCTCCTCGACGCTACGGGCGTGCGCCTGGACCAGGTGCGGGTCACGAGCCTCGAGCAGGGCACGTTCCACGCCGAGCTCGTCCTGTCCTCGGGCCAGCACGTCGACTCGCGCCCCTCCGACGCCATCGCCCTCGCGCTGCGGGCCCGCTGCCCCGTGCTGTGCGAGGAGAGCGTCCTCACGGCGGCCGGCGTCGTCATGGACGCGGAGGACGAGGCCGAGGTGGTCTCTGACTTCCAGGAGTTCCTGAAGAACGTCGAGCCGGAGGACTTCGAGCCCTGAGACGGCCCGCCGCCCCCCGACCTCAACCTCGACTTGAGCCTCAGACACGCTGGACCGACACGCCGATGGCGGCTCGCCGCGCATGTCGTTGACTGGGGTGCGCCCTGGTCATAGCGTGGGGGTCATCAGGGCCGGAGCACATCTCGTGCGCGGCGTGGACGAACGGGAGTGCACGTGAGCGGCAGCGACGCGACGGCCGGCGCAGCGAGCGGGGTGCCCCAGCGGGCGCAGGGAATGCTCTTCGGGGACTCCCTTCCCGACCTCGACACCGAGACCGGTTACCGCGGGCCCACGGCCTGCCGGGCGGCAGGGATCACCTACCGCCAGCTGGACTACTGGGCCCGCACGGGGCTCGTCGAGCCGACCATCCGCAACGCCAGCGGTTCCGGCTCCCAGCGCCTCTACAGCTTCCGGGACATCCTCGTCCTCAAGGTCGTCAAGCGGCTGCTCGACACGGGCGTCTCGCTGCAGCAGATCCGCTCGGCGGTGCACCACCTGCACGAGCGCGGCGTGGACGACCTCGCCGGCATCACGCTCATGAGCGACGGCGCGAGCGTCTACGAGTGCACGAGCGCCGACGAGGTCATCGACCTCGTCCAGGGCGGCCAGGGCGTCTTCGGCATCGCCGTCGGGCGCGTGTGGCGCGAGGTCGAGGGCTCGCTGGCCGAGCTGCCGACCGAGCGCGCCGAACGCGGGGGCGCCGAGGTGGAGGACGAGCTGTCCCGGCGGCGGCGCGCCCGCGACGCCGGCTGACACAGCTTCTCGACGAGGGGCCCGGGGGACGACCCGGGCCCCTCGTCGTGCTCCCCGCAGGCCGGGAGCACAGGGGAGAGGTCCCCATGCCGCAGGATGGTCCGGTGGCGGGGAATGAGTGCGCTCTCTCCTACTATTCAGCCCATGAGCAATCCCATCGCCGGTTGGTACCCGGACCCCTCAGGAGACCCGAGCAAGCTTCGTTACTGGGACGGCGCGTCCTGGACCGAGCACTTCGCGCCCTCACAGGGCGCCGCGCAGCAGGTGGGGGAGTCCGCCGCGAGCAGTGGCGGGCAGCCGACAGCAGAGCAGACCGCGGCGCGGGAGTCGTACGGCGGGCAGCCCACCGAGCAGCTTCCCGCCCAGGGGGCCGAGCAGCCTGCCACGGCCCAGCAGCCCACCGAGCAGCTGCCCACCCAGACCGGTGACCAGCCGGGCGCCCAGCACACCGCCGTCTACCCGGCGGGCCAGTACGGCCAGCAGCAGCCTGGCTACGGGCAGAACACCGGGGCGCAGCCGCACCAGCAGGCCTACGGGCAGCAGCCGGAGCAGCCGTACGGCCACCAGGCCCAGCAGGCCTACGGCCAGACCGGTTACGGGCAGCAGGACTACGGCCAGCAGCAGCCCTACGCGCAGTACCCGGCCGGTCAGCAGGCCTACGGGCAGTCGCCCTACGCCAGGAGCCAGGACACCTACGGCCAGCAGCCCGGCACGGACGAGGGGGGCTCGGGCAAGGGCCTGGTCATCGGCATCATCGTCGCCGCCGCCGTCCTCATCGCGGTCGCGGTGACCGCGGTCGTCCTCCTCCTCGGGGGCAACGACGACCCGGAGCCGACGTCGCGGCCGGCTCCGGCCAGCACGGCGACCGACGAGCGGACCGAGGACCCGACGACCGACGACGCCACCGAGGACGCCCCCACCGGTGGGTCCGTGAGCGGCGGCGAGATCGCCATCGGCGAGTCCGTGCCCGGCTCCATCGGGGCAGGGGAGACCTGGACCGGCACGATCGTCGTCGACGAGGCGACCCCGATCGTCGTCGACGTCGCCTCCGAGAGCGGTGACCTCACGATGTCGCTGGTCGGTGGCGCGATCGACGTCGAGAACGACGACCACGGCCGCTTCCGGGTGAACCCGGACGCGAGCTCCCTCGACCCCGCCGTCGGCGCCTACCTCGAGCCGGGGGAGTACGAGGTGATGGTCGCCGCCTACCACAGCAGCGTCGAGACGGACTTCACCGTCACGACCGCGGTCCCGGAGATGGTCACTCCTGGTGAGCCCGTTCCCGTCGACCTCGCCGAGGGGGAGGTGTGGCTGGCCGCTCTCGAGCTGACCGACCGCAGCACCGTCGTCCTGGACTCGGTGTCCACCGAGGGCGACGCCCAGCTCGGGGTCTTCACGTCCACCGGAGAGCTCGAGGGCGTGGATGACAGCAGCGAGGGCGCCGGCGGCGCCTTCGACCCGTACCTGGAGCTGGAGCTGCCGGCGGGCGTCCACATCATCAGCTACGGCGGCTGGAACGCCTCGCCGCTCACCGCGGAGCTGTCGATCACCGTCGAGTAGCCGCGGCACCGACGACGACGCCCCCGGGAGACCCTGTCCCCGGGGGCGTCGTCGTACTCGCCGCCCGGGCCTGGGGTACCGACCTGGTCGACCGCGGCAGCGGGACGACCCCCGGCGCCATGCTGGGACAATGGCCGGATGAGTGCCCCCGCGTTCGACCTCAGCAGGCTCCGCAGGTTCCCCGACGTGGAGGCTCCGGACCTCGTCGCGGTCGACGCCACTGACCGGCTCGTGCTCGACGAGGCCACGACGGCACTCGCCGCGACCGGCCCGGGGGAGGTCGCCGTGATCGGCGACCGGTACGGCGCCCTCACGCTCGGTGCGGTCGCCCTGCACGGCGCTCGTGACGTGCGGGTGCACCAGGACGCGCTCGTCCAGGAGCGCGCCCTCACGGCCAACGCCGAGCGGGAGGGCCTCACCGGGGCCTTCCGGTCGCTGGGCCTCGGCCCGGAGCTCGTGAGCGGCGCGCGCGTCGTGCTGCTGCAGCTCCCGCGCGGGCTGGCGGCGCTGGAGGAGGCCGCCGAGCTGGTCGCCGCCCACGCGGCACCCGACGTCGTCGTCGTCGCAGGCGGGCGGCTCAAGCACATGTCGCGGAGCATGAACGAGGTCCTGGGGGAGCACTTCACCGACGTGACGGCATCCCTCGCGCGCCAGAAGTCGCGCTGCCTCATCGCGCGGCAGCCGACGCCGCCCGGGACCTTCCCGTCCTTCCCGCGGCGGCACTTCGACGAGGAGCACGGCGTGTGGATCGCCGCTCACGGCGCCGCCTTCGCCGGCCCGTCGCTCGACCTCGGGACGCGTTACCTCCTGACCTTCCTGGGGGAGATGAGCCCTACGGCACGCGACGCGGTCGATCTCGGCTGTGGCACCGGGGTCCTCGCCGCCCAGCTCGCAGCGGCCCGTCCGGACCTCCACGTCGTCGCGACCGACACGTCCAGCGCCGCCGTCCGTTCGGCGCGTGCCACGGTCGAGGCGAACTCGCTGGGCGGGCGCGTCCAGGTGGTGCGGGCCGACGGGCTCGAGAGCCAGCCGCCTGTCTCCGCGGACCTCATCGTGTGCAACCCGCCCTTCCACGTCGGTGCGAGCGTCCAGCCGGACGTCGCGATCGCGCTGTTCAAGGAGGCCGCCCGGGTGCTGCGTCCCGGCGGTGAGCTGTGGACGGTGTTCAACTCACGGCTCGGTCATGCCGGCGCACTGCGCCGCATCGTCGGGTCCACCAAGGTGATGGGGGACAACGGCAGGTTCACAGTGACCCGGTCGATCAAGCAGCCGGCGAGGGAGGACCGGAGGAACGACCTGGCGTGACCTGACATAATGTACATTATCGGCGCCGTGCGCAGACCGGCCCTCACGGCCGCCAGCGCACGGCGTCCTCGCACAGCCTCACACTCCCGGACTCTGCCGCGAGGCAAGCGCCGTCGACAAGATCGCGGTCGCGGAGGGGTTCGTCGAGCTCGACGCGTACCGTGACCGCGTCGTTGCTCGGACACGCCCACGTACCGTCGCCGAGCGGTTCGACCTCCGTCGTGACGACGACCCGACCGTCCTCGTACTGCACGCGCGGCTCGAGCACCTGGCCGGTGATGCCGCCCGAGCACCCGGCACGCGTGACGCGCACATCGAGGCTGCGAGTCTCCGCGGTAACGACGCGCGGGTCGGCGAGCTCCCAGGTGGCAAGGTCGCCCGTCGCAGCCCCCGGCACGCCCGCCCCGCAGCCGGCGAGAACAACTCCCCCGACGACCGTCGCAGCTGTCGTACGGACGTTCGAGCGCCGCCGGCGACGGCCCCCCGCGGGAGGCATTCGGTCACGATAGGACACAGCGGCTACCTCGGGCTCCTCGGCCCGCTCACGCCGTCACGGTCTCGGGTTCCAGGCGGGCCCAGTTCTCCCCGCCTCCCCAAAGGAGCCCGGCGATCGTCGTCGAGGTCGCGAAGGCGACCACCGCCGTCGCGACGACGAACGTCGTCTCGTTGCTGACGGTGACCTCGAGGTACTGGTTCGACAGGACCAGCTGCATGACCACCTGGAACGCCAGGTGCCAACCGACCGTGGCCCACACGGAGCCGGAGACCAACCGGACGCAGCCGGTGACCACCTCCATCCCGGCGAAGAGGACGAGCCGGTCGAGCAGCACGCCCCACCCCTCGGTGACGACCCACAGCGCCGTGCCGAACGCGGCGAAGACCAGCGCCTGCACGAGGACCGCGAGCCAGGGCGCCATCGTGGCGGTGAGGTTGCGGTAGACGTACCCGCGGAAGAGAAGCTCCTCCGGGACGGCCTCGTAGACGAGGACCAGTGCGACGAGAAGGAGCACGACCGCGGCGGTCTCCGCGAGCGTCGCGTCGATGTCGATGCGCAGCCACCGCGGCCGGAGCGCTGCTCGTCTGGGTCACGTGTCGACGCTAGGCCACCGGGCCTGGCGGGGAGTCCGTTTCGGGCGGGAGCGGTCGTTCGGACAGTGAGGCCGCCCGCCGCGCCCCGGCTCGTCCGTGCCGGGGTGTACCGCTCCCCCGGACCGGCTCTACGGTGGCTCCATGGACCTGGAGAACATCGTGCTCGACGCCGTCGACCCGGCCCTCGTGGGCAGGTTCTGGGAGGCCGGTCTCGGTGGGGAACGGCTCAGCGACGGACCGGACGGCTTCGAGACCCGGCTGCCGATCCCGGGTGGCCCCGCCATCGACCTGTGCGTCCAGCCCGTCCCGCAACCCCCGGCCGAGCCGCTGCGGCTGCACCTCGACCTGCTCGGCGGCGACCGGCAGCGCGAGCTCGTCGACCGGTTCCTCGGGCTCGGTGCCCGCCACCTCGACATCGGTCAGGGCGAGGTGCCGTGGGTCGTCCTGGCAGACCCGGAGGGCAACCCCTTCTGCGTGATGGAGCACCGCGAGGTGTACAGCGACACCGGCCCGATCGCGGCGCTCCCGCTCGACTCGGCCGACCCGGCGCGCGACGTGGAGTTCTGGGCCTGGCTCACCGGCTGGGTCCCGGCTCCCGGGGTGTCACCGCACTCCTTGCGCCACCCCTCCCGGCGCGGTCCCCTGCTCGAGCTGTGCCCCGAGCCGGCACCGAAGGGTGCCGGGAAGAACCGCGTGCACCTCGACGTCCGGCTCGGTCCTGAGGACGACGCCGACGCCGTCGCCGCGGGCATCGCCGCTCGCGGCGGCCGTGAGCTCGACCCCGGGTGGGGCGACCTGCCGTGGCGCGTCTACACCGACCCGTCCGGCAACGAGCTGTGCGTGCTGCCCGCGACCTCGACGAACGCGCGGGCCTCCCCGCGGTCGGCCGGGTAGCCCGAGACGGACCATGCACCCGTCACGACAGCGACACTGGAGTCCCCGACCATCCGGTCAGTCTCGCACCGAAGAAGCTCGGCCCAAGGACTGCCACTCCGTTCGGGCGCTGCGCTGCGGTGGCGGGCGTAACGTTCCCCCATGGACCCCCTGGCGTGGCTGCTCGACTCGGACCCCGCGCTGCGGTGGCAGGTGCTCGCAGACCTCGCGGATGCGCCGCCGGAGGAGGCCGCCGCCGAGCGTGCCAAGGTTGCCACCACCGGCTGGGGCGCACAGCTCCTCGCCGAGCAGGCCGACGACGGACGGTGGGACGGCGGCACCTACCGCCCCGGCTGGGCCGACGAGTCGCGCCCCTTCTTCGACGCGTGGACGGCCACGCACTTCGTCCTCCAGCAGCTCGCCGACCTCGGTCTGGACCCGGCGAGCCCCCAGGCCCAGCGGGCCCTGGCCCTGGTGCGCGAGCACGTGCGCTGGGAGCACGAGGGCGAGCCCTTCTTCGACGGCGAGGTCGAGCCGTGCATCAACGGCGTGGCGCTGCGCACGGCCGCGTACTTCGGGCAGGACGCCTCACCCATGGTCGCCACCCTCCTCGCCGGCCGGCTTCCCGACGGCGGGTGGAACTGCTGGGCAGAGCACGGTGCGGCGGTCTCCTCCTTCCACTCGACGGTCTGCGTCGTCGAGGGGCTGCTCGCCTGGGAACGCGTCGGCCACGACGACGACGCCGTGCGCGAGGCGCGCCTCGCCGGCGAGGAGTACCTCCTCGAGCGGGGGCTGTACCGGCGCCGCTCCGACGGCACCGTCGCCGACCCCCGGATGACGATGCTGTCCTACCCGGTCCACTGGTACCACGACGTGCTGCGCGGTCTCGAGCACTTCCGGCGCGCCAAGCGCCGCGACGCCCGGCTCGCCGAGGCGGTGGAGCTCGTCCGCGGCAAGGCGGACGACCGCGGACTGTGGACCCTGGAGCTGCACCACGAGGGGCCCACTCTCCTCGACTTCGACGAGGGCGAGGGCTTCCCGAGCAGGTGGGTGACGCTGCGCGCCCTGCGCGTGCTGCGCTGGTGGGACGCGGGCTGAGTGCATCGCCCGCGCTCGTCGCGGGCTCGTCGTCCGCCTGCAGCCGTACAGACGAGTCGGCGTGACCAACGTCGCATAACCTCGCCTGCCGCACCACATCGACCAGGGACACGATCAGGGTGTTCCCCGATGTGGCACACGAGCCGCGTGCCTAGCGTGGAGCCCATGAACACCTTCTTCGACAGCATCCGACGCACCGGCTTCCGGCGCGGCCCCCAGCGACTCCTCGGCGGCGTGTGCGGGGGCGTCGCGGCGCGGCTCGGGGCGAACGTCATGGTCGTGCGCCTCCTGCTGCTCCTCGCGTTCCTCCTGCCGGGGATCGGCTGGGTCCTGTACGTGGCGCTCTGGGCGCTGCTGCCCTGGCAGGACGGCAGCATCCCGCTCGCGCGGGCGCTGGCCCGCTGACGCACAGCGCGCCGCCTGCCGACGGGGCCGACCGTCTCGGTACGGTGTGACGCACCGGGGCGCGTGCCGACGCTCCACGGAGAGGAGCACCGATGTCCTTCCAGGCCTACCTCGACGCCGTCGAGACGAAGACCGGGCTCACCCCACGCCAGCTCGTCGAGCAGGCCGGTGAGCGTGGCTTCGGCCCGGGTACCAGGGCGACCCCCATCATCGAGTGGTTGCGCGACGAGTACGGCCTGGGCCGCGGTCACGCCATGGCGATCGTCCACGTCGTCACCAAGGGCGAGCACATCAACCCCAAGCATGTCGGGTCCGACGGCTCACACGCCGACGCCTCCGACCGGCTGTGGCTCGACGGGAAGGCCACCAAGCCCGACGGGTGGTGACTCGGCGCGGCTCAGGGGTTGACGAAGAGCGCCAGCATCGTGAGTACCGCGACCGCGCCGAGCACCCGGACCGCGCGGCTCCGCGCGCCCCCCGGCCGGGCCGCACCGAGCAGGGCGGCCACGGCGAGGCTGAGCGGGACGAGCCACCAGCCGAAGAACCCGTACGAGTCCCACGGCCAGTGGGAGACCTCCCCGATCTCCCGGAGCTGCGGGAGGAACGCGAGCACCACGCCGACCGGGACCGGTACGGCGAACACGAGCATGAGCCAGGTCAGCACGTCCCGCGTGGCGGCGGGGGTGACAGCTGGACTGGGAGCGGGCCTTGCCACGATGGAGCCTCCGTGCACGTCGTCGTCATCGACCCCCCGCTGAGCACCGTACCGCCGACCAGCCCCTGCCGTCAGCCTTCGGCAGCCCCGGCCCCGCCGAGCACCACACGGACACTACCCGTCAGGCGCCGACGTACGCGGCGAGGTGCTCGCCGGTGAGGGTGCCTCGCTTCGCGACGAGGTCGGCGGGCGTGCCCTCGAAGACGACACGCCCGCCGTCGTGCCCGGCGCCCGGGCCGAGGTCGATGACCCAGTCGGCGTGGGCCATCACGGCCTGGTGGTGCTCGATGACGATGACGGTGCGCCCGGCGTCGACGAGACGGTCGAGAAGGGCGAGAAGCTGCTGGACGTCGGCGAGGTGGAGGCCCGTGGTCGGCTCGTCCAGGACGAAGACACCGCCCTTCTCGCCCATGTGGACGGCGAGCTTGAGCCGCTGACGCTCGCCGCCGGAGAGGGTGGTGAGCGGCTGGCCGAGCGTGAGGTACCCGAGGCCGACGTCGGCAAGGCGGGACAGCACGGCGTGCGCGGCGGGGGTCCGGGCCTCGCCGTCGGCGAAGAACGCCTCAGCCTCGGCGACGGGCATCTCGAGAATCTCGGCGATGTTGCGCCCACCCAGGGTGTACTCCAGGACCGCGGCCTGGAAGCGCCGGCCCTCGCACTCCTCGCAGGTCGTGGTCACGGTGTCCATGAACCCGAGCTCGGTGAAGATCACCCCGGCGCCGTTGCACACGGGGCAGGCACCCTCGGAGTTCGCGCTGAACAGCGCCGGCTTGACGCCGTTCGCCTTGGCGAAGGCCTTGCGGACCGGTTCGAGGAGCCCCGTGTAGGTGGCCGGGTTCGAGCGGCGCGAGCCCTTGATCTGGCCCTGGTCCACGACGATGACTCCCTCGCGCCCGCCGAGGTTGCCGTGGATGAGCGAGCTCTTGCCCGACCCGGCCACGCCGGTGACGACGGTGAGGACCCCGGTGGGGACGTCGACGTCGACGTCCTTGAGGTTGTTCTGCCGCGCACCACGGATCTCGAGGACGCCGTTGCGCTCCCGCGCCGGCTCCTTGAGGGAGACGCGGTCGTCGAGGTGGCGGCCGGTGAGCGTACCGCTCCCCCGCAGCCCCTCGAGCGTGCCCTCGTAGACGATCTCCCCGCCGCCGGTCCCCGCTCCCGGGCCGAGGTCGACGACGTGGTCGGCGATGGCGATCGTCTCGGGCTTGTGCTCGACGACGAGGACGGTGTTGCCCTTGTCCCGCAGCTGGACGAGCAGCGCGTTCATCCGCTCGATGTCGTGCGGGTGCAGGCCCACCGTGGGCTCGTCGAAGACGTAGGTGACGTCGGTGAGCGAGGAGCCGAGATGGCGGATCATCTTGACGCGCTGGGCCTCGCCGCCAGAGAGGGTGCCCGACGGTCGCTCGAGGGAGAGGTAGCCGAGCCCGATCCCGACGAAGGAGTCGAGCAGGTGGCGCAGGCTGTCGAGCAGCGGGCCGAGGGACGGCTCGTCCAGCCCGCGCACCCACTCGGCGAGGTCGCTGATCTGCATCGCGCAGGCGTCGGCGATGCTCGTCCCGCGGATCGTCGACTCCCGGGCGTGCGGTGCCAGGCGCGTGCCCTCGCAGTCGGGGCAGGTCTGGTAGACGACGGCGCGGTCGACGAAGGCGCGGATGTGCGGCTGCATCGCGTCACGGTCCTTGGCGAGCATCGACTTCTTGATCTTGGGGACCAGGCCCTCGTAGGTCATGTTCGCCCCGCCGACGGGGACCTTGACCGGCTCCTTGTAGAGGAAGTCGTGGAGCTCGCGCTTGGTGTAGTCGCGGATCGGCTTGTCCGGCTTGAGGAAGCCGGACTCCATGAAGAGCTTGACGTACCAGCCGTCGGCGACGTACCCGGGCACGGTGATCGCGCCGTCGGCGAGGGACTTCGACTCGTCGTAGAGCTGGGCGAGATCGATGTCGGTGACGGAGCCGCGCCCCTCGCAGCGTGGGCACATTCCGCCGAGCTGGTTGAAGGTCGCCTTGACCGCCTTCTTCCCGCCCACCGAGATCGCGCCCTGCGAGGTGACCGACGGGACGTTGAAGGAGTAGGCGTTCGGGGACCCGACGTGCGGTTCCCCGAGCCGGCTGAAGAGCATGCGGAGGAACGCGTTGGCGTCGGTGACCGTCCCGACCGTGGAGCGCGGGTTGGCGCCGAGCCGCTCCTGGTCGACGATGATCGCCGTCGTCAGGCCCTCGAGGACGTCGACGTCGGGCCGCGCCTGGGTGGGCATGAAGGCCTGGAGGAAGGTGCTGTAGGTCTCATTGATGAGTCGGCGCGACTCCGCGGCGACGGTGTCGAACACGAGGGAGCTCTTGCCCGAGCCGGAGACCCCGGTGAAGACCGTGAGGCGGCGCTTGGGGATGTCGACGTCGACGTCCCGGAGGTTGTTCTCGCGGGCGCCGCGCACCCGGATGAGGTCGTGGGTGTCTGCCTGCTCCACGCGGGTGGTCGAGGTCTCCGTCGTCGTCATCCGGGTTCTCCGTTCGGGGGTCGGTCAGCTCTGCTGGAGGCGGACGGTGTTTCCCGCCGGGTCGCGGAAGGCGCAGTCGCGCACCCCCCAGTCCTGGTCGGTGGGCTCCTGCATGACCTCGGCGTCGGTGGCCTGGACGCGCTCGAAGGCGGCGTCGAGGTCCGGCGTGGCGAGGAGGATGCTGGCGAAGGTGCCCTTGGCCATCATCTCGGCGATGGTCCGCTGCTCGTCGTCGGTGATACCGGGGTCCGCCGTCGGCGGGTAGAGGACGATCGAGGTGCCGGGCTGGCTGGGCGCACCGATGGTGATCCAGCGCATGGTGCCCTGGCCGACGTCCTGACGGACCTCGAAGCCTAGGGCGTCCCGGTAGAAGGCCAGGGAGACCTCCGGATCGGTGGTGGGCAGGAAGCTGGCGTGAATGGTGATGTCCATGGCCGTCACGCTAGGGGCAGGGCGGCGACGCGGGCTTCTCGATTCCTGACCGGTCTGGTCACCCGTCTGGAGACGCAGGGCGGGATGCCCGCAGGGAGGTCCGAGGCACGTTCCCGGTACACGCTGGGCGGGACCCCGACGAGCTCGCGGAAGCGGGTGCTGAAGGTCCCCAGGGAGGAGAAGCCGACGGCGAAGCACACCTCGGTGACGGTCAGCTCGCCGCGGCGCAGCAGCGTCATCGCGCGCTCGACCCGGCGGGTCATGAGGTAGGAGTACGGCGGCTCCCCGTACGCGCGGCGGAACTCGCGGCTCAGGTGCCCGGCGGACATGTGCACGCCTCGGGCCAGGGCCGCGACGTCCAGCGGCTGCGCGTACTCCCGGTCGATCCGGTCGCGGACACGACGCAGGAGCGCGAGATCGTGCAGTCGCTGCTCCGCGGCGGTGTCCACGGCGCCGATCGTGCCACGTCCGGAGGAACCTGCCTAGGCCCCGTCCGCCCCGGCCGGTGGCGGCCGTGCTACGGGCCGGGGAGCCGCCGTAGGCGCTGGGCCTCCACCTCGTAGCGGGAGGCACGGCCGACCCCGGTGGCGAAGAACCGGCGCCGCAGCGCCCCCTCGACCGCGACGACGCTCCCCTCCCCCACCCGGCCGGCCACCCGGCGGGTGCGCCCGCTCCAGCAGGAGATGTCGATGGTGTCGACGCGGGCACGCCCCTCGCCGGCGTCCGGCCGCGGGACGACGAGCCGGAAGGTCGTCAGCCGGTCACCGCTGGGCAGCTCACGCTCCTCGACCTCCCCGCTCACCCGGCCGACGAGACTGACGGCGTTGTGCCCCACCTGGTGGTCACTGGTCATGTCGCACTCCTCTCCGTCCTCAGGATGGGACGCGAGGGCGACATGGCCGGCTCCTCGGGCGGCCTGCGGTGGAGAGCGGCGCTCCGGGCGCCCCTGTGGAGCGGTCGCAGCTGCTCCACAGGGCGAGTACCGCGCCGGCCGGTCCCCAGCTCCACCGATGAGCGGGGCCGGAGGACGCCGCCGCCTGGAAGCGTCTGGCCCATGACTCCCGACGAGACCCTGGCACCGGAGACGTGGGCTTCCGCCCAGCACGACGGCGGACCCGAGGACGAGCGCTGGATGCACGCCGGACGGCTCGTCCTCGGCGACGCCGACGCCGTCGCCTGCGCGGCGGGCGCGGTCCGCGCGGCAGCGCGCGGCGACGGGCTGTCGATGTGGCTCATCGTCCTCGACGAGCACAGCTGGTCCACGGGTCTGGTCGTCGAGCTCGAGGGGCTCGCCGACAGTCCCGCGCCGGGCGAGGTGCTCACCGTGCTCACGCGGATGAGCAGCCTGATCGAGCAGGCGGTTCCGCGGGGCTCCGTCCTCGTCGCCCTCGCCACCCCGGGCGGCGGTGACCGGGGCGCCCGCGAGGCCCGATGGTGCGCCGCCGTCGTGGACGCTGCTCACGCCGGCTCGCTCCCGGTGCGTGCGGTGGTCGCCGTCGGGGCACACCGGGCTCGGCTGCTGCAGTCGGCAGTGCCGCGATGAGCCGCGCGCCCGGTCGTCTCAGGCTGCGGCGGGGCCGGGGGCCGCCTCGTCGATCGCGAGGAGCGTGTCGGCGTCGGGCTCCCACAGGCCGGCGGCGACGTTCTGCGCGACCTGCTCGGGAGTGCGAGCGCCGGCGATGACGCTCGCGACGCCGGGCTGGGCGGACAGGCCGCCCATGGCGAGGGTGAGGAGCGAGACGCCGGCCTGCTCGGCCACGGTCTGGAGCGCCTCGATGCGGTCGAAGTCGGCGTTCTCCAGCCGTTCCGGGCGCTTCTCCAAGCGGCTGCCCCCGGGCGCCGGCTCACCGCGACGGTACTTGCCGGTGAGGAGGCCGGAGGCGAGCGGCCAGTACGGGAGGATGCCCGCACCCACGTGCGCGGCCGCCGGGATGACCTCGGCCTCGATCCCGCGGGAGAGCAGCGAGTACTCGTTCTGCACGGAGACGAACGGGGCCAGCCCGGCCGTCCGCGCCGTCCAGTCGGCGTCGACGAGCTCCCAGCCGGTCACCTGTGAGCAGCCGGTGTAGAGGATCTTGCCCTCCCGCACGAGCTCGTCCAGCGTGCCGAGGGTCTCCTCCATCGGGGTGACCGGGTCGAGGCGGTGGAGCTGGTAGAGGTCGATGTGATCGGTCCGCAGGCGGCGCAGCGAGCCCTCGACGGCGCGGCGGATGTAGCGGCGCGACCCGCGCACGCCGTAGTCGTCGCCGTTGAGGCCCCGCGTGTCCATCCCGAACTTCGTCGCGACGACGACGTCGTCGCGACGGCCCTCCAGCGCGGCGCCGAGGAGCTCCTCCCCCTGGCCAGGGTCACCGCCGTACACGTCGGCGGTGTCGAAGAGGGTGATACCGGCCTCAACCGCGGCACTCACCACGCGCGGAACCTCGTCCGGCGGTAGGGTCGCTCCGAAACTGTTGCACCCCAGGCCGACAGCGGACACGACAAGGCCGCTGGAACCCAGCTGGCGGTACGTCATCTCGGTCACACCGGGACCATACCCGGCGAAGGTCTGCGGGACCTTCACAGGACGTTCACCACGATCGTGGAACAACTCGACACCATCGTTCGTTGGGCCCAGTAGAAGCTTTCACACCGGCGCGTCTCGCAACGCGCCCGAGAGGAGACGCGTCATGGCAGATCGATCACTGCGCGGAGTCGGGATCGGCGCGAAGAGCCTGGAGAGCGAGGTCGGCGTCCAATACGCGGACCGCACCGAGGCGCACTACGAGTGTCCCAACGGTCACACCATCGTCCTGCCCTTCGCAGCCGACGCGGAGATGCCGGCGCTGTGGGAGTGCCGCTGCGGTGAGGAGGCGCTCCTGCGTGACGCCACCCGCCCCGAGCCCACCAAGCCGGTCAAGAAGCCGCGTACCCACTGGGACATGCTGCTCGAGCGTCGCACCATCCCCGAGCTCGAGGAGCTGCTCACCGAGCGGCTGGAGCTGCTCCGCAGCGGCCAGCTGCGGCGGCGAAGCGCCTGACGCACCCCAGCACCGAGAAGGCCCGCAGACACGGTCTGCGGGCCTTCTCGCACCCCTGGGGCGTCAGCGCCGGCGCACGAGCGCGGCAAGCTGCCGGGCCCGGTGGGACAGGCCCCACACTGTCGTGCGGACCAGCGCCTCGGTGATGATCGCCCGGCTCATCTTCGACACGCCCTCGGCCCGCTCGACGAAGCTGATCGGCACCTCGGCGACACGCCCACCGGCCCGGTGCACCCGCCACGTCATGTCGACCTGGAAGCAGTAGCCCTGGGACTCGATCTCCTCCAGCGGCAGCGCCGCGAGCACCTCGGCGCGGAAGACCCGGAAACCCGCGGTCGCGTCCCGCACCGGCAGGCCGAGGGCGAGCCGCACGTAGGTGTTGGCGCCCCGCGAGAGGAGCTCGCGGTGGCGCGGCCAGTTGACGACGGCTCCCCCGGGCACCCACCGCGAGCCGATGACGAGCGCAGGTACGTCCGACCGCTGCACGCGCGCGAGGAGGTCGGGCAGCTGCTCGGGGCGGTGTGAGCCGTCGGCGTCCATCTCGACGACGAGGTCGTACCCCCTCTCGAGCGCCCACTGGAAGCCCGCGACGTAGGCACGTCCCAGGCCCTGCTTGCCCGGCCGGTGCAGCACGTGGACGTGGTCGTCGTGGGCGGCCGCGGCGTCGGCGACGGCGCCGGTGCCGTCGGGGCTGTTGTCGTCGGCGACGAGGATGTCGGCGTCCGGGACGGCCCGCCGGGTGCGCTCCAGCACGCCGGGGAGCGACTCACGCTCGTTGTAGGTCGGGATGACGACCAGGGTCCTCACGCGGCCCCCCTCGATCGGCGCGAACGCTGGCGGACGGTGGTGACGGCGCCTGCCGCAGCTGCCACGGCCGCGACGGCGGCCGCCACGAGCGTGGGCCACACCCCGAGCCGGTCGGCGACCGTCAGGGAGGTGCGCAGCGGGAGGTCCGCCACGAAGCGGTCAGCGGTGAACAGCCCCGAGGACTGCGTGACGACACCGTTGGGCGCGATGATCCCGCTGACGCCGACGGTGGAGATCTGCACGGTCGACCGGCCGTGCTCCACGGCACGGAAGACCGACATCGCCAGCTGCTGGGTGGACTCCTGGGTGTACCCGAAGGAGGCGTTGTTCGTCGGGACCACGATGAGCTCGCCACCGGCCAGGACCGCCTCGCGCATGAGTCCGGCGTAGGCGACCTCGAAGCAGATCCCGACGGCGAGGTCGACCACCCGATCCAGGCGCGGGCTGTCGAGCGCGATGGTCCCGACCTCCTCGCCGGGGAGCATGTCGATGGACACGAGGTCGACGGCGTCGGTCACCTTCCGCGCGATGTCGCGCAACGGGATGTACTCCGCGAACGGGGCGGGGTGCTGCTTGGCGTAGACGTCCACCTGGCCCTCGCCGGGCTGCCACAGGATCGCCTCGTTGTACCGGTAGTCCTCCCCGTAGCGCTGCCCACCGACGAGGATCGGCGCGTCCACGGCCGCGGCGGCGCGGTCGACGAGCCGGCCGGCCTCGGCGTCAGTGCGCGGGTCGATGTCGGTGGAGTTCTCGGGCCACAGGACGATGTCCAGCGCCCCGGGCTCCACCTGCTCGAGCAGCGCCTCGGTGCCGGTCACGTGCCGTTCGAGGACGTCGCGGCGCACGGCGAAGGCGTCGAGCCCCGGGCCGGGGACGTTGCCCTGGACCGCGCCGACGCGCAGCGTGCCGCTCTCGGCGCGCGTGTCGACGGGGATGACGAGGCCGACGGCGACGATCGCGGCGGCCACGACGAGCGCCCCGCTGGCCCGTCCCACTCGCGCGCGGCGCAGGTGGCTCAGGGCCAGCGCGAGCAGCGCACCGAGCACGACGACGGTGCCGGAGACGAGGGGCTCACCTCCGAGCGATGCCAGGCGCAGCAGCGGGCCGTTGGTCTGGGAGAAGGCGAGCTTGCCCCACGGCATGCCCCCGAACGGCACGAGCCCGCGGGCCGCCTCGGTCGCGACCCACAGGCACGCGACGACGACGACCCCGAGCGCCGGGTGACGGGCCACCGGCCCCCAGCGGGCCGCGAGCACCCACCCGGCGGCGAAGACGGCGACGAAGAGCGCCTCGGCGACCCCGAGCAGCACCCAGGGCACCGCGCCGGCGGCCTCCTCGGCCCACCACAGGTGGATGAGGAAGAACACCGCTCCCCAGACCCAGCCGTAGACGAGGGCGCGCGGCACCGTGGCGCCCCGCAGCGCGAGGAGGAGCAGCGCCACCCCGACCGGGGCCAGCGGCCACCAGGAACGCCCCGGGAAGGCCGCGTCCGTCGCCAGGGCCCCGAGAACGCTGAGGAGCACGGCGACACGACGGGAAGGCAGGGGCACCAGACAAGGATAGGTGCCCGCGAGACCGGTCCCGACCCCGGCGTCGGGGAGCTGGGAGGGGCGGACGTGACCGACCCGCGTGTCCTTCGGACCGACGCTGCCGGGGGCAGCTGTCGTTATCTACTGAACACGCGGGCCTGGCCACTGTCCGCCGCGGCGCTCGTCCCGGTCGGCGCGGTGGCCACCGGTGCGGGCGGGCGGTACGAGAGACGAAACTAGCGCCCAGCGTCCGCGTCATCAAGCCCGCGAACGTGCAGGTCAGCGGCATGCACGCAGGTCAGCACCGGTGCTCGGCAGCCTCCGTGATCTCCCCGTGACCGGCGTGTCGCGGCGTGTCGTGGGAAGTCTCACGGCGGTCCGGCGCCACCGTCACGGCTCGTCTCAGACGCTGGACCAGGCGACGACGCCGCGGCGGACGAGCTCGATGGCGCGTCGGGCGGTCCGACGGCCCTCGGCGTCCGGTGCGGCCGTGGCGAGCTGGTCGAGGACGTCGAGGATCTGCTTGCACCAGCGCACGAAGTCCCCCGCGCCGATCTCCGTCCCGTCCAGCACCGTGTCGAGCGGCGCGCCCTTGGCCCACGCGTGGACGATGGACACGATCCCGGCGTCGACGGGCTCGGAGGACGGCACGCCGTGCTGGGACTCCCGCTCGGCGAGCTCGTCCGACACCCGCACGGTCTGGCGCACGGCGTCGCCCAGCGCCCCACCGCCGGCGCCGGTTGGCGCGCTGAGGGCGTCGTTGCGGGCGCTGTAGACGACGGTGGACACGACGGCGGCGAGCTGGGCGGCGTCCAGGCCCTGCCACAGGCCGCGCCGCAGGCACTCGGCCAGCACGAGGTCCTTCTCCGCGTACAGGCGCGCGAGCCAGCGGCCGTTGTCGGTGACCGCCAGCCCGCCGTCAGCGCCGGGCTCGAGGTAGCCGAGCTCGGTGAGCAGGGCGCAGACCTTGTCGAAGTCGCGGGCGATGGAGGAGGTGCGGGTCTCGATGCGCTGGAGCAGGCGCTGGTGCTCGGCGTCCAGGGTGGCCCAGCGACCCGCCCAGCGGGCGTGCTCCTCCCGGTCCGAGCACGCGTGGCACGGGTGGGCGCGCAGCCGGCGGCGCAGCTCGTCGATCTCCTGCCCGATGTCCGCGCCGGCCTGGCCGGCGGCGGAGGCGGGGGCGGCGGGCGGCGCGGCCTGGACGGCGCTGCGCAGCCGCGCGGCGAGGTCGCGGCGCTGGCCCGCGTCGCGCAGGTTCGCGTGCTTGGGGACGGGGACGGTGGCCACGGCGGTCGCCCCGTGGGGCAGCTCGGTGCTCGTCAGCGTGCGCACGCGCGGCTCGGGGGTGAGCACCCGGAGCACCGGGGAGTCGAGGCGGTCGGCGTCGACGTCGAGGACGAGCGCCCACAGGGTGCGCCGCCCGCGCCGGTACTCGAGGACGTCGCCGCGCCGCACGGCCGCGAGGGAGGCGTGCACGGCGCGCTGCGCCGCCCGCGACCGCTCGCGGGAGCGGTCCTTCTCGAGCTCGCCGATCTGCCGGCGCAGGCGTGCGTACTCGGTGAAGTCGCCGAGGTGGCACGTCATCGCGGTGGCGTACCCGGCCAGGGCCTCCTCGTTGCGCCGCGCCTGGCGGGCCAGCCCGACGACGCCGCGGTCGGCCTGGAACTGGGCGAAGGAGCTCTCGAGCGTCTCCCGCGCCTGCGGGTAGGCGAGCGTCCCGAGGAGGTTGACGGCCATGTTGTACGTGGGGTGGAAGCTCGAGCGCAGCGGGTAGGTGCGGCGCGAGGCGAGGCCGGCCAGGGCGGAGGGGTCGACGTCCTCGCCGTAGAGGACGATGGCGTGGCCCTCGACGTCGATGCCGCGGCGCCCGGCGCGACCGGTGAGCTGGGTGTACTCCCCCGGCGTGAGCGCGGCGTGGGCGGTGCCGTTCCACTTGTCCAGGCGCTCGAGGACGACCGAGCGCGCCGGCATGTTGATGCCGAGCGCGAGCGTCTCGGTCGCGTACACGACCTTGACGAGCCCCGCGGTGAACAGCGCCTCGACCGTCTCCTTGAACACCGGCAGCAGCCCGGCGTGGTGGGCGGCCACGCCCCGCTGCAGCGCCTGCGACCACGCGTGGTAGCCGACGACCGCGAGGTCCTCCGGCGGCAGCGCCGCGCAGCGCTCCTCGATGACCTGGGCGATGGCGCGGGCCTCGGCGGCGTTCGTCAGCCGCACGCGCGAGCGCAGCGTCTGCTCCACCGCGGCCTCGCAGCCCGCGCGGGAGAAGACGAAGACGATGGCGGGCAGCAACCCTGCCTCGTCGAGCCGCTCGACGACGACCGGGCGAGGGGCGGGGCGCACGTGGCCGACCCGGGCGGGCGGGCGGGCCCTGCCCCCGCGTGCGTCGCGCCGCCGCCCGGGCGGGGCGGAGCCGGTGCGGGCGGCGCGGCGCACCGCCTCGGCGAGGTCGGGGTTGATCGGCGGGTTCGGCCCGGGGTCGGTGGGGTCGACGCGGGCGCTGTACAGGTCGAGCACCTGGTCCCGGACCATGACGTGCTGCCACAGCGGGACGGGCCGGTGCTCGGAGACGACGACGGCGGTGTCCCCGCGCACCATCGTGAGCCAGTCGCCGAACTCCTCGGCGTTCGAGACGGTGGCCGACAGCGACACGAGGAGGACGTCGTCGGCGAGGTGGAGGATGACCTCCTCCCACACCGGGCCGCGGAAGCGGTCGGCGAGGTAGTGGACCTCGTCCATGACGACGTAGCCGAGGTCCGCCAGGGTGGGCGAGCCCGCGTAGAGCATGTTGCGCAGCACCTCGGTCGTCATGACGACGACGTCGGCCTCCCCGTTGATCGTCGTGTCACCGGTGAGCAGGCCGACCCGGCTCTCCCCGTGCGCAGCGACGAGGTCGAGGTACTTCTGGTTGCTCAGCGCCTTGATGGGCGTGGTGTAGAAGGTCTTGCGGCCCGTGCGCAGCCCGAGGTGGACGGCGAACTCCCCGACGACCGTCTTGCCCGCCCCCGTCGGTGCCGCGACGAGCACGCTGCGGCCCTCCTCGAGCTGCTCGCAGGCCTCCCGCTGGAAGTCGTCGAGCTGGAAGCCGATGCCGGCGGCGAACACGGCGAGCTCGCTGCGCTCGGCACGGGCACGCCGGCGGGCGGCGGCGTAGCGCTCGGCGGGGCTCGGCTCGGTGGAGTGGTCCGCCTCCTCGACCGCGGTCTCGGGGCGGCGCTTGCGTCGTGGGCTCACTCCTCGACTCTAGGCGCCAGCACCGACAGTGCACGCGGGTGGACGTCGCACTGGAGGGGCAGCGCCTCGAGGGGCTCGCCGTCGACGATCGCCACGGGCGGGTTGGCGCCCAGCGCGGTGAGCGGCTCGATGCGCACGCTCCGCGCCCGCCGCACGCGGACCGCCGGGTGGTCGACGTGGCGCCCGGAGAACAGGAGCGGGAAGAGCCGCACGACGGCGGCACGCGACAGGCCGCGCGCCGTGACGAGGTCGAGCAGGCCGTCGTCCGGCACGGCACCGGGCGCCACCCGCATCCCGCCACCGAACAGCGGGGTGTTGGAGACGGTGACGAGCGTGGCGTCCTGCTCCCACGTGTGGCCGTCGGCGGTGATCCGGAACCCGTACGGCCGGAAGGCGGAGAGCTCGGCGAAGATCGCCCGGACGTAGCGCCCCCCGTCCCGGGGCCAGCGCAGGCGCGAGGCGTGGTGGGCGACGGCGGCGTCGAGACCCGCGCACAGTGAGCTCACGTACCAGCGGCTCGTCGGCTCCCCCGGGGTGCTGACGGCGACGGCGTCCACCTGCCGCACGCCGTCGGGAGCGGTGAGGGCGTCGCGCAGGACGACGAGCGAGGCGGGGATGTCGTGGACGGGCAGGGCGAGGGCCCCGGCGATGTCGTTGCCGCTGCCGACGGCGACGATCCCGAGCGGCACGCCCGTCCCGGCGAGGACGTTCGCTCCGAGGTGCACCATGCCGTCCCCGCCCACGACGACGACGGCGTCCAGGCCCTCGGCGAGGGCGGCGCGGGCCCGGGAGAGGGCGTCGGCGTAGTCCCGTCCGGTGAGGTCGACCGTCTCGTGACCGCCCTCGGCCAGCCCGGCGAGGACCTCGCCCCGGGACCTGGCGGCCCGGCCACGCCCCGCCGTGGGGTTGGCCACGACGCCGACCCGGCGGCTCACGAGTCCGGCTCGAGGAGGTCGGCCTCGTGTGCGGCCTGGCGGCGGGCGGCCCGGCGGTCGTGGAGCGCGGCGATGCCGACGGCCCCGAAGTAGAGGGCGCACATGGGCACGGCCAGCGCGATCATCGTCCACGGGTCCGGGGTCGGGCTGGCGATGCCGGCGAAGACGAAGACGAGAAGGACCGCCCAGCGCCACCCCGCGAGCAGCGCGCGGGCCGACACGAGCCCGACCGCGTTGAGGAGCACCATGACGAGCGGGACGAGGAAGGCGATGGCGAAGGCGAGGACCACCCGCATGACGAAGCGGACGTAGTCCGTCGCGGGCATGTAGTTGAGCGCGCCCTCGGGGGTGAACTGGGTGAGCACCTTGATCGCGTTGGGCAGCACCAGCCAGGCGAGCGCGGCGCCGCCGAGGAAGAGCGGCACCCCCGCGACCACGAACAGGAGACTGCGGCGCTTCTCGCTGCGGGTGAGGCCGGGAGCGATGTAGGCCCACACCTGGTAGAGCCACCACGGGCTGGCGAGGAAGGTCGCCAGCCACAGCGACACCCGGATCTTCATGTCGAAGGCGGCCGCGGGGGTGGTGAAGGTGAGCGCCGCGTTGAGGCCGGCGTCGTCGACGGCGCGGACGGGGGCCTGGATGGCGTCGAAGACCGGTTCGTAGAGGAACCAGCCCACGACGGCCATGACGGCGATCCCCGCCAGGGCGAGCAGCACGCGGCGACGCAGCTCGCGCAGATGCTCGATGAGCCGCATGCGGCCCTCGGGGTTGCGGGCGCGCCCCGTCCTCAACGCCACGGAGTCCTCGTCCTGCGGTACGTGCTAGCGGCCGGCCCCGCCCGGTGGTGTGGTGCCGTGGTCGTCCGCGGACGGCGGGGCGGTCGTCGGGTTGGGCGTGGTGCTCGGCGAGGTCGGGCCACCGGAGACGGGGCCGGAGGGCGGCGTGGTGTCGTCCTCACGCAGCTCCGTGACCTCCTTCTTGAAGATCTTGAGGGACTTGCCGATGCTGCTCGCCACGTCGGGGAGCCGCTTCGCACCGAAGAGCACCACGATGATGAGGACGATGATGAGGATCTGAAGCATGGATGGGGGTCGCATGACGTGCCTTCGCGTCGGGTCCGTGGATCTCGAGTCTACGCCGCGGGCTCAGCGCAGCCCGACCCGGCGCCACCGGGCCATGGCCTGCGCGGCGCGGGCGGCGCGTCGCTCACGCCGGGCGCGCAGGTTGTCCTGCCGCAGGTGGCGGGCCTCGGCGACCTCGGCGGGAGGCGCGAGGTAGGACGGCACGATCGGCGCGGGCGGCTCGGCGCCCGTCACGGCCGCGAGCCGCTCGCTCAGCTGCTCGAGGCCGCGCAGCTCGGCGAGCAGCACCTTGACGCGTCGCCACAGGCCCAGGCCGATGACGGCGTACAGGGCCAGTGCCGCGAGCACGAGGAGGAGCCACAGCCACCAGGTCATGGGCCCGAGGATATGTCGTCGTAGGCGGCCAGGGCGTCCGCGGCGTGGCGCGCGACGGCCGTGGCGAGCTCCGGAGGGGCGACGGCGCGCACGTCGGCGCCGAGCCCGAGGACGACGTTCGCCAGCCACGCCGGGTCCGCCACCCGCAGGCGCACCCGCATCCCGCCGTCGGGCAGGTCCTCGTGATCGACGACGGGCACCCGCTCGGCCAGCCACCGTGCCCGGGGGGCGAGCTCGAGCTCGGCGAGGAGGTCGTCGTCGTCGAGCTCGGGCTCGGTGCTGCGGCCGGTCGCCTCCGGTGGGTGGACGGCGGCGGTCCCGAGGACCTCCGCGGCCAGCACGCGGTCGAGGCGGAAGTGACGCAGCCCGTCCACGCGGTGGCACCAGGCGCGCAGGTACCAGCGGCTCCCGTCCCAGACGAGCTCGAGGGGGTCGACGTCACGCTCGGTGACGACGTCGGCCGCCGACACGTAGCGCAGGTGGAGCCGGCGGCCGGCGGCGAGAGCCTGCCGGACGGGGGCGAGGGCCGCGGTCGCGTCGCTCACGTGCACGTCGACGGCCTGGGCCGCGCGGGCGGCCTCGCCCGCGGCGGCCGTGAGCTTGGCGGTGGTGCTGCGGAGCACGTCGTCGTCGATGCCGCCGTCGGCGCTCAACGCCTCCAGGGGACGCAGCGCGACGAGCAGCGCCAGGGCCTCGTGGGCCCCGAGCCGCAGCGGGCGGTCCATGCCGCGCGGGTTGGTCAGGGTGAGGACCTGGCGGTCGTACTCGTCGGCGGCGAAGTCGATGAGGTCGTCGGGCAGGTAGCCGGGCGTGCCGGTCACCCACAGCACGTTGACGTCGGCGAGGACCTGCCGCTCGCTCACCGCGAAGTGGGCCGCGACGTCGGCGACTGGCACGCCCGGGTTCTCCCCGAGGTAGGCGATGAGGGCGAGCAGCCGGGTGAGGCGCTCCCCGGTGGTCTCAGCCACGGACGGCCTCCCCCAGTGCGGCGACGGCGCGCAGGCGTGCGACGACCGCCTCGCGCAGTGCGGGCGGCTCCAGGACGAGGACGGCAGGCCCGTAGGCGGCGATCTCCGCCGCGAGGGAGACCTCGTCGTCGGTCTCGACGACGACGACGTCGCGCCCGTCCCGCTCACCGCGCTCCTCGACGGCGCGGGCCCGGAGGGCGGCACCGCGCTCGGGCAGGACCGCGAGGACGGCGCGGGCCCCGCCGCTGCCGGCGAGGATGGCCTGGGCGTCGTGCTCGGGGACGTCGAAGGCACCGGTCGGCCCCGTGGTGCGGACCGCGCCGACGACGCGTGAGAGGCGGAAGACGCGTGGGGCGGCGCGGTCGACGTCGTGGCCGATGAGGTACCAGCCGCGGTCGCGGCTGACGAGGCGCCAGGGGTGGACGCGGCGCGTGGTCTCCTCGCCGGTCGAGGCGGCGCGGTAGGTGAAGGAGACGGTCTGCCGGGCGCCGATCGCGTCGAGGAGCGGGCCGAGGGCCGTCTCGGCGGGCTGCACGCGCAGGGCGACGCCGATGTGGGCGTCGGGGTCGGCGCCCGCGGCGACGGCGCGGAGCTTGGTGAGGCCGCGGTGGGCCGAGCCGTGGAGGTGGGCGTCCTGCCACACCGTGGCGGCCAGGGACAGCACGCCGATCTCCGCGGCGGTGAAGGTGACCTCGGGCAGCGAGTACCCGGCGGTGTCGAGGCGGTAGCCGACCGCGTCCTCGTGGACGGGGTCGACGTCGGTGACGATCGGCACGCCGAGCTGGCGCAGGAGGTCCTTGTCGCGCTCGAACATCCGCTCGAAGGCGACGTCGTTCGCCGCGTCGTGGTAGCCGTTGACCGAGGCGCGGATGTCGGCCTTCGTCAGGCGGCCCGGGGCGTGCCGGAGCGCGATGAGGAGGTCGAGCAGCCGCTCGGCCGGGTCCACGCGAGTCACGGTGCCCACCGTACTTGCTGGAGGCCGCTCCCCCGCCCACGCGCCGCGCCGGCCGCCGCCTCACCCGCCGACAGCCGACCTGTCGCCGACAGCCGACCTGTCACCGACAGCCGACCTGTCACCGACAGCCGACCTGTCACCGACAGCCGACCTGTCACCGACAGCCGACTTGTCACCGACAGCCGACTTGTCACCGACAGCCGACTTGTCGCCGACAGCCGGCTTGTTCCGCGGCGGTCCCGGCGACCACGGGTGCGCGGCGGTAGCGTGCACGGGGTGATCTCCTGGCGTGACGGTGTGGTGAGGGCGGTGCGTGGCTCGTGGGCCGGCGCCGTCGAGCTCGACGTGGACCTGGACCGCCCGGCCGGCGACCGCTCCTCCGTCCGCGCGCTGGCGTACACCGCGCTGGTCGGTGCGCCCGAGGTCGGCGACCGCGTGACCCTCACCGTCTCCGCACTCGTCCGCGGACTGGGAACGGGCGGTTACGCGATGGTCGTCGCGCTCCCCGACCGCCTGCCCGCCGACCCGCCTCCCGGCCCGGGCCACGTCGTCAAGGCGCGGTACACACCGCTCCAGCCGATGGTCCTCGGGGTCGACGAGCAGGAGTCACCCTGGCACGAGCGGATGCGCGACGCGGACGACCTCGGCGGGCTCGCCGTCGTCGTCGCGGACCTGCACTCCGCGCTGCCCGCCGTCCTCGCGGGCGTGCGCGCGACCGGCGGGGAGCGGAAGGTCGCCTACGTCATGACCGACGGCGGGGCGTTGCCGCTCGCCTTCTCCCGCTCGGTCGCGCAGCTGCGTGAGGCGGGCTGGCTCGCGGCGACGATCACTGCCGGGCAGGCGTTCGGCGGCGACCACGAGGCCGTCAACGTCCACACTGCACTCCTCGCGGCGCGGCACGTGGTGGGTGCCGACGTCGTCGTCGTCACGCAGGGGCCGGGAAACCTCGGGACCGGGACCCGCTGGGGCTTCTCGGGGGTGGCGGCCGGGGAGGCGGTCAACGCGGCTGCGGTGCTCGGCGGACGGCCGGTGGCGGCGCTGCGCGTGTCCGAGGCCGACCCGCGCGAGCGGCACCGCGGCGTCTCCCACCACTCGATGACCGCCTACGGGCGGGTGGCGCTGCGCCCGGCCGACGTCGTCGTCCCCCTGGCCGATGGGGAGCTCTGGGCCCGCGTGCGCGAGCAGGCCCGCACCCTGTGCGAACCGGTCGGTCGCCACCGGCTCGTCGAGGTCCCGGTCGCCGGGCTGCGCGAGGCGCTGGAGACCTCCCCCGTGCGGCTCTCGACGATGGGCCGCGGCCTCGGCGAGGACGCAGCCGCCTTCATCGCCTCGGCCGCCGCCGGCGCCCACGCCGCCATGGAGACAACCTAACCCCGTCCCCCACCTCCGCCCCCCAACTCCGCAATTGGTCGACTCGGCGACGGGGAAAGCGCGTGCCCCCGTCGCCCAACTGACCAATTGAGCCAGGGAGGGGGGTGTGGTCAGCCGGGCTCTCCCGACTCGTGGAGCTGGACCAGGGCGGCCAGGCGGCCGACCTCGCGGCGGGCGTACCCGCCGTCGGCCGCCTGGATCGCCATGACTGGCAGCGTCGTGCCGTCAGAGAGGTCGAGCTGCGCCCACGCGCTGTTGACGCCGAAGCGCACCTCGACGACCTCGGCCCACTCCAGCCGGCGGACCTTGATGAAGTTGCGGACAGTGAGCCCGTCGTCGTCGGGCACGGCACGGACCGCCGCCTGGCGGAAGCACAACCACGCGAGGACGACGGCGGTCGCGACCATCCCGATGACGTCGGCGCCGGACATGTCGAGGTCGTTGGCGGCCATGACCATGAAGAGCACGGGCGGCCCGAGCACGGTGAGGGCGAGCAGGACCGAGGCCACCCACCGTGCCGCCCTGGGGCGGAACGGACGCAGCAGCTCGGCCGGCAGGTTCACAGCCGCGAGGCGTGGATGGTGGTGACGATGATGGCCCTCGCCCCGACCTCGTACAGCTCGTCCATGACGCGGTTGGCGTCCTCGCGCAGCACCATGGCCCGCACCGCTCGCCAGTTGCCGTCGTGCAGCGGGGAGACGGTGGGCGACTCGAGGCCGGGAGTCACCGCGACGGCCTTGTCAACGTGCTCGACCGGCACGTCGTAGTCCATGAGGACGTAGCGGCGCGCGACGAGGACGCCCTGGAGGCGGCGGTCGAGGACGTCGACGGCGGCCTCGGCGGGACGGTCCGCGGGGCGGATGAGCACGGCCTCGGACTGGAGGATCGGGTCGCCGAAGACCTCGAGGCCGGCGGCGCGCAACGTGGACCCGGTCTCCACGACGTCCGCGACGGCGTCGGCGATGCCGAGCTGCACCGAGGACTCCACGGCGCCGTCGAGGTGGACGACACTCGCCTCGATGCCGCGCCCGGCGAGGTAGTCCCCGACGAGGACGTCGTAGCTCGTCGCCACCCGCGCCCCCGCGAGCTGCTCGACGGAGCGGATCGTGCCCGCGGGAGCCGCGAAGCGGAAGGTCGAGCGGGCGAAGCCGAGGGACCGGTGCTCGACGGCGGAGGTGCCGGAGTCGAGGAGCAGGTCGCGGCCGGTGATGCCGACGTCGACGGTGCCCGAGCCGACGTACACGGCGATGTCGCGGGGACGCAAGAAGAAGAACTCGACCCCGTTGGCGGGGTCGGGCAGGACGAGCTCGCGGTCACGGCGGCGGCGGTAGCCGGCCTCGGCGAGCATCTGGGTGGCGGGCTCGGACAGGGATCCCTTGTTCGGGACGGCGATGCGCAGCACGGGGGTTCTTTCCAGTCGGTCGGTCAGAGCTTGCGGTAGACGTCCTCGAGGCTGATGCCGCGAGCGACCATCATGACCTGGACGTGGTAGAGCAGCTGGGAGATCTCCAGGGCGGTGGCGTCCTCGCCCTCGTGCTCCGCGGCCATCCACACCTCGGCGGCCTCCTCGACGATCTTCTTGCCGATCGCATGGACCCCCGCGTCCAGCTGCGCGACGGTCCCGGAGTTCTCGGGCCGCGTGTCCGCCTTGTGCTTGAGCTCGGCATACAGGTCGTCGAAGGTCTTCACGCCACTCAGGATAGGCCCCCGCCGTGGAGCGCCCGGGACGGCGTCCACGCTCAGCCGAGCGTCCTGACGGCGTCCGCCGGGTCGACCTCACCCTCGAGCAGGCCATGCTCGGCCATGAAGGCGACCATCGCCTCCCAGCGGGCGGGGTCGCTGGCGCCGGTGGCGCTGCCGTAGAGCGGGACGGTCGCCTCGACGGTGGCGAGCGCGGCCTCGCGGGCGGCCGGGTCGGCCAGCCCGGGGACGTGCCCGGCGGCGACCTCGACGGCGGCGGCCGGGTCCTCGACGACGTCGCGTACCCCGCGCATGGTGGCCTCGACGACGGCGGCCGTCGCGTCGTCGTCGGCGATGTTCTCGTGAGCGCCGATGCCGATGCCGACCAGCGGGACGTCGCCGAGGGGGATCGTGCGCACGTCGACGCCCGCCTGCGCGAACTGGACGGCGTCGTTGTTGGCGTAGCCCATGACGGCGTCGACGTGCCCGGCGCTGAGTGCGGCCTGCTGGGTGAAACCGATGTGCTCGACGGTGACGTCGTCCTCGCTCAGCCCGGCGTCGGCGAGCAGGGCGAGGAGGCCGAAGTACGTCTCGCCGAATGGTCCGGGGATGCCGACGGAACGGCCGGCGAGGTCGGCGGCGGTGGTGATGTCGGAGTCGCCGGGCACGATGAGGGCCACGGGGTACTCCTCGTAGAGCGTCGCGACGTTCACCACCGGGACGCCGGCCGAGCGCGCCTGGAGCATCTCGTCCCCGCCGGCGACGACAAGGTCCTCCTCCCCCGCCTCCAGCGCCCCGAGGAGGGACTCGGAGGCGCCGTGGTGGCGCAGGCTGACGTCGACGCCCGCGTCCTCGTAGTAGCCGCGCGCCTCGGCGACGTAGAAGGGCGCGAACTGGACGTCGGGGGTGTAGGTGAGGCCGATGACGAGCTCGTCGGCGGCGGTGGTCGCCGGCTCGGGGGTCCGCGGCTCGGCGCAGGCAGCGAGAGCCAGGGTGGCGGCAGCGAGAACGAGGGCGGTGCGGTGGCGGTTCACGAGGTGCTCCTGAGGGCGGGGCGGGCGGCGCGGCGGGCGCCGAAGCGGGTGCGGACGGTGGGGCGGTCGTCGACGGCGAGGCGCTCGACGAGCCGCAGGACGGCGTACATGACGACGGCGAGGAGGGCGAGCACGGCGAGGGTGGCGAAGAGGCCGGTCGTGTCGGCGGAGTTGGACTGGACGGACAGCACCATCCCGAGCCCGCGGCCGCCCATGACGAACTCCCCGACGACGGCGCCGGTCACCGAGAGGGTGAAGCCGTTGCGCAGGCCGGTGAGGAGGCTGGGCAGGGACATCGGCACCTCGATGTGGCGCAGCATCGACCAGCCGTGGGCGCCGTCGAGCCGGGCGGCGTCGACGACCTCGGGGTCCAGCGTGCGCATGCCGAGAATGGTGGCGAGGAGGATCGGGAAGAAGACGAGCAGGGAGCACAGCAGGACGATCGGCAGCAGGCCGTAGCCCACCCAGATGACGAGCAGCGGGGCGAG
Organism: Georgenia satyanarayanai; assembly: GCF_009193135.1. Taxonomy (GTDB): domain Bacteria; phylum Actinomycetota; class Actinomycetes; order Actinomycetales; family Actinomycetaceae; genus Oceanitalea; species Oceanitalea satyanarayanai. The sequence goes on from NZ_VUKC01000003.1 coordinate 135,578, forward strand.
CGCGACGGCGGGCAGCGCCTGGGACGCCGCGACGTAGGGCTGCAGACCCGCTGCGGCCCAGCGGTTGCGGGCGATGAGGTACCCGAGGGGGAAGGCGACCGCCGCGCCGAGGATGCTGCCGAGCAGCGCCTCCACCCAGGTGACCCACGTGTAGGCGAGGAGGTTTCCCGCCGTGAGCTCGCTCCACAGGCGGGCCGCGACGGCGCTGGGGGCGGGAAGGAAGAACGGGGACACCACGCCGGCGCGGGTGATGAGCTCCCAGACGAGAAGGACGACGGCGCCGAGGGCGAGCGGCGTGAGGAGCACGCTGCGGCGGGCGCGACGGTGCGCGGCCAGTGCGCGCCCGAGCGGTGCCTGCTCCATGTCGTCCCTCCGGTCACTGGTGGTGTGATCCGGGGTCGACGGACGCGCAAGCGTCCGCGGCGCCTCGCCGACGGGTCGTCGAAGGCACCCGTGCATCCTCCCATCCGGACTTTCACCGTCGGTCCTGGAGTTCCACCAGGTCAACCACCTCGGAAGGTGGGTCGCGGACTGTCACCGCCGGTTCGGAATCTCACCGACCCCGGAGCACGTTCTTGCAGCATCAAGCATGCCACAGGCCGATCTGTTCCCGGGCACGGTGGGGCATGCGCCACAACCGGGACTCGCGACCGTGAGGCAGGCGGGAAGTACGGCGAGCGCGGGCGCCGGGTGCGGCAGGCCGGTCAGCGGGCCGCTGCCGCCAGCTCTCGCAGCGCGGTGACCTCGGCGTTCGGGTCCGCGGCGCCGTAGACGGCGGAGCCCGCGACGAAGGTGTCCGCACCGGCGCGGGCGGCGGTGGCGATGGTGTCGCGCGAGATCCCGCCGTCGACCTGGAGCCAGATGTCCCGGCCGGAGGCGTCGATCGCCTTCCGGGCGGCGGCGATCTTACTGACGGTCGACTTGAGGAAGCGCTGGCCGCCGAAACCGGGCTCGACGGTCATGACGAGGAGCATGTCGAGCTCCTCGAGGTACTCGAGGTACGGGGTGATGTCGGTGGTCGGGCGCACCGCGACGGCCGCGCGGGCGCCGGCGTCGCGGATCTCGCGGGCGAGGCGGATCGGGGCGACCGAGGCCTCGGCGTGGAAGGTGACCGAGGCGCAGCCCGCCTCGGCGTAGCCGCGGGCCCAGCGGTCGGGGTCCTCGATCATGAGGTGCGCGTCCACCGGCACGGGGCTCGCCGCGACGATCCGCTCGACCACCGGCAGGCCCACCGTCAGGTTGGGGACGAAGTGGTTGTCCATGACGTCCACGTGCACGAGGTCGGCACCGGAGATGCGCCCCAGCTCCCCCGTGAGGTCGGCGAAGTCGGCGTTGAGGATGCTGGGAGTGATGCGTACGGCCACGGAACGAGCCTACCCATGCCGGGCGTGAGCGGCCGGGCTCGCCCACCGGTCGATGGCCGGGGGCATCTGCCCACATCGCACGGCTCGGCTCGTGGGCGGTGACAGGACTGCCCGCGGCGCAGCGATCGTCCCGGATGTCAGTGGTCGCTGAGACGATGTGACCAGCAGCACATGGAGGGTCGCGAAAGGAGGTGGGGACCGTGGCCGTAGACACGTCCGACGGCGCAGCGTCCGCACCCGAGTGCGTCCCCGACCCGGTCGAGGGTCTGGCGGCAATGCTCAGCAAGGCGGCTGGGCTGGTGGGGGCGGACTGGCACGAGGTCGACGGCCACCGTGTCCACGAGGGGCTGGGTGTGCTCGAGCAGCTGGAGCGGCAGCTCTCCGGGGTTCGAGCGGCGATGCTCGCCACGATCGAGGCCAATGGCCTGTGGGCGCTGGACGGGCAGCGGACCTTCGCCGCGTGGTTGCGCACCCGGACCGACACCACACCGGTGACGGCTTCCCGGCAGGTGCGTCAGGCCCGTGCGCTGCGCGACCTGCTCCCGCTGACACGGACGGCCCTGCAGGAGGGCCGCATCGGCGAGGAGCACGTGGGTGTGCTGGTCCGTGGGGCGATCACCACCAACCGGCAGCGGGCCCAGCTGGCCGACGAGCAGCTCGGTGAGGCGTTCCTCGTGGAGCAGGCCCAGCGGATGGATGCCGGGTCCTTCGCCAAGCTCGTGGGCACGTGGGCGATCACCGCGGACCCCGAGGCCGCCGACCGGGCGTGGCGTGAGGACGGCGCCAAGGAGCAGCTGACCCTCTCGCGCACGATGGACGGCTACCACCTCAACGGGTGGCTGGATGAGCTGTCCGGCCAGAGCGTGGACACCGCGCTGCGGGCGCACATGGGTCGCAAGGCCAAGGGTGATGAGCGCACCCCTGCCCAGCGGCGGGCGGCGGCGCTGACGTCGTTGGCGCGGCAGTCGCTGGATGCCGGGGAGCAGGGCAAGAGTGCCCGCATCCGGCCCCACGTGACCGTCACCGCCGACATCGAGACCCTGCGCGCGCTGGCCGCAGCCACCGGGTCACCTAAGCCGCCGGTCACCGCGGCCGGTGCGGAGCATGAGCCGGGCGGTGAGCTGGGATTCTGGGAAGAGGCACTGTTCACCGCACCCGGCGGCCCACGTGACCCCGACCACACCGCACCGGATCCCTTCCAGCTCTCGCCGGAGGCGCAGGCCTGGATGGACACCTGGCAGCCCGGTGACACCCACGTCATCTCTGCGGCGATTGACCCGCGTGCCATGACCGGGGTGCAGCCGGCGACCCTGGAGGACGGCACCCCTATCCCACCGGCGATGCTGGCAAGGCTCGTGTGCGAGTCGAGCCTCTCCCGGGTGGTGTTCGGACCGGACTCCACGGTCCTGGACGTGGGCAGGGAGCAGCGGATCTTCCCCGCCCACATGGTCCGGGCGATCATTGCCCGCGACAAGAAGTGCCAGTACCCAGACTGCGACCAGCCACCCGGGGCCGGGGAGATCCACCACTCGGTCCAGTGGTACCGCGACGGCGGGGCGACCTGTGTGGAGCACGGGATCCTGCTGTGCTGGCACCACCACGACTGGGTCCACGCCTACGGCATCACCATCGTCCGCGCCGCAAGCCGCTGGTACTTCTACACCCGCCACGGCCAGCTCCTCACCGCCAAGCACGAACAGACCTAGAAACCCCAGGGGACAGGTCTGCCCACCGCGAGAACAGGGCGGAAGGAGCGGCCGCTCCTAGGCGTCCTTGCGCAGCAACGAGAGGAACATGGCGTCGGTCCCGTGGAGGTGCGGCCACAGCTGCACGTCAGGACCCTCGCCAAGGTGCGGCATCTCGGTGCCGGTGGCCTCGCTGAGCGCGGCACGGGCGTCGAGACGGGTGATGCCCTCCCGGCCGCGCAGCACGTCCTCGACGACTGCACTGGTCTCTGCCAGGTGCGGGGAGCACGTGACATAGGCGACCACTCCCCCGGGCCGCACCGCCTCCAGCGCCGAGCCGAGCAGCTCGCGCTGCAGCGACGTGAGGCCGGGCAGGTCGCTCGGCTGACGGCGCCACCGCGACTCGGGACGGCGGCGCAGCGCACCCAGGCCCGTGCACGGCGCGTCGACGAGCACCCGGTCGTACACGCCCGGCTCGGCCGCGCCGATCTCCCGGCCGTCGCCCGTGCGGACGTCGACGCTCTCGCGCAGCGCGGCCGTGGACTGGCGGACCAGACGGGCACGGTGCGGGGCGACCTCGTTGGCGAGCAGGTGGACCTCGCGCTCAGCGGCGATCGCGCCGAGGAGCGCGGACTTGCCGCCCGGGCCGGCGCAGAGGTCGAGCCAGCGTCTCTCCTGCTCGCCGTCTGGCCCGGGGAGCACCTCCGCCGCGGCGAGGGCGAGGGCGACGAGCTGGCTGCCCTCGTCCTGGACCCCGGCCAGGGCGTCGCGCACGGCGGGGAGCGAGGCGGGGTCGCCCCCCGCGAGGCGCAGCGCGGTGGGCGCCCAGCTGCCGGGCGTTCCGCGCTCCCCCAGAGTCCGCGTCACCTGCTCGGCGAGCTCCTCCGGGGAGACGAGCCCAGGGCGCGCCACAAGCGTCACGGCGGGCGGGGCGTTGTCGGCCCGCAGCAGCTCGCCGAGCTCCTCGGCAGGCCGGTCGGCGGCGCGCAGCGAGGAGCGCAGGGCGCGCACCACCCACGCGGGGTGGGACTCGACTGCCGCAAGGTACGCGCCGTCGTCAGGGATCTCCTCGCGGAGCTGGGCGAGCCAGGTGTCGAGGTCCTGGCGCCCGACGGCACGGAGCACGGCGTTGGCGAAGCCGCTCGCGCCGGTGCCGACGCGGGCCCGCACGAGGTTGACCGTCTGGGAGACGGCGGCGTGCGAGGGCACCCGCATGCCGAGGATCTGGTGGGCGCCCATGCGCAGGAGGTCGAGGACGGGCGGGTCGAGCTGGTCGAGGGGCCGGCCGTTGGTGCAGCGCGCGAGGATCGCGTCGTAGCGGCCGCGCAGGCGCAGCGTGCCGTAGACGAGCTCGGTCGCGAAGGCGGCGTCGCGGCCGGTCAGCCCGCGCTCGCGCAGCATCTTCGGCAGCGCGAGGTTGGCGTAGGCGTCGCTCGTCGCGACGGCCTCGAGGGTGTCGGCGGCCGCGGTGCGGGCCTCGTCAGCAGCCTCCCGACGGCGCGGGCCGGTCGGGCGACCCCCGCCGCGGCGGGAGTGACGGGAGCCCGGGCGCTGCTCGCTCATGCTGCCTCCCCGCCGAGACGTGCGTCCTCGGGCAGCCGGGCACCGCGCGCCCAGTCGGCCGCGGCCATCCACGAGCGGCCAGCGGGGGCGACCTGCCCGAGCTCGACGGCGCCGTTCCCCGTGCCGACGAGCACCTCCGTCTTCGCCGCGCGCAGGGCGCCGGGGGCCAGGTCGACGACGTCGGCACGCACCGTGACGGGACCGAGCTTGAGCCGGGAGCCGTCGGGCGCCGTCGTCCAGGGTCCGGGGGCGGGGGTGGTGCCGCGGACGAGACGGTCCACGGCGACGGCGGGCGCGGCCCACTCGACCCGCGCGTCGGTGACCTCGAGGCGCGGGGCGTGGCTCACGCCGTCGGCCGGCTGCGGGACCGGGACGGCGCTGCCGGACTCGAGCGCGTCGAGGGTGGCGAGGAGGAGCGGGGCGCCGGACTCGGCGAGGCGGGCGAGGAGGTCACCGGAGGTGTCGCTCGGGCGGACCGTCTCCGTGAGGGTGCCGAGCACCGGGCCCGTGTCCAGGCCCGCCTCGATGCGGAAGGTCGTCGCGCCGGTGACGTCGTCGCCGGCGATGACGGCGTGCTGCACGGGTGCGGCGCCGCGCCACGCGGGCAGCAGCGAGAAGTGGAGGTTGACCCAGCCGTGGCGCGGGACGTCGAGCAGCGCGGGCGGGATGAGCGCCCCGTAGGCGACGACGGGGGCGGCGTCGACGCCGAGGGCCGCGATCTCCTCCTGGACCTCGACGTCGCGCAGGGTGCGCGGGGTGAGGACCGGGATGCCGTGCTCACGGGCCCACGCGGCGACCGGGCTCGGATGGAGGGTGCGGCCGCGGCCGCGTCGGGCGTCGGGCCGGGTGAGGACGGCGACCACCTCGTGCGCGGACTCCGCGAGGGCACGCAGTGACGGGAGGGCGACCTCGGGGGTGCCGGCGAAGAGGAGGCGCATGGGCCAAGAGTCTAGGCGCCCGAGCAGGGCGTCAGACCGGCAGGCCGAGCTCGCGCAGGTCCGCCCGTAGCTGTTCCGCGTCCGTGAAGTGGCGGGCCACCAGGCCGGCGCCGGAGGCGGCGTCGACGTTGCGCAGGGAGTCGTCGGTGAAGACGGTGAGCGGAGGGTCGAGCCTGAAGCGCTGGATGAGCAGGTCATAGATCGCCGGGTCCGGCTTGGCCACGCCCACCTCCCCGGAGACGAGGACGGCCTCGAGCCGGTCGATGACGGGAGCGGACCGTGCGGCCTCGTGGAAGTTCTCCGCCGACCAGTTCGTCAGGCCGAGGACGCGGATGTCGGCGGCGATGAGCTCCTCGACGATCTCCGTGGTGCCGGGGACCGGCCCGCCGAGGGACTGCGCGAAGTTCGTCACGTAGTGCTCGAAGTCGGGCGCGCGGTGCGGGTGGCTGGCCTCGAGCGCGGCGCGCGCGTCGGCGAAGCTGCGGCCGGCGTCCTGCTCGTGGTTGAAGCTCGGGAAGTCGATCTCGGTGTGGAAGGCGTCGAACTCCTCGCGGGTCCAGCGCTCGGCGAAGGCCTCGTAGGGGTCCCACCTCACCAGGACCTGTCCGAGGTCGAACACGACGGTGGTGATCGGGCCGGTCACCGGGACGGAGGACTGCATCGCGGGTCGCCTTCCTGTAGGGGTCGTCCCGACCCTAGACGACACCGTCATTCGGCGTGGTGCGGTGCCCGGGGCGAGGATGGAGGCCATGTCGACCGACCGCAGCGCACCCGCCGTCCCCGCCACCGGCACATGGCGGACCAAGGTGCCCGGTCTCGCGCTGGCGGTCGCGCTCGCGCTCGTGGCGACGGCGGTCGGGGCCGCGGTCCCGGTGGTCGGCGGCCCGGTGGCCGGCGTCGTCCTCGGGGTGCTCGTCGGGGTCCTCGTCCGGCGGCGTACCGAGGCCGCGACCGTGGCGACGCTCTCCCCGGGGCTCAGGCTGGCGAGCAAGCTCGTGCTCCAGGTCGCCGTCGTGCTGCTCGGGGCGCGGCTGTCGCTGGCCCAGGTGGCGCAGGTGGGTCTCGACTCGCTGCCCGTCATGCTCGGCACGGTGATCGTCTGCCTCGTCGCGGCGACGGCGCTGGGGCAGGTGCTGGGCATCGACCGCGAGCTGCGTGTCCTCATCGGGACGGGAACGGCGATCTGCGGCGCGTCGGCGATCGCCGCCGTCACGCCGGTGGTGCGTGCCTCGGGCAGCAACGTCGCCTACGCGCTGTCCACGGTCTTCGCGTTCAACATCGCCGCCGTGCTGCTCTTCCCCCCGCTCGGGCAGCTGCTCGGCATGGAGCAGGAGGCGTTCGGCCTCCTGGCGGGCACCGCGGTCAACGACACCTCCTCCGTCGTCGCGGCGGCGACGACGTTCGGCTCGGAGGCCGCCGACCACGCGGTGGTCGTCAAGCTCGTGCGAACGCTGCTCATCATCCCCATCGTCATCGGCCTCGCCGTGCTCGTCGCGCGGCGCGACCGCCTGGCCGCCGGTGACGGGGCCGGGGCACCGCGGCCGGCGGTGTGGCGGCTGGTGCCGTGGTTCCTCGTGGGCTTCCTCCTGCTCGCGACGCTCAACAGCATCGGGCTCGTGCCCGGGGCCTGGCACGACGCGCTCGCCACGGCGGCGACCGTCCTCATCACCGTGGCGCTCACGGCGATCGGCCTGTCGACCGACGTACCGGCACTCCGCGCGGCAGGACTGAAGCCGCTCGCCTTCGGTGGGATCCTCTGGCTGCTCGTCACCCTGAGCGCGCTCGGTCTCATGGCCCTCACCGGCGCCCTCTGACCCGCCCGCGCCGGGAGGGTGCGGCGTCGTCGGCAGCACGACGGCACGGCAACGGGGCAGGACGATCCTCACCGGGAGCGCTGGGGTCGTGACGACCTCCGGCGGGTGGCGCGCGACCTGGCTTGCGCGCAGGTGGGTGATGAGGGCGTCGGCCACCGTGTGCAGCGGTACGAACCGCTTCGGGTGCCGAGCGACCGAGTACGTGTCCTCCGGCCGTGACCCGCTCCACCGGTTCCCGTAGTCGATGACCCGCCCGCCAAGTGTCGTGAAAGACCGGTGAGTCGATGGACGGCCGCCGGTAGAGGCGCACGTCTCCATGCTCTCGCAGCGTCCACCGCATCCCGAGGGCTCCGTGGGATCCAGTGAGAGCTCAGTGCTGCGACCGGAGGTTTGCGAACACCGTGATGGCCCGGCAGCCGAGCTCACCGGGTGCGGTCCGCGGGCAGCGCCGGGACGGTCAAGGAGTTTCGTCCTCGTACCCGATGAGCCAGGGCACCCCGTAACGGTCGATGACCTGCCCGTCGGTGGCTCCCCACGGACGCTGCTGGAGGTCGTCGACCACCTGACCGCCCTCGGCGAGCCTCTGGAACCACTCATGCAGGGTGGCCGGAGCAGCTGCTCCGAGCAGCGAGAACAGCAGGCCTTGCCAGTGCACCGCGGGTTGGTCCCCCGTGGCGTCGGCGGCGTACAGGGTGATCGGTCCGTCGGAGAGCACACCGTGAGCGATCGCCTCGGGAGGGCCGTCCGTCCTCCCGAAGTCCTCTAGTGTGTGCAGCTGGGCAGAGCAGCCGAAGACCTCGGCGTAGAAGAGCAGTGCGTCCCGGGCAGTGCCCGGGAGGAAGACATAAGGCACCGGTGCGGTCATGGGCGGCAGCGTAGTCGGGCCCACCGTTCGCACGACCCGTGCTCGTCCGTCACAGCTCGGTCGGGTCGACCCGGATCCGGACGGGGTCCGGCTCCTTGTGGGCGCTGCGCACGGCCGCGGCCTGGGCCAGTGCCCTCGTCAGGCGGCTGCCCTGTGCGAGGTCGCTGCGCACGAGCGCCTGGACCTCCTCCTCCGAGAACGGCACGGGACCGAGCACCTCGACGCCGTCGGGCCGCTCGAGGTAGCGCAGCAGCCCCGCGACCGCGCGGGCGCTGCCGCGGACCGAGGCCATGCGGCTGGCCGGGGGCAGGTGGAGCTCGCGCCGCTCGGCGAGCTCACGCTCGGCGAAGCCGGCCGGGTCCCACCGCACGAGCGCCTGGCCGGGAATGGGTGCGGGATCGCCGAGGAGCATGACGCGACCACCCTCGGACGCCGGCCGCACGAGGGCGGCCGCCGCCAGCCAGCGGCGCAGCGCCTCGGACGGGGCAGCGAGGTCCTGGCGGCCCGACACGGCGGCGGCGTCGAGCAGCAGCGCGCCCTGGTAGCCGCCGCGGGCCACCGGCTCGGCGCCGGGCGTCGCGACCACGACCCGCGCCTTCTCGTCAACCTCGCGCACGACCCCGTGGTCGGCGCGCGCGCCGGACAGCACGACCGGCACCTTGGGGAAGGCGCGGCCGAGCTCCTCGGCCGTACGCGCCGAGCCCACGCGGCCGGCGCGCATCGCCGAGCTGCCGCACGTCGGGCACGCCCAGGTGCGGTCGGGACGCCCGCACCAGCGGCACGAGGGCACGCTCGTGCGTCCGCCGAGCTGGAGCGGCCCGTGGCACTCACGGCAGCGGGCAGGCTCGCGGCAACCCTGGCAGGCGACGACGGGCAGGTACCCCGAGCGCGGCACCTGGACGAGGACGGGCCCCTTCTCCAGCGCCTTGCGCACGAGCTCCCACGCCGGGCGCGGGATCCGGGCGGCGGCCGCCGGTCCCTCGCGCGCGAGGTCGACCTCGCCCGGCGCCTCGACGCGGGGCGTACGCTCGCGGACCGTGGCCCGGGAGGCGGTGACGGAGGCCGCCCAGCCGGTGGCGACGAGCAGCCCGGCCTCGATGCTCCGTGACCACCCGCCCAGCAGCAGACCGGCGCCCTCCTGGGCGGCGCGCAGCGTGAGGACCTCGCGGGCGTGGGGGTAGGGCGCCCGCGGCTCGGCGAGGAGGTCGTCACCGTCGTCCCAGCACACGAGCAGGCCCACGCGTTGCACGGGCGCGAAGGCAGCGGCCCGCGTGCCGACGACGACGCGTGCCTGCCCGGTGAGCAGCCGCACGAAGGCGCGGTACCGGCGCGAGGGCCCGTGGTCGGCCTGCAACGACACGACCGGCTCCCCCGGCAGGGCCGCGGTCAGCGCCGCCTCCACCACCTCGGCCTCGTGCGCGGACGGCACGACGACGACGACCCCGCGACCAGAGGCGAGCGTGGCGGCCGCAGCCTCCGCGATCGACGCGAGACGGTCGGGGACACCCGGCTCGTGGGCGGGCAGCGCCGACCACACCGCCCGCGGCGACTCCCCCGCCCCGAGCCGTCGCACGTAGGCCGCTCCCCCGACGTAGTGGTCCCACGCGGTGCCGGGCAGGTGGGCGGCGGTGGTGCCGGTGCGGTCCGGCGCCGTCCCCTCGAGGACGGCCTTCTCGGTGGTGGCGTGCCGCGGGGGCACCGCGAGCCGGACGACGTCCATGAGGGAACCGGCGTAGCGGTCGGCCACCGCGCGGCACAGGGCCGCGATCTCCGGGGTGAGGACCGGCAGGGCGGACACGACCCGGCGCAGCGGTGTGAGCGTGCCGTGGTGGTCGGTGGTGGCGGCCCGCTCCAGGACGTAGCCGGTGCGGTCCTTGCCGGCGAAACGCACCGACACCCGGGTGCCGGGCTGGGCGGCGGCGTCCTGCTCGGGCGTGACCCGGTAGTCGAAGGGACGGTCCAGGTGGGGCAGCGACATGTCGACCGCGACCCGCGCGACGGGCAGCTCGACACCCGCCGCCTCGGCGCCGGAGACCGTGCGCACGGCGACGGTCTGCTCGAGCAGGGCGGGCTGGTGCACCGGTCTCACCTCCGCCCCCATCTCACCACGCGCCACCGACACGGCGGGCGCCGTCCACAGGCGGGGTCACGGTCCGCCCTCGGACGCGCTCAGCCGACGGCGCGGCGCAGCTCCTCGACGCGGTCGGTGCGCTCCCACGTGAAGGTCGGCAGCTCGCGGCCGAAGTGCCCGTAGGCGCTCGTGTCGCGGTAGATCGGGCGCAGCAGGTCGAGGGCGTCGACGATCGCGGCGGGACGCAGGTCGAAGACCTCGCCGATCGCGGCGTTGATCCTCTCGACCGGGACCGTCTCGGTCCCGAAGGTCTCGACGTACAGGCCCACCGGGTGCGCCTTGCCGATGGCGTACGCGACGTGCACCTCGCAGCGGCGGGCCAGCCCGGCAGCGACGACGTTCTTCGCGACCCAGCGGGTGGCGTAGGAGGCGGAGCGGTCCACCTTCGACGGGTCCTTGCCGGAGAAGGCGCCCCCACCGTGACGGGCCATGCCCCCGTAGGTGTCGACGATGATCTTGCGTCCCGTGAGCCCGGCGTCGCCCATCGGCCCGCCGACGACGAACTTGCCCGTCGGGTTGACGTACAGGGTGTGCCCGGCGCTGTCGAGCGCACCGGCGTGCTCGGCGAGCACGGGCGCGACGACCTCGGCGGCGACGGCCGAGCGCAGCCACGCGGAGGTGACGTCGGCGTCGTGCTGGGTGGAGACGACGAGCGAGTCGAGGGCGACGGGGCGGTCGCCGTCGTAGGCGATGGTCACCTGGGTCTTGCCGTCGGGGCGCAGGCCGGGGACGATCCCCTCCTTGCGCACGCGGGTGAGCCGCTCGGCGAGCCGGTGCGCGAGCCAGATCGGCAGCGGCATGAGCTGGGGCGTGTCGTCGCTCGCGTAGCCGACCATGAAGCCCTGGTCCCCGGCGCCCTGCGCGTCGAACCTGTCGCGGCTCTCGCCGGCGCGGTCCTCCCACGAGGTGTCCACCCCCGTGGCGATGTCCGGGGACTGCTGGCCGATCGACACCTGCACGCCGCAGGAGTGGCCGTCGAAGCCGATGGACGAGGACGTGTAGCCGATGGCGTTGACCTCGGCGCGCACGAGCTGCGGGATCTCGACGTAGGCGGAGGTCGTGACCTCGCCGACGACCGTCACCAGACCGGTCGTCACGACCGTCTCCACGGCGACGCGAGCGGCCGGGTCCTCCCGGAGGATCGCGTCGAGGATGGAGTCGGAGATCCGGTCGCACACCTTGTCGGGGTGGCCCTCGGTCACCGACTCGGAGGTGAACAGACGCAGGTTGGGCTTGGAGGTCACCGGTAGATCCTAGTTCAGCGCAGGCGGGGCACGACGAGGCCCCACAGGCCTCGGGCGACGTCGTCCTTGGTGCCGGCGGCCTCGCCGACCACCTCGCCCGCGGCGTCGAGCACGGTGACGGAGTTGGCGACGTCCCCGAAGCCGCGGCCCTGCCCGACGGCGTTGACGGCGAGCAGGTCCGCACCCTTGCGCCGTGCCTTGACGCGCCCGAGCTCGAGGACCTCGTCGCGGTCCCCGGTCTCGGCCGCGAAGCCGACGACGACGAGACGCGCCCGCTCACGGCGGGCGACGGTCGCGAGGATGTCGGGGTTCTCGACGAGCTCGACAGGGGCCGGGGCCGAGCCGTCCTTCTTGATCTTGCCCTCCGCCGTCGTCGCGGGGCGGAAGTCGGCGACGGCGGCGGCCATGACGAGGACGTCCGCGTCCGCGGTGGCGGAGTCGACGGCGTCGGCGAGCTCGCGGGTGGTCTCGACCTCGACGACGTCGACGGCGGGGTGCTGGGCGGCGCGGCGGGCGGCCTCGTCGATGGAGGCGGCGACCAGCGTGACCCGGGCGCCGCGGCGGGCGGCCTCGACGGCGATCGCGGCGCCCTGCCGGCCCGAGGAGCGGTTGCCGAGGAAGCGGACCGGGTCGAGGGGCTCACGGGTACCGCCGGCGCTGACGACGACGGTGCGCCCGGCGAGGTCCTGCGGGGCGACGAGCGCGAGGGCGCCGGCGGTGATCGCCTCCGGCTCCGGCAGCCGGCCCGGGCCGGTGTCGGCGCCGGTGAGCCGCCCGGAGTCGGGCTCGAGGACCGTGACGCCGCGGGCGCGGAGGGTGGCGACGTTGGCGACGGTCGCCGGGTGCTGCCACATCTCCGTGTGCATCGCCGGGGCGAGCAGGACGGGGGCGGTGACGGTGAGGAGCGTCGTCGTCAGCAGGTCGTCGGCGCGGCCGGTCGCGGCCCGCGAGAGCAGGTCCGCGGTGGCGGGGGCGACGACGACGAGGTCGGCGCTGCGTCCGAGGGCGACGTGGTCGACCCCGGTGGCGCCCTCGAAGACGCTCGTCGTCACGGGCTCGCCGGACAGCGCCTCCCAGGTGGGCCGCCCGACGAACTCGAGGGCGGCCTCGGTGGGGACGACCCGGACGCGGTGCCCGGCCTCACGCAGCGCACGCAGGACGAAGACCGCCTTGTAGGCGGCGATCCCCCCGGTCACGCCGAGCAGGACGCGGAGCCCGGGCGCCCCCGACACGGTCACTCCTGGGTCGGGTTGACCGTCAGCAGTCCCTCGTTGATCTCGCGCAGCGCGATCGACAGGGGCTTGTCGGTCTGGCCGTGCGGGACGAGCGGGCCGACGAACTCGAGCAGCCCCTCCTGGAGCTGGGAGTTGTAGGCGTTGATCTGACGGGCGCGCTTGGCGCCGTAGATGACGAGGGCGTACTTGGAGTCGGCGGCCTCGAGCAGCTTGTCGATCGGGGGGTTGGTGATGCCAACGGGCTGGGCAACGGTTCCGGACATGCTCACCTCACGTGTTCGTTTCGGGGCGCGCCGGCACGGGGTGCGGCACGCGCAACGTCCGAGTCTACTCGGTCGGCAGACCCATGAGGGAGACGAGCTCGTCGGTGGCGCGCGTCACGACGTCGTTGACGACGATGTCGTCGAACTCGTCGGCGTGCGCGAGCTCCTCCCGGGCGGTGCGCAGGCGGCGCTCGCGCTCCTCCGGGCCCTCGGTGCCGCGGCCGACGAGCCGGCGCTCGAGCTCCTCGAAGGACGGCGGGGCGAGAAAGACAAAGTGGGCGTTGGGCATGGTCCTGCGGACCTGCCGGGCACCCTGGAGGTCGATCTCGAGGAGGGCGGGCTCGCCGCTGCGCAACTGCTCCTCCACGGGGCCGCGCGGGGTCCCGTAGCGGTTCTGCCCGTGGACGACGGCCCACTCGAGGAGCTCGCCCTGGGCGGCCATCCGCTCGAACTCCTCCTCGGAGACGAAGTGGTAGTGGACACCGTCGACCTCACCGGGGCGGGGCCGACGCGTGGTCGCGGAGACCGAGAGCCACACCTGCGGGTAGCGACGGCGGATGTCGGCGGAGACGGTGCCCTTGCCGACGGCGGTAGGTCCGGCGAGGACGGTGAGGCGTGCCTCGGCGGCGGGTGTCGTGTGCGGCACGGTCACCCGAACCGCTCGACGAGGGACTCGACCTGGTTGTGGCCCAGCCCGCGCACGCGGCGGGCCTCGGAGATGCCGACCTCGGCCATGATGGCCCGGCTCTTCACCTTCCCGACCCCCGGGAGGGACTCGAGGAGCTCGACGACACGCATCTTGCCGAGGGCCTCGTCGCCGGCGGCGTCCTTGATGACCTGCGAGAGCGAGGTCTGGGAGTACTTGAGGCGGTTCTTCACCTCGGCCCGACGGGTGCGGGCGGCCGCTGCCTTGGCCAGCGCGGCAGCGCGTTGCTCGGGGGTCAAGGAGGGCAGGGCCACAGTCATCACCTCGGGGACGGGGACACGGGAGGGGCTGAGGGCAAGGTACCCAGCGACCAGCTCAGTGTGCCAGTACCCGCAAGGCCCCAGAACCGGCCCGGTGGGGGTGGCGGGGGTCGTCCTCACCACACTTGTTCGCACCGCGCCACCGGGACCGGCCGACGGGCGTGGCCGGTCAGCGGCCGAGGGCGGCGTGGACATCGGCGACGGCCTGCTCGGCGGCGCCGGCGAGGCCGTCCGGACCGGCCGCGAGGACGGCGCGCGAGGTACTGGCGAGCACCGCCTGCTCGGCGCCGGCGAAGACCTCGGCGACCTCGGCCCGCCCGGCGCCCTGGGCGCCGAAACCCGGGGCGAGGAGCGGGGCCCGCGAGCCGGCGAGGTCGATGCCGAGCCGGCGGGCGGCGTCACCGATCGTCGCGCCGACGACGAGCCCGACCGAGCCGAGGCCGGTCGGCACCGGGCCGCCCGCGTTGAGCGCGCCGACGCCGTCGACGATCCCGGCGGCGACCGCGCGCCCGTCCGCGCCGACGGCGTGCTGCACCGACGCCCCCTCCGGGTTGGAGGTGAGCGCGAGGACGAACACTCCCCTGCCCGTGGCGTGGGCCAGCTCGACCGCAGGGGCGAGGGAGCCGAGCCCCAGGTACGGCGAGAGGGTGACGGCGTCCGCGGCCAGGGGGGCGCCGTCGGCGAGGTAGGCCTGGGCGTAGCCGGCCATGGTGGAGCCGATGTCCCCCCGCTTGACGTCGAGGACGCTCAGCGTGCCGGTCTCCCGGCACGCGGCGAGGACGTCCTCGAGGACGGCGACGCCCGCCGAGCCGTGCCGCTCGAAGAGCGCCGACTGCGGCTTGAGCGCCGCCACGCGTCCGCCGAGCACCTCGACGACCCGCATCGCGAACTCCCGCAGGCCGGCCGCGTCGTCGGGCAGCCCCCACCCGGCGAGCAGGCCCGGGTGGGGGTCGATGCCGACGCACAGCGGCCCGTGCTCGGCCATCGCCGCGGCGAGCCGGGTGCCGAAGGGGGTCACCGGGCCGCCCGGGCGGCGTCGTGCTCCTGGAGGGAGGTGACGGTCATCGGGCCGAGCCCGGCGGCCTCGATCGCCTGGACGGCGGCCGAGAGCTCCTGGACGGTCGTGATGATCGGCTTGTCGGCCGCCGTCGTCGCCGTGCGGATCTCGTAGCCGTCGGCGCGGGCGCCCTGGCCGGAGGGGGTGTTGACGACCATGTCGACCTGGCCGGTCTCGATGAGGTCGACGATCGTCGGCTCGCCGTCCGGGCCGCGGCCGTCCGAGGCCTTGCGCACGAGCCGCGCGGGGATGCCGTTGCGGCGCAGCACCGAGGCGGTGCCGCTCGTGGCGAGGATCTCGAAACCGAGGCTCTGCAGGCGTGCGACCGGGATGGCCAGCGCCCGCTTGTCACGGTCCGCGACCGACACGAAGACCGTGCCGGTGGTCGGCAGCCCGCCGTAGGCAGCGGCCTGGGACTTGGCGAAGGCACGCGGGAAGTCGACGTCGTAGCCCATGACCTCACCGGTCGAGCGCATCTCCGGGCCGAGGACGGTGTCGACGACGGAGCCCGCACGGGTGGCGAACCGCTTGAACGGGAGCACCGCCTCCTTGACGGCGATCGGCGCGCCGAGGTCCAGGCGGGTGGCGTCGTGCTCGGGCAGGATCCCCCGCTCGCGCAGCTCGGCGATGGTCGCGCCGGCCATGACGAGCGAGGCGGCCTTGGCCAGCGGCACACCGGTGGCCTTGGCGACGAAGGGCACCGTGCGCGAGGCGCGCGGGTTGGCCTCGATGACGTAGAGGACGTCGGAGACGAGCGCGAACTGGATGTTGATGAGCCCGCGCACGCCCACGCCGTCGGCGATGGCCCGGGTCGACTCGGCGATCCGGGCGATCTCGCGCTCGGAGATCGTCACCGGCGGCAGCACGCACGCGGAGTCGCCGGAGTGGATACCGGCCTCCTCGATGTGCTCCATGACGCCGCCGAGGAAGAGCTCGGTGCCGTCGTAGATGGCGTCGACGTCGATCTCGGTCGCGTCGTCGAGGAAGCGGTCGATGAGGAGCGGACCGGTCGTGGCGCCGATGCCGGCGCGGACTGCGTAGTCCCGCAGCTGCGCGACGTCGTAGACGATCTCCATGCCGCGGCCGCCGAGCACGTAGGAGGGCCGCACGAGCACCGGGTAGCCGATGCTCTCGGCGACCTCCTCGGCCTGCGCGAGCGACGTCGCCGTGCCGAAGGCGGGTGCGGGCAGGCCGGCGCGGTCGAGGACGGCGCCGAAACGGCCGCGGTCCTCGGCGGCGTCGATGGCCTCCGGCGGGGTGCCGAGGATCGGCACGCCGGCGTCGGCGAGCCGCTGCGCCAGGCCCAGCGGCGTCTGGCCGCCGAGCTGGACGACGACGCCGGCGACCGGGCCGACGGCGAGCTCGGCGTGGTAAACCTCGAGGACGTCCTCGAAGGTCAGCGGCTCGAAGTAGAGCCGGTCGGAGATGTCGTAGTCGGTGGAGACCGTCTCCGGGTTGCAGTTGACCATGACGGTCTCGTACCGCTCGGCCAGCGCCATCGTCGCGTGGACGCAGGAGTAGTCGAACTCGATGCCCTGCCCGATCCGGTTGGGGCCCGACCCGAGGATGATGACGGCCTCGCGCTCACGGGGCTCGACCTCGGTCTCCTCGTCGTAGGAGGAGTAGTGGTACGGCGTCTGCGCGGCGAACTCCGCGGCGCAGGTGTCCACCGTCTTGTAGACGGGGCGCAGGCCGTAGGCGTGGCGCACCTCGCGGACGGTGTCCTCCGACAGGTCGCGCAGCTGGCCGATCTGGACGTCGGAGAACCCGTGGCGCTTGGCCCCCGCCAGCAGGTCCGGCGTGAGGGCCGGCGCGGCGCGCAGCTCGGTGGCGACCTCGTCGAGGAGGACCATCTGGTCGAGGAACCAGGGGTCGATGGACGTCGCCGCGAAGAGCTCCTCGACGGTGGCGCCGCCGCGGATCGCCTGCTGCACCTGGACGAGCCGCTCCGTGGTGGGCGTGCGCACGGCCTCGAGGAGCGCGGCGGTCTCCTCGGCGTCGGGTGCCTCGCCCTGCCAGTGGAAGACGCTGCCCTTGGCGTCGATGGAGCGCATCGCCTTCTGCAGGGCCTCGGTGTAGCTGCGGCCCAGCGCCATCGCCTCGCCCACCGACTTCATCGTGGTCGTGAGGACGGGGTCGGCGGCGGGGAACTTCTCGAAGGCGAAGCGGGGCACCTTGACGACGACGTAGTCCAGCGCCGGCTCGAAGGAGGCCGGGGTGGTCTTCGTGATGTCGTTGGGGATCTCCTCGAGCGTGTAGCCCACCGCCAGGCGCGCGGCGATCTTGGCGATCGGGAAGCCGGTGGCCTTGGACGCGAGCGCGGAGGAGCGCGAGACGCGGGGGTTCATCTCGATGACGACGATGCGCCCGGTGTCCGGCTCGACGGCGAACTGGACGTTGCACCCGCCGGTGTCGACGCCGACGGCCCGGATGATCGCGATGCCGATGTCGCGCATCCGCTGGAACTCGCGGTCGGTGAGCGTCATCGCCGGGGCGACGGTGATCGAGTCACCGGTGTGGACGCCCACGGGGTCGACGTTCTCGATCGAGCACACGACGATGACGTTGTCGGCCTTGTCGCGGATGAGCTCGAGCTCGAACTCCTTCCAGCCGAGGATCGACTCCTCGAGGAGGACCTCGGTGGTCGGCGAGTAGTGCAGGCCGGCGCCGGCGATCCGCTCGAGGTCCTCGGCGTTGTACGCGAGGCCCGAGCCGAGGCCACCCATGGTGAAGGACGGGCGCACGACGAGCGGGTAGCCCAGCTCCTCCGCGGCGGTGTGGCACTCCTCCATCGAGTGGGCGATGACCGAGCGGGCGGAGCTGGCGCCGCACTGCTCGACGATGTCCTTGAAGGCCTGACGGTCCTCCGCGGCGTGGATGGAGGCGACGGACGCGCCGATGAGCTCGACGTCGTACTCGGCCAGCACCCCGGCCTCGTCGAGCGCGATCGCGGTGTTGAGCGCGGTCTGCCCGCCCAGGGTGGGCAGCAGCGCGTCGGGGCGCTCCTTGGCGATGATCGTCGCGACGACCTCGGGGGTGATCGGCTCGACGTAGGTGGCGTCGGCGATCTCCGGGTCGGTCATGATCGTCGCCGGGTTGGAGTTGACGAGGATGACCCGCAGGCCCTCCTCGCGCAGCACCCGGCAGGCTTGGGTGCCGGAGTAGTCGAACTCCGCGGCCTGCCCGATGACGATCGGCCCGGAGCCGATGACGAGAACGGAACGCAGGTCGGTACGACGCGGCATCAGGCGTCCTCTCCGGTCGTCTGGGAGCCCGCCTGCCGCCGGGCGGCGACGAGCTCGAGGAAGCGGTCGAACAGGTGGGCGGCGTCGTGCGGGCCGGCGGCCGCCTCGGGGTGGTACTGGACGGAGAAGGCGGGGATGTCGAGGGCGCGCAGGCCCTCGACGACGCCGTCGTTGAGGCTGATGTGGGAGACCTCGACGCGACCGAAGCGTCCGTCGTCGTAGGGGGCGAGGCTCTCCTCCCCCACGGGCGCGTCGACGGCGAAGCCGTGGTTGTGCGCGGTGATCTCGACCTTGCCGGTGGACCGGTCGAGGACGGGCTGGTTGACGCCGCGGTGGCCGTAGTCGAGCTTGTAGGTCCCGTAGCCGAGGGCGCGCCCGAGGAGCTGGTTGCCGAAGCAGATGCCGAAGAAGGGCAGCCCCTGGGACAGCACCCCACGCAGCACCTCGACCTCGTGGTCGGCGCTGCCCGGGTCGCCCGGGCCGTTGGAGAAGAAGACGCCGTCCGGGTTGAGCGCGACGATCTCCGCGAGCGTCGTGTGCTGGGGGACGACGTGGACGCGCGCGCCGCGCTCGGCGAGCTGGGCGGGCGTGCGGGCCTTGATCCCGAGGTCGACGGCGACGATCTCGGCCAGCGGCTCCTTGCCCTCGAACTCGCCGGTGGGCTCGACGACGTAGCGCTCCTGGGTGGTCACCTCCCCGGCCAGGGCGGCGCCGCTCATCGCGGGCGCCTGGCGGACGAGGTCGACGAGCACGCTGATCGCCGAGGCGTCGCGCGCCGTCGCACCGGCCGGCAGGGCCGAGCCGGAGAAGATGCCGGCGCGCATGACGCCGCGGTCGCGCAGGTGGCGGGTGAGGGCGCGGGTGTCGAGGTGGGCGATGCCGACGACGCCCTGCTCACGCAGCTCGTCCTCGAACTCGCGGGTCGAGCGCCAGCTCGAGGCGCGCCGCGCGGGCTCGCGCACGACGAGGCCGGCCACCCAGATGCGGGTGGACTCGGGGTCCTCGTCGTTGGCGCCCGTGTTGCCGATGTGCGGGGCGGTCATCGTGACGATCTGACGGTGGTAGGAGGGGTCGGTGACCGTCTCCTGGTAACCCGTCATCGCCGTCGCGAAGACGATCTCCCCGACCGTGCGGCCCTCGGCGGCGTAGGCCTGCCCGGAGAGGACGTAGCCGTCCTCGAGGACGAGCAGGGCGTCCTCACGCTGGTTCCTCAACGGGTTCCTCCTGTGTGGTCGGCGACGGGCTGGGCGTCGAGCACGGTCGCACGCCCGCGGAGGAACGTGGCCACGACGCGCCCTGGAAGGGTACGGCCCTGGAACGGGGTGTTGCGGCTGGTGGTCGCCTGGTGGGCGCCGTCGACGACGACGCGCGCGGCCGGGTCGACGAGGGTGAGGTTGGCGGGCTCCCCGACGGCGATCGGGCGCCCGTGCCCCTCGACGCGCCCGATCCGGGCGGGGGTGGTCGACAGCACGCGCGCGACGCCCGCCCAGTCGAGCAGGCCCGGCTCGACCATCGTCTCGATGACGACGGGCAGGGCGGTCTCCAGCCCGGTCATCCCGAAGGCGGCGTCGGCCCACTCGCAGTCCTTGGCCTCCACGGGGTGGGGTGCGTGGTCGGTGGCGACGATGTCGATGGTCCCGTCGGCCAGCGCCGCCCGCAGCGCAAGGACGTCCTCCTCGGTGCGCAGCGGCGGGTTGACCTTGTAGACCGGGTCGTAGCTGCGGGCGAGCTCGTCGGTGAGGAGCAGGTGGTGCGGGGTGACCTCGGCGGTGACGTCGATGCCGCGGGCCTTGGCCCAGCGGACGATCTCGACGGACCCGGCGGTCGACAGGTGGCAGATGTGGACCCGGGAGCCGACGTGCTCGGCGAGGAGGACGTCGCGGGCGATGATCGCCTCCTCCGCGACGGCCGGCCAGCCGGTGAGCCCGAGCTCGGAGGACACGATGCCCTCGTTCATCTGGGCGCCCGCGGTGAGGCGCGGCTCCTGGGCGTGCTGGGCGATGACGCCGTCGAAGGCCTTGACGTACTCCAGGGCCCGGCGCATGAGGACGGGGTCCCACACGCACAGGCCGTCGTCGGAGAAGACCCGCACGCGCGCCTGGGAGGCGGCCATGGCGCCGAGCTCGGCGAGCTGCTCCCCCGCCAGGCCCACGGTGACGGCGCCGACGGGCAGGACGTCGGCCCAGCCGGCCTCGCGGCCCAGCCGCCACACCTGCTCGACGACGCCGGCGGTGTCGGCGACCGGCTGGGTGTTGGCCATCGCGTGGACGGCGGTGAAGCCGCCGAGCGCGGCGGCGCGGGTGCCGGACCACACCGTCTCGGCGTCCTCGCGGCCGGGCTCGCGCAGGTGCGTGTGGAGGTCGACGAGGCCGGGCAGGGCGACGAGCCCGTCGGCGTCGACGACGGTCGCGTCGCTGCCCGCCTGCGCGGCGGCGTCGGGGCCGGTGGCGGCGATGACGCCGTCGGTGAGGAGGAGGTCGGTGGGCTCGGTGCCCAGGGGCGCGGCGCCCCGGATGAGGTGGCTGGTCACGCGGGGGCTCCCTGCGTCGTCGTGGGCGCCGGCGCGCCGGCGAGGAGGTGGTAGAGGACGGCCATGCGCACGGAGACACCGTTGGCGACCTGCTCGACGATGGTCGAGCGGGGGCTGTCGGCGGCCGCCGCGGAGATCTCCAGGCCGCGGTTCATCGGGCCGGGGTGCATGACGATCGCGTGGTCGGGCAGGCGCGCGAGGCGCGCGCCGGTGAGGCCGTACCGGCGGTGGTACTCCTGGGGGGAGGGGAAGAACCCGCCGCCGGAGCTCGACATCCGCTCGCGCTGGACGCGGAGCATCATGACGGCGTCCGGGCCGGTGGCGAGGGCCGCGTCGAGGTCGTACTCGACCTGTACGGGCCACGCGTGGGCACCGACCGGCACGAGGGTCGGCGGGGCGACGAGCGTGACGTGCGCACCGAGCGTGGTGAGGAGGTTGACGTTGGAGCGGGCCACCCGGGAGTGGAGGACGTCGCCCACGACGACCACCCGCAGACCGGTGAGGTCGCGGCCGCGGGAGTCGCCGTCGTCGTCCGCCGCGAGGTGGCGGCGCACCGTGTAGGCGTCGAGGAGCGCCTGGGTGGGGTGCTGGTGGGTGCCGTCGCCGGCGTTGACGACGGGCACGTCGATCCAGCCGGAGTGGGCGAGGCGGTGCGGGGCGCCCGAGGCGCCGTGGCGGATGACGACGGCGTCCGCGCCCATCGCCTGGAGGGTCTGGGCGGTGTCCTTGAGGGACTCGCCCTTGGACACGCTCGAGCCCTTGGCGGCGAAGTTGATGACGTCCGCGGACAGGCGCTTGGCGGCGGCCTCGAAGGAGATGCGCGTGCGGGTGGAGTCCTCGAAGAAGAGGTTGACCACGGTGCGGCCACGCAGGGTGGGGAGCTTGCGGATCTCCCGGGACTGGGTGACGGCCATCTCCTCGGCGGTGTCGAGGAGGGCGACGGCGGCGTCGCGGTCGAGGTCGGCGGCGGAGAGCAGGTGCCTCATCGCTCCTCCCCCTCGGCCGGCTTGACGATGGTGACGGCGTCCTCGCCGCCGTCGACGTCCCCGAGGGTGACCTGGACCCGCTCGTGGCGGGAGGTCGGCAGGTTCTTGCCGACGTAGTCGGCGCGGATGGGCAGCTCACGGTGGCCGCGGTCGACGAGGACGGCGAGCTGGACCCGGGCCGGGCGGCCGAGGTCGTTAATCGCGTCGAGGGCGGCGCGGATGGTGCGCCCGGAGTAGAGGACGTCGTCGACGAGGACGACCGTGGCGCCGTCGATCCCACCGGCCGGCACCTCGGTACGCATGAGGGTGCGGGTGGGCTGGGAGCGCAGGTCGTCGCGGTACATCGTGACGTCGAGTGTGCCGAGCTCGGCGCTGCCGCCGGCCGCGAGCAGGCGCTCGTGCAGGCGCCGGGCGAGCGGGGCGCCGCGGGTCGGGATGCCGAGGAGGACGAGGCGGTCCTCAGGATCGGTGCGCTCGAGGATCTCGTGGGAGATGCGGGTCAACGCCCGGGTGATCTCCGGGGGACCGAGCACGGGTACGACAGGGCCGTGGGCCATCTGGCTGACTCCTTCCCCGCCTCACAGGACGGGTCTTAAAGGACGGGCAGATCGCGCCTCATGCTAGTGGCGCGGCTCCCCGCGCGGCCCCGCGTCTCACCGTGGCGGACAAGGTGCGACCCACCTCACACCAGGAGGACCCGGCCCCCCTACCGCCGACAGCCGACTTACCGCCGACAGCCGACTTACCGCCAACAGCCGACTTGCCGCCGACAGCCGACTTACCGCCGGCTCAGCTGTGACCCGCGTCCTCCAGGCCCGCGCCGAGGAGCTCGAGCGCGCGGGTGGTCGTCGCGTCGAGGATCTCCTGCGGGTCGCCGTCGAAGTGGTGCTGCTCGCAGGTCGTGCCGGCCGGCGTGTGGATCGCGATGAACACGGTGCCGACCGGCTGGTCCTCCTGGCGGTCCGGTCCACCGACCCCGGTGACCCCGACGGCGCAGTCGGCGCCCAGCACACGCGCGGCGCCCTCGGCCATCGCTCGGGCGCAGTCCTCGCTGATGACCGGGACGTCGGGGACGCCGAGCGCCTTCTGCTTGGCCTCGACGGTGTACGTGACGGCGCCGCCGGAGAACCAGCTGCCGGCGCCGGGGGCGGCAC
This sequence comes from Georgenia satyanarayanai, assembly GCF_009193135.1. Classification (GTDB taxonomy): domain Bacteria; phylum Actinomycetota; class Actinomycetes; order Actinomycetales; family Actinomycetaceae; genus Oceanitalea; species Oceanitalea satyanarayanai. The sequence continues at coordinate 158,618 of NZ_VUKC01000003.1, forward strand.
CGAGATGGACCGCGATCTGTCCGCTCGTGAGGGACTCCGCGGTGGCGACGGTGACGCCGCGGTCACTCGCGCGCTCGGCGACGATCTTGGCGAGCTGCTCGGCGTCGCCGGTCATGTGGGGGGAGGTAGCCATGGACCGAATTGTCACGGCCGCCCCGCCCGACGGCATCCGCTGGCCCCGGGATGCGCCCTGTGCCCCCCGACACGATCATGGGCGGGACCCGACCAGTGCTGGAGGATGTCATGTCAACCACCCGAGCCCCCGCACCGAGGCGGGGGACGCACCAGTGGCTCGCGCTCCTCATCGGAGCGGTCTACCTCGTCGTCGGCATCGCCGGCTTCGCCGTGACGGGCTTCGACGGCTGGACCGAGCACGACCACAGCCAGACGCTTCTCGGCTTCGCCATCAACCCGGCGCACAACGTCGTCCATCTCCTCATCGGGCTTCTCGGCGTCGTCCTGTGGCGCACGGCGAGCGGAGCACGCACCTTCGGCTGGCTGCTCGTCGTCGGGTACGGCGCGGCGTTCGTCTACGGGCTGTTCGTCGTCGACAACCCGGACGCGAACTTCCTCAACATCAACTGGGCCGACAACTGGCTGCACCTGGCCTCGGTCCTCGGTGGCCTGCTTGTCGCGCTGCTGCCCTACCGGACCACGGCGAAGGGAGCCGACCGGTGACCGCGACCGACTCCCTGGGCGCTCGGCTCGCCGCCGTCGTCGAGAAGGACGACCGGCTCGACGGTCTCGTCTCCGCCCTGTCCGGCCCGACGCAGCAGCTCATCGCCTCACCGGGCAGGCGTGACCTCCTGCTCGGCAAGCAGCTCGGGCACGCCCTGCACCCCATCCTCACCGACCTGCCCATCGGGTTCTGGACGAGCTCGGTCGTCCTCGACCTGACGGTGCCGGGCTCGCACCGAGCCGCTCGTCGGCTCGTTGGTCTCGGTGTCCTCGCCGCCGTCCCGACGGCGGTGACGGGCTGGGCGGAGTGGGCGCGCACCGGCAAGCGCGAGGACCAGCGCACCGGCGTCGTCCATGCGGCCGCGAACGGCGCGGCGGCCGCCCTGTTCGGCGGGTCGTGGCTGGCGCGGCGCTCCGGGCGGCACGGCACCGGCAAGGTGCTGAGCCAGCTCGGCAGCCTCGCGCTCATGGGCGGTGGCGCGCTCGGCGGTCACCTCGCGATCGGGCGCAAGGTGGGCAGCACCTACAGCTGAGCAGCGAGCGATCAGCGCTCGGTGTGCCGGTCCTCCACGGAGGAGGGCTCGTCCGCGCCGGGCCGGGTGACGTCGTCGTCCTCGACGACGACGGCGTCGTCACCCGCCGCGTCGGCGGGTTCGTGCCCGGGGAGCCAGATCTCCTCCTCCTGGCCGCGGGTGCGCCGCCCGACGCGGACGAAGATCGCCAGGGCGAGGAGGAAGACGAGCGCCGAGGTCCACACGTTGAGGCGCACGCCGAGGACCGTCTCGGCGGTGTCGATGCGCAGGTACTCGATCCAGCCCCGGCCCAGCGTGTAGAGCATGACGTAGAGCCACATGACCCGGCCGTGGCGAAGGCGGAAGCGGCGCTCGGCCCACAGGAGCACGCCGACCATCGCGAGGTTCCACACCATCTCGTAGAGGAAGGTGGGGTGGAAGAGGAGGCCGGGGTCGGTGTATCCGGCGACGCGGTGGGCGGCGTCGATCTCCAGACCCCACGGCAGCGTGGTCGGGGCGCCGTAGAGCTCCTGGTTGAAGTAGTTGCCCAGGCGGCCGATCGCCTGCGCGACGAGCAGTCCGGGCGCGAGGGCGTCGGCGAAGGGGGCGAGCCGCAGGCCGCGGCGGCGCATCGCGATCGCGGCGCCGACGGCGCCGCCGGCGATCGCGCCCCAGATCCCCAGCCCGCCGTTCCAGATCTCGATGATCCGCGCGGGGTTACCGTTCTCCCCGAAGTACGCGTCGGGCGAGGAGATGACGTGGTAGATCCGCGCGCCGACGATCCCGAAGAGCACCATCCACAGCGCGACGTCGATCGCGGTGTCCCGCGGACCGTCCTTGGCGGTGTACCGGCGGTCGAGGATCCACCAGGCCGCGACGATTCCGAGCCCGATGGCCAGGGCGTAGACCCGCAGCGGGAAGGGCCCGAGGAACCACTCCGCCTGGGACGGGCTGGGGATCGATGCGGGAAGGATCAGCACCCGGGCAGCGTAACGTGCCCGGCTTGCGACGATTCCCGAAGCCGCGGGGTGGCGGTCACGAACAACTCAGCCGTCGGCGGCAACTCAGCTGTCGGCGACAAGTCGGCTGACGGCGACAAGTCGGCTCTCGGCGACAAGTCGGCTCTCGGCGGGAAGTCGGCTGTCGGCGGGAAGTCGGCTGTCGGCGGGAGGGGGACGACAGGCGGGGTTAGCGGCGGACGCCGGCGGACAGGTCCTCGACGAGCGCGCCCAGCGCGGCGAGGGCGGCCTTCTCGTCGGGGTCCTGCAGGGTGCGCACGAGCGCGGAGCCGACGATGACGCCGTCGGCGTACTCGGCGACCTCCGCGGCCTGCTCCCCGGTCGAGACGCCCAGCCCCACGCACACGCGCTGCGCGCCGGCGGCCCGGGTGCGGGCCACGAGCTCGCGGGCGTGGGTGTCGACGGCGGACCGGACGCCGGTCACGCCCATCGTCGAGGCGGCGTAGACGAAGCCGCGGGAGGCCTCGGCCGTCATCGCGAGGCGCTCGTCGGTGGAGCTCGGCGCGACGAGGAAGACCTTGTCGAGGTCGTGCTCGTCGGCGGCGGCGACCCAGTGGCCGGCCTCGTCGGGGATGAGGTCGGGAGTGATGAGGCCCGCGCCACCCGCACTGGCGAGGTCGCGCGCGAAGCGCTCGACGCCGTAGCGCAGCACCGGGTTGTAGTACGTCATGACGAGCACGGCGGCGCCGGTCTTGGCGACCGACTCCACGGCGCGCAGCACGTCGGTGATCCGCGTGCCCTGCGCGAGTGCCTGGGTGGTCGCGTGCTGGATGACCTCCCCGTCCATGCCGGGGTCGGAGTACGGCAGACCGAGCTCGACGACGTCCGCCCCGGCCGCGACGGCCGCGCGGGCGGCGGCGACGGACCGGTCGACGGTCGGGAAGCCGACCGGGAGGTAGATGACGAGACCCTTGCGGCCCTCGGCGAGGGCGGCGTCGATGGCCTCCCCGGACCCCCGGCGGGAGGTGGTCGTCTGCTGGCCCATCAGTTCTCCACGCTCCCCGTCGCCTCGTAGCCGGCGCCGTCCACCGAGCCGGTCTTCGCCTCGTCCTGCGGCTTCGCTGCCGACTCGTCATCGAGCAGCCCGAACCACGCCGCCGCCGTCTCCACGTCCTTGTCCCCGCGCCCGGAGAGGTTGACGAGGATCGTCGGGGCCGGCTCCCCCGCGTCCGCCGCCGCCCTGCCGAGCCGGATCGCCCCGGCCAGCGCGTGCGCGCTCTCGATCGCCGGGATGATGCCCTCGGTGCGGCACAGCAGCCGGAAGGCCTCCATGGCCGAGGCGTCATCGATCGGGACGTAGTCGGCGCGGCCGGCCTCGGCGAGCCACGCGTGCTCGGGTCCCACGCCGGGGTAGTCGAGGCCGGCGGAGATCGAGTGCGACTCGACCGTCTGCCCGTCCTCGTCCTGGAGGAGGAAGGTGTGCGCGCCGTGGAGCACGCCCGGCGTGCCGGCGGTGATGGAGGACGCGTGACGGCCCGTCTCGACGCCGTCGCCGGCCGCCTCGCACCCGACCAGGCGCACGGCGGCGTCGTCGAGGAAGGCGTTGAAGATGCCGATCGCGTTGGAGCCGCCACCGACGCAGGCGACGACGGCGTCCGGCAGGGAGCCGGTGAGCTCGAGGACCTGCTCGCGCGCCTCCTCGCCGATGATCTTCTGCAGGTCGCGGACGAGCCCCGGGAAGGGGTGCGGGCCGGCGGCGGTGCCGAAGACGTAGTTCGTCGTCTCGACGTTCGTCACCCAGTCTCGGAACGCCTCGTTGATGGCGTCCTTGAGCGTGCGCGAGCCGCTGGACACGGGAACGACCTTCGTGCCGAGCAGCTCCATGCGCGCGACGTTGAGCGCCTGGCGGCGCACGTCCTCCTCGCCCATGTAGATGACGCACTCGAGGCCGAGGAGCGCGGCCGCGGTGGCCGTCGCGACGCCGTGCTGGCCGGCACCGGTCTCGGCGATGACCCGCTTCTTGCCGAGCTTGCGGGTGAGCAGCGCCTGCCCGAGGACGTTGTTGATCTTGTGGGACCCGGTGTGGTTGAGGTCCTCGCGCTTGAGGATGACCCGCGCACCCCCGGCGTGCTCGGCGAAGCGCGGCACCTCGGTGATGATGCTCGGGCGTCCCGTGTAGGTGCGGTGCAGCTCGGCGAGCTCGGCCTGGAAGGCGGGGTCCTCGCGCAGCTCGCGCCACGCGGTGTCGAGCTCGTCGAGCGCGGCGACGAGCGCCTCGGCGACGAAGCGGCCGCCGAAGCGACCGAAGTAGGGGCCCTCGGCCTGGCTCAGGCTCACTTGCGCACCGACCGGAGGGCGGGGTGCGCCCCGGCGGCGACCATGTCGGCCACCGCCTGGCGGGGGGTGCCCTGGGTGACGAGCGCCTCGCCGACGAGGACGACGTCCGCGCCGGCGCGGGCGTAGTCGAGCACGTCGTGCGGGCCGCGGACACCGGACTCGGCGACCCGGAGCAGCCCGCTGGGCACGACGTCGACGACGTTGGCGAAGACGGACCGGTCGACCTCGAGGGTGTGGAGGTTGCGGGCGTTGATCCCGACGACCTGTGCACCGGCGTCCACCGCGCGCTTGGCCTCCTCGCGGTCGTGCGCCTCGACGAGGGCGGTCATCCCGAGGGAGTGGACGCGCTCGACGAGCGAGGTGAGGACGGTCTGCTCGAGGGCGGCGACGATGAGGAGGACGAGGTCCGCGCCGTAGGCCCGGGCCTCCCACACCTGGTAGGGGGTGACGACGAAGTCCTTGCGCAGGACCGGCACGTCCACCGACGCCCGCACAGCTGCGAGGTCCTCGAGGGAGCCACCGAAGCGCCGCCGCTCGGTGAGGACGGAGATGGCGCTGGCGCCGCCGGCCTCGTAGTCGCCGGCCAGCCCGGCGGGGTCGGCGATGTCCGCCAGCGCGCCCTTGGAGGGGCTGGACCGCTTGACCTCGGCGATGACGGTGACGGCCTCCTCGCCGCCACGCAGTGCCGCGACCGCGTCCTTGGCGCCCGGCTGCTGCTGGGCACGCTCCTTGAGCGCGTCGAGCGGCACCTGCTGCTCACGCTCGGCAAGGTCCTCGCGGACCCCGGCCACGATGTCTTCCAGGACCGTCACGGTGTCTCCCTCCCCTGGTTCTGGGTCCCATGGTAGGGGCCACGACTGACCCCCCGGCCCACCGTCCGGCTAGCGGGCGGGTGCTACACCCCGATGACCACGCCGACGACGGCGAGCAGCCACAGCAGGGCACCGACGGCCCCGAGCAGGATGCCCGCGACCGCCTGCGGGCGGTTGCTCGCCCGCCCGGCCGAGTGGGCGAGCACGCCGTTGACCCCGAGGACGACGGCGGTGATGCTCACGAGCGCCCCCGCGACGACGACGGCGACCGCCGCCGGCGCGAGCAGCGCGACGAGACCGAGGACACCAAGTCCGAGCGCCCAGCTCCCGAGGCGGTTGCTCTCCGTGGCGGGGTTGCTCACGCGTACCAGTCGGGCTGCCCGGCCTGCGGCGGGTTGTCCCGGTTCCGCGGCTGGCCCATGCCCATGACGCTGAGGACCCCGCTGACGACGAGCGCGAGGACGAGGATCGCGCCACCGACGGCGATGATCCACATCTCCCACATGATCATGCCCAGGGCGACGACGACGGCACCCACGCACACGCCCCAGAACATCACCCAGCCTGCGACGGTCTTGCCCTCGTTGTGGAACGGGGCGACCGGGGGCAGGTCGTAGTCGCGGCTCGTGCCGTCGTGCGCCATGGGTCGAGTCCTCTCAAACGGTCCGTGGTCTGCCGGCAAGCCTATCGGTGCTCGGGCTCGGTCGGGTCCTCGCCCCGCCCGAGCGCGTCCCAGTCGTCCATGGCCCGGACGCGGTCGTCCCGTGCCTCGGCGCCCGCAGCGGGACGGGGGCGCGCCCCCGCGGCGGGGGCCCGCTCGAAGCGGCGCCCGCCCGCCGTCGTCGTCCTCGCGGCGCGCAGGACGAGGACGGCGGAGGCCGCGACGAGCACGCCGGCCGCGACCGCGAGGTAGGGCCACGGGGTGGTCGACGGCTCGGCTGAGATCTCGCGCACACCGCTGACGGCGGCGGCCGCGGCGAGGAGCGGCGGCCGGGGGTCGAGGAGGAAGCCGACCGCCGCGGCGGCCAGCAGGGCACCGAGCACGACGAGGGCGACGGCGCAGATGCGGCTCACCCACCGGCCGCCCAGCGCCACGGCCAGCGCGGTGGCGAGGACGGCCAGGCCGGTGGCGGTGGTGGCCGGCGCGGCGTCCCCGCCGCTGACGGTCACGGTCTGCTCGGCCAGCACCGTCGGCACGGGCGCGCTCGCCCAGGTGAGCAGCGACAGCCCGAACGTGACGACGCCCAGGACGAGGACGACGACGACGGCGCGTCCCCGCGTCGGCGGCCGGCGGGACGAGCCCCCCGGCGTCGTCATCCCTGCTCCTCGGCGGGGCGCAGGGACGCGGCGACGTGGACGGCACGCAGCGCGGCGGCCGCCTTGTTGCGGGACTCCTCGTACTCGAGCTCGGGGACGGAGTCGGCGACGATCCCGGCCCCCGCCTGGACGCTCGCGACGCCGTCGCGGATGTACGCGGTGCGGATCGCGATGGCCATGTCGGCGTCGCCGGCGAAGTCGAGGTAGCCGATCGTGCCGCCGTAGATACCGCGGCGGGCGGGCTCGAGGTCGTCGATGAGCTCGATGGCGCGGGGCTTGGGGGCACCGGAGAGCGTGCCCGCGGGGAAGGTCGCGACGAGGCTGTCCAGGGCCGTGGACGTCTCGCGCAGCCGCCCGGTCACCGTCGAGGAGATGTGCATGATGTGGCTGTAGCGCTTGACCTCCATGAGCTCGACGACCTCGACGGTCGTCGGCTCGCAGACCTTGACGAGGTCGTTGCGGGCGAGGTCGACGAGCATGATGTGCTCCGATCGCTCCTTGGGGTCGGCGAGGAGCTCCTCCCCCAGCGCACTGTCCTCCTCCGCGTGCGCGCCGCGCGGGCGGGAGCCCGCGATGGGGAAGGTGACGACGGTGCCGTCGGTGACCTTGACGAGCGTCTCCGGGCTCGAGCCGACGACGGCGAAGCTCGCCGAGCGGCCCTCGGCCGGCTCGTCGGGCAGCTCGAGGTAGTACATGTACGGGCTTGGGTTGATCGTGCGCAGCGCGCGGTAGACCTCGAGCGGGTCGGCCGGGGAGTCGACGTCCACGCGCTGGGACAGGACGAGCTGGAAGACCTCCCCGTCCCGGATGGCCTGCTTGGCCGCCTGGACACCGTTCTCGAAGTCCTCGCGGGTGGTGCGGTAGCGCAGCTCCGCGGGCTCCGGCGCGCCGGGCGCGGTGACGGCGGCGTGGCTGGTCACCGGTGCCAGGAGCGCGGCCTGCATCGCGTCGAGCCGGGCGACCGCGTCGGCGTGGGCCTGGTCGACGCGCTCGTCGGTGTCGTCGAAGTTGATGGCGTTGGCGATGAGCCACACCGAGCCGTCGGCGTGGTCGACGGCGGCGAGGTCGCTGGCCAGGCACAACGCGACCTCGGGGGCGTCGAGCTCGGTGGGGGCGTTGGCGCGCAACCGCGGCTCCCACTGGCGCAGGACGTCCCAGCCGAGGGAGCCGACGAGCCCGCCGGTGAGCGGGGGCAGGTCGGGCAGGGCCGGGGTGTGCAGGACACGCAGCGTCTCGCGCAGGACGTCGAGGACGGGACCTTCGGTGGGCACACCCACCGGGACGTCACCGAGCCACGTGGCGCGCCCGCCGCGGGACAGGAGCGTCGCGCGGGAGCGGACGCCGACGAAGGACCACCGCGCCCAGGCGCCGTGCTCGGCGGACTCGAGGATGAAGGTCCCCGGCCGGCCGGCGGCGAGCTGGCGGTACAGGCCCACGGGCGTGACGTCGTCGGCGAGGAGACGGCGGACGACCGGGATGACGCGGCGGCCGGCGGCGAGCTCGCGAAACGCCGGCAGCTCGGGCCAGGTCGCGCCCCACTCGGGGGCGCTCATGCCGGCCCGCCGTCGCCGAGGACGGCACCGAGGTCGCCGCCGGCCTCGAAGCACGTGCGGGTGCCGGTGTGGCACGCCGGGCCGACCTGCTCCACGCGCACGAGCAGGGCGTCGCCGTCGCAGTCGAGGGCGACCGAGCGCACGTGCTGGACGTTCCCGGACGTGTCGCCCTTGCGCCAGTACTCCTGCCGGGAGCGCGACCAGTAGGTGGCGCGGCCGGTGGTGAGGGTGCGGGCGAGGGCTTCGTCGTCCATCCAGCCGACCATGAGGACCTGGTCGGTGGAGTCGTCCTGGACGACGGCGCAGACGAGGCCGGAGCTGTCGCGCTTGAGCCGGGCGGCGATCGAGGGGTCGAGGCTGGACACCCGTTGATCTTGCCAGATCGGCCGCCGTCACCGGCCCCGGAGCCAGGCGGTGACGGCCCACGCCCGCGACGGCGCCGGTCAGCGCCGCCGAACCGACGCCGGACCGTGCGCGTGCCCTCGCACCGCCCGGGTGCCGCGGCGCGCTGGAGGGCGAGCAGGCGGTGCGCACCACCTGGTGCGCGAGCGGGCGCGGTGTGGCCACCGGGAGGGCCTGTCGGGAGCCGATCGGCAGGTGTTAGCAGACGGCCGTGCGACGAAGAAGCCGGTCGGGTGCCCGTCTCGCCGCGCGGGACCGTCCCGGCCGAGGGGTCCCGTAGCCCGGGCACGGCGTGTCAGGGCCTGCGGCCCTTCCTAGCGTGCAGGCACGACACCCGACGACGACCCGGAGAGAACCGATGACCGCCACCGCCGAAGCACGCACCACCGACCCGACGCCCCGCCTCGCCTCCTTCACCGCGACCGGCCGCTCGACCGGCTCCTTGTCCACCGCCGTCGCGGCCCGCCAGTTCGGCTTCGTCGTCGCCGAGCCGCCCTCCCTGGGGGGCACCGACGAGGGCGCCAACCCGATCGAGTACGTCCTCGGCGCGCTCAACGGCTGCGTCACCGTGGTCGTCGAGACGGTGGCGGCCGAGCTGGGGATCGCCGTCGACGGCGTCACGACCGAGGCGACGGGGACCCTGGACATCCGCGGCTTCGCCGGCACCGCCGACGTCTCCCCGCACTTCCAGACCCTCACTCTCACCGTCACACTGACGACGTCCGTCCCCGAGGCCGAGCTCGGCGAGCTCAAGGCCCAGGTGCTGCGCCGCTGCCCGCTGTTCAACCTCATCCGCGACGCCGGCGTCCCGATCGACGAGACCTGGACAGTCCAGCAGCGCTGATCCCCCACCTTCGCAATTGGTCGCTTGGGCGACGCCTTCTGGCTCGCAGGCGTCAGCCAGCCGACCAATTGCGGAGTTGGGTGACCATCAGCGGGTCTGGCGGACCCAGCTCTCGTGCATGCGGGCGTAGACGCCGCCGCGGCTCACCAGCTCGCGGTGGTGGCCGACCTCGACGACGTGCCCCGCGTCGACGACGACGACGAGGTCGGCCGCCTCCGCCGTCGAGAGCCGGTGGGCGATCGCCACGGACGTGCGACCGGCCTGCAGGCGTGCCAGCGCGCGGCTGATGCGGCCCTCGGTCGCGGGGTCGACGGCGGAGGTCGCCTCGTCCAGGACGAGCAGGTCCGCGTCGGCGAGGTAGGCGCGGGCGATGGCGACGAGCTGCCGCTCCCCCGCCGACAGCGACTCCCCGCGCTGCCCCACGGGCGTGTCGAGGCCGTCGCTGAGCGTGGCGAGCCAGTCGGTGAGGCCGAGCTCGGCGACGGCGGCCTCGACCTGCGCGCGCGGGTGCGGCAGCCGGCCGTAGGCGACGTTCTCGGCGATGGTGCCGTCGAAGAGGAAGCCCTCCTGCGGGACGAGCACCACCCGGCTGCGGAGCGTGGCGAGCGGCAGCTCGCGCAGGTCGGAGCCGTCGAGGAGGACCTGCCCGCTCGTGGGGTCCATGAGGCGGGTGAGGAGCTTGCCGAGGGTGGTCTTGCCCGAGCCGGTCTCCCCGACCATCGCCACCGTCGTTCCCGGCGGGATCGTCAGGTCGATGCCGTGGAGCACCTCCGGCCCGCCCGGGTAGGCGAAGCGGATGTCACGGAACTCGACGGAGGCCGCCCGGCCCCCGCCGTCGTCGGCGAGTCGGCTCTCGGCGGTAAGTCGGCTCTCGGCGGAAAGTCGGCTCTCGGCGGTAAGTCGGCTCTCGGCGGGAAGGGGGGTGGCGGCGGGGTCGGTGATCTCCAGCGGCGTCTCGAGGACGGCGATGACACGGCGCCACCCGGCGACGGCGTTCTGCAGCTCGTTGAGCATCTCGGTCGCGTTCTGCACCGGACCGGTGAACATCTGGACGAGGAAGAGGAACGCGAGCAGCTGCCCGAGCGTGAGGTGCCCGCCCAGCGCGAGGAACGTGCCGGTCACGACCGTCGCGCCCAGCGCCAGGGCGGAGAACGCCATGCCGGTGGAGAAGGCGAGGGCGGTGAAGGTCTGCGCCTTGATCGCGTCGGCGCGGTGGTCCTGGACGGCATCGTCGATGCGGCGCTGGGTGCGCCCCGAGGCGCCGTAGGCCCGGATCGTCTCCGCACCGACGATCGACTCGGAGATCGCGCCGAGCATGACGCCGACCTTCACGCGCACCGCCCCGTACGCCCGGGAGATCACCCGCTGGGCCCGTGGCGCGAGCACGAACATCGGCGCGAAGCACAGCCACACGACGAGCGCGAGCAGCGGCGAGTACACGAGCATCGCGACCGTCGCCATGAGCAGCTGGCCGATGTTGAGGATGAGCTGGAGCCCGCCGAACTGGACGAAGCGGGAGACGGTGTCGACGTCGCTGGTGACGCGCGAGACGAGCGAGCCGCGCCGCTCGGCGTTCTGCGTGAGCACCGAGAGGTCGTGGACGTGGCGGAAGGTCCGCGTGCGCAGCTGGGCCAGACCGCGCTCGCTCGCGCGGAAGAGCCGGATGTTGACGGCGGAGCTCGCCAGCCCTGCGAGGAGGACGAAGGCGAGGGCGAGCAGTGCAGTACGCACGACGACGGGCACGTCCGGTCCGCCGTCGGCCATGATCGCGTTGTCGGTGACCTGCTGGATGACGACGGGCACGACGACGCGCCCGGCGGTCGCCACCACGGCCAGGGCGAGGGTCCAGCCGATGCCCTGGAGCATCGCCGGGGACAGCTGCAGACCACGGCGGACGGTCGCGACGACGCCCAGCTCGGAGGACGCGGAGATCGTCGAGCTCATCGGGCCTCCTCCTGCTCGGCGGTACGGCGGGCGTAGCTCGAGGCCAGCTCGACGTAGCCGGGGTCGCGGGCCATGAGCTCCTCGTGGGTGCCGACGTCGACGACGCGGCCCCGCTCGAGGTGGACCACCTCGTCGGCCAGCGCGATGGTCGCGGTCCGGTAGGCGACGAGCAGGACGCTGACGCCGCTGCCCGCACCGAGCCCCGCGAGGATCTCCTGCTCGACGACGGGGTCGACGGCGCTGGTCGCGTCGTCCAGGACGAGCAGGCGCGGGCGGCGCACGAGGGCGCGGGCGATGGCGAGGCGCTGGCGCTGGCCGCCGGACAGCGTGGCGCCGCGCTCCCCCACGACCGTGTCGAGCCCGGCGGGCAGCGCGCGGACGAAGCCCTCGGCGCGAGCGGTGCGCAGCGCGGCCCACACCTCCTCGTCGGTGACCGTCGCACCGTCGTCGAGGGCGACGTTCCCGCGGATCGTGTCGTCGAAGACGAAGGTCGACTGGCTGACGAGGGCCACCTGGCGGGTGCGCTCGGCGTGGCTGAGCTCGCGCACGTCGACGCGGTCGAGGAGCACGCGGCCGGCGGTGGGGTCGACGAGCCGGGCGACGAGGGTGACGAGCGTCGACTTGCCCGAGCCGGTGGGGCCGACGACGGCGACGGTCCGGCCCGCGGGCACGCGCAGGCTCACGTCGCGCAGCAGCGCGACCCTCCCGCTCCCGTCGGTGCCGGCCTCCTCCCCCATCTCGCTGGGGACGAGCCGCGCGGGCACCTCGAGGGTGACGCCCTCGACGTCGAGCGTGAGCCCGCCCTGCCCGTCCAGCCGGCCGCGCCCCTCCGGCATCGAGCCCTGGGCGTCGACGACGTAGGAGAGGCGGTCGTGACCCACCGTCGAGCGGGGCAGCTCGGCGAGGACGAAGCCGATCGCGCGCACCGGGAACGTCATGAGGGTGAGGAGGTAGGCGATCATCACGAGGTCGCCGGTCTCGGCCGCGCCGCGGGAGACCTGCCCCGCCCCGACGGCGACCACCGCGAGGGTGGCGACCGAGGGCAGGAACTCGATGATGGGGTCGAAGACCGACCGGACCTTGCCCATCTCGATGTTCGCGTCCTGCAGCCGCTCGGTGACGGCAGCGAAGCGCTCCTCCTCGACGGCCTCGGTCCCCAGCGACTTGACGAGCAGCGAGGCCTCGAAGGACTCGTGGGCGACGTCGGAGACCTCGGCCCGCAGCCGCTGGGAGGCCGCCACCCGCGGGGACATGTGCCGCCGGAACACCGCGTTGACGACGACGACGACGGGCAGCACGCTCACCCCGATGACGCCCATGAGCGGGTCGGCGACGAGCATCGCGGCGCCGGCGACGACGAGCATGACGGCCACACCGATGGCGAAGGGCAGCGGCATGAACACGCCGGAGGCGGCCTCGGCGTCGGCGTTCGCGTTGGACAGCAGCCGCCCGGCGGGGTGGCGCCGGTGCCAGGACATCGGCAGGCGCAGGTACTGGCGGGTGACGCGCAGCCGGTGCGCGGCCTGGATCTCGTAGACGGCCGCCCCGGCCCACACGCGGCGCCCGGCGACGGCGGCGGCGGTGACGAGGCCGACGAGGAGCAGGCCGAGGCCGGCGAGCCAGACGTGGGAGGTCGGCACGTCGTCGCCGGTGAGGGCCGGGGTGATGACGCGGTCGGTCACCTGGCCGAGCAGCAGGCCCGAGCCGACGGTCCCGAGCCCGTAGAGCACCGAGCTGGCGACGGCGAGGGTCGAGGTGCGCGGGGAGTCGCGCATGCCGCGGCCCATGAGGGCGAAGGAGCGGCGCAGCGTGCCGCCGGGCAGACGGTAGGGCCGTGGTCCGGGGCCGGGCTCGAAGCGCCGCGTCCGGGTGGTGGTCTCCGGCACGGCGGTCTGCTCCTCGGCTCACACGGTGATCGGGCCAGGGGATCCCGGGCCGCGGACAATCCTCGCACAGGGGGACCGCGCCGCACCCGCGCGGCTCAGAGCTGGTCGAGCAGCCGCTCGCGGCGCCTGTCGTACTCCTCGTCGCTGATCGCGCCGGACGCGTGGAGCGCCGCCAGCGCCTGGACGCGGGCCACCGTGTCCCCGGCGGTACGGTGCCGCAGGAAGCGCGTCGCGGCGGTGACAGCGAGGGTGATCGCGACGAGGATGGCGACGAGCACCAACGACCACACCGCGTCGTAGGTCGCCGGCAGCACCTGGTTCGTGGCGAACGTTGCCATGGCGCCACGGTAGCGCCGGCACCCGCGCGCCGCGCGCGGTTGCGCTACTCGGTCGAGGTGTCGAGCACGAGGTCCGCCGCCGCGCGGGCGTCCCGCTCGGCGAGGAGCGCGCTCTCCTGGGCCGCCCACGTCGACCACTGGTCCAGCCACGTCCCGTCGTCGCGGGCCATGGCGCGGTGGTGACGTTCGGGCTCGGGCGCCTCGAGCCACACGAGCGCGTCGACGTAGGGGGCGCAGGGCAGCGAGCCGGCACCGCAGCCCTCGAGGACGACGACGGTGCTCGGCTCCACCCGCACCGTCCCGTCCAGCTGCCCGCTCAGCCAGTCGTAACGCCGGTAGGTGCCGGGGCGGCCGGCGCGCAGCTCGGCGAGGACCCCGGCGGCGATCTCCTCCACCCCCTCGCGCAGACCCCGCCACCCGCGGTAGGCGTCCTCGAGGGCGAGGACCTGTGCCCCGGGCACGCGCTCGACGACGGCGGCGGCGAGCTCGGACTTGCCCGCACCGGACCGGCCGTCGAGGGCGAGGACGAAGGGCCGCCGACCGGTGGGGCGCACCGGGAGGAGCGCGAGGACGCGCTCGAGGTGAGTCACCCCACGAACGCTACCGGCCGCCGCCTCGCCCGGGCGGATACGCTCTGCCCAGCCGTGATTCTGGAGGAACGATGAGTGTGGCCGTGCGCGTGATCCCCTGCCTGGACGTCGACGCAGGACGCGTCGTCAAGGGCGTGAAGTTCGAGAACCTGCGCGACGCGGGTGACCCGGTCGAGCTGGCGCGCCGCTACGACGCGGAGGGCGCCGACGAGATCACCTTCCTCGACGTCTCGGCCTCCACCGAGGACCGCGCGACGACGCTCGACGTCGTCTCCCGCACGGCCGAGGAGATCTTCGTGCCGCTGACCGTGGGCGGCGGAGTGCGCGCGGTGGAGGACGTCGACCGCCTGCTGCGCGCCGGCGCGGACAAGGTGGGGATCAACACTGCCGCGGTCGCCCGCCCCGAGCTGCTCAGCGAGGTCGCCGAGCGCTTCGGGCGCCAGGTCATCGTCCTGTCCGTGGACGCGCGCCGCTGCCGCGACGGCGCCACGACCCCGTCGGGCTACGAGGTCACGACCCACGGCGGGCGCCGCGGCACCGGGATCGACGCCGTCGCGTGGGCCGTGGAGGCCGCCGAGCGCGGCGCGGGGGAGATCCTCCTCAACTCCATCGACGCGGACGGCACCGAGGACGGCTTCGACATCGAGATGCTCACCGCGGTCCGCGCCCGGGTGGGTGTGCCGCTCATCGCCTCCGGCGGCGCCGGCAGCGCCGCGCACTTCACCGAGGCCGCGCAGGCCGGGGCGGACGCGGTCCTCGCGGCCTCGGTCTTCCACTTCGGCACGCTGACGGTCCACGAGGTCAAGGACGCGATGCGCGCCTCGGGCGTGGCGGTGCGCTGAGCCGGCGCTGACCGTAGCGTGGGTCCCGGCCCTCGGTGGGGCCACCCCAGAGACGGACGGAGTACCCACGTGTCACGTGCCAGGTGGAGCGAGGCGGAGCGCCGGGCGCTCGCCGCTACCTTCCGGGAGGTCGGGCCCGGTGCGCCGACCCTGTGCGAGGGCTGGCGCAGCGAGGATCTGCTCGCCCACCTCGTCCTGCGCGAGACCCGGCCGTGGGTCATCGGCCTGGACATGACGGCGAAGCCGGAGCCCGGTGAGGAGCCGCGGCAGTCGCAGGTGGCGCGCGCGGCGAGCACGCCCGGTGGTTACGCGGCGCTCGTCGACGAGCTCCTCGGCACCGACGGCGTGCGCCCGACCCGTTTTCTCGGGGACGCGGCCAACCTCGTCGAGTTCGTCGTCCACCACGAGGACCTGCGCCGCGCCGGGGACTCGCCGCGGCCGCAGCGCCGGCTCCCTGCGGAGATGCGCGACGCCGTGTGGAAGCAGCTCGCACTGATGGGCAGGATGGCGGCGCGCAGGTCCCCGGTGGGCGTGGTCCTCGTGAGCTCGGCCGGCCCCCGGACCGTGGTGAAGCGCGGCGCGGACTCGGTGGCCGTCGTCGGCGACCCGGTCGACCTCGCGCTCTACCTCATGGGCCGCGGCGAGCGCGCCGAGGTGGAGGTCCAGGGCTCCCCCGACACCGTCGCCTCGTTCACCGCCGCCATGGCCTGAGCGGCACGGCGCTCACTTCCGCGCCCCGCCACGGTCTGACCTGGCATGGGTATGACGACGAGAGTGCTCAGCGTGTCGGTCCCCGTGGCCGACCAGGACGCCGCGCTGCGGTTCTACACCGAGGTGCTCGGTTGCGAGCTGGTCGCGGACGTCGAGGTGTGGCCGGGGGCGAGGTACGTCGAGGTGCTGCCGCCGGGCTCGGCGGTCGCCATCGTCCTGCTCCGCCCGGACGGGGAGATCCCGGTGGCCGTGCGGCTCGGCACACCGGACGCCGCGGCAGCGCACGCCGCGGTCCGCCGGGCCGGGGTCACGCTCCACAACGAGGAGCTCGTCCGGATGGACGGCGTGCCGCCGATGTTCTCCTTCACCGACCCGGACGGCAACGGCCTCGTCTACCTCGAGGACGACGCACGGCCCGCCTGAGCGGGGCGGCGGCCTAGGCTGGCGTCACCCGAGCAGGAGGCGCAGATGACCGACGTGGCCGTGGACGACGTGATGGCCGAGCTGGCGGCGCTCGAGGACCCGCGCATGCGGGAGGCGAACGAGCGTCGCGGTGACGACCACGGGGTCAACCTCGGCCAGCTGCGCGCCGTCGCCAAGCGGCTGAAGACGCAGCCCGAGCTCGCGCGGGCGCTGTGGCGGACCGAGGACACGGCCGCGCGGCTCCTTGCCGTCCTCGTCAGCCGTCCCAAGGCGTACGCGTGGGACGAGCTCGACGCGATGCTCCGTGAGGCGCGCAGCCCCAAGGTGCACGACTGGCTGGTCTCCTACGTCGTGCGCAAGAGCCGGCACGTCGAGGACCTGCGCCTGGCGTGGCTCGAGGACGCTGACCCGGTCGTGGCGAGCGCCGGCTGGGCGTTGACGACCGACCGCGTCGCCAAGAAGCCCGAGGGCCTGGACCTCGGCGGCCTCCTCGACGTCATCGAGGCCGAGATGAAGGACGCGCCGGACCGGCTCCAGTGGGCGATGAACCACTGCCTCGCGCAGATCGGTATCGAGCACCCCGACCACCGCGCCCGCGCCGTCGCGATCGGCGAGCGGCTGCGGGTCCTCGAGGACTACCCCACTCCCCCGAACTGCACCTCGCCGTACGCGCCGGTGTGGATCGCGGAGATCGTGCGGCGGCGGAGCGCGTCGTAGGCACGGTCACGCACGTGACCGTCGAGCGGCCCGAGCGGCCCGGACATGGCCCGACTGGGCGCTCGGTAACGGCGGTTGCGAACGCCTCGAGCTGGGCCACCGGGTCGACAACCCCGCGTCCGGACTGGTCGCCGCCGCGGCCGGCTTCGTCCGCGAGGGACGCGAGCGGGCGAAGTTCCTCGTCGACGGCGAGCGGGTCGACGTCCTCACCTACGGCCGCCTGCGCACCGACCCGGCCCCGGGTGGGCCCCGTCTCACCCTGGCGACGCGGCCGTCGGCGCTCAGGCCTCGGCGAGGGAAGCGACGTAGCGGGACGCGGGCCCGAACCAGTCGACCCACTGCTCGTCCTTCTCGGGTGCGAGGAGGTGGTCGGTCACCGCCCGGAAGAGCAGCGCCCGGACGAGCAGCTGCACGAAGGGCTCCCCCTCGACGGCGCGGACCCGGTCGACCAGGTCGAGGGGCGCACCCCGGAAGACGACGGCGTCGGCGACCACCACGGCCGTCGCGTACGACGGCGGGCGCCAGTACGGCGTGAGGTCGAGCACCAGCGGCGCCAGCTCGGGGTGGAGGTGGACGTTGTCGGTGAGGTCGCCGTGGACGAGCTGGTCCGCCAGCCCCAGCGGCCGCCGGACCGCGAGGAGGGTGCGCACGTGCGGGAGGCGGCCGCCGTCGTCGTCGACGTCCCCCTCACCCCACGCGACGCGGTCGGCCACCGCCCACGGGTGGTGGCGGCGGTCGAGGAACGGGGGCCTCGGGAAGCGCGCCAGGTGGTGGTGGAGGAGGCGACCGGCGGCGATGACATCCCCGTACTGCGCGACGCGCGGCGGTGAGCCCGGCTCGTAGCGCCAGGCCGTCCAGCCGGCGACGACGAGCGCGCCCTCCGTGGACGGCACGGGCGGTGCCACCCGCAGGTCGGTGGCGCCGTCGAGGTCTGCGAGCACGGCGGCCTGCCAGCGCAGCTCCTCCTCCGAGACGTCGAGCGGCTTGAGCACGACCTCGCCGGACCGCCACACCCGCCGCTGCCCGCCGGCGAGCGGCTCGAGGGGCGTCGTCGCGCCGAACGCCGCGAGCACGTCGGGTGGGGGTGGTCGCTCCACGTCGCTGGACACCGTCAGGGCGCCGCTAGTCCGGCTCGCCCTGCTCCTCGACGTCGGAGGCGGCGAGGATGTCGACGGCGAAGACGAGCGTCTGCGTCCCGTTGCCGAGCTCCGGCGGGACGACGACGAGCACGCGCGAGCCGACCGTCTGGTCGACCAGCCCGTCGCGCAGGCCGGTGAAGGTGTCGTTGACGAGGATCGTGCGGGGCACCTGGCCGTCGGCCCAGGTCGAGTCGTAGATGTCGCCACCGGGCCAGGTGACGGCCTGGTACTGCACCGTGATGGCCTGGCCGGGGGCCACCTGGTGGCCGTCACCGCGGATGACGGTGTCGACCTCGAGCGCACTGGGCGGGGCGGTGTCGGGCAGGGTGATGGAGACGCCGTCGTCGTCCTGCGTGACGGCGGGCATGCCCTCCTCGGGCTCGAGCTCCTCGCCCTGGGCGACCGTGTGGAGGACGTCGACGACCAGGACGAGCATCCGCTCGCCGTCGTCGTCGCTCACCGGCTGGGTGACGAGCAGGCGGCTGCCCTCGGGGGTGCCGACGAGGAGGGGGTGGACGTCCTCGCCCACCTGCTCGGGCGTGAGGAGCAGGGTGCGGGCGGTGCCGGCGCCGCGGTCCGGCAGCGGCTCGCCGGTGCTGCCGTCGTAGGCGCTGAGCGCGAGGAGCGCCGGGCCGCCGTCACGCAGCTGGCGCCCCTCCCCCTCGACGAGCACCTCGGTCTCCTCCTCCGTGAGGTCGAGGGGAGTCTCGAAGCTCACGACCGGTGGTCGGCCGAAGGCCCCGGTGACGGCGATGGTGGGCGGCTCCGGGGTCGGCGCCTCGGGCTCCTCGGAGCAGCCGGCGAGGACGAGCACCGCGACCAGGCCGGCCAGGAGCGCACGCAGGCGGAGCACGTCAGGCCCCCATCGCGGCGATGAGGGCGGCGACGCGCTCGTCGCTGCTCGCGAAGGGGTCCTTGCACAGGACGGTGTGCTGGGTGGCGTCGTTGAGCTTGAGGTGCACCCAGTCGACGGTGTGGTCGCGGCGGCGCTCCTGGGCGGCGGCGACGAAGTCCCCGCGGAGCTTGGCGCGGGTGGTCTGCGGCGGGGTGGTCCGCGCGGCGGCGATCTCCTCGTCGGTGGCGACGCGGGCCATGAGCCCGCGGGCGCGGAGCTTGTCGGCCAGGCCGTCGGTGGGCGAGATGTCGTGGTAGGCGAGGAGGAGGCGCTGGATGCGGACGTCGGCGAGGCCGGCGCCGCTGCCGGTGCGGTAGCGCTCGACGAGCCGCTCCTTGATGGCCCAGTCGAGCTCGGTGTCGACGAGGGAGTGGTCGCCGGTGCGGAGAGCGCGCAGCCCGCGCTCCCACAGCTCGAGCACCTGCTGCTCGACGGGGCGCAGGGTCATGCCGGAGGTGTGCGCGAGGACGCGCTCGAGGTACTCCTCCTGCATCTCCAGGGCGCTGCGACGCCGTCCGGAGACCAGCTCGAGCGGGGTCGTGGCGGTGAGGTCGCGGGAGACGTCGCGGATCGCCCGCATCGGGTCGACGAGCAGGAGGTCGTCCAGCCGCCCACCCGACTCGACGAGGTCGAGCAGCAGGGCGGTCATGCCGAGCTTGAGGAGCGTCGTCGTCTCGGCGACGGAGGAGTCCCCGGAGATGACGTGGAGGCGGCGGTAGAGGTCCGGGTCGCCGTGCGGCTCGTCGCGGGAGTTGATGATGGGCCGCGAGCGGGTGGTCGCCGAGCTCATCGCGTCCCACAGGTGCTCCGAGCGCTGGGAGAAGCAGTACGCGGCTCCGCTGGCGGTCTGCCGCACCGCCCCGGCGCCGGTGAGGATCTGGCGGGTGACGAAGAAGGGGACGAGCTGGTCGACGGTCCGCTGGAAGTCGCGGCGCCGGCGCAGGAGGTAGTTCTCGTGGCAGCCGAAGGCGTTGCCCTCGGAGTCGACGTTGTTCTTCAGGAGGTGGACGCGGCCGCCGACGCCGTCCTCGGCCAGGCGCGCGGTCGCGTCCTCGGCCAGGTCGATGAGGATCGCCTCACCGGCACGGTCCTGGACGACGACGTCGCGCACGTCGTCGCACTCCGCCGTCGCGTACTCGGGGTGGGAGCCGACGTCGAGGTAGAGCCGGCCGCCGTTGCGGAGGAAGACGTTGGACGAGCGGCCCCACTCGACGACCTTGCGGAAGAGGTAGCGGGCGGCCTCGTCGGCGCCGATCGGCGGGCCGCTCTCCGGACGGCGGGCGCCGGCGACGGTGATGCCGTACTCGGTCTCGATGCCGACGATGCGGGGAGCGAGACTCACTGCCCACCCTTCTGCACGAACCCGCGCACGAAGGACTCGGCGTTCGTCTCGAGGACGGAGTCGATCTCCCCGAGGAGGTCGTCCAGCTCGGCGCTCTGCGCCTGCGCGCCCGTGCCGGTGGGGCCGGGCAGCGGCGGCGGCGTCGGCTCCTCCGGCTCGCGCTCGCTCCGGCGCTGCTGCTCCTGACGGGCCATGGTGGCTGCCTCCTTCTCGACTACCTCACGATCCTAGTTCGCATCGTCCCCGGTGCGAGCAGCGCGACCGGCTGGCGGAGCCCCGGGCGAGGAGGCGCCGCCCAGCGGCGCAACCGCGCGAGCGAAGGTCACGGTCGAGGTCCTTTCGGAGCGCCCGACCTCGTCGCATCCTATGATCAAGGAGCCACTGATCAAGGAGCCACCAGCACGCCGGTGGGCAGTGACGACAGAGCGTCCGACGGGGTACCTCGCGCCAGCCTCCGCTGACCCGAGCGGAAACAGCTTCAGGGTGGCCGGCATGCCGCACCACGGCGTAGGTCTGTCGGATGTGGGAGGGGTCGATCGTATGAACGACATCATCGTCGCCGAAGGACTGGTCAAGACCTACGGCAAGGTGAGGGCCCTCGACGGCCTGGACCTGCGCGTGCAGCAGGGAACCGTTCTCGGGCTCCTCGGTCCCAATGGTGCGGGCAAGACCACCGCCGTCCGGGTGCTGACCACACTTCTGCGTCCTACCGAGGGACGGGCGACGGTCGCCGGCCTCGACGTGGTGGGTGACGCGAAACAGCTGCGCTCCCGTATCGGCGTGTCCGGGCAGTACGCGGCGGTCGACGAGAACCTCACGGGGTATGAGAATCTCGACATGGTGGGCCGGCTCTACCACCTGGGCGCCCGAGCGTCCCGGCAGCGGGCCTGGGAGCTCCTCGACCGCTTCGAGCTCACCGAGGCGGCGAAGCGCCCCGTCGGCACCTACTCCGGCGGCATGCGCCGCCGCCTCGACCTCGCTGGCGCTCTTGTCGCGATGCCCGAAGTGCTCTTCCTCGACGAGCCGACGACCGGGCTGGACCCGCGCAGCCGTCTGGGCATGTGGGACGTCATCACCGAGCTCGTCTCCGGTGGGACCACGCTGCTACTGACGACGCAGTACCTGGAGGAGGCAGACCGGGTCGCGGACAGGATCGCCGTTATCGACCGCGGCAAGGTGATCGCCGAGGGCACTGCGGACCACCTCAAGGAACAGGTGGGGGGCGAGCGGATCGAAGTGGCCGTCTCCGGCTCCGCGGACCTGGAGCTGGCACGGGAGGTCCTGCATCGCCTCACAGGGCGTGAGGTCGGCGTCGACGAGCACACCCGAACCCTCGCGGCGCCCGTCAGCGGCGGGGTCACCATGCTCGTGGAGGCGCTGAGGGCTCTCGACGACGCCCGCGTAGGAATACTCGACGCGGGCATCCGGCGTCCGACCCTGGACGACGTGTTTCTTACCTTGACCGGCCATGCGGCG
This sequence comes from Georgenia satyanarayanai, assembly GCF_009193135.1. Classification (GTDB taxonomy): domain Bacteria; phylum Actinomycetota; class Actinomycetes; order Actinomycetales; family Actinomycetaceae; genus Oceanitalea; species Oceanitalea satyanarayanai. The sequence continues at coordinate 180,335 of NZ_VUKC01000003.1, forward strand.
GCGGATGACGAGAACTCGGGAGCGGTGACATGAGTTCGCCGTCGTCCTCGGGCCAGGACACGAGCGGCGCGACGCCGCAGCCGCGCCCGGTCGCCTCCGCCAGCCCTCTCCAGGCGGTCGGCGACGGCTGGACCGTCGCCCGGCGCAACCTGATCAAGATCAAGCGCGTGCCGGACCTTCTTGTGGGCTCCATCGTCAGCCCGATCATGTTCATCCTGTTGTTCGCGTTCGTGTTCGGCGGGGCGATCTCCCTCGGTGGCCAGGTGGACCCGGACGCCTACCGCGAGTTCCTCATCGCCGGCATCTTCGCCCAGACGGTCATCTTCGGCGCCACGATCACCGGCGCTGGCATGGCACAAGATCTCAAGACCGGGATCATCGACAGATTTCGGTCCTTGCCCATGGCGCCGTCCGCCGTGCTCGTCGGGCGCACGACGGCCGACGTCGTCAACAACGTGCTGACGATCATCATCATGTCGCTGACGAGCCTGGCGATCGGTTGGCGCATCTACACCTCGGTCGGCGAGGCGCTGCTGGGGTACGCCTTGCTCCTGTTCTTCGCCTACTGCATCAGCTGGGTCATGGCGTTCTTCGGACTCCTCGTACGTACCCCCGAAGTGTTCAGCAACGTGACGTTCATCGTCATCTTCCCGCTGACCTTCATCGCGAACACCTTCGTGCCGTTGGAGAGCTTCCCGGGCCCGCTGCGGTGGTTCGCGAGCTGGAACCCCGTGTCGACGGTCACTCAGGCAACGCGCGAGCTGTTCGGCAACCTCCCCGCGGGAACGCCCGAACCCAGTGGCTGGGCCCTGCAGAACCCGGTGCCTTACACCGTCGCGTGGGGTCTTGTCATCCTCGTCATCTTCGTGCCGCTCACCGTGAGGCAGTACCAGCGGGCCGCCGCGCGCTAGGTTCCGTTGCCAGCAGGCGGCTGCTGTTCAGATCCCCACGCACGCACGGTCCACGTCAGCTGAGCGAGGCGCGGACGACGAGCTCGACGACGGGCCGGACGTCGGCGTCGTCGTGACGAGCGACTCGGTGCAGGATCAACCCCTCCGCGCACGCCATGACAGCTCGGGCGGACGCGCCGGGATCGCTCGCACCGAGCGTGCGAAGTGCCTCCGTGAGGGCGGCCTCCAGGACCGTGCGTCCCGCGCCGAGCGTCCGGCGCAGCGCGGGATCGTGGCTGGCCTCCATGAAGAGGACGAGCCTCGCCGTGGTCTGGACCCGCTGGTCCTCGGTCGTGCGGTCGAGGAGCGCGACCAGGGCGTCGACGAGGTCCTCCGCCGACCGAGGGGCGAACGTGGCGCCCATCCCCGCGAGCTCCCGCTCGAGGATCGCCTCGGCCACCCCGCTGAACAGTGCCTCGCGCGTCCGGAAGTAGTTGGACGTCGACCCCTGAGGAAGCTGCGCCCGCTCGTCGATCCGGCGGTGCGTCAGCGCCCTGAGCCCCTGGGTGCCGAGCAGCTCGATGGCGGCGCTCAGAGCGCGCTCTCGCGACGACATCATCCGGTCACTATAGAAGTAGTGACGGCCGACCCACTACGCGCGTAGTATGGGGCACACCGGGCGACGACTTCCAGGGAGGCGGTCACCATGCCGTCAGTGCTCGTCACCGGCGCGGGCCGCGGGATCGGAGAGGCCACCGCTCTGCGCCTCGCTCGCGCCGGTTGGTCAGTCTTCGCCGGGGTCCGCGACGTCGCGGGCCGGGAGCGCCTCGGCGCCCTTGACGGGAAGGTCACGGCGGTCCAGCTCGACATCACGGACGAGGCGCAGGTCGCCGCGCTGGCCGACCAGCTGCCGGAGGAGCTGGACGCCGTGGTGAACAACGCGGGCATCGGCGTGCTGGGCCCTGTCGAGGCCGTCACCGTTGCCGACTTTCGCCGCCAGTTCGAGGTCAACCTCTTCGGGCAGGTGGCCGTCACCCAGGCGGTGCTCCCACAGGTCCGCGCCGCCGCCGGTCGGATCGTCTTCATCTCCTCGACGGGCGCCCGGGCCCCGGTGACCATGGAAGGTGCCTACTGCGCGTCCAAGGCCGCGCTCGAGACACTCGCCAACGTGCTGCGGGTCGAGCTGCGGCCCTGGCACATCGCGGTGTCCGTCGTCGAACCGGGTCCGACGGACACCGGCCCGTGGCGCGAGATCCACGCGATGCTCGCCGCCATGGAGGACGGGATGGCCAGCGCCCACCGCGAGCTGTACGCCCAGCACATCAGCGGCATGCTCAGGCTCGTCGGTGCGCTCCAGACTCGGACCGTGCCGCCCGACGTCGTCGCCCGCGTCGTGCAACGGGCGCTCACCGCCCGCCGACCCCGGTCCCGCTACACGGCCGGGTCCCAGGCCACCGCGATGGTCACCATGAACGCGATCCTGCCCACCCGCCTCAACGACGCCGTCGGCGCGCGTCTCCTCGGGCTGCGGTAGCCACCGAGCCGGAGGTCGGTCCCCTCGCCCGACAGTGCCGTCAGGTCGAGGGGAAGCCCGGATCCTCCTCGAGCATCTCCACCCGGGCGGCCAGACCGGTGACGTCGAAGAGGAACTGCACGAGCTCGGTCGACCCGATGACACGAAGTGGTGAGGATGCTGCCAGGGAGAAGATGAGCACCACGATGGAGGAGTCCATGAAGGTGACGTTGCGGACGTCGAGATCGACCGGAAGGCGGTACCGCCTGGCGTCGCGGCAGGCCTCCTCGATGTCGGATCGGATCGCGAGGTCCAGCTCGCCGGCCAGGACGATGCGGACCCGGGTCGGCGATGCCAGGACAGCCGCGGAGCCCGACGCAAACGCATCTGACGGCACAGGTCTCCTCTGAGTGTGGAGCAGGACGTTTACGTCGTAATGGACAATTTATAGCGTAAAGGATCCGCGAGGACGCCGTCCACCGCAGCCCTGCCACCGCGCGACCTGAGACCTCGGCGAGCGGCACAGCCGTTTACCCCTAGCCTGGGACAAGCGCGTGCATCCGAAGCGCGGCGCGCGGCCGGAGAGAGGTGAGTTGTGAGCGGTGCAGCAGACGGGCAGCGGCGAGGCGTCCTGGACCGCGACCGCGTGGTTGCGACCGCGATCGAGCTCGTCGAAGCGGACGGTCTCAACGCTCTGAGCATGCGCCGGCTCGGCGCCGCCATGGGCGTGGAGGCGATGGCCCTCTACCGGTACGTCGACGGACGTGAGGACCTCCTCGAGGCAGTCGTCGAGGAGGTCACCAGCAAGGTGGAACGTGCCGCGGACATGGACATCGGTCCGCACGGCGGCTGGCAGGCCTACCTGCAGCGCGTAGCTCATACCGTGCGTGACCTTGCCTTCGCCCATCCGCAGGTCTTCCCGCTCGTGGCCACTCGCCACCCCGCCGCCCCCTGGCTCCGCCCCCCGCTGCGCAACCTCGACGTGGTCGAGGACTTCCTTGCCACCCTGTCAGCGGCAGGCTTCAGTGAGGACCAGGCCGTCACCGCCTACCGAGCCTTCACCAGCTTTCTCCTCGGCCAGCTCCTCCTGACCGTCACGCAACGCGGCGCCCAGGCCACCACCGAGGAGGTCATCGACGAGGGCGACGCGTCCGTCACCCACAGTGACATCTCCGCGGAGGAGTTCCCCACGATCACGCGACTGCGAGCCAAGCTCTCCGTCGACCACTCCGACGAGGAGTTCGAAGAAGCGCTGGAGCAGCTGCTGCGCCGTATCGACGCCCTCGTCAGTCAGTGAGGAACGCTCGGCGAGGGCGTCAGCCGTGCCGGCGGCGCAGCTCCTCGAGGAGTGTGGCGACGTCGGCGCTGGCGTCCAGCGCCTCCCCCACGTGCTCGCGGCTCCCGCGCGCCGGCTCGGCCATCGACAGGCGCACCAGGTGCTCCTCGCCGGGCACGTCGAGGACGACCGACTCCCACCCGGCCGCCGCCACACCGGCGCCGTAGCGGCGGATCGTCTCCCCGCGGAACCACGCACGGGTGTCCACCGGGGCGGCGTGGACCGCCTCGGCGACCTCGCCGGCGCTGACCAGCAGCTCGACGGCGCCGGATGCGGCCAGGCGCTGGTAGATGCTGCGCTCGGGGCGCACGTCGGACCACTGGAGGTCGAGCGCAGCCAGGCGCGGGTCGTCCCAGCCGATGCCGTCGCGGCGGCGCATGCCCTCGAGCAGCCGGAGCTTGGCCACCCACTCGACCTCCGCGGCGCAGGACATCGGGTCCTCCCCCAGCCGGGTGAGCAGGGAGTCCCAGCGGTCGAGGACCGCGCGCGTCTCGTCGTCGACGTCGTCGCCGAGGGCGTCGCGGACGACGTCGAGGTAGACCCGCTGGATCTCCAGCGCCGTCATCTGCCGGCCGTCGGCGAGCGTCAGCCGGTGGGTGAGGGTCGTGTCGTGGCTGACGAGCCGCGTCTCGGCGACGGCGTCGTCCAGCGCCATCGCGTCCAGGGCCAGCGGCACGGCGTCCTGCTCGAGCAGCCACAGCACGAGCGAGGTCGTGGCGAGCTTGAGCCAGGTCGTCACCTCGAGGAGGTTGGCGTCCCCGACGATGACGTGCAGGCGCCGGTAGCGCGCGGGGTCGGCGTGCGGCTCGTCGCGGGTGTTGATGATGGGCCGGTTGAACGTCGTCTCCAGCCCGACGTCGTTCTCGATGTAGTCGGCCCGCTGGGAGAGCTGGAAGCCCGGCACCTCCGAGCGCTGCCCCAGGCCGACCCGGCCCGCGCCGGTGAACACCTGGCGGGTGACGAGGAAGGGCGTGAGGTAGCGGACGACGTCCCCGAAGGGCACCGACCGGTCCATGAGGTAGTTCTCGTGCGTCCCGTAGGACTGGCCCTTGCCGTCGACGTTGTTCTTGTACAGCGCGACGTCCGGCATCGCGGGCTCGGCGGCCAGCGCGGCGGCGGCGCGGCGCATGACCTCCTCCCCCGCCCGGTCCCACCGCACTGCGTCGCGCGGGCCGGTGACCTCGGGGCTCGAGTACTCCGGGTGCGCGTGGTCGACGTACAACCGCGCCCCGTTGGTGAGCACGAGGGACGTCGTCGGGGAGGTGGGCTCCCCCACGCCCGGACGACGGCGGTGGAAGCGTCCCAGCGTGGCGGCCCGCTCGGCCGGGGAGTCGGTCAGCTGGTCGGGGTGCGCGGCGGCGCGGTCGAGGCGGAAGCCGCGTGCGTCGGCGAGCGGGTCCTCCCCCTCGTAGTCCCACCGCGTCGTCGCGCCCTCGCCCACCGTCTGCGCGTACGCGACGACGACGGCGGCCGACAGGGCCATCGGGTTGGCCATCGGGTGCCCGGGCTGCAGGACCCCGTACTCGGTCTCGATGCCCATCATCCGGCGCACGGTCATCGGCCAGCTCCGCTCACAGGTAGTCGCGGGTCTCGACGACGCGCGTCGGCTCGGCCCCGTCGGTGAGACCGGAGCCACCGAGGGTGCGCATGAAGACGATCCGCTCGCCCTTCCTGCCGGCCACGCGCGCCCAGTCGTCGGGGTTCGTCGTCGAGGGCAGGTCCTCGTTCTCGCGCATCTCCGCGGCGTAGCCGGCGAGGAGGTGGGCGGTGCGCAGCCCGCGCTCCCCGGTGGCGATGAGGTCCTTGATCGCGGCCTTCTTCGCACGGTCGACGATGTTGGCCATCATCGCGCCGGAGGCGAAGTCCTTGAAGTAGAGCACCTCCTTGTCCCCGCTCGCATAGGTGACCTCGAGGAAGCGGTTGTCGTGCGTCGTCGAGTACAGGCGCTCGACGACGGCCTCCGCCATCGCGGCGACCGCGCCCCCGGCGTCGCCGTGACGCCCGACCTCCTCGGGGTGGATGGGGAGGTCGGCGGTGAGGTACTTGGCGAGGATCTGCCGCGCGCCGTCGGCGTCCGGGCGCTCGATCTTGATCTTCACGTCGAGGCGGCCGGGGCGCAGGATCGCGGGGTCGATCATGTCCTCACGGTTGGAGGCGCCGATGATGACGACGTTCTCGAGCTTCTCCACGCCGTCGATCTCGCTGAGCAGCTGGGGGACGATCGTCGTCTCGACGTCGCTGGACACGCCCGTGCCGCGGGTGCGGAAGAGGGAGTCCATCTCGTCGAAGAAGACGACGACGGGCAGCCCGAGGGCGGCCTTCTCCCGGGCGCGCGCGAAGATGACGCGGATCTGGCGCTCGGTCTCCCCGACGTACTTGTTGAGGAGCTCGGGGCCCTTGACGTTGATGAAGTAGCTGCCGGCGCGGTGGTGGCCCTCGCCCCGGCCCGCGGCGCTGGCGAGGGAGGTGGCCACGGCCTTGGCGATGAGCGTCTTGCCGCAGCCCGGCGGGCCGTACAGGAGGACGCCCTTGGGCGGCTTGAGGCCGTGCTCGCGGTAGAGCTCGGGGTGGAGGAAGGGCAGCTCGACGGCGTCGCGGATCTGCTCGATCTGGGTGCCCAGGCCGCCGATGTCGCCGTAGTCGACGTCGGGCGTCTCCTCGAGGAGGAGGTCCTCGACCTCCGAGCGCTCGACGTGCTCGAGCGCGAAGCCGCTGCGCAGGTCGGCGAGGACGGTGTCCCCCACGCGCACGCCGGCGGCGGCGAGCGGCGCCGCGAGGCGCAGGACGCGCTCGTCGTCGGCGCGGGCGACGACGAGCACGCGGGTGTCGTCGACGACCTCCTTGACGGCGACCAGCTCACCGGTCTCCTCGAAGCCACCGGCCTGGACGGCGACGAGCGACTCGTTGAGGCGCACGTGCTGGCCGGGACGCAGCGCCCCGAGCGGGAGCGACGGTGCGGCGGCCACCCGCAGGCGGCGGCCGGAGGACAGGACCTCGAGCTCGCGCTCGGTGACGTGGACCGACAGGACGGTGGCGATGCTGCTGGGCGGGCGGGAGAGGGCGTCGAGCTGCTCCTGCATGGTGGCGAGCTGGTCGCGGGCGCCCTGGAGCGCGGTGGCGAGGCGCTCGTTCTTCGTCGCCAGGCTGATCGCCTGCTGCTCCAGCTCGCGCACACGGTTCACGCGGAAGTCGTCCATCCCAGCCTCGGCCATGTCGGCCCCTTCCCTGCTCGGCACCGCCCCCACGGTAGGTCACCGACCGTGGGGGCCGCAGGTGCGGGTCAGAGGGTGGGCGGCTGGTCCTCGTCCGGCGCGGTGTCCCCGCTCTGTCCTGCGTCTCCGCCCTGTCCGGTGGCGCGCAGCTGCTCGGCACGGTCCTGGTCGCGGCGCACGCGGCGCAGCTTCTTGTCCGAGACGGTGCGCTCCCCCAGGTCCTCGGCCCAGTCCTCCTCCACCGGGTAGGCACCCTTGGCGGGGCGGCGCTTGCGCAGCGGCGGCGTGACGCCCGGAGCCATGCGCCGGGTGGTGACGAGGAAGCCGGTGTGGCCGACCATCCGGTGGTCCGGGCGCACCGCCAGACCCTCGAGGTGCCAGCCGCGCAGCAGGGTCTCCCACGCGCGCGGCTCGGTGAACTGCTCGGTGGCCTTGGCGTCCTCGACGAAGCGGGAGAGCTGGGTGGTGGAGGCGACGTAGGCGATGAGGACACCACCGGGGGCGAGCGCGTCGGCGGCGACGGCGAGGTTCTCCCAGGGGGCGAGCATGTCGAGGACGATGCGGTCGACCGACCCGGGCTCGACGGCGGTGGGCAGCACCTCGGCGAGGTCACCGACGACGACCTCCCAGGCGGGGTGGTCCTCCCCGAACCAGGCGCGGGCGTTGGACTCGGCGATCTCGGCGAAGTCGGCGCGGCGTTCGACCGACAGCAGCCGCCCCTGCGGCCCGACGGCCTGGAGCAGCGACATGCTCAGCGCACCGGAGCCGACCCCCGCCTCGACGACCCGAGCACCGGGGAAGATGTCCGCCATCGCGACGATCTGGGCGGCGTCCTTGGGGTAGACGACGGCGGCGCCGCGCGGCATCGACAGGACGTGGTCGGCGAGCAGCGGGCGCAGGACGAGGTACTCGACCCCGCCGGTGGTCGCGACGACGACGCCCTCGCTCCCGCCGATGATCGCGTCGTGGCGCAGGTAGCCGCGGTGGGTCTGGAAGGTCGCCTGCGGGTCGAGGGTGATCGTGTGCAGGCGCCCCTTCGGGTCGGTCAGCTGCACCCGCTCCCCGATCGCGAGGGGGCCGCGGCGGCGCGCCGGGCCGGGCGGGAGGTCGGTGGCGGGTTCGGAAGTCACGGTCGACGAGTCTACGGGCCGTGACCCGCGCGCCCGGCGGGCCAGGCCCGCGGCTCGCGTGATCAGGCAGGCTGCTGCTCGGCGAAGCGGCGCCGGCTGCGCTCACGGGCCTTGGCGGCCTCGACCTCCCGGTCCTTGGGCGGGGCGTGGGTGACGAGCGCGTCGAGCAGCTCGCGCGTGGCGGCGGCGACGTGCTCGACCGCGTGCTCGAAGGCCTCGGCGTTGGCCTGGGAGGGCTTGGTCATGCCGGCAACCTTGCGCACGTACTGCAGGGCGGCGGCGTGGACCTCGTCCTCCGTGGCGGGCGGCGCGTAGTTGTGCAGGGGGTGGATGTTGCGGCACATGGCTCCAGGGTGGCACCGGGCGGGGCCGCCGGGAAGACCTCAGGCGCCCCCTCTCCCGGCCGGTCCGCCGTCCGCGTCCAGGCGCCGCACGAGACGCGGGCCGGCGACCTGCCGGTAGGAGCCGTCGAGGAGCTCGGCGACCTCCTGCCAGTCGACGTCCTCCGGCGGGGTGCCGGCGAGGTCGATGCCCACCCAGCCGAAGGGTCCGTAGTAGGCGGGCACGAAGGCGCGCGGGTCCTCGTGGAGCGCGGCGAGCTCCTCCTCCCCGTCCGGGAGGACGATGAGGCCGTGGTCGTAGCGCCGGCGGGTCTGCGCCGGCCCCTTCGTGCCGCCGCCGTAGATCGCGAACATCTTCCGGGCCCGGAAGGTGGGACGCCCGAAGGTCTCGACCTCCGTGGCGGCGGGGAAGCCGAGCGCGAGGGGGCGCAGCCGGGCCAGGTAGGGATCGTCGTCGTCGTACATCCGCGGGTGCGGCACTGTCACCACCTCCTCATGACGGGAGGGTAGGACCGGGCACCGACATCGCGGGCCGGTTCACCGCGCGGTGCGGCGCAGCGCCTCCTCGAGACGGGCGACCGACAGGAGACCGACGACGCCGGCCCGCCCGTCGGCGAGGACGACGACGGGGCTCGTGCGGGCGGCGCGGGCGGCGGCTCCCACGCCGTCGGCGCCCGTGAGCACGGTGACGACGCTCTCGGCCGGGAGCACGGAGGCGACGGCGGACAGCGGCGTGGTGGGGCGGGCGGACGGGGGGACCTGCGCGAGGACCGAGGGGTCGACGAGGCCGCTGACGCGCCCGCCGTCGTCGAGGAGGACGACGCGCCGCCGGCCCACGGCGTCGGCGGCGGCGACGGGGGCGGAGGCGGGGAGCGCGACGGCGGGCTCGGCGAGGAGCCGCAGGTCGATGTGCGCGGCGTTGCGGCGGGCGCGGGCCAGGTTGACGGCCTGGCTGGAGGCGGTCCACAGGTACCCGGTGAGGAGCGCCACCCACAGGACGGTGAAGATCGTCGGGCGCAGGCCCACCATGAGCGGACGGCCCAGGCCGACGACGACGATGAGGACGGCGACCACGCGCCCGCCCCAGCCGGCGACGCTCGTCCCCGTGAGCCGGTCCCCCGTCACCTTCCACACGATCGCCTCGAGGATGCGGCCGCCGTCGAGCGGGTAGCCGGGCAGCAGGTTGAAGACGGCGACGACGGCGTTGCTCAGGGCGCCGATCTGCCACACGACCGAGGCTAGCGGCGAGTCGACCTGGCCGATCGCGACCCAGGAGACGACCGCGAGGACCGCGTTGGCGAGAGGACCGACGACGGAGACGAACGCGGACGCACCGGGGGTGCGCATGTCGGAGACGAACTGGGTGTGTCCGCCCCACAGGGTGAGGACGTACTCGCGCGGCGGGGACCCCACGGCCTGGCCCGCCATGCCGTGGGCGAGCTCGTGCGCGAGCACGCCGAGCAGGAGCATGAGCGGGACGCTCGCGGCGGCCAGGACGGTGGCGGCGGTGCCGGCGCCCGGCACGACGCGCGTGATCGTCGGTGCCACGAGGGCGCCCAGGACGACCGCCATGACGAACCAGGACGGGGCGAAGACGACGGGAACGCGGCGGACGTGCCCGATCACCCAGCCCGAGGACGTGCGCTCACCCAGCCGTGCCATTCCTGCACCTTATGTCCCCGCGCGACCTGGCCCACAGCGCGCGCGGGCCTCCCCGGCCGTGTCGGACCCCCGGCATACAGTGGCGGCATGGCAGTGAGCAGCACCGAGACTCCCGCGCAGGACGCCCCGACGGCGGCGCTGCGCCCGATCGCCCTGTCTCCCTCGCGCGCCAAGGACTTCATGCAGTGCCCGCTGCTGTTCCGCTTCCGCCTCGTCGACCGTCTGCCCGAGCCGCCGAGCCCGGCCGCCGTCAAGGGCACCCTCGTCCACAGCGTCCTCGAACGGCTCTACGACCTGCCCGCCGCGCGCCGCAACCCCGCTGCCGGCGTGGAGCTGCTCGCCCCGGCGTGGGAGGGGCTGCGCGCCGAGCGGCCCGAGGTCGAGGAGATGTTCGGGACCCCGGAGGAGCTGCAGGCGTGGCTCGTCTCGGCGCGCGAGCTCGTCGAGCGGTACTTCCAGGTGGAGAACCCGCAGCGCCTGGAGCCGGCGGAGCGGGAGAAGCTGCTCGAGGTCGAGCTCGGCTCGGGCATCAGGCTCCGCGGCTTCGTCGACCGGATGGACGTCGCGCCGGACGGCGCTGTGCGCGTGGTCGACTACAAGACCGGCCGCTCCCCCCGGCCGCAGTACTCCGCGGACGCGCTCTTCCAGATGCGCTTCTACGGCCTCATGCTGTGGCGCCTCACCGGTACCCCGCCGCGCCGCCTCCAGCTCGTCTACCTGGCCGACGGCCAGGTCCTCACGCTCGACCCCACCGAGAACGAGCTCCTCGCCACCGAGGACCAGGTCGAGTCGATTTGGGGCGCGATCACCCGCGCGGCGCAGGCCGGGGACTTCCGCCCGCGCGTGTCGCGGCTGTGCGACTGGTGCAGCTTCCGCGACCACTGCCCGTCCTTCGGTGGTACTCCGCCGCAGCCGCCGCAGGAGGGCATGGACCGGCTCCTCGCCGCCGTCGGGCAGACGGACCCCGGACGGACCGCCGTCCCGGCGGGCGCGGGCGCGGCGACGGCCTAGCGTCGCCGCGCCGCGTGGGCTCAGTCCTGCGGCAGGTCCATCGTGGCCGGGTCCCCGCCGGTGCGCTCACCGGCGTCCAGGGCGTCGACCGCGGCGAGCTGGTCCTCGTGGAGCTCGAAGCCGAGGACGTCGATGTTCTCCCGGATGCGCTCGGGCGTGGCGGACTTGGGGATGACGATGCGCCCGCGCTGCAGGTGCCAGCGCAGCACCACCTGGGCCGGCGTGACCCCGAGGTCCTGCGCAGCGCGGGTGACCGCCGGCTTGTCGAGCGCCGCGCCCCGGCCGAGCGGCGAGTAGGCCTCCACGGCGATCCCGGCGCGCTCGGACGCCTCGGTCACAGCGCGGTTCTGGAACCCGGGGTGCACCTCGACCTGGTTGACGACGGGCACGACGTCGGTCTCGGCGAGCAGCCGGTCCAGGTGCTCGGGCAGGAAGTTCGACACCCCGATCGCGCGGACCGCGCCGTCGGCGTGGAGCTTCTCGAGGGCGCGCCAGGTCTCGACGTACCGGTCCTTGCTCGGCACCGGCCAGTGGATGAGGTAGAGGTCGACGACGTCCAGGGCCAGCGCGCGGCTGGAGGCGTCGAAGGCGGCGAGGGCCTCCTCCAGGCCGTGGTCCTTATTGCGGACCTTCGTCGTGACGAAGACCTCCTCGCGCGGCAGGCCGACGGCGCGCAACGCGGCACCGACGCCCTCCTCGTTGCGGTAGGCAGCCGCCGTGTCGATGTGCCGGTAGCCCGCCTCGAGGGCGGTCTCGACCGCCCGCTGGGTCTCCTCGGCGGGCACCTGGAACACGCCGAAGCCCACCTGGGGGATCTGGACGCCGTTGTTGAGGGTGAGGGCGGGAACGGTCATAAGTTCTCCTGGACTGTCGGACGATCGGCTCTCCGGCCACGCGGGTGGCACGCCCCGCCAGTGTCGGCCCCGTGGGCGTCCTCAGCATGCCGAGACCGCACACCGGCACATCCTCGGCCGGGAACGGCCTCTGCGTTGGTCAGGATCCGATCGGTGGTCGCCACCGTCGCGGCGTCGGTCGTCGTCGGAGGCGCCATCGTCACGATCGCGACGCTCAGCGATGAGTCTCCCCGCGACGTCACTCGCCAGGTCTCGCCCGGCGTGGACGTCACCGACACCGACGGGGTCCTGTCTGGTGACAAGACCGCCAACCTGCGCACCCTGATCGAGAGCTCCATGGTCCAGGGCGGTGAGCCCTACACCCAGGAGGACGTCGACAGGGAGCTGGCCGAGCTGCTCGAGCTCACCGGCGGCAGCGACATGATCAGCATCGTCATCGACGACGGCCGGTGAGACGCCCGACCGCTGCTACCGGAGGAGCGGCTCGCCGGACGCGACGGTGGCGAGCTCGGCGAGAGTGAGCCCCTCGAGCGTCCGCAGCATGCTGAGCGCCGGCTGGGGAGCGATCTCGACCATGAGCGGGACGGCGATCGTCGCCGCGCCCGAGGCCAGCGCGGACGCCACGCCGGGCACGGAGTCCTCGACGGCCACGCACTCGCGGATGTCGACGCCGAGCATCTCGGCGGCCCGTAGGTAGGGCTCGGGGTGCGGCTTGCTGTGGGTGACCTCGTCACCGGTGACGACGGCGGAGAAGGTGCCCTCGGGCAGTGTCTCGAGCACGGCCTCGGCCATCGACCGGTAGGACATCGTCACGAGCGCGCACGGCACGCCGGCCTCGACGAGGGCGGTGAGGATCTCGCGCGCACCGGGCCGCCACGGCGGGCCGTCGGTGCGGATGTGCTCGGTGACGCGGCGGACGAGCTCGGCCGCGACCTCCTCGTCCGTGCCGGGCACGCCCAGCCCGCGGAGCTTTGCCGCGGTGTGGGTGATCGGCTTGCCGACCATCGCCAGCCCCTGCTCGTGGGTCCAGGTCCCGCCGTGCTCCGCGGCCAGCGCGGTCTCGGTGGCGATCCAGTAGGGCTCGGTGTCCACGAGGGTGCCGTCCATGTCCCACAGGACGGCGGCGGGCCGGGAGGCGGTGGCCGTCCCCGGGCGTGCGGACAGGGGCTGGTCGGCGAGGGTCAAGCAGTTCTCCATCGTCAGGGCGTGGGACGGAGCGGCGTGTCCCACGGCGGGTCTGAAGCCAGGCTACCCGTGGGTCCGCGGTAGCCTGCCGGCATCAGCGTCGATCACGAGAGGGACACATGGGGCATCGGGTGGCGGTGGTATCGGGGTTGCTGGCGGCGCTGGCGCTCTCCGGGTGCAGCGGGGACGCGGAGGCGGGGTCGGAGCCCACGCCGCCGGTCGAGTCACCGGTGGAGTCGCCGGTCGAGTCGCAGCCCGACGCGAGCGGGATCTGCGCCGCGTTCGGCGATGTCCTGTCCATCCTCGAGAACGCCGACATCGCCCTGAGCGAGGGACGCATGGACGCTCAGGAGCACCGGGGCTGGTACCAGCTCGCGGGACGGGTGCTCGAGCGTCTCCCCTCGGGCGCGGAGGGTGGCGTGTACGACGCCCTCGCCGCACTGCAGGAGATCGACCCCGCGACGGCGCCCGGGAAGGGACTCGGGTCGGCCGCGGCCCGCGCACCCCAGTGGTACGACGCACAGGAGCCACTGGGGGCGGCGTGCGACGAGCTGGGGACCCCCGTGGCCATCTCGATGTTCACGGGCGGCTGAGAGCTCCGCCGCCCTGCCCGCCGTCGCGAGCGCGGACGCCTCCCACCCTCCCGCCCGCATAGGCTGAGGGGATGACCGAGCAGCCCGACTCCAGCACGGCACCCGACGAGGGCGCCGAGCGCACCCCTGCCATCCTCCTCGCGGCCTTCGAGGGCTGGAACGACGCCGGGTCCTCCGCGAGCCAGACGCTGCAGGTGGTCGCCGAGGCGTGGGGCGCGCACGACGTGCACGACCTGGACCCGCAGGACTTCCACGACTTCCAGGTCAACCGCCCGATGAGCGTGCGGGACGAGGACGGCGTGCGTGTCCTCAAGTGGCCGACGACGACGATCTCCGTCGCCCGCACGCCCGTCGCCGGCCGCACGGTGCTGCTCGTCCAGGGCATCGAGCCGTCCTTCCGCTGGCTCGACTTCTGCGAGGAGATCCTCGACGTCGCCGAGGAGTGGGAGGTGGGCAGTGTCGTGAGCATCGGCGCCCTCCTCGCCGACGTCCCGCACACCCGGCCGGTCCCGTGCCAGGTGACGAGCGACGACCCCGGCGTCCAGGCCCTGCTCGGCGTGGAGAGCTCGGAGTACGAGGGCGCCGCCGGCATCGTCAGCGTCCTCGCCCAGCTCGCCCAGGAACGCGGGATGCACGCGATGTCGCTGTGGGCCGCCGTGCCGCACTACGTCGCCCAGCCGCCCTCCCCCAAGGCGACCCTCGCGCTGCTCGGCTCCCTCGAGGAGCTCGTCGGCGAGCCGCTGCCCCTCGGCGACCTCGTCGAGGAGGCCCGCGCGTGGCAGGCGGGCGTCGACGAGCTGGCCGAGCAGGACCCCGAGGTGGCCGAGTACGTGCGCCAGCTCGAGGAGGCCAAGGACACCGCCGAGCTGCCCGAGGCCACGGGCGAGGCGATCGCGCGGGAGTTCGAGCGCTACCTGCGCCGCCGGGACAAGGGCGGGGGCACCCCTCCCCCGCCCGTGCGCTGAGCCTCCGCCAGCTCGGCGTTGACCACGCCGCCGGCCAGCGTCACAATGCTGCTCAGCCACAGCCACACGACCCCGGCGAGCACGAGGCCGATCGTCTGGGCCGCGGCCGTCACCGCCGCGCCCTCGACGTTCTCGCCTCCCGGCGCGCCCGGACCCGCCAGGCGCAGGTAGGCGCTGAACCCGAGGGACACGAGCACGAGGCCCACCGTGCCGACGGCCGCGCCGGGCAGGCACCGCCGCCACGTCGTCGTGATGTTGGGGCCGTAGCGGTAGACGATGGTGAGGTACGTCGTCGTCACCGCCGCCAGCGCCGGCCACCGCAGCACCGACCAGGACACCTGGAAGAAGGCGCCGAGGCCCAGCTGGTCGGCGATCTCCTGGCCGTCCCCCAGCAGCGGTCCGATGACGACGAGCGCGAGGATCACGAGCAGCGTGATGACCGCACCGAGCGCGAGGGCGATCCCGAGCGCGTACTGCCCGACGAGGCCGCGCCGCTCGGGCACCCGGTAGGCGTCGTCGAGCGCCCGGATCGCGGCCCGGAACATGCGGCTGGCGAGCCAGAGGGCGACGAGCACGCTGCCGACCGCGATGCCGGCGCGCTCCTCGCGCAGCAGCCCCTCGATGAGCGGGGCGAGCACGTCCGAGGCGACCTGCTCGGCGAACACCGTGGAGACGGCGTCGACGAGGGAGTCCTCGATCTGCGCCACCGCCTCGGCGCCGACCAGCCGCTCGAGGAACCCGAGGCTGGCGCCCAGGGCCGTGAGGAGCGGCACGAGGGAGATGAGCCCGTAGTACGTCATCTCGGCGGCGAGTCCCGTCACCCGCACGTCGACCGCCCGCCGCCACGAGCCGACGACGACGGCCAGCAGGTTGGTCCCGCGCGGGCCGACATGGTGCTCCTCGGCCCAGGCCTCCACCCGCTCGGAGACGGTGGGGCCCTCGGCGGAGCGTTCCCGGAGCGGGGTGAGCGCCCGCTCGTTGAGGACGGCGCCCAGTGCGACGAGCGCCGCCGTACCGGCTGCGGCTGGCGCGAGGACCAACCAGCCGCCACCGCCTGCGAGCAGCGGGAGCCCAGCGGCCGCGGCGCCGAGCAGGGCGAGGATCGTCGTCGCCGCCGTGCTCAGGCGTTCCCGGACGGGCTCCGCCCGGCGCGCGAGCACCGCGCCGCCCAGCCCGACGAGGAGGACCGCGACGGGCAGCACGGGATCAGGGGTGGATCGCCACGCCGAGGAGGGCGTCGACGGTGCGGGCGGCGAGCGCGGGGCCGCGGTCGGGCTCGGGCTGGGCGGCGCCGTCGTCGTACTCGTTCGCCGCGACCCATGCGTCCACGGCGTGGAGGGCGGTGGGCGCGTCGAGGTCGTTGGCCAGGGCGGTGCGGACCTGCTCGAGCATGCCGGTGGCGTCGAAGCCGCGCTCCGCGCTCATCGCGCGGCGCCACAGCGCCAGCCGCTCGGCAGCGGTCTCGAGCTGGGCCGGGGTGTACTCCCAGTCCTC
Source organism: Georgenia satyanarayanai (assembly GCF_009193135.1). Lineage (GTDB taxonomy): Bacteria > Actinomycetota > Actinomycetes > Actinomycetales > Actinomycetaceae > Oceanitalea > Oceanitalea satyanarayanai. The sequence goes on from NZ_VUKC01000003.1 coordinate 196,521, forward strand.
GCGGTAGTGGTGGGAGAGCATGACGAGGCGCACCGCCATGGGGTCGACGCCCGAGGCGACGAGCTGGGAGACGAGGACGAGGTTGCCCAGCGACTTGCTGATCTTGGCGCCGTCGTAGGCGACCATCCCGCCGTGCGCGTGGACGCCCACGGCGCTGTCGCGGCCGGTGAGCATGCGCAGGTGGGACTCGCTGCACGCGTGGTGCGGGAAGACGAGGTCGCTCCCGCCGGCCTGGACCTCGACGGGAACGCCGAGGAACTCGCGGACGATGCTCGCGCACTCGACGTGCCAGCCCGGGCGGCCGGCGCCCAGGCTCCGGCCGTCCCACTGCGGCTCGCCCGGGCGGGCGGTGCGCCACAGCAGCGGGTCGAGGGACTGGCGCTTGCCGGCGCGGTCGGGGTCGCCGCCGCGCTCGGCGAAGAACTCGGCCATGTCGGCCGCACCGAGGCCGCTCTCGGTGGCGAAGTGCGGGTCCGCGGTGATGTCGGCGTAGACGTCGCCCACACCGTGGCCCTGCGCGTCGGGCTCCTCGACGCGGTAGGCGGCGCCGCTCGCGAGCAGCTCCTCGACGGCGTCGACGACGAGCGGGATCGTCTCGACCGCGCCGACGTAGTGCGCCGGCGGCACGACCCGCAGCGCCGCCATGTCACCGCGGAACAGGTCGGTCTGCTCGGCGGCGAGGTCGCGCCAGTCGACGCCGGTCAGTGCCGCCCGCTCGAGCAGCGGGTCGTCGACGTCGGTGACGTTCTGCACGTACCGGACCTTACGGCCGGCGTCCCGCCAGGCGCGGACGAGCAGGTCGAAGGCGAGGTAGGTGTTGGCGTGCCCCAGGTGCGTCGAGTCGTAAGGGGTGATCCCGCAGACGTAGAGGCTCGCGGGTCCCTCCGCCGCCGTCGCGACGAGCTCTCCGGTGCCGGAGTCGGTGAGGCGGACCTGCTGACCGCGTCCGGGGAGCTCGGGAAGGTCAGGGGAGGGCCAGGAGTGCACGAGGGGCAGCCTAACCGTCAGCGCGCCGCGGCCACGACTCGGACGAGGTTGCGCCACGGGTCCTCGACCTCGAGGGTGCGACCGTCGTCACGGAAGGCCCACCCGCGGGTGCGCAGCCGGTCGGTGAGGGCGCCGACGTCCTCGGTGTCGGGCACGACGATGTCGACGACGCCCAGCCCCAGAGCGGGCACCCGCGGGCCGGCGCCCGCGCTGTTCCACGTGTTCATCGCCATGTGGTGGTGGTAGCCGCCGGCGGAGACGAACAGCGCGCTGGGCATCTCGAAGGTCGCCTCGAAGCCGAGAGTGTCGACGTAGAACTGCTTCGCCGTCGTCGTGTCCCCGACCTGGAGGTGCACGTGCCCGACGACGGCAGGGTCCGCCGTCGCCATCGAGAGGCGGCCGGTGTCGAGGTGCTCGCCGAGGTAGGCGTTGGGGTCCAGGGCGATCGTGTCCATCGCCACCTGGCCGTCGGTCCAGCGCCAGGTGTCGCGGGGGCGGTCGAGGTAGAGCTCGATGCCGTTGCCCTCCGGGTCGGTGAAGTAGAAGGCCTCGGACACGAGGTGGTCCGAGCTCCCGACGAAGCTCTGCGGCGCGAGGTACGCGAGAGAGGCGACGGCCGAGGCGAGGGCCGCCGGGTCCTCGAAGAGGATCGCGGTGTGGAACAGACCGGCGTCGCGACGGCTGCCGCGCGGCAGGCTCGGGTCGTGGCGCAGCACGACGATGGGGCGCGAGCCGCGGCCGAGCACGGTCTCGTTGCCCTCGGCGCTGATGACGGTGAGAGCGAGGCCATCGACGTAGTAGCGGGTGAGCAGGTCGAGGTCACCGACGAGCAGGGTGACCGGACCCATCTCGGTACCGGCGGCCAGCAGGTCACGGTTGGCAGCAGCGCGAGCATCGGAGCCCGGAAGCAAGGAGCCGTTGGTCGTCATGGTGCCATCTTACTTGACGCCTCAACCATAAAATGGAGACCGCCGTCACCCCGCCCCCACCCCCGCCCCCGCCCCCAAACTTCGCAATTGGTCACCTGGACGACGGCGGCAACCGTTTACCGCGTCCCCCAACTGACCAATTGCGACGTCGGAGGGGTGGGGTGGGGTGGGGTGGCGGGCGTTCGGCTACAGGGCGACGGCGGCGGCGCCCAGGGGGTCGAGGAGGCCGGCCGCGACGCCGGCCACCACCAGGGCCGCCAGGACGATGCGGTAGACGACGAAGGGCATGTAGGAGTACGTCGAGACGATCTTGAGGAAGGCGATGATGACGAGGAAGCCCACGCCGAAGGAGACGAGGGTGGCGATCGCCGTCGCCGCGGCGCCGGGGGCGTCCGGGGCGGGGTCCGCGCCGAGCAGCTGGTAGAAGCCGGAGCCGAAGACGGCGGGGATCGCCAGGAGGAAGGAGTACCGCGCCGCGGCCTCACGCGTGTAGCCGAGCAGGAGCCCCATGGTGATCGTCCCACCGGAGCGCGAGACACCCGGTATGAGGGCGAGGGACTGTGCGAGGCCGAAGAGGAGGCCGTCACGCAGCGTGAGCTCGCGCAGGTCCTTGCGCTTGCGGCCGAGGCGGTCCGCGACGCCGAGGAAGATCGCGAAGCCCGCGAGCATGGCCGCGGTGATGAAGAGGTGCCGCAGCGAGGTCTCGATGGCGTCCTGGAAGAGCAGCCCGAAGACGACGATCGGCACCGAGCCGATGATGATGTACCAGCCCATCCGCGCGTCGGGGTCCTCCTGCGGCACCGTGCCGCGCCACGGGCCCACCGGCAGCGCCCCGAACCAGGCGCGGATGATCCGCCAGATGTCCTTGCGGAAGTAGATGAGCACCGCCGTCTCGGTGCCGAGCTGGGTGATCGCCGTGAAGGCCGCCCCGGGATCACCCCCACCGGGCAGCAGGTCCCCCACGATGCGCAGGTGCGCACTGGAGGAAACCGGGAGGAACTCCGTGAGTCCTTGGACCACGCCGAGCACGATTGCTTCCCACCACGTCACGAGGGATCACCTTACGTGCCTCGCCCGCCGGTAGCGTGAGCGCCATGGAACTTCGCAGGGCCGGGCGCAGCGGGCTGCTCGTGTCGTCACTCGGGCTGGGCACGATGACCTGGGGGCGGGACACCGACGAGCACGAGGCGGCCGAACAGCTCTCGCTCTTCCTCGACGCCGGCGGCAACCTCATCGACACGGCCGCCTCCTACGGTGACGGCGCCGCCGAGGCCCTGCTCGGCAGCCTCCTCGCGGAGGTGGACCGCCGCGACGTCGTGCTCTGCTCGAAGGCCGGGGTCCGTCGCAGCTCGCGCGGCAACCGGCTGGACGCCTCGCGCGGCACGCTGCTCGACACCCTTGACGAGTCCCTCGCCGCACTCGGCACCGACCACCTCGACCTGTGGCTCGTCCAGTCCCACGACCCGGACGTCCCCCTCGAGGAGACGCTCTCCGCGCTGAAGCACGCCGTCGCGACCGGACGCACCCGGTATGCCGGCCTCTCGAACCACCCCGCCTGGTACCTCGGCTACGCCGCGGCGAGCCTGGACGCGGACGCGACCGGTCTGGCCGCCGTCGAGGTCGAGTACTCGCTGCTCCAGCGCAGCGTGGAGCACGAGGTGCTCCCGGGCGCGGAGGCGCTGGGGGCGGGCGTGCTCGCATGGTCGCCGCTGGGGCGTGGTGTCCTCACGGGCAAGTACCGCAGCACCATACCGGCGGACTCACGGGCGGCGTCCCCGCACCTGCGCGGCTTCGTCGAGCCCTACCTCACCGACCGGGCACGCGGCGTCGTCGAGGCGGTCGCGACGGCGGCCGACGGGCTGGGCCGCACGCCGCTGGAGGTCGCGCTCGCGTGGGTGCGTGACGCGCCGGCCGTGAGCTCGGCGATCGTCGGAGCCAGGACGGCCACGCAGCTGCGCGCCGTGCTCGCGGGCAACGACCTCGAGCTGCCGGGCGCGATCCGCCGGGCGCTGGACGACGTCAGCGCCGAGTGAGGCCTACTCCTCCTCGTCGAGGCTGAAGTCCTCGAGGTCGTCGTCCTCGTCGAGGTCGTCCTCGTCGTCGTCGCCGTAGGCCTCGAGCGGAATCTCGACCTGGTAGGCGGTGTAGAGCGCGTCGTCGTAGGTGAAGAACGCGTCCTCCACCGTGGCGGCGGCGTCCTCGATGGCGGCGGACTCAGGGTCCTGCGCGCTGCTGGCGAGCTCGAAGTGCGCCTCGAGCGCGGCGATGAAGCGATCCAGAGCGGCGCGCGGGTCGATTGACATGGGATGACCGTATCGCGCCTGGTAGGAATGGGCACAGCCCGTCCGGGCAGCGGTGACGATGGGAGACAATGGGTTACGACATGGTCTGGTACACCCCTGAATCCCCGCCCCGTCCCGATGTCCGCAGCTCCTCGCAGTACGAGTTCCGCGTGCTGTCGCTGCCTCCCTCCGCCAGCCGCTCCCAGGTGCGGCAGCTGCTCACCGAGGAGGCGGAGTACGGCCGCTGGGAGCTGGCCCGCACCCGCCTCTACATCGGTGGGAGCCGCAAGGTGTGGCTGCGCCGCAAGATCATCAAGGTCCGCAGCACCCTGTAGCGCGCCTCAGGCGGTGCGCAGCAGCCGCTCGAGCACGCGCACACCGAAGCGCAGGGCGTCCACCGGCACGCGCTCGTCCACCCCGTGGAACATGCCCGCGAAGTCGAGCTCGGGCGGCAGCTGGAGCGGTGCAAATCCGTAGCCGGTGATGCCCAGGCGCGCGAGGGACTTGTTGTCGGTGCCGCCGGAGAGCATGTAGGGCAGCACGACGGCGCCCGGGTCCTCGGCGTCGATGGCGGCGACCATGTGGTCGACGAGCTCACCCTCGAAGGGCACCTCGAGCGCGCGGTCGCCGTGGATCGGCTCGATCCGCACGCCCGGTCCGGCGAGCCCGGCGAGCGTCGCCCGGACCGTCTCCTCCTCACCGGGCAGGAAGCGGACGTCGACGGCGGCCTCGGCGCTGCCGGGGATGACGTTGGCCTTGTACCCGGCGTCCAGCTGGGTGGGGTTCGCGCCGGTGCGCAGCGTGGCGCCGACGAACTTCTGCGCCGGCCCGAGGGCGCGGACGAGGCGGTCGATGCCCTCGGGGTCCTCCGGGTCGAAGGTGGTGCCGGTGAGGTCGGCGACGCCGCCGAGGAGCTGGCGCACCGTGCCGGTGAGGTGGAGCGGCCAGGAGTGCGCCCCGATCCGTGCGACGGCGCCCGCCAGGCGGGTGACGGCATTGTCGGTGTTGACCTGGGAGCCGTGGCCGGCGGTGCCCTCGGCGATCAGCTTGAGCCAGGCGATGCCCTTCTCGGCGGTCTGGAGGAGGTAGACGCGGCGGCCGTCCACCTCGACGGAGTAGCCGCCGACCTCGCTGATCGCCTCGGTCGCGCCCTCGAAGAGCTCGGGGCGGTTGTCGACGAGCCAGCGGGCCCCCTTGGCACCGCCGGCCTCCTCGTCGGCGAAGAAGGCGACGACGACGTCGCGACGCGGCCGCCACCCGGAGCGCGCCATGTCGCGGACGACCGCGAGGATCATCGCGTCCATGTCCTTCATGTCGACGGCGCCGCGGCCCCAGATCATGCCGTCCCGGACCTCGGCGCCGAAGGGGTCGACCTGCCAGTCCTCGGCCTGCGCCGGGACGACGTCCGTGTGGCCGTGGAGCACGAGTGCCGGCAGGGCGGGGTCGGTGCCCTCGATGCGCAGCACCACCGACGCTCGGCCCGGCTCGGACTCGATGAGCTCTGGCTCCCAGCCGACCTCGGTGAGGAGCTCGGCGACGTACTCGGCGGCCTTGCGCTCCCCCGGGCCCGAGCCGTCACCGTAGTTCGACGTGTCGATGCGGATGAGTCGTCGGCAGATGTCGACGACCTCGTCAGTGGGAGCAGTCATGCACCGACCCTAACCGTCGAGTGACGGTGCTGCGGCGAGCGCCGGGCTGTACCCGGGAGGTGGTGCGCCGCCACGCCTCGATCCGCGATCGGGACGGTTGAGCACCCGGACCAGTGCGTGAAGTCCGACGGCGGGGAGGAAGAGGATCGCCGTGAAGATCACCGTGACGACGATCGTGCTCACCGCGGACGTCCCCTGCATCTCGAAGGAAACCGCAATCGTCACCGCAGTCATCGAGAGTGCAGCGAGGACGGAGACGAAGTAGAGGGCGCGGACGACCCGGGCCCAGGGCCGGCGCACTCCGGCGAGGAGGATGGAGGCCGTGTACCCCCGCACCGACCGTCGCTCCGGTCGCTCCTGAGCCAGCCCCTCGGCCTGCTCCCACACGCTGCGGTACAGCGCGGCCAGATCCTCGCGAGCGGTCGCGAGCAGCTGCCGTTCCGGCTCGGTCAGGGCGAGCTCTCCGTACGCCGTTGCCCACTCGGAGATGAACTGAACGCGCTTGCGACCATCGTCGAGGATCTCGTTGCGCCGATGCTCCCACTGTCGCTCGAGGCGCCACTCCTTGACCAGCAGCCCGACACCCGCCAGCACCGCGGTGAGCAACGGGCTGACGACGGCGATGACGATGTCGTCCATCTGGGTCCACCTCGTCCCGACCGTTCGCCGCGACCTGGCTGGACGGCGACGACGGCGTGGTCGAGAGGCTACTCCGCGGCCCTCAGCCTGGACAGGTGGGCGCCGCTGTCCCGGTCAGGTGGTGAGGCCGCGGCGCTCGAGGAGGGGCCTGATGTCGGCGTCGCGGCCACGGAGCTCGCGGTAGAAGCTCAGCGGGTCGGCGCTGTGACCGCGGGAGAGGAGCACCTCGCGGAAACGCTGGCCGGCGGCGCGGCCGAGCCCGCCGTCGTCGTCCCGGGGCGCGTCCGTCTCGAACCACCGCACGGTGTCGGCGTCGAGGACCTCGCTCCAGATGTAGGAGTAGTAGCCCGCGTCGTAGCCGCCGCCGAAGGTGTGGTTGAAGTACGTCGAGCGGTAGCGCGGCGGGACGAGCCGCACCGCCGCTCCGGCCCGCTCGAGCGCCCGGGTGGAGAAGTCCTCGACGTCGTCGGGGTGGGTGGGGACCTCCTCCGGGGTGACCTGGTGCCAGGCCTGGTCGAGGAGCGCGGCGCCGAGGTACTCGGTGGTGGCGAAACCCTCGCCGTACTGGGCCGAGGCGAGGAGCGCGTCGAGCAGCTCGGTGGGCAGCGGCTCAGCGGTCTCGTGGTGGCGGGCGTAGCGGGCGAGGACCTCGGGGTCGCGCGCCCACATCTCGTTGACCTGCGAGGGGTACTCGACGAAGTCGCGGGGCACGTTCGCGCCGGACACCGAGGGGAAGTGGACGTCGGAGAAGAGGCCGTGCAGGGCGTGCCCGAACTCGTGGAACGCGGTGATGACCTCGTCCCAGGTGAGGAGCGTGGGCTCCCCGGGGGCCGGGCGGGTGATGTTGAGGTTGTTGACGACGACGGGACGCTGCCCGAACAGGTGGGACTGGTCGACGAGGTTGTGCATCCAGGCCCCGCCGCGCTTTCCCTCGCGGGCGTAGTAGTCACCGACGAAGAGGCCCAGCGGGCTGCCGTCCTCCTCACGCACCTCCCACACGCGCACGCCGTCGGCGTAGCCGGACAGCTCGGGCCGCTCGGTCAGGGTGATCCCGAAGAGGCGGTGGGCCGCGTGGAAGACGCCGTCACGCAGGACGCTCTCGAGCTCCAGGTAGGGGCGCAGCACGGAGTCGTCGATGCGGTAGCGCTCCTGGCGCACCTTCTCGGCGAGGAAGGACCAGTCCCACGGCTCGGCCGGCGCGCCGTGCGCCCGGGCCAGCTCCTCGGCCTCGGCCGCGGCGTTAGCGACGGCGGGCGGGGCGAGTCGCCCCAGCATCTCGTTGACCGCGGTGGTGGTGCCCGCCGTGCCGTCCTCGGCGACGTAGGCGGCGTGGTGCTCGTAGCCGAGCAGCTGGGCACGCTCGGCGCGCAGGCGGGCGATCTCGAGGAGCGTGGCGCGCGTGTCGCTCGCCTCGTCCACGCCGGTGCCGCGCTGCACGGAGGCGGTGAACAGCTCCTCGCGAAGCCCGCGGTCCTCCGCCTGGGCGAGCAGCGCCTGCTGGGTGGGCAGCTGGAGGGTGATGAGGTAGCCGTCGCGGCCGCGGTCGCCGGCGGCCTGGGCGAGGCCGGCGACCGTCCCCTCGTCCAGGCCCGCGAGCCGGGAGGCGTCGCTCACGTGGACGGCGCCCGCGTCCATCGCCTTGACGACGCGCTGGGAGAACTCGGTCTCCAGGGTGGTGAGGCGGGAGTTGAGGCCGCGCAGGCGGGCCTGGCTCTCGTCGTCGAGCTGGACACCGGCGCGGATGAAGTCCTTGCGGTAGGTGCGGAGCAGCCAGGCGGTCTCGGCGTCGAGGTCCTGGCCGGTGATCGCCTCGAGCCGGTCGAAGATCCGGCGGTCGAGGTACAGGGCGTCCCAGTGCGCCGACTGGAGCGGGGCGAGCTCGGCCTCGAGCTCGCGCAGCTCGTCGTCCGCGCGGGAGGAGACGAGGGTGCTGAGGACCGGGCTCACTCGGCGCAGGAGCGAGCCGGAGCGCTCGAGCGCCTCGAGGGTGTTGGCGACGTCCGCCTCGGCCGGGTCGGTGGCGATGGCCTCCCACTCGGCCCGCTGCTCGGCGAGGCCGGCGAGCATCGCGGGGCGCAGGTGCTCGTGGCGGACGGCGACGAAGTCGGGGAGCTCGTAGGGCAGGTCCGAGGGGCTCGCGAACGGGTTGCCCGCGGCCAGGGTGGTGTCGGTCATGGGGCCATTGTCTCCTCCACCGCGGGACGAGCCGCCCGCCGCGCGAGGACACCGGCCACGTCCGGCGCCCGGTAGCCGGGCGCCTTGAGCACCTTGCCGTCCTCGCGCAGCAGGGGTCGGCCGTCCTCCCCGAGCTTGGACAGGTTGGCGCGGTGCACCTCGGCGAGCACGTCCGGGAGCGGGACCGCGCACTCCTGCGCCATGCCGTACAGGACGTAGACGAGGTCGGCCAGGGCGTCGGCGGTCGCCACGGTGTCACGGGCGCCGTCGTCGGCGGCGACGGCGCGGGTGAAGGCGGTCTCGACCTCCCTCCCCGCCGCGGCGCCGTAGACGGCGGTGACGAGCTCGGCCATCTCCTCGGCCACGAGCGCCATGCGCAGGTGGACACGGTCGCGGTCCACCGAGGGCGCGTCCGCGGCCACGGGCACACCGAAGTGCTCGTGGAACTGGTGCACGAGGGCCTCCGGGTCGCGCGGGTCGGCGGGCACGACGCCGGCAACCGGCCCGTCCCACGGGTGGGCGGGCTCGCGCGGGTCCTCGCGCAGGAGCGTGCCGACCCACTGGTCCACGCGCCGCTCCCCGTGCACGCCCATCCCCCGCACCTGCCCCTCGCGGCGGAAGCCGTGGCGCCACACCACCCGCCACGACGGCCAGTTGCCGACGTCGGCGCGCCACTCCACGCGCTCCATCCCGAGCCGGCCGAAGGCGGCGTCGAGCACGAGCCCGACGGCGCGGTCCATGAGGCCCAGGCCGCGCGCCTCGGGTGCGAGCCAGTAGCCGATCTCCCCGGAGCCGTCGGCGCGCGAGGTGCCGACCATGCCGACGAGCCGCCCGCCGTGGCGCAGCGCCCACGTGAGGTTGTCCCCTCGCTCCCACCCGTCCGCGACGAACCCGCCGATGAACCCGACGGCGTGCTCCCGGCGGTAGGGCGAGGGCACCGTGGTCCAGCGCTGGACCTCCGGGTCCTGGCAGACCTCGGTGACGCGGTCGACGTCGGCGAGGGTGGGGACCTCGAGGGTGAGGTCACCGTCGTGCAGGGTGAAGGGCTCCATGACCGCGCAGGTTACGGCACCGGATGCGCCACGCCCGTGCCGGCCGAAGGATGGGGGCATGGACATCGACACGAACGCCATGAAGGACTTCCCCGTGCAGAGCCAGCCGTGGCCCGGGTGGACCGACCGGCTCGACCCGGTCCCGGACCACGGCGAGACGAGCTACGTCGGCCGGGGGCGCCTGGAGGGCAAGCGCGCCCTCATCACCGGCGGGGACTCCGGCATCGGCCGCGCCACCGCCATCGCCTTCGCCAAGGAGGGCGCCGATGTCGCCATCGCCTACCTCGAGCAGGAGCAGCAGGACGCCGAGGAGACGCGGAAGCAGGTCGAGGCCGCGGGCCGGCGCTGCGTCCTCCTGCCCACCGACCAGCGCACCGAGGAGGCCAACATCGCGCTGGCGCGGGCCGCCGTCGAGGGCCTGGGCGGGGTCGACGTGCTCGTCAACAACGCCGGCTACCAGATGGCGCAGGACTCCCTCGCCGACATCAGCGACGCGCAGCTGCGGCAGACCTACGAGACGAACATCTTCGCGATCTTCTGGCTGACCAAGGCGCTGCTCGACGACCTCCAGCCGGGCGCGAGCATCATCAACTGCACCTCGATCCAGGCCTTCCAGCCCTCCGAGACGCTCCTCGACTACGCCTCGACCAAGGCCGCGATCAACAACTTCACCGTCAACCTCGCCGCCGAGCTCGGGCCGAAGGGCATCCGGGTCAACGCGGTGGCCCCGGGTCCGATCTGGACCCCGCTCCAGCCGGCCACCAAGCCGGCGGAGTCGATGCCGGAGTTCGGCAAGGCGACGCCGCTGGGCCGCGCCGGCCACCCGATCGAGGTCGCCACGGCGTTCGTCTTCCTCGCCACCGACGACGCGAGCTACGTCTCGGGCACCGTCCTCGGCGTCACCGGCGGCAAGCCCGTCTTCTGACATGACCCGCACCGCGAGGACGACGACGGCGGCCCTGCTCGCCGTCGTCGTCCTCGCGGCGTGCGGGGGCGGTGAGAGGACCGAGGAGCAGGCCACCGTCCCGGCACCGAGTCCGGTGACGACGGCGCCCGCGCCCGAGCCGACGACGAGCGAGCCGGCCCCGCGCAAGCCGGAGGTGCTCGCCACCGGGCTCGACGTGCCGTGGGGACTGGCCTTCCTGCCCGACGGCACCGCGCTGGTCACCGAGCGGGACAGCGCCCGGGTCCTTGGGCTCGTCCCCGGCGAGGAGCCACGCGAGCTCGCCACCGTGCCCGGGGTCGCCGCGGAGAACGAGGCCGGGCTGCTCGGGATCGCCGTCTCCCCCGACTTCGCCGACAACGGGCACGTCTTCGTCTACCTCACGAGCGGGACCGACAACCGCGTGCTGCGGATGGTGCACGACGGCGCGGAGCTGCGTCCCGACGTCGTCGTCCTGGAGGGGATCCCGCGCGAGACGTACCACTCGGGCGGGCGGATCGCCTTCGGCCCGGACGGCTACCTCTACGTCGCCACCGGTGACGCCGCCGTCCCCTCGACGTCCCAGGATCCCGGCTCGCTCGGCGGGAAGATCCTGCGGGTCGACGAGGATGGTGAGCCGGCCCCCGGCAACCCCGACCCCGGCTCGCCGGTGTGGTCCCTGGGGCACCGCAACGTCCAGGGCCTGGGCTGGGACGGCGAGGGGCGGATGTACGCCTCGGAGTTCGGGCAGGACACGTGGGACGAGCTCAACCTCATCGAGGCGGGCACCAACTACGGCTGGCCGGAGGTCGAGGGCACCGCGGGGACCAGCGACTTCGCCGACCCGCTCGTCACGTGGCGGCCGGCGGACGCCTCCCCCAGCGGCCTCGCCGTCACCGAGGACGCCGTGTACGTTGCGGCACTGCGCGGGCAGTCCCTGTGGCGCGTCCCGCTGGAGGCCGACGGCGGCACCGGTGAGCCGCAGCGCCTCCTCGAGGGCGAGTACGGCCGGCTGCGCACGGTGACGGTCGCACCGGACGGTCGGTTGTGTATCGTCACGTCGAACACCTTCCGCGGGGACCCGGGCGCCGACGACGACCGGGTCGTCGCCGTCGACGAGGAGTGGCTCGCGTCCCACGGGTGACTATGGTGGCGCGGTGGACCGGCACCTGGCGCAGGCGCGCAGCGACCTCGAGCGGCTCGTCGCGAGAGGCGCGGCCGGCGAGCTGGGGCCGCCCCCGGTGGTCCACCGCGTCGACGCCCAGGCCCGCGCGGAGTACCGGCCGGCGGCCGTGCTCCTCCTGTTCACCCCGACCGCCGCGCGGCCCGACGTCTTCCCGGGGCTCGACCTCTACCTCGTCCAGCGCTCCCCGCTGCTGCGTCACCACCCCGGCCAGATCGCGCTGCCCGGCGGCCGCGCCGACGACGGCGACGCCGGGCCCGCCGCCACGGCGCTGCGCGAGACCCACGAGGAGATCGGCCTCGCGCCCGACCGCGTCGAGGTCATCGGCGCACTGCCCGAGGTAGCCGTGCCGATCAGCCGCTTCCTCGTCACCCCTGTCATCGGGTGGGCGGACGGCCCGGGCGGGCTCGAGCGCGTCGAGGTCGGGGAGGTGCTGCACACGCTCCGCCTGCCGGTCAGCGACCTGCTCGACCCCGCGGGGCGTTCCACGGTGACGATCCACGGCCACGGCAGCGCGGGCTTCGCCGTGCAGGGCGGGTGGGTGTGGGGATTCACCGGCAACCTCCTCGACGGCGTCTTCGACGAGCTGGGCTGGACCCGGCCCTGGGACCGCGGGCGCGAGTACGCGATGTCGATGGCCGAGGCCCGCGGGGACACCCTCCCGCCGGCGACGCCGGAGGGCTGAGCTCAGCGCACGAAGCGCGGTCCGGCTCCCGGGTCGGCCCGGGCGGCGAGTGCGTCGGCGATGCGTGTGGCCGACGACGCCGCGAGCGGCTGCGGCAGCGCGTCCAGGGCGAACCACCCGACCTCCAGGGACTCGTCGTCGGCGATGTGCGCCTGCCCGGAGACGTACTCGCACAGGAAGGCCAGGGACAGGTACTGCGCCTGGTCCCCGTTGGGGTAGGTGACGACGTCGCCGCTGTCGACGGACGCGAGCGCGAGGACGCGGGCGACGACGCCCGTCTCCTCCAGGACCTCCCGGACGGCGGCGTGGGCGGGCTGCTCGCCGGGGTCGAGGATGCCGCTGATGGCCGCCCACATGCGGTTGTCGGCGCGGCGTCCGAGGAGCACCCGGTCTCCGTCGAGGACGACGGCGGTCACGCCCGAGAGCCACAGCGGAGCCGTCCCCACATGGGCGCGCAGCGCGGCGACGAACTCCGGGACTGGCACGGGCCCAGTGTGCCAGGGCTCAGAAGAGGGCGGCCTGCATGACGGCGTCGGGCGCCTGCACCGGTGCCTCCGGCTCCTGAGCCGGGGACCGCAGCCGGGAGCCGCGGGCCAGGCCGTGGCGGCGCAGCAGCGGGGCGATGCGCTCGGCGAGCCAGGTGCGGTAGGCGTCCGGCGCGTAGGCGCCGCTCCCGTACAGGCGCCGGTACTCCGGCACGAGCGCCGGGCGGTGCTGCTCCAGCCACTGCAGGTACCAGTCCTTGACGCCGGGCCGCAGGTGGGCGGCCATGACCGACGCCGACGTGGCGCCGGCCTCGGCGATGGCGCCGAGGAGGGCATCGAGGTGCTCGCGGGAGTCGGTCACCCACGGCAGGACGGGAGCGACCATGACGTGGCAGTCCAGCCCCGTCTCACGGATCGCGCGCACGAGGTCGAGCCGGGCGCGCGGGCTCGGTGTGCCCGGCTCGAGGAGGTGCTGAAGATCGGCGTCGAGGACGGCCAGCGAGATCCCGAGGGAGACCGGCACGTGCTCCGCGGCCGCCCCGAGCAGCGGCAGGTCCCGGCGCAGGAGGGTGCCCTTGGTGAGGACCGACAGCGGTGTGCCCGACTCGACGAGTGCGCCGACGATGCCGGGCATGAGCCGGTAGCGGCCCTCCGCCCGCTGGTAGGGGTCGGTGTTCGTCCCCAGGGCCACCTGCTCGCGCGCCCAGGAGGGCCTGGCCAGCTCGCGGCGCAGGACGTCGGGGGCGTTGACCTTGACGACGATCTGACTGTCGAAGTCCACGCCGGCGTCCATGTCGAGGTACGTGTGTGTGGAGCGGGCGTAGCAGTAGACGCAGGCGTGGCTGCATCCCCGGAAGGGGTTGAGCGTCCAGCGGAAGGGCATCCGGGAGGCGGCCGGCACCCGGTTGAGGACCGAGCGGGCCGTCACCTCGTGGAAGACGATCCCCGCGAACTTGGGGGTGCGGACCGTGCGCACCAGGCCCGCCATCCTCCGCAGGCCGGGCAGCGCGGCGTCGTCCTCGGCCGTGATCTCCTGCCCGTCCCACCGCATGCCCATAGTCGAACACGTGTGCGAGTCATCGTCAAGGATCGCACTGGTGGCTCCGCAGGTGTGGCCATGAGCCGACCCTGCCACGGACGGTGGCAGGGTCAGGACTACCCGCGGGGCAGCTTCTCCACGATCTCGCCGAGCTCGCGGCGCGGACCGGTGAAGAAGGGGACCTCCTCGCGCACGTGGCGGCGGGCCTCGGTGGCGCGCAGGTCGCGCATGAGGTCGACGATGCGGCCGAGGTCGTCGGCCTCGAAGGCGAGCAGCCACTCGTAGTCGCCGAGCGCGAAGGAGGAGATCGTGTTGGCGCGCACGTCCCCGTAGCCGCGGGCCGCGAGCCCGTGGTCGCGGAGCATGGTGGCGCGCTCCTCCGGCGGCAGCAGGTACCACTCGTAGCTGCGGACGAACGGGTAGACGCAGAGGAAGCCCCGCGGCTCCTCCCCCATGATGAAGGACGGCAGGTGTGCCTGGTTGAACTCGGCGGGGCGGTGGGTGCCGACCTGGGACCACACCGGCTCGAGCGCACCACCGAGGTTGCTCGCCAGGAGCCGGTGGTAGGCCTCCTGCACCGCCGCGACGTCCTCGGCCCACCACCACACCATGAGGTCGGCGTCGGCCCGGAAGCCCGCGACGTCGTACCAGCCGCGGACGATGAGTCCCGGGACGTCCGCCAGCGCGGCGAGGGCGTCTCGGACGAGGCCCGTCCGGATGTCGTCCTCCTCGGGCAGCGGCTGGACCGCCCGGAAGACGGAGTACATGACGTAGGCGGACTGGGGCTGGGCGGAGCTCACGGAACTTTTCCTCCTGGGGCTGGGGACGGCGTCAGTCGGCGGTGCCGGCGAGGACGGGGATGCCGGTGACCTCACCGTGGCGCATCCGGCAGCTGCCCGGAGGGGCGACGTCGGGGAAGGCGGGGAGCTCGCCGCGCACCGTCACCGCCGGCTCCTCGCCACGCTCACGGGCCGCGCGCTCGAGGACGAGGTCGACGAGGCCGGCGACGAAGACCGGTGCGGTCCCCGCCGTCGCGGCCCGGGCGGCGTCCATGCCGAGCTCGCGAGCCGTCTCCATCGCCTCGGTGTCCAGGTCCCAGGCGACCTCCATGTGGTCGGAGATGAAGCCGATGGGGGCGATGACGACGCGCGTGACCCCCTGGGCGGCGAGGTCGCTGAGGTGGTCGTTGACGTCCGGCTCCAGCCACGGCGTGCGCGGATCGCCCGAGCGCGAGCAGTAGGACAGGGAGGAGGTGACCTCCAGCCCCCGCCCGCGCAGGGTGGCGTCGATGACGCTGCGGACCTCCTCGTGCTGCTCGCGGTAGCCCGGGCCGGTGACGGCGGAGGCGTCCTGCATGGTGTCGGGGATCGAGTGCGTGACGTAGGCGATGTGCACGCCCTCACCGGCGGGGAGCTCCTCGACGGCCGCGAGCACGGCGTCGGTGTTGGCGTCGACGAAGCCGGGGTCGTTGAAGAACGGGCGGAGGACGTCGAGCTCGAGGCCCTCGGCATCGGCACCGAGCTCGCTCACGGCTGCGGCGAGGTGCTCGCGGTACTGGCGGCTGCCGGAGTAGGAGGCGTAGGCGCTCGTGACAAGGACGAGGATGCGGCGGGCACCGAAGGCGACGGCGTCGCGCAGGGTGTCGACGGTGTAGGGGTGCCAGTTGCGGTTGCCCCACAGGACCGGGAGGTCGAGCCCGCGCTCGCGCAGCTCGCCCTCGAGCGCGGCCCGGAGGGCGAGGTTCTGCTCGTTGATGGGGCTCTTGCCGTTGAAGTGGAAGTAGTGCTCGCCCACCTCCTCGAGCCGCTCGTCCGGGACCCCCTTGCCCCGGACGACGTTGCGCAGGAACGGCACGACGTCCTCGGTCGCGTTGGGCCCTCCGAAGGAGCACAGCAGCAGGGCGTCGTAAGGCGCGGCGGAGTGGGACATGGTGGCGGGCTCCTCGTGACGGCGTCGCAAACGGGCTCACCGTAACATCAGATGAAGTGGGCTCCCGGCCCGCCGACGAGCCGCCGCTGAGGCGTTCGCCACCACTCGCGCGCACCTGCCGTGCCGGGCACGAGGTGCTCCACCTCGAGGGGTGCGAGGTCCAGGCGCTGGGCCTCACGAGCTGGGCCCCACGAGCACGGTAGAGGGGCGCGACCGGGTCGCAGTGGACCGCCGGCTGAGCGGACAGGCCTTCCTATACTCGCAGGATGGTCACCAGCAGCGGCACCGAGCGCGCCCGCACCACGCTGGCCTACCTGCGCCGGCAGATCACCACCGGCGCGTGGGAGGTCGGAACGCGTATCCCGATCGAGCCCGAGCTTGCCGAGACGCTCGGGGTGGGTCGGTCGACGATCCGCGAGGCCGTCCGCTCCCTCGCGAGCATCGGGATGCTCGAGACGCTGCCGGGCCGCGGCACCTTCGTGCGTTCCAGCGCCCCGACGAGCGCCGTGCTCTCGGAGTTCCTCACCGCCTACACCCTCGAGGAGCTCCTCAGCTACCGCCGGGCGCTGGAGGTGGAGGCCGCGCAGCAGGCCGCGCGGCACCGCACGGCGGAGGACGTGGCAGCGCTCGAGGCGGCGGTGGCGCAGTCGCTGCAGCGCGGGCACTGCCCCGCGGTGGGGCCGCAGGACACGAGCGTGGAGCTGGCCTCGCGCTTCCACTACCTCCTCTTCGACGCCGCGAAGAACCGCCTGCTCGCGTCGCTGTACGCCGGGATCACCGAGAAGCTCGCGGCGCCCGGGCACGTCGAGCGCCTCACCCACGCGGGAGACGCCCCCTCGATGCAGGTGGAGCACGAGCGCATCGTCGACGCCGTCCGGCGCGGAGACTTCATCGACGCCGTGCACGCCATGGCCGACCACATGGACAACGACCTCGTCATCATCACGCCCGACGACGAGATCATCCCGCCGCTCCAGCGCTCGGCGCTGGACGTCGAGCGGATCGCGGCAGCCCGCGCCCAGGAGCGCGAGCGCGCCTAGCGGTCCTCGGGCTGGTTCAGGCGACGCGGTGGAGGTCGAGCAGGTAGCGCTCTGCCGGACTGCTGTCCCGCTCGCCCTCGTCCGGTGAGTGGTGCCCGGGAAGAGCGGGCGCCCGCGAGCGGTACCGGTGGCCGGTGGGGCTCGTCGTCTCGACGACGTGGCCGTCCTCGCCTCCAGAAGGCCCGGCGCGCGTGCGCCAGCCCGGCGCCTGCTTGGCGTAGTTGCACGCCTCGCAGTAGCCCTCCAGTCCGTCCGCCTCGGTCCTCCCACCCTCGCTCCAGGGGACGATGTGGTCCGCGTGCCTGACCGGCGCGTCGCACCACGGGGTGCGGCACGTCTGGTCCCGCGTGGCGATGAACCGCGCCAGACCGGGTGGCACGGTCCGCCGGCGTGAGTCCATCCGGGCCAGCTGGCCGGTGCTCGGTGAGGTGAAGAGCCGGCGCAGCCACACCTGGGTTGCCCGGCCCACGCCCTCCAGGCCCGGTGCGCCGAGCCTGCGGGCCACCAGGCGGCTCGCCCAGCCCGCGGGAACAGTCCCGTAGCCGGGGATGGTAGCGGGCTCGTCGTCCCCGGCGAGGAGCGTGCGGTCGGTCATGACGAGCTGGACCTCGACGGGGACGGCGTCCGCCGACTCCTGCCCGGTGACCCGCTCGACGAGGGTGTCGGCCATGACCTGTCCCCGGCTCCGCTGATCCCCCTGCGCCCGGGCGGAGTCCGCAGCCTTGGTGAGCGCGGCGAGCACCGCCACGCCCTGTGCGACGGGCAGAAGCCCGGTCAGGTAGCTCATCGTGTCCGGAGCGGGCCGCAGGCTCACGCAGCGCTCGCTCTCGGCCTTGCGCGCCCGGCGCACCACAGAGGCGGCGTCGAGCCGGTAGGCGACCTTCTTGGCCCGCGCGAGCAGCTGCCCGTCCCCGAGACCGTCCAGCTGTCCCGGGTCCGCGGCCAGCTCGGCGTCGAAGGCCGTGCGGTCCTCGACCGACAGGCAGGCCGACTCGCGCACGATCAGGGTGGCCCGCCACTCGCTGAGCAGCCCCGCCTGCAGCGCCCGGTAGGTGTGCGGCATCTCGACGACGAGCGCCTTGGCCAGGCCGAGGAGCCGTCCACCGCGGTGCGGGGACTCGCGCCGGGCCAGCGCGACCTGCGCCCCCACGCCCGCCCCCCGACGGGCCAGCGGGACGCCGGCTCGCGCCTGCTCCGCGCGCTGGGAGGCGTCGAGGTCCACCGAGATGCGTGCCTGCGCCGCGCACGCGGCGGACTTCAGCTCCTCCAGGGCCCTCAGCAGGTCGACCCGCTCAGCGTCTGTCACCGCCCGGTCGACCTCGCCGAGCACCGCCCGCCACGACGCGAGCGCGGCCACGGTGAGGGGACCCGCCGGCCCGCTGCCGACGGCGGAGGGAACCCGCTCCCCGTTCGGTGCTGCGCCGTCGTCGTCCATGTGACCGACGTTACAGACAGGGTCTGACATCCCGCCGCGCCGGGGCACAGCCGCTGGTCACCTCGCGTCCGGCGACACCCGCACCGCGTGCGTCGGGGGCGGCGGCGCGACGATGTACCCGCTGTCCCCGTCACCGAAGACGTGCAGCGACTGCGGCTCGTGGTGCCACAGCCAGGCCAGGTGCGCGCACATGACGGCATCGACCTCGTCCTCCACCCGGTCGAGGTGCATCGGCCGGGTGGCCTCCTCGACGGCCCGCCGGACCTCGCGCCACCGCGCGTTCGCCGGCAGGCCGAGGACCGCGACCCCCTCCATGAGCCGCAGCAGCTCGAGCAGCGCCTCCTGCCGCGTGAGCACCCGCCCGCTCTTGTACTTGAGGATCCGGCCGAGCCCGAACAGCCCCACCATCGCCGCGTGCGGGTACACCTCCACCGCCGCGGGCAGCGCCGTGCTCCCGCGGCGTGCCGGGTCCGTCACCCACCCGTGCCGCTCCGCGAGCGTCCACGCGCGCGGCGGGTCGAAGTAGGAGATCGAGCGGTTGCTCGCGTGGCAGCTCGCGTCGTACCGGCCGTACGCCTTCCCCACCAGGCGCTCGCACTCGCGCATGCCCGTGGGGTTCCGGACGACGAGCGGCGCGTCGATCGCGACGGTCACGACGGGCGCGGACAGCCCGTCGAGCCACCCGTCGATCTCCGCGTCCGAGACCGCACTCGCCGACGCGACGAGCGCGCCGGCGTCGTCCACCGCCGCGAGCCCGGTCCGGCGACGGGTGTTCCAGGCGAGGTCGATG
Source organism: Georgenia satyanarayanai (assembly GCF_009193135.1). GTDB lineage: Bacteria > Actinomycetota > Actinomycetes > Actinomycetales > Actinomycetaceae > Oceanitalea > Oceanitalea satyanarayanai. The sequence goes on from NZ_VUKC01000003.1 coordinate 215,742, forward strand.
CCGATGTGCACGTGACGCACCGTACCGAGCAACCCGGCCACCACGGACGTATCGTCGAGCGATGAGCACCACCGCTCCCCCCGGCCACCTCCTCGGCGACCGCTACGCCCGTGAGCTGCCCGAGCTTGCCGTCCCGTGGCAGGCGGTAGGCGTGCCGACGCCCGCGCTGCTCCTCCTCAACGAGCCGCTCGCCGCAGAGCTCGGCCTCGACCCCGACCACCTGCGCACCCCCGACGGCACGGGCCTGCTCGTCGGCACCACCGTGCCGGACGGCGCCACGCCCGTGGCCATGGCCTACGCGGGCCACCAGTTCGGCTCCTACTCCCCGCAGCTCGGCGACGGGCGCGCACTCCTCCTCGGCGAGCTCACCGACACGAGCGGCACCCCCCGCGACCTCCACCTCAAGGGCTCCGGCCGCACGCCCTTCGCCCGTGGCGGGGACGGACTGGCCGCCGTCGGACCGATGCTGCGGGAGTACGTCGTCAGCGAGGCGATGCACGCGCTGGGCGTGCCGACCACCCGCTCCCTCGCCGTCGTCGCCACCGGTGCCACGGTGCGGCGCGAGACGCTGCTGCCCGGTGCGGTGCTGGCCCGCGTCGCGGCGAGCCACCTGCGCGTGGGGACCTTCCAGTACGCCCGCTCCACCGATGACCTCGAGCTGCTGCGCCGCCTCGCCGACCACGCGATCGACCGCCACCACCCGCACGCCGCCGCGGCCGACAACCCCTACCTCGCGCTCCTCGAGGCCGTCCTCGACGCCCAGGCCACCCTCGTCGCCCGGTGGATGCACCTCGGCTTCGTCCACGGCGTCATGAACACCGACAACATGACGATCTCAGGCGAGACCATCGACTACGGGCCGTGCGCCTTCATGGAGGCCGTCGACCCGGAGACCGTGTTCAGCTCCATCGACGCCCGCGGCCGCTACGCCTACGGCAACCAGCCGGTCATCGCGCAGTGGAACCTCGCCCGCCTCGCCGAGGCGCTCCTGCCCCTCGTCCACAGCGACGCGGACGAGGCGGTGCGCCTCCTCACCGACCTCGTCAACACCTTCCCCGCCCGGTACGGCGCCGCGTGGACGGCGGGCATGCGGGCGAAGCTCGGGCTCGCGGAGGACGACGACGGCGTCGACCGGCTCGTCACCGACCTCACCGCGCTCCTCGTCGCGGCACGACCGGACCACACGACGTTCTTCCGTGCCCTCACCTCCGCGGCGCGCGGGGACACCGCCCCCGTGCGCGCGCTGCCCGGGTTCGACGGGCGGCTCGGCCGGTGGCTCGAGCAGTGGCGCGCCCTGGACCCCGACCCCGCGCTCATGGAGCGCCACAACCCGGTCTACATCCCCCGCAACCACCTGCTCGAGGAAGCGCTGGACGCCGCCACCGCCGGGGATCTCGGGCCGGTCCGCGCGCTGCTCGACGTCGTCACCCGCCCCTACGAGGAGCGCCCCGGCCTCGAGCGCTACACCCGGCCGGCCGCGCCCGAGACGCCGTTCGTCACCTACTGCGGCACCTGACACCCGGGCACGAGACGTGGAGGCCGGGGTCCTTGCTGCCGTGCTGGGCGCCGTCGTGCTCGGCGCGGTGCTCCAGCGCACGAGCGGGATGGGCACCGGGCTGGTCGTCTCCCCCACCTTCGTGCTGCTCATCGGCCCGGTGGCCGGGGTCGTGCTCACCAACATCACCACCGTCGTCTCGGCGGTCGCGCTGACGGTGGTCATGCGCCACGACATCGACTGGGCACGGTTCCTGCGCATCGCCCCGACGATCGTCATCGGCTCGGTCCCGGCGGCGCTGCTCGTGGGCGCCGTGGACGCCGGCTGGCTGGAGGTGGTCATCGGCGCCGCGCTGCTGCTCGCCCTCGCGCCCGTGGCGCTGGCCTGGGAGCTGCCCGACCTGGGGCGCGCCGCGGCACCCGTCGCCGGGTTCACCGGAGGCTTCCTCAACACCGCGGTGGGTGTCGGCGGGCCGGCCGTGCTGCTCTACGCCCAGGCGACGAGCTGGGCGCAGCGCGCCTTCGCCGCCACGCTCCAGCCCATCTTCCTCACCATGGGCCTGGTGTCGCTGCTGACGAAGACGGTCACCGGCGCCGCCGCGGGCGGTCTGCCCGGGTGGCCGCTGGTCGTCGCCGCCGTCGCCGCGGTGCCCGCGGGCGTGCTCGTCGGTGGCCAGGTCGCCCGTCGTGTGCGGGCGGCGACGGCGCGTCGGGTCGTGATCGCCGTCGTCGTGCTCGGCGCGACGGCCACGCTCGTCCGCGGCGTCCTCTCCGTCGTCGGCGCCTGACGCAACTCGCCCGGCCGCAATCACCACAGCCGCCTGTGACCCGTGGCACAGTGGCGGCCACTGCGCCGCATCGACGTCCGGGGAGCCCGCATGGACCAGCTGATCGAGGACACCACCACCTTCTTCGAGGCCGTGTCGGGGGTCGTGTGGGGCCCCTTCGTCCTCATCCCGCTGCTCTTCGGTGTCGGCCTCCTCCTCACGATCCGGCTGCGCGGCCTGCAGTTCCGCAAGCTCGGCGCCGCCCTCAGGCTCGGGATCGTCAAGCGGAGGGACGAGGGCGCCGACGACGGCGACGTCTCGCAGTTCCAGGCGCTCACCACCGCCCTGTCGGCGACAGTGGGCACCGGGAACATCGTCGGTGTCGCCACCGCGATCAGCATCGGCGGGCCCGGTGCGCTGTTCTGGATGTGGGTGACCGGCCTCGTCGGGATGGCCTCGAAGTACACCGAGGCCTTCCTCGGTGTGTACTACCGCCGCACCGACTCCGCCGGTGAGAAGTCCGGAGGTCCCCAGTACTACCTGGAACGCGGCATCAAGGGGCCGCTCGGCAAGGTGCTCGGACTGATGTTCACGGTCATGGCGATCATCGCCTCCTTCGGCATCGGCAACCTCGTCCAGGGCAACGCCGTCGCGGGGAACCTCGAGGAGTCCTTCGGGGTCGTCCCGTGGGTGACCGGCGGAGTGCTGAGCATCGCCGCGCTCATCGTCCTCGTCGGCGGCATCAAGTCGATCGGCCGGGTCACCGCGGGCCTCGTCCCCGTGATGATCGTGTCCTACGTCGTCGGCGCGCTGTTCATCCTCATCGTCAACGTCACCGACATCCCCGCCGCCATCGCTCTCGTCTTCACCGACGCGTTCACCGGCACCGCCGCCACCGGCGGGTTCATCGGGTCGACGATCATCATCGCCGTGCAGATGGGGGCCGCCCGCGGCATGTTCTCCAACGAGTCCGGGATGGGCTCGGCCGCCATCGCCGCCGCCGCGGCCAAGACCTCCCACCCGGTGCGTCAGGGCCTGGTGTCGATGACCCAGACCTTCATCGACACGCTCGTGGTCGTCACCTTCACCGGCCTCGTCATCGTCACGACCGGTGTCTGGCGCACCGAGACCGAGGCCGGCACGATGACCGGTGCCGCGTTCAGCACGGGCCTGCCCGGTCAGTGGGGCCACTACATCGTGACGATCGCGCTCGCGATGTTCGCCTTCTCCACGGTGCTCGGCTGGTCCTACTACGGCGAGCGGTGCATCGAGCGCCTCGTCGGGCGCCGCGGGGTCATGCCCTACCGGGTCGTGTTCTCCCTCGCGGTCTACGTCGGGGCCACCGTGTCCCTCGACGTCGTGTGGAGCTTCGCCGACGTCATGAACGGGCTCATGGCCGTCCCCAACCTCATCGGTCTCGTCATCCTCTCCGGGCTCGTCGCCCGCGAGACCAAGAAGTACCTCGACAACGACCCCGGGCTCTCGGCCACCATCGACGAGGTGCGGGCCTTCTCCCCGCGCAGCTTCGCGGATGACGTCGAGCCGGTCGGCCGCTGAGCGGCCGTGGGACGAGATGGACACCGCCGCGGCGGCCTGTCTAGGCTCGGGCCACACCCCCGGGGAGCGCCAGCAGGCGCTGAGAGTGCGGAAGGTCCGCAGACCCGTCAACCTGATCCGGTTCGTACCGGCGTAGGGAGCAGGGCACCCACCGACATGTCGTCGGTGGGGCTTCGAGGTACCCCTGGGGCCTGAGAGGGCCCAGATGAGCACCACCCAGAGCACGATCCAGCCGACCGCCGCGCCCGAGAAGCTCGGCATCGGCGCCCGCTTCAGCATCCACCCCCACTGCGACGACTTCGTCGCCGTCATCCTCGGCGCGCTCCAGGACGTCGACCAGGCCGGCCTCACCGAGGGCCTGGTCCTGGAGACCGACGACGTCAGCACGTACGTCGGCGCCACCGGGGCGCCGGCCGAGGAGCGCCTGGCGCGCTACCTCACCGCCGTCATTGCGGCGGCCGCACGCCGCAGCGACGGCGGGCACGTCGTCGCCCACGTCCTCCTCTCGCGCGGCTGCCCGGGCGAGCGGACCTGCGACCTCACCGTCACGAGCCTGCCCACCCCGGAGCCCGTGACCGTCGAGGCCACCGATGTGGCCGCCACCGCACACTGGTCGCTGTACCCGCTGCTCGACGGCGGCTCCGACGCCGGCGACCACATGGCTCACATCGAGGCCGCCATCGCCGCCGCTCAGCGGCGCGGGACAGCATCCGCCGCCGCGCACTACGCCACACGGCTCAGCGGGGACGTCGCCGACGTGCTCGCCACCGCCGTCGACGCCTGGGCACAGGTCGGTGCGCACGTCCCCCACGTCGTCTCGCACCTCACCGTGTCGATCGCCTCCCCGAGCTCCGGGCCGGCCCAGTGAGCGGCACGCTGCCGAGCCGCCGGGCACGTGCTCCCTTCTGGGAGCTCAAGGACCTCATGCTCATGGTCGTGCTCGGCGTCGTCTTCGGCTTCGTGTACTGGGTGCTCGTCCAGGCATGGAACGGGCTGGCCATCCTCATGGGACCCGCCGGCGACCTCGCCCAGCACGTGCTCTTCGGCGGCTGGTTGATCGTCGCGCCGATCGTCATCGCCATCGTGCGGCGGCCCTTCGCCGGGATCGCGGCAGAGGTCATCGCCTCGGTGGTCGAGGTCGTCTTCCTCGGCTCTCCGGTAGGCCCGACCCTCGTCATCGCCGCAGCCATCCAGGGACTGGGGAGCGAGCTCGCCTTCGCGGCGACCCGGTACCGCCGGTTCGGGTGGACCGTCTTCGCGGTCTCCGGCCTGCTCGGCGCCGGGCTCGTGTTCTTCTACTCGGCGTTCCGCTCCGGCTGGTATGGGCAGGACATCTTCGCCCTGCGTCTCGTGCTCCAGCTGGTCTCCGGTCTCGTGCTCGGTGGGCTGCTCGCCAAGGTCGTCGTCGACGCCCTCGCGCGGACCGGCGTCGTCGACAACTTCGCCATCGGGCGGGAGGCCACCGCCCGTGCCTGAGCACCGGACCGACCCGGTGGTGCTCGACGCCGTGTCCGTCACGGTCCCGCGCCGTGCGGAGCCGGTGCTCAGCGGGGTCGACCTGCGGGTCCGCCCCGGGGAGCACCTCCTGCTGCTCGGCCCGTCCGGCTCGGGCAAGTCGACCGTCCTGCACTGCATCACGGGCGTCGTCCCCCACACCGTGACGGCCCGGCTCGACGGCGAGGTGACGGTCGCCGGCACCCGGACCACCGACGCTGCCGTGGTCGACCTGTCCCGCCACGTGGCGGTCGTCGCGCAGGACCCCGCGGCGGCGGTCTGCCTGCCCACCGTCGACCAGGAGGTGGCCCTGCCGCTGGAGAACCACGCGACCGACCCGGTGGACATCGGGCCGCGGGTCGACTCCGCACTCGCGACCGTGGGCGCCGGGCACCTGCGCGACCGGGCGACCGGCGAGCTGTCCGGCGGGGAGGCGCAGCGGGTGGCACTTGCGGCCGCCCTCGTCACCGACCCCGCCGTGCTGCTCCTCGACGAGCCGACCTCGATGCTCGACCCCGCGGGCGTGGCCGACGTCCGCGCCGCGCTCGCCGCGGCGTCGTCCCGTCCGGGCACGACCGTCGTCCTCGTCGAGCACCGCCTCGACGACCTCGCCGGGGACGACGGTCCGGCCACGTTGCCCGGGCGCGCGGTCGTCCTCGACGAGGGCGGTCGCGTCGTCGCCGACGGTGCCACCGATGCGGTCCTGCGCGACCACGCGGGCGCCCTGCTGAGAGCCGGGTGCTGGCTGCCGCTGGACGCCGAACTGCGCACGCTCAGCGGCGGCGACGGCGGGCTCGCCTCGCCAGCGAGCCAGGACCTGCTGCGGCACCTCGCGCAGGCTCCCGACGCCGGGGCGCCGATCTGCCCACCGGTCCGGGACGTCGTGCTCCGCGCCCGCGGGGTGGCCGTCTCGCGCCACGCCCCGGCACGCCGACGGCGGCGCTCGGCCGGTCCGTCCCTCCCGCCCCCGCTCCTCACCCGGATCGACCTCGAGCTGCGCGCCGGAGCGGTGGTGGCCCTGCTCGGCCGCAACGGGGTGGGCAAGACCTCCCTGCTCCTCACCCTCGCCGGTCTCCTGCCGCCGGCCGCCGGGACCGTCGAGGGTGAGCGGGTGGGGATGGTGTTCCAGAACGCCGAGCACCAGTTCGTCGCGCACACCGCCGCCGAGGAGGTCGCCCACGGCCTCACCGGGCCGGTGGACGAGGTGGTCGGGAGGCAGCTGCGCGCCCACCGCCTCGAGCACCTCGCCGGGCAGAGCCCCTTCCGGCTCTCCGGTGGCGAGAAGCGCCGGCTCAGCCTCGCGGCGATGCTCGCCCACGAGCGACCCTGCCTCATCGCCGACGAGCCGACCCTCGGCCTGGACCGTCGGGACACGATCGCGACGACGACGGCGCTGCGGGCGGCCGCGGACGCCGGACGCGCCGTCGTCGTCTCGAGCCACGACCTGCGGACCGTGGTGACGGTGGCCGACCGCGTCGTCGTCCTCGGCGAGGGCGGGGTGGTCGCCGACGGCCCGGCGGTCCCGGTGCTCCGCGACGCCGAGGTCCGGCGCCGCGGGGGTCTCACGCTGCCGCCGCTCGTGGCCTGGCTGCTCGAGGAGATCGAAGAGCCCGCCGCGGTCCGCCGCGCGCTGCTCGCCCTCGACGCCGCGGTGAGCGCCCCGTCCGCACCGGCGGGGGCGCTGCGATGAGCACGGTCGCTGCCCCGCTCGACCGGCGCAACCCGACGGTCAAGCTCGCCCTCGTGTTCGTCGTCTCCCTCGCGGTGGTCTTCGTCCTGGACCCGGTGACGCCGGCCGTGCTCTACCTCCTCGCCGTCGTCGCCGTCGCGACGGCGACGAGCGCGACGCCGCGGACCCTGCTGCTGGCCCACGTGCCCTTCGCGGCCTTTGCGCTCGGCGTGCTCGTCGTCAACGTGCTCAGCCGTCCCGGTGAGGTGCTGTGGCAGAGCGGCGTGCTGCGGGTGACGACCGAGGGTCTGTCGGTGGGCGGGGCCCTGGCGATCCGCACCCTGCTCATCGGGGTGCTGGCGACCGGCTTCCTCCTGTCGACCGACGCCGTGGCGCTCATGCACAGCCTGCGGCAGAACGCCCGCCTCAGTCCCCGCGTCGCCTACGCCGTGCTCGCCGGGTACCGGCTCCTCCAGGACATGCCCCGGGAGTGGTCGACCATCCAGCACGCCCACGCCGTACGGGCCCCGCTCGGACGCGGCGGCCGGCCCCCGCGCGGCCCGCGCCACCTGGGCCGCGTGATCTTCACGCTGCTCGTCGTCACCGTGCGTCGTGGTGAGCGGATGGCGCAGTCGCTGGAGTCGCGCGGGCTCGGGCTGAGCCCGCGCACGACGTGGCGGCCGGTCGCCGTCACCCGTGCCGACTGGGCACTGGTGGCGGGTGTGCTCGGCGTCGTCGGCGCCGTCGTGGCCCTCAGCGCGTGGCTGGGGGTGCTGCGCGGCCCGGCCGCCCTGCTCGGGTGATCAGGGCCGGTGGACCCCGAGCGTGTCGGTGCCGTCACCGTCCCAGTCCCCCACGAGGACGACGTCGTTGCGCCGCCCGTAGTTGAGGACGAGGTCCGCGGGCCCGCCGGAGATCGTGTTCTTCACGTGGTAGGCGATCCCGCGTCGCACGGCGAAGGTGTCGACGCCGTCGCCGTCCCAGTCCCCGACGAGGACGTGGTCGCCGGCGCGGCCGTAGGTGATGACCGTGTCGGCCGGCCCGCCGGCGATCCGGTTCTTCACGTGGAAGACGTTCTGGCGGCGCACCGCGAAGGTGTCCTCACCGTCGGTGTCCCAGTCCCCGACGAGCACCTCGTCGCCGGTGCGGCCGTAGACGAACACGTGGTCGGCGTCGCCGGAGGAGATCGTGTTCTTCACGTGGAAGGTCTTGCCGCGCCGCACCGCGAAGGTGTCGGTGCCGTCGCCGTCCCAGTCGCCCACGAGCACCTCGTCGTTCGCGCGGCCGTACTGGACCACCGTCTGGAGGGAGCCGGCCGCGTTGCGGCCGTGGACGTAGAAGGTGTTGCCCTTGCGGATGGCGAGGGTGTCGGTGCCGTCGCCGTCCCAGTCGCCGACGAAGATCTGGGAGCCCTTGTCACCCAGGGGGAAGTCGACGCTCGACCACGGCGTCCAGTCGTTGTTGAGGTAGACCCTGCCGGTGTGCGTGATCGGGTCGGCGATGGGCGCGGGGGCCGCGGGCTTGGCCGGCGTCGTCGGCGTCGGGGTCGGCGTCGGCGCCGGCGCGGAGGTCACGGCGTCGACCCGCTGGTCGGTGGCCCGGGCCAGCCAGCCCATGCGGGAGTAGATGTCGTCACCGGGGCAGGCGGTGGCGGAGACGTCGCGGTGCGCGAAGACACGGCCCAGGCTCTGTCCCTTGGGGCGCGCGTACGTGCCCGGGGAGACCATGCCGGAGCTCGCCGCCGCCGTGAGGCCCGCGCGCCCGAACTGCCAGGCGAGGATGTCGGCCATGGCGTTCATCGCGGCGCTCGGGACGCCGACCTTCGTGTAGTCGCCCATGATGCTGAGCCCCACGGTGCCGGTGTTGAACGGCGCCGCGTGAGCGCCGACGGGCATCTGGCCGGTGGCCGAGGCCAGGGTGCCGCTGCGCCCTTCGTAGATTCGTCCCCACTTGTCGATGAGGAAGTTGTAGCCGATGTCGCCCCAGCCGCGGGTGATCGCGTGGTAGCTGTAGATGCCGCGCACGATGCTCGGGCTCTGCGCCTGGGTGTAGCTGTTCGTCCCGGCCGTGTGGTGGATGACGGTGGCGCGCAGGGGCGCGTAGGACGGGCGCCACGCCATCTGTGACTCGTTCGCGCCCCACCCGGCGCGAGTGGTGATCGCGGGGCGCGGGACGGGCACGGCGGCCCGGGTGGCGGTCGCGGCCTGCGTGGTGGCCTGGGCGGCCGGGGCCGCGGACACGCGTGGGGCCTGCTGCTGGAACGGGAGCGCGGCCGCCGGCACGGGTGCGAGCGGGTCGGTGGACGGCGCGAGCGCGGCGGCGGGGGCGTCCTCCTCGAGGACGACCTCGTCCTCACCCGGCCACTCCGGGGTGAGGCTGAGCCGGACGTTGGCGGGCAGCCGCTCCGCGTCCCCGGTGATCTGGACCTGGACGGCCTCGGCCCCGGCGGCGATGTAGGGCTCGGTCCCGCCCGTGGTGCCGACGTCGTCCGCCCCGGCCTCGACCTCGAGCTGTGCCCAGTCCTGCCACGCACCGCCCTCCATCACCCGGATGAAGACGGCGGCGTCGTGCGGGAGCGCCTCCACACCGTCCCAGGTCACGCCCGCCACGTAGAACTCCTCCGTGGCGATGGGGGCGGTGAGGACGGCGACGTCGTCGGCGTCGGGCACCGACTGGGTGCGCACGGAGCGCGCACTGCGCTGCAGCCGCTCCAGCCCCGCGTCGGCGAGCCCGGTGAGGCTGCCGTCCGTGGCGGTGAGGGGGACGACGGTGATCGGCTCCTCCGGGGCGGTCGCGGCCGCGGCGGGGACCGTGCCCGCGAGGACCAGCGAGGTGACGACGAGCGTGGGGCGGACAGCCCTGAACAGTGGCATGGAAAGACGAACTTCCGGGTTGCGGGCGGTGGTGGCGCACGGAGGCGTCATCCGCAGTATCGGCAGGTGCCGACCGGGATTGAACGGTTCGGCGCTGTCCCATCCGTCACAACAGTCACATCCGCCCCACCGCTGCGTCCGAGGGCGGTCACTACCCTGTGCCGATGGACCTCCTCGTGCTGGTCATCGTCCTCATGCTCGGCGCCATCGTCCTGGTGGGCGTCGGTGAGAGGCTCGGGCTCCCGTGGCCGGCGCTCATGGTCGTCATGGCGACTCTCGTGGGGTTCGTCCCCGCCTGGCGCGGGGTGTCCATCGATCCCCACCTCATCCTGCCGCTCTTCCTGCCACCACTCCTGTACGCCACGGCGCAGCGCACCTCCTGGTCGCTCCTGCGGGGCCGGTGGCGCGCCGTCGTCGGGCTGGCCCTCGTGCTGACCACGATCACGATCGCCGCGGTCGCGGGGACCGTCGTCGCCGTCGTGCCGGGGGTCACCGTCGCCGCCGCGATCGCGATCGGTGCCGCCGTCGCGCCGCCCGACCCGGTGGCGGTGGAGGCGATCGCCGGGCCGGTGGGCATCCCCCGGCGCCTGACCACGACCCTCCAGAGCGAGGGGCTGTTCAACGACGCCGTCGCCATCGTCGTCTTCACCGCGGCCATCGCCGCGACGCAGACGGGCCGGCCCTTCGGCCTCGACGTCGTCGGGGAGTTCGCGCTGGGGCTCGTGCTCGCCGTCGTGATCGGGCTCGTCGCGGCGACCGCCGGCGGGTGGCTGTCGGACCGCGTCGCCGACGTCGCCGGACGCAACGCGATCACGCTCGTCCTGCCCTTCGCCGTCTACATCCTCGCTGAGGAGCTGCACGCGTCCGGCGTGGTCGCCGTCGTCGTCGCCGCGGTCCAGACGGCGAGCACGCGCGGCGGCGACGACGTCGAGGACCGGCTCACCGGGCGCGCGTTCTGGGACGTCATCGAGCTCCTCGTCACGGGTGTGGCCTTTGGCCTCGTCGGGGTCGAGCTCTACCAGGTCGTCGCCGACGCCGGCCCCGACCTCGGGCGCATGGTCGGGCACGCGGCGCTCGTGTGCGCCGTCGTCGTCGGTGTCCGCGCGGGCTGGCTCCTCGTGCTGCTCCTCCTCCACCGCCGGGCGCGCGACCCGTGGGTGGCGCCGCGGACCTGGCAGGAGTCGCTCATCCTCACCTGGGGCGGGATGCGCGGACTGGCCACCCTCGCCCTGGCGCTCGCCATCCCCACGGTCGGCGCCGACGGACCGCTGGAGTCCCGTCCGGAGATCCTCGTCATCGCCGCCGCCGTCGTCCTCGTCACGCTCGTCCTGCCTGCCCTCTCCCTGCCCACGCTGGTGCGCATGCTCGGCGTGCGCGGTGCGCACGAGACCGAGCAGCGCGCAGAGCGTCAGCTCATCGAGCGGGCCACCCGGGCGGCGGTGGCGCACATCCGCGAGCAGAGCCGGTCCGGTGAGCTGCCGGAGGAGGTCGCGGCACGGGTCGAGCACGCGCTCGGCCTCCTCGACGACGCCGTCGCGGGAGAGCTCCCGGACGAGTACAGCGAGCGGATCAGGGCGTTCCGCAAGCGCCGCAAGGTCGCCACGGTCCTCCAGGCCGAGGCGTTCCGGGTGGCCCGCGAGGAGGTCGTGCGCGCCCGCAACGAGCCCGGCACCGACCCGGAGGTCGCCGACCGGGTGCTGCGCGAGCTCGACCTCCGCAGCCGCCGCTGAACCTCCCGGACGTGCCGCATGTCCGTCCCCGCGCCGGTGAGCTGGCGCTACCCTCGGGGCTCCGCGACGAGACGAGGAGACCGGCATGGGTGTCTGGACCGCCGTGCTGCGCGACGCCGCGGACCACGTCGTCTGCGCGACCTGCGCCGTCGAGTACGGTCACGCGCCGCTCCCCGACGTGTGCGTCATCTGCGACGACGAGCGGCAGTGGGTGCCGCGCAGCGGCCAGGCCTGGACCACCGTCGGCGAGCTGGCCGCGGCCGGGCACCGCACCGTCGTCGAGGAGCTCGAGCCGGGGCTGATCGGGATCGGCACCGCCCCCACCGTCGGCATCGGGCAGACCGGCAAGCTCGTCGTCACCGAGCACGGCAACGTCCTGTTCGACGTCCCCGGCCTCATCGACGACTCCGCCGTCGCGGCGATCGCGTCCCACGGCGGGCTCGCGGCCGTCGTCGCGAGCCACCCGCACATGTACGGCGTGCAGTCGCTGTACAGCCGGGCCTTCGACGACGCGCCCGTCCTCGTCGCCCGTGCCGACGTCTCCTTCCTCCCGCTCCGCACGCCGGCGGTACGGCTGTGGGACGAGACCCACGAGATCGTGCCCGGCGTCCGCCTCGAGCAGATCGGCGGCCACTTCCCCGGCAGCACTGTCGCGCTCCTCAGCGGAGCGGACGGGCAGGGAGTCCTCCTCGCGGGTGACGGCATCTTCCCCGGTCCCGAGGGGCGAACCGTCAGCTTCCTGCGCAGCTACCCGAACCGCATCCCGCTCTCCGCGGCCGTGGTCCGGCGCATCGCCGCTCAGGTGGCCCGCCTCGGCTTCGAGCGGCTCTACAACAACTTCCGCGGGCTCGTCCCCGCCGGTGCCGGTGACGTCGTCGAGCGCTCGGCGCAGCGGTACATCGAGTGGGTCAGCGGCCGCAACGACCACCTGACCTGAGGGGGCCGGCGCCCGGGTGTGGCGCTTCCTGCCCCGGCAACGGAAAAGACCCGCCGGACCCCAGCTCTCGCCTGGATCCTGCGGGTCCTGCCTCTGTGTCCGAGGGGGGACTTGAACCCCCACGCCCTAATACGGGCACTAGCACCTCAAGCTAGCGCGTCTACCTATTCCGCCACCCGGACGAGTGGTGTCTCAGCGACCCGAGCCGCTGGCGACGTCCCAAAAGATAGCACGGTCATGAGGGCCGTTTCGAACTCCGGCGGCCGTTCCGGGTCGAGTGTGGCGAGTGCCACGACCGGCCGTCCCGGCGTCCGGGCGCGAGGTCGGTCGTGTCGCCGGGCTGGGAGCCCCGCGGTGCGCGAGACTGGGCACGTCCCGCACACGAGGAGGCCGCCCGGATGAGGCTTTTCGGCAAGGTCCGCACCAGCCGACCGCAGCCCGGTGGCCTGCCCGAGGGCGGTGCCGCGCCGTCGTCCGCACCGTCCGACCGGAGCCTGGCGCGAGCGGCACGGATGCCCCGCGCGTCGTCGTCGGCGGCACGGGTGTCGGTGCGCCGCATGCCGGAACGGGCGAAGCACGCCGATCGCGATCCGTTCGACGTGCCGCGCTGGCTGCGCCGCTACGGCCTCATGGCGTGGTTGCTCATCGGGATCGTCATCGTCGTCGCGATGGTCGTCTTCGCGACCACCCGCATCCAGGCGGTCTTCATCGCCGTCTTCCTCGCCCTCGTCATCAGCTCCGTCCTGTACCCGGTGGTGAGCGCGCTCGCCCGGGTCATGCCACGTGCGCTGGCCACCGCCGTCGCCATGCTCGGCTCCCTCGCCGTGGTCGCCGGCATCTTCACCTACGTCATCACCTCGGTGGCCGGGCAGTGGGAGGACCTCGCCGACCAGTTCGGGCAGGGCATCGACGACATCTTCGAGTTCCTCGAGACGGGACCGCTGCCCGTCCACTTCACGCAGGCCGAGATCTACGACTGGATCAACGGGCTCGTCGCCGAGGCCCAGGACTACGTGTCGCAGAACGCGGGCACACTGGCCGGGCAGGTGCTGAGCAACGCCGGCGCCGTCGCCCTCATCTTCACCGTCCTCGCGCTGAGCATCTTCGTCACGGTGTTCTTCCTCCTGCGCGGCGGGGACATGTGGCGCTGGTTCATCAACCAGCTGCCGGCCCGCTCCCGCGAGAGCGTCCACCGCGCCGCCAGCTCGGGCTGGTACACCTTCGCCGGCTACGCCCGCGGCACGGTCATCATCGCCACCGCCGACGGCGTCCTCGCCTTCATCCTCCTCGCGATCGTCGGGGTCCCGCTCGCGGCCCCGCTCGCGGTGCTCGTGTTCATCGGCGCCTTCATCCCGCTCATCGGCGCGCCCCTGGCGATGATCATCGCGGCCGTCGTCGCGCTGGCCGCCGGCGGCATCGTGGACGCACTCATCGTGACGATCGGCATCGCGCTCATCGGGCAGATCGAGGGGCACCTGCTGCAGCCGCTCGTCATGGGGCGGCAGGTCTCGCTGCACCCCGTCGTCGTCGCCCTCGGCGTCACGGCGGGCACCTTCCTCGCCGGCCTGCTCGGTGCGATCATCGCCATCCCGATCCTCGCCGTCATCTGGGCGGTCTACTCCGCCCTCCACGTGCCCGACCCCCCGGTCGAGGGCGACCTCCCCGACCCCCGCGGCATCGCCGAGGGCATCCAGCGGCGGCGGCAGCGGCACAACGAGCGCGCCGAGGCTGCCGAGGCCAGCGACGACGTCCCCACCGGCGACGTGCGGGCCTGACTCAGCGGAAGTCCCGGGAGCGTGAGGCCACCCGGAGCGGGAGGTCGCGCACGTGGTCGGCGACGAGGTTGAGCACACCGTCGCCCCGCTCCACCGTCCCGCGCACCACGAGTGCCGCGCTCGTGCGCGCCACCTGCCGGTAACGCGCCCACAGCCCGGGACTGCACACGACGTTGAGCAGCCCCGTCTCGTCCTCGAGGGAGAGGAAGGTGACGCCGCCCGCCGTCCCCGGCCGCTGCCGGTGGGTGACGACGCCGGCCACCTCCACCCTGCTGCCCACCTCGCACCGCTCCAGCCCCGCGATGCTCGCGATCCCCCGGGCGGTGAGCTCGGGACGCAGGAACTGGGTGGGGAAGCTGTCGGTGGACACGCCGGTGGCCCACACGTCGGCGACGGCGGTCTCCAGCTCGTCCATCCCCGGCAGCATCGGCGCCTCGAACCCGACTGCGGTGTGGGGCAGGGTGGCGTGCTCCCCCGCCAGCACCCCCGCGGCCCACAGCGCCGCGCGCCGATCCAGGCCGAAGCAGTCCAGGGCGCCGGCCGTGGCCAGGGCCTCCAGCTGGGCGGCGGTGAGCCGCACGCGGCGGGCGAGGTCGGCGATGTCGGCGAAAGGACCGTGCGCCTCGCGCTCGACCACGACCCGCTCGGCGGTCCTCTCCCCCACGCCGCGCACCGGGGCCAGCCCGAGCCGGACCGCCAGGTGCGGGTGCGGGTGCACGAGCCGACCGCCGTCGTCCTCCCCGGGCGCCTCCTCCCCGGTGTGCTCCACCACGGCCTGGGTCTGGGAGGTCTGCACGTCCGCCCGCCGCACCCGCACGCCGTGGCGGCGGGCGTCGGCGACGAGGGTCTGGGGTGAGTAGAAGCCCATCGGCTGGGCGGCGAGGAGCGCCGCGTAGAAGGCCTCGGGGTGGTGGACCTTGAGCCACGCGCTGGCGTAGACGAGGTAGGCGAAGGAGAAGGCGTGGGACTCGGGGAACCCGAAGTCCGCGAAGGCCTTGAGCTTGTCGTAGATCTGCTCCGCGACGTCCCCGGTGACGCCCTTGCGGGCCATGCCCTCGAGCAGCCGTCCGCGCAACGCCTCCATCCGCTCGGTGGAGCGCTTGGAGCCCATCGCCTTGCGCAGCTGGTCGGCCTCCCCTGGACTGAAGTCCGCGACGTCGATGGCGATCTGCATGAGCTGCTCCTGGAACAGCGGCACCCCCAGCGTCTTCGACAGCGCCGGCTCGAGCAGCGGGTGGAGGTAGGTGACCTCCTCCCGGCCCCGACGGCGGTTGATGTACGGGTTGACCGAGTCGCCCTGGATCGGGCCGGGGCGGATGAGCGCGACCTCGACGACGATGTCGTAGAAGTTCCGGGGCCGCAGACGCGGCAGGGTGGCCATCTGGGCGCGGGACTCCACCTGGAACAGGCCGACGGTGTCCGCCGCGCACAGGAGGTCGTAGACCCGGGGGTCCTCCTGCGGCAGGGAGTGCAGGCCCACCGGCGGGGTGCCCGGTGCCGCGTGCGCGTTGACCTCGGCGAAGGCGAGGCGCAGGGCGGTGAGCATGCCCAGGCCGAGGAGGTCGAACTTCACCAGGCCGGCGTCGGCGCAGTCGTCCTTGTCCCACTGCAGGACGGTGCGCCCGGGCATGGTGGCCCACTCCACCGGGCAGACCTCGACGACCGGGCGGTCGCACAGCACCATCCCCCCGGAGTGGATGCCCAGGTGGCGAGGCAGGCGCAGCATCCGCTCGGCGATGTCGAGGACGTCGTCGGGGATGCCGGTGACGTCGTCGGCGGGTGAGGGCCCGCGACCGTCACGGGCCCCGCGCGCGTCCCCGCCGTCGTCGGGGGCGCGCAGGCTGCGCCACCGCTCGATGGACTTGCTCCACGCGTCCTGCTGGCCGAGGTCGTAGCCGAGCGCGCGGGCGGCGTCGCGGACCGCCGAGCGGGGCCGGTAGGAGATGACGTTGGCGACCTGCGCGGCGTGGGTGCGCCCGTAGCGCACGTAGACGAACTGGATGACCTCCTCGCGGCGGCCGGACTCGATGTCGAGGTCGATGTCGGGCGGGCCGGAGCGTCCCGGGGAGAGGAAGCGCTCGAAGAGGAGCCGGTGCTGCACGGCGTCGACGGCGGTGATCCCCAGGGCGAAGCACACCGCGGAGTTGGCGGCCGAGCCGCGGCCCTGGCACAGGATCCCCTGCTCGCGGCAGAAGCTGACGATCTCGTGGACGATGAGGAAGTAGCCGGGAAAGGTGAGGTCGGTGATGACCTGCAGCTCGTGCTCGATCATCGCGTAGGCACCGGGGATGCGTTCGGCCCCGCGCGGCCCGTAGCGCTCGGCCGCACCGCGGTAGGTGAGCTCCCGCAGCCAGGTGGCCTCGGTGTGCCCGGGCGGGACCGGGTGCGGCGGCAGGTTGGGGGCGACGAGTGCGAGGTCGAAGGCGCACTCGGCCCCGAGGTCCGCGGCCGTCGTCACCGCCTGCGGGTGGCGGGCGTGGATCGCGGCCATCTCCGCCGCCGAGCGCAGGTGTGCGGCGGTGGGCGGGCGCCAGCCGTCGATCTCCTCGAGGGTGGCGCGGGCGCGGATGGCGGCCAGGACGTCGGCGAGCGGCTGGTCGGCGGGGCGGGCGCAGTGGACGGCGCCGGTCGCGACGAGCGGGAGGTGCACCGCGGCGGCGAGCTCGGCGAGGGCGTCGTTGCGGATGGAGTCGAGCGGGTCGCCGGTGTCGGTGATCTCGACGGCGACGTTGTCCCGGCCGAAGAGGGCGGTGAGCTCGTCCAGGGCGGCGCGGGCGGCACCCGGGCCACCGGTCTCCAGGGCGCGGCGCACCGCCCCCTTGCGGCAGCCGGTCAGGACGAGCCACTCCCCGCCCGCGGCGGCCGCGAGCGCCGGCAGACGGTAGTCGCTGCGGCCCTTCTCCCCCGTGGCCAGGTGCGCCTCGGCGATGGCGCGGGACAGGCTGCGGTAGCCCTGCGGCCCGCGGGCCAGGGCGAGGAGGTGGGTGCCGGGCGGGTCCATCTGGCCGGTGGCGCGCTCGGCGGCACCGAGGGTGAGCTCGGCGCCGATGACGGCGGGCAGCCCGATCCGGCGGGCGGCCTCGGCGAAGCGGACGACGCCGTAGAGGCCGTCGTGGTCGGTGACGGCCAGGGCGGACAGGCCGAGGCGGTGGGCCTCGACCGCCAGCTCCTCGGGCTGGTTGGCACCGTCGAGGAAGCTGAAGGCCGAGTGCGCGTGCAGCTCGGCGTAGCGCGGGGTCACCGCAACCACCTGTCGTACATGTGTTCGAGTGTACGCCTCGGGCGGTCGTCCCAGCGCCCGGGTTCCCGCCCCGGAGTACCGTCGGTCCATGAGCACCGCCGACGCCGTCGACCGCGCCCGGGCGCGCCTCGCCGCGGGCAGCGGCGTTGTGCCCCCCTCCGACGGCACCGACTGACGGCCCGCGGAGAACGCACGTGGGCGACGACGTCGAGCAGCGGGTCCGGGAGGCGATGAGGGCCGTCGACCGGCGCACGTTCCTCCCGCCGGACCAGCACCGCTTCGCCGGCGCCGACCAGCCGCTGCCCATCGGTCATCACGCGACCTGCTCCCAGCCGAGCACCGTGGCGCGGATGCTCACCCTCCTCGACGCCCGGCCGGGCCACCGCGTGCTCGACGTCGGCTCCGGGTCCGGGTGGACGACGGCGATCCTCGCCCGGCTCGTCGCACCGGGCGGTGAGGTGCGCGGGGTCGAGCTCGAGCCGGCGCTCGTGGAGACCGGGCGCGCGAACCTCGCGGCCGCCGGCGTCCCCGCCGGGATCGCGCCCGCGGTGCCCGGCGAGCTCGGCCTTCCGCGCCACGCGCCCTTCGACCGCATCCTCGTGTCCGCCGAGGCCCGCCGGCTCCCGCGCGCCCTGGTCGACCAGCTCACCGACGGCGGCCGCATGGTCATCCCCGTCCGGGGGGACCTCGTCGTCGCCGACCTCACCGGCGGCGAGCTCACCACGCGCGCGTTCGGCACCTACCGCTTCGTCCCGCTGCGCGACTCGACGTAGCGAGGCCCGCACCCCGGTGAACGGGATGCGGGCCTCGGTGCGTCCCACCCGGTCAGGGGGTGCGGCGCACGCCCAGGGTGTCGGTGCCGTTCCCGTCCCAGTCACCGACGAGGACCGCGTCATCGGCGCGGCCGTAGGTGAGGACGCGGTCGGCGTCCCCGCCCGTCAGGGTGTTCTTCACGTGGTAGGTCGCCCCGCGACGGACGGCGAAGGTGTCGCGCCCGTCCCCGTCCCAGTCACCGGCGAGGGTGATGTCGCCCGGGCGGCCGTAGGTGAGGACGACGTCGGCGTCCCCGCCGGCGATGGCGTTCCTCACGTGGTAGCGCGCCCCGCGGCGCACGGCCAGCGTGTCGACGCCGTCGCCGTCCCAGTCGGCGACGACGACCGTGTCGCTCGCGCGGCCGTACCGGACGACGACGTCCGCGGCGCCCGAGGCCATCGTGTTGCGCACGTGGTACTCCGCCCCGCGGCGCACCGCGAAGGTGTCCCGACCGTCACCGTCCCAGTCACCGACGAGCACGGTGTCCCCGGGCCGGCCGTAGAGGACGACGCGCTCGGCGTCCCCGCCACGGGCGGCGTTGTTGACGTAGAAGCGGTTCCCGCGGCGCACCGTGAGGGTGTCCGTGCCGTCGCCGTCCCAGTCGCCGACCAGCACCTCGTCGGTGTGCCGGCCGTACTGGAAGACGACGTCGGCCCGCCCGTCCCAGTTGTTGTTGAGGAAGAACCCGTAGCGCTGCGGGCCCGGCTCGGGCTCCGGCTCCGGCTCGCGCTCGGGCAGCACGGCCAGGGCGGCCTGGGCCTGGCGCAGCACGGCCGCCTTCGCGGCCGCGTCGGTGTCGGAGCCGCCGACGAGGGCGACGACGCGCTCGAGCTGCTCGACGGCGAGGTCGAGCTCGCCGTCGTCGGCGTACCGCAGCGCCTGCTCGGCCGCGGTGGTGAGGTCGCCGGCGAGCGCCTCGGAGAGACGGTCCTCCGCCGCGAGGTCACCGACCAGGTAGGAGAGGTCGGAGTACCACGCCTGGTCGACGGCGACGTTCGCCGGCACGTGCCCCTGCTCCACCGCGTGGGCGGTGGAGGCGGCGACCTGCTCGGCGTAGGCCTCGGGCGTGGGGTAGAGCTCGGCGAGCACGTCCTCGGGCAGCGGGGCCGAGCTGCCGTCGAGGAAGCAGAACCCGGGACCGGAGTTGACGCCACTGTTGACGCGGATCGGCACGTCCTGCGCGGCCAGGCGGATGCCGCCCTGGGCGAGGCCGAGCTCGTCCCGGACGATCTCCCCCTCCGCGTCCAGCTCGATCGGCTCCGCGGTCGGGGGCTTGACGCCGTGGGCGACCCACGCGACGGTGTGGTCGTACACGGCCGCCTGCACCTGGTGCTGCGGTACCCGTGACAGGGAGGGCAGGTCGCAGGTCTGCGGCACGTCGGGGTGGCCGCCGGGCAGGGTGCCGATGTCTCGCAGGCGGAGCGGGCCGTAGTCGGTGATGAGCTTCCAGTCGCCGTGCGAGGCTCCGGCCACCTCCCAGGTGCGCAGCACGTCCGAGTCCGGCTGACGCTGGGCCGCCCCGAGGAGGTCGATGGCGACGTCACCCTCGGAGTTCAGCTTGAACAGCGGGGTGTCGAGGTCCGTGCGGACCGTGCCGCCACCGCCGTGGAGGACGACGGCGTCGAGGATGTCGGCGAGCGGCTGGACGCTGTTGTAGTAGGTGTGCAGGCGCCCGGCGGACTGCGAGTGTCCCGTGGCGATGACGTACTCCGGGTCGAGGGGCCCGAGCGGGTCGGTGCCCGCCGGGTCCCGCAGCGCCTTCACGGCCTGGCTGAACACGTCGTAGGACAGGGTGTCGTCGGTGACGGTGCCACCGTCGGTGAGGTCGAGGGAGCCGTAGCGGTCCGGGCTCCAGGCCTTGAGGCCGGTGGCCGAGTGGACGCCGGCACGCTGGGCGGAGACGCCGACCCACGTGTAGCCCTCGCGCATGAGGTGCTCGTGGGTCTGGAACCAGTCGACCTCCTGGTCCCACTGGTTGGAGACGTTGAGCCACTCGGTGATGACGACGCCGTTGAAGTCGGCCTCCTGCGCCGGGCGGCGGACGACGAGGCGCGTCGTGTACGGGTGGCCGGAACTCGTGACGACGGCGTCGGACAGCCCGTCCGCGGCGTAGCGGGTGGCCTCGCCCGAGACGAGGAACTCCTCCTCGACGTAGCCTGCGGCGTCCAGGTCCACGTCGGTGGCGAGGAACGGGTAGCCGTGGGCGGGGTCCCCGACCGGGCTGGTGAGCGGCACGGGCCCCGTCACGGTGGGCGCGGCCACCGTCTCGCCCGCCGCCTGCGACTCGTGGCGCTCGGGCCCGGGCGGCGCGGCGGGTGGTGCGAGCAGGGCGGGGAAGGTGAGGGCGGATGCGGCGACGAGCGCCGTGAGGGTGCGTGCCATGGGTGCTCCCGGGATCGACGGTGGCCGGGTGGCCGAGGGGCCTGGATACGGACGTGACTGAACGTAGGAGTGACTTAAGCGACTGTCAATGGTTCAGTTCCGGCCGAAATGCCTCTACTGTTCCCCCATGGCCGATCTCCGCGACGCCACCGCGCGCGCCGTCGCAGCCCTGCGTGAGCACGGGCCGCTGACACGCGCCGAGCTCGCCCGCCGCACGGGCCTGCCGAAGTCGACCGTCTCGGGTGTCGTCGCTGCCCTCGTCGGCAGCGGCACCGTCCGGGAGACCGGTGCGGCCGCCCGCCCTGAGGGCGGGCGCGCCGAGCGCGGGCGCGGGCGGCCGGGGACGCTGCTGGCCCTCGACGCCGGGCGCGGTGAGGTGGTGGGCGTCGAGTACGGCCTCTCCCACGTCCGGGCCCGGGTGGTCGACACCGGCCACGGCCGCGGTCCCGGTGCCGTGCGGCGGCTGCCGCTGGCGTACGCCGCGGAGGAGGCCCTGGACGCGACGCTCGACCTCGTGCGCGAGCTGACCGGCCGGGCGGGCGCCGCCCCGCTGCTCGGCGTCGGGCTCGCCCTGGCCCTGGGGCTCGGTCCGGCGGTGACGCCCGGCCCGACCGGGCCGCGAGGGATGCGCCAGGGGTGGGAGGGCCTCGACCTCCCGGCCGCCCTCGGCGACAGCCTCCAGGTCCCGGTGGTCGCGGACAACGACGCGAACTGCGCGGCGCGCGCGGAGCTGCTCTGGGGCGCGGCGCGCCCCTACGACGACCTCGTCCTGCTCAAGCTGCACGCCGGTGTCGGCGGCGCCGTCGTGATCGACCGCCGGGTGCACCCGGGCCGCCGCGGGGGCGCCGGGGAGTTCGGGCACGTGCCGGTCGACCCGCACGGTCCGCTGTGCCGGTGCGGCGGGCGAGGGTGCCTGGAGGTGTACGCCGGGGTCCCGGCCGTGCTCCGGACGCTCGCCGTCCACCACGGGGGGCTGCCCACGCCCCGGCAGGTGCTCGAGGGGGCGGCGGCCGGCGACCCGGCGTGCCGCCGTGCCCTGCGGGACGCCGGGGAGGCGGCGGGGCAGGTCGCGGCATGGCTGTGCAACGCGCTCAACCCGCAGGCGATCGTGCTGACCGGGGCGCTCGCCGGTGCCGGTGAGCTGCTCGCGGGCCCGGTGCGTGAGTCGGTGGCGCGCACGGTGCTGCCGCTCAACGCCGACGTTGACGTCGTCGTCGGGGCGCTGGGGCGCGACGCGGGCCCGCTGGGAGCCGGTGCCCTGGCCCTCGCCTCGCTCCCGGACTGAGCCCGCCGGTCAGTCGTACAGGCCCTCCACCCACCACTGGCCCGACTCGAGGGCGAGGAGCTGGGCGACGCCGTCCGACAGCGCCACCTGCAGCCAGGCCCGCCGGCGCCCCTTGGCCCACCAGCGCTCCCACATCGGCCACGGGCCGGCCCAGCCGACGACCTCCCGGCTGCCGGCGTCGTCGACCACCCGGGCGGGCTCGCCGCTGAGCCGCACGCGTCCGTCCACCGTGAGGGGGGTGCCGGCGGCGTCGAGGACGACGACGGCGCGGCGCTCGTCCAGGAGGGTGGCCGGGGCGGGGTCGGGCAGCCGGCCGGGCCAGGGGGCGTCGGGACGCAGCACCGGGACGGGGTCGTCACCCCAGGCGACCAGCCGCACCCGGGTGCGCGGGTCGCGACCGCCCTGGAGGACGGGCACGAGCACGCCCTCGGCACCGAGCAGACCCTGCACGCGCAGCGCGGCCCTTTCGGCCTGCACCTCCCCACGGCCGCGGCGGCCCCACAGGCCGTCGCTCACCACGCCGGCGGGGCTGATCTCCTGGGCGAGCAGCTCGAGGTGGACAAGGGGCGCGCTGGGCGGGCGGGCGCTGCGGCCCGAGAGCCAGCCGTCCAGCTGCCAGCGCACACGGTCGGTGAGGTCGGCGGGGCTGGGCGCGACGTCCAGACGCCACGTCCGGGCCAGCTCGATGCCGTCCTCGGTGCGGGCGAGCACCTGGACGCGCCCGCACACGACGCCGCGGCGCTGCAGCCGCTCGGCGAGCTCCTCGGCGAGGGAGCGGGCGGCGAAGGCGGCGACGTCGGAGCGGGCGGCGGGCGGGTCGAGGTCGGTGCGCACGGTGACGTCCTGCTCGGGGCGGCGGGGCGCCGGGACGGAGACGTCCCCGCCGCGGGCGAGGCGGTGCGCGAGCAGCCCGAGGGTGCCGAAGCGGGCGGCGACGTCACCCGCGGCCAGGGCGGCGAGCGCCCCGAGGGTGTGCAGCCCGAGCCGGCGCAGCAGGTCGGTGAGCGCGGCCAGCTCGGCGCGCCGCTCGCGGGTGGTGGCAGCGAGCTCGAGGCGACGCACGTCCTGCGGGGCGAGGAAGTCCGGCCCCTGCCCGGGGGGCACGACGATCCCGGCCCGGGCCGCGAGCAGGGCCGCGAGCAGGCCGTCGGCCACCCCCACCTGGCACTCGGCACCGGTGTCCTCCGCGACCGCCCCGACGAGCAGCTCGGCCAGCGCGTCCTCGCCCCCCGCGTGACGGGCCGGCCCGCGGGCAGCCATGAGCAGCACCCCGGGACGGGCGACCTCGACACCGGCGACGACGTCCTCGACCGCCTGGACGAGCGGCTCGAAGGCCCGGGCGTCACGGTTCTCGTCCGCGGCCAGCAGGACGAGTCCGGGACACAGCCCCTGGGCGGTGCGTCGCCGCATCCCCGCCCGCACGCCCTCCGCGCGGGCCGCCGCCGAGCAGACGAGGACGCCGCGGGAGTCGTGGACGGCGACCGGCTCGTGGCTGCCCACGACGCCCTCGGTGACGGCGGCGGCCACCGGCCAGTCCGGCACCCACAGCACCGCCCGGCGCAGCGCCGGGCCCCCGGTCCCCGCCCGCGCCGCGGTGGGCGCCGTCATCAGGACACCGCCCGCAGCCGTGAGTCGGTACCGGCCACCACGGCGGGGGCCGGAGCGGGGGCCTCGCGGCCGCCGTCGGCCACGACGTCGAGCCCCGTGGAGGTCAGACGCACCCGCACCCGGCCGGCGACACCGCTGCGACCGCGGCCGTGGACGGTCACCTCCCCCGCCTCCACCCGGCCGAAGCCGCGCCCGAGACCACCGGTGCGGGCCTCCCCCGCCCGGAGCACGACATCGGCGCCCGGCCAGTGCGCCGTGCTCAGCAGGACCGCCCCGCGGGTGCGCAGCCGCGCCGACAGCAGCCGCCGGTCGCGGGCGCTCAGGGCCCGGCAGTCCCCGACGGCCAGCACGTCGACGCCGTCGACGAGGGCACCGACCACGGAGGCGGCCTCCGGCCCGGGCCGGGGCACGAGAAGGCTGCGGCCCAGGTGGAGCCCGGCGTCGGCCGCGGCCTGCAGGCCGATGTCCGGCAGCGCCGCGAGCGCCACCCAGCCCTCGCCCTGCGCGGCGGCCAGGAGGGTGAGGAGCAGCGAGGAGGAGCCGCCGACCTGGACGACGCTGCCCCGGCGCAGCCCGGCGGGCGGGAAGAAGCCGGCCAGGGCGGAGGGGACCGGCAGGTGGTCGACGTCCGCTGCCGTGCGCGCCCGCGCCGGGACGGTGGGCTCCGCGACGGTGTCGGGAGCCGGCGCGGCGGGAAGGAGGGGCGCGGGACGGGGGGACGCGGCGTCGTCAGCGGTGAGGACTGCCAGCCGCGTCCGCAGGCCGGCCGCCGCCTCGGCCCGTTCCAGGGCCCGGCGCGCGGTCGCCATGCGCTCGGCCGGGGTCATCGCCACCTCCACAGTCTATCGAACAGTTGTTCGATCATGACAGGTGGGTCCGACATCCTCGGCGTGCCCGTCGCGCCGTCCCGCGCCTCGGCACCGTAGGTTGAGAGTGAACCCACACCCGAGGAGGCCTTGATGGACCTGCAGCGCCCCGTTGCACCCGCACCCTACGACCTGCTGCCGCCCGTGCCGTCCTTCACCGTGACGAGCACCGACATCACCGACGGGCAGCCCTTCGACCGGATGTTCACCGCCGACGGGGACAACGTCTCCCCCCAGCTCGCGTGGTCCGGCTTCCCCGACGAGACGCAGAGCTTCCTCGTCAGCTGCTTCGACCCCGACGCCCCCACGCCGGCCGGCTACTGGCACTGGACCGTCGTCGACCTGCCCGCCGACCTCACCGAGCTCGAGCAGGGCTGGGGCGAGAGCGACCTCATGCTCCCCGGCGCGGCCTACCACGTGCGCAACGACGCCGGCACCCACGACTTCACCGGGGCCGCCCCGCCCGCCGGGGACCGCCCGCACCGGTACGTCTTCGCGGTGCACGCGCTCGACACCGACTCCCTCGAGCTCGACCCGGACGACAGCCCCACGAAGGTCGCCTTCACCGCCCTCTTCCACACCATCGCGCGGGCGGTCATCACCCCCACCTACCAGCGGTGAGCGAGCCGACGACGACGGCGGACGGCTCCGTGCGGTACGGCACCCTCACCTGGGTGCCCGCCCTCCTGCGCCCGGACCTGCTCGCCGAGCCCGTGCGCGCCGCCCTCGCGGGGCTGCCGGGGGCCGACCGGGTCCACGTCGCCGAGATCGACCCCGAGTTGGCCGACACCGCCGCGATGACGGAGGCCTACGAGCTGCCGCTGGAGGCCTCGGTCAACTGCGTGCTCGTCGCCGGCAAGCGCGCCGGGGAGGAGCGCGTGGCCGCCTGCGCGGTCCGTGCGACCACCCGGGCCGACGTCAACTCCACCGTCCGGCGGCTGCTCGACGTGCGCAAGGCCTCCTTCTGGCCCACCGACCGCGCCGTCGCGGCCTCGGGCATGGAGTACGGCGGGATCACGCCGGTCGGGGTGCCCGCGGACTGGCGGCTGCTCGTGGACGCCGCGGTGGCGGGCGGGCCGGCGATCGTCGGCAGCGGGGTGCGGCGCTCGAAGCTGCTGCTGCCTGGTGAGGTGCTCCTCTCGCTGCCCGGGGCCGAGGCGGTCGAGGGGCTGGGGCTGTCCGTGGAGGCCACCGGGGCGTGAGCACCACCCCGTCCCGGCAGGCGCCCTCGCGCCTCCTGCGCAACGCCCGGGTGGCGACGGGCGCCCTGTTCTTCACGAACGGGGCGCTGTTCGCCAACCTCCTGCCGCGGTACCCCGCGATCAAGTCCGGCCTGGACCTGACCAACACCGAGTTCGGGCTCGTGGTCATCGCCTTCCCGGTGGGGGCGATCATCTCCGGCCTGGCGGCCGCGGCGGCGATCCGCCGCTTCGGACCGGCGAACGTCGCCGTTCTCGGGACGGTGCTGACGGCGGCCGGGCTCGTCGCGGTCGGGTGGTCGCCGGCGCTGTGGATGCTGGTCGCCGCGCTCTTCGTCGCCGGCTCGGCCGACTCGATCACCGACGTGGGGCAGAACAGCCACGGGATCGCGGTCCAGCGGGGCTACGGCCGCTCGATCATCAACTCCTTCCACGCGGTGTGGAGCGCGGGCGCGGTGACCGGCGGCCTCATGGGCACGGCGGCGGCCGCGAACGACGTGCCGCTCGGCGTCCACCTCACCGTCTCGGGCGTCGTCTGGGTGCTCGTCGCGCTCGTCGCCCGCCGCTTCACGCTGCCGGCCGGGATGTCGGTGGGCCCGCCGCTCGTCGAGGGGCACCACGCCCCGGCGGGCCGGCCGGTGGCCGCGTGGCTGCGCCGCCCGCCGGTCTTCCTCGCCGCGCTCGTCCTCATCGCGATGAGCGGGACGATGGTCGAGGACGCCGGGAGCACGTGGTCGGCGGTCTTCCTCACCCAGGAGCTCGACGCCGGTCCCGCCCTCGCAGGGCTGGCCTTCGTCGCGATGGTCGGGGCCCAGTTCGTCGGCCGGGTGCTCGGGGACCCGATGACCGACCGCCTCGGCCAGCGCGCCGTCGCGCGGCTCGGGGCCGCCCTCATCGTCGTCGGGATGGGGCTCGTGGTCCTCGGGCCGTCCGCCGTCGCCGTCATCGCCGGCTTCGCGCTGGCCGGGTTCGGCTCGGCCACCCTCGTGCCCGCCGCGATGAACGCGGCGGACGACATGCCCGGCATGCGGGCCGGGACGGCACTCACCATCGTCTCGTGGCTCATGCGGGTGGCCTTTGTCGTGTCCCCGCCGCTCGTGGGCGCCCTCGGTGACGCGTTCGGCCTGCGCGCGGGTCTCGCCGTCGTGCCGGTCCTCGCGGTCGGGACGCTGCTGCTGGCGGGGGTGCTGCGCGGGCGGGTGCGCTGACCCCCGCCGTCCTCAGGCGGGCGGGAGGCGCGGGGAGTCGCCGTCCTGCTCGACCAGGGCGGTGAAGATCTGGGCGAAGAGCTCCTCGACACGGGCCTCGATGGCGGCGGCGTCGGTGGTCTGGCCCTTGCGGTCGTGCAGGGCCATGAGCTCGATCGCGCCGTCGAGCTTGTCGGCCTGGGCGAGCCAGCCCTCGGCCCGGGTGACCTCGCCGGGAGTGGACGCGGTGGCGAGGGCGCGCTGGGCCTGCCCGCGCAGGACGTCGACCGAGCGGCGCAGCCCCTCGGGCCGGGAGCGGGCGGCGCGGGCCTTGGTGAGGCCGTCGAGGATCCGCTGCGCCTGCTTGGCGAGCTCGGGGTTCTCGCGCAGCATGGTGGCCCCCTTCTTCACCACGGGGTAGACCACCGGCCCGAACTTCGCCGCGGCCTTGAGGATCGTCGTCACCTTGCCCATATGTCCTGCTCCTTCCGTCTGTGCCGAGGTTATGTCCTCCGCACGGCCCCTCGCGCGGCGGTGGGAGGATGTCCCGGTGTTCCATGTCATCTTCCACGAGCCGAAGATCCCGCCGAACACCGGTAACGCCATCCGGATGGTCGCGTGCACCGGGGCGACCCTCCACCTCGTCGAGCCGCTCGGCTACGAGCTGAGCGACGCGCACCTGCGCCGGGCCGGCCTGGACTACCACGACCTCGCGCGGGTGCTCGTCCACCCGGACGTCGACGCCGCGCTGGCGGCCGTCGCCCCGGGCCGGGTGTACGCCTTCACGGGCCACGCCACGCTGGGCTTCTCCGAGGTCCGCTACGCGCCCGGTGACGCCCTCCTCTTCGGCACCGAGACGACCGGCCTGCCCGCCGAGGTGCTCGCCGACCCGCGGGTGACCGAGCGGGTACGGATCCCCATGGTGCCGGGCGTGCGCTCGATGAACCTGTCGAACTCCGCGGCGATCGGCGTCTACGAGGCGTGGCGCCAGCACGGGTATACCGGCTCCTGAGCGCTCGTTGACCCGCCCGGACGCGTGTGTTCTGATTCACGCGCCGGAGCGCCACTGACGGGTGCTCGACCCCACGCCGACGGAGGACGCCCGACCATGACCGCGACCGACGAGACCCTCACCCCCTCTGCCGCCCTCCGCGCCCGCCAGCGCCCGCTCAAGACCGCCTACAAGGAGGACCCGGCCAGCGCGCTCGTCACGAGCACCGCGACGGCCCGGGTGGACCAGGGCACGCTGACCGCGACCGTGCCGACGTGGGCAGGCGATGTCGTCGCCGGGCTCCACCCGGCCACCGGCGGTGACGGCGCCCAGGCGTGCTCGGCGGACATCGTCCTCCAGGCGCTCGTCGCCTGCGCCGGCGTCACCCTCTCCTCCGTGGCGACGGCGATGGGTATCGAGCTGCGCTCGGCGAGCGTCACCGCCAACGGCACCTGGGACGCCCGCGGCACCCTCGGGGTGGACCGCGAGGCGCCGGTGGGCCTCTCCTCCGTGGAGGTGCTCGTCGACCTCGACACAGACGCCGACGACGACGCCGTTGCCAAGCTCCTCGAGCTCACCGAGCGCTACTGCGTCGTCGCCCGCACCCTCACCGCTCCCCCGCCGGTCACCGTCCGCCGCGCCTGACCCCCTCCCGCCCCCAACCGCCCACAGCCGACTTACCGCCCACAGCCGACTTACCGCCGACAGCCGACTTACCGCCCACAGCCGACTTACCGCCCACAGCCGACTTACCGCCCACAGCCGAGTTACCGGCAACGGCGGTCAGCCCACGATCTCCACCGGGGCGAAGGGATCCTTCGGGCAAGACATGGTGGGGTCGGTCTCGCACGGTGTCCGGGCGCCCTCGAGGTTCACGGACACCTCGGCCCGACCGGCCGGAAAGTCCGCCGGCACCTGGAAGCTGCTGCCCGCGCTCTCGTCGTCACCCGGGTTGAGGTCGCCGAGGAATGCCGAGTAGGGCCCCCCGTCGGTGTCACCGGTGTGGACCTCCGAGGTGATCTCGACCGAGTAGCGCGCGCCGTCGGGCAAGAAAGGCTCGCAGCCCTCTCCGGCGACGCCGGAGACCTCGACACGCAGCTCCTCCCCGGGCGCCACGGTGCGCGGTGTCACCACCGGGTCGACCGGTCCGCAGTGTGCAGTCTCGCGACCCGCGTCGACGCAGCCGGCCGTGATCATGACGGCGAGCAGCGTCGCGGCCAGCGTTGGCACCCTCCGTGGTGCGAGCACCACTGAACCGTAACAGCGGCTATGTCGCCCCGAAGCCGTCGGCTACCGGGTCGCGTAGAAGACGACGGCGGCCGAGGCGGCAACGTTGAGGGAGTCCACCCCGGCGGCCATCGGGATGCGGACGACCCGGTCGGCCATCCGTAGGACGCGTGGGGAGAGCCCATGGCCCTCGGGGCCGAAGACGAAGGCCGAGCGCTCGTGGTTCTCGGCGACGTACTCGTCCAGGCTGATCGAGTCGTCGCTCAGCGCGAGTGCCGCCACCGTGTAGCCGAGGCGCTGGGCCTGCTCGATGGCACCGGGCCACGACTCCAGGCGCGTCCACGGCACCTGGAACACCGTGCCCATCGACACCCGGACCGAGCGGCGGTACAGCGGGTCGGCGGAGGTGGGCGTCATGAGGACGGCATCTACCCCGAGGGCCGCAGCGCTGCGGAAGGCGGCTCCGAGATTTGTGTGGTCGACCATGCCGTCGAAGACCGCCACGCGTCGGGCGCCGCCGACGACCTCTTCGACCGACCGCAGCGGCGGACGGTGCATGGCTGCCAGCGCTCCGCGGTGCAGGTGGAAGCCGGTGATCGCCTCGAGCACCGGCTCCTCGGCGACGAACACCGGGACGTCCGACCCGCCGTCGTCGGCGCCGCAGGCTCCGGTGATGACCGGTGCCATGGTCTCCAGCCACTTCTCGGCCATGAGGAAGGAGCGGGGGCGGTGGCCAGCGCGGATCGCCCGCGTGATGACGTTCGTGCTCTCGGCCATGTAGAGGCCGCGCTCGGTCTCCAGGCGACGTCGCAGAGCGAGGTCGGTGAGGCCGGTGTAGTCGAGGAGGCGGTCGTCGGCGGGATCGGTGATGCGGATGAGCGGCACCGGACCATTCTGCCGTGGGGCAGACCGGACTCCCGTCGACAACTCGGCTCTCGGCGACAACTCGGCTCTCGGCGACAACTCGGCTGTCGGCGGTAAGTCGGCTGTCGGCGACAACTCGGCTGTCGGCGACAAGTCGGCTGTCGGCGGGAAGGGAAGACCGGGTGGTGGTGGCCGGGTGCTACTCCTCGGCGAGGGCGGGGGCGGCGAACTGGCTGCGGTAGAGGCGGGCGTAGGCGCCGTCCGCCTCGAGCAGCTCCTCGTGGGTGCCCTGCTCGACGATGTCGCCGTGCTCCATGACGAGGATGACGTCCGCGTCGCGGATGGTGCTCAGCCGGTGGGCGATGACAAAGGACGTGCGGCCGCTGCGCAGCCGGGTCATCGCCTGCTGGACGAGCATCTCCGTGCGGGTGTCGACCGAGCTCGTCGCCTCGTCGAGGATGAGGAGCTGCGGGTCGGAGAGGAAGGCGCGCGCGATCGTGATGAGCTGCTTCTCCCCGGCGGAGACGCCACCGCCCTCCTCGTCGATGACGGTGTCGTAGCCCTCGGGCAGGCTCTGGACGAAACGGTCGACGCTCGCCGCCTCGGCCGCGCGGTGCACGTCCTGCTCGGTGGCGCCGTCGCGGCCGAAGGCGATGTTCTCCCTGATCGTGCCCTCGAAGAGCCACGTGTCCTGGAGGACCATCCCGATCGGCTCACGCAGGTCCTGGCGGGTCATCTCGCGGGTGTCGACGCCGTCGATGAGGATGCGCCCGGAGTCGATCTCGTAGAAGCGCATGAGGAGGTTGACCAGGGTGGTCTTGCCCGCGCCGGTGGGCCCGACGACGGCGACCGTCTGCCCGGGCCGGACGTCGAGGTCGAGGCGGGTGATGAGCGGGCGCTCGGGGTCGTAGCTGAAGGCGACGTCCTCGAGGCGGACCGCGCCGCGCACCTGCGGCGGCCGCTTGCCCGGCTCGGGGTCGGCCGACTGCTCGGGGGCGTCCATGATGTCGAAGATGCGCTCCGCGGAGGCCACGCCGGACTGGACGAGGTTGGCCATCGAGGCGAGCTGGGCGAGCGGCTGGGTGAACTGCCGGGAGTACTGGATGAAGGCCTGGACCGAGCCGAGGCTGAGGTCACCGGAGGCCACCCGCAGGCCGCCGACGACGGCGACGAGCACGTAGTTGAGGTTCCCGACGAACCCCATCATCGGCATGATCGTCCCGGAGATGAACTGGGAGCGGAAGCTCGCCGCGAAGAGCCGCTCGTTGTCCGCGTCGAAGCCCTCGCGCACGGAGTCCTGGGCGTTGAAGGCGGTGACGAGCTCGTGGCCGGTGAAGGCCTCCTCGACCTTGCCGCCGAGGTCCCCGGTGGACTTCCACTGAGCCACGAAGTGCGGCTGGGCGCGCTTGGCGATGGTCGCCGTCGCCCACGCGGACACGGGCACGGTGACGAGCGCGATGAGCGCGAGCTGCCAGGACAGCACGAACATCATGACGAGCACGCCGACGACCGTGACGAGCGAGGTGACGACCTGCGAGAGCGTCTGCTGGAGCGTCTGGGAGACGTTGTCGATGTCGTTGGTGACCCGCGACAGGACGTCGCCACGAGCGCGGGAGTCGAGCTCGCGGAGCGGCAGGCGGTCGATCTTCGCCTGGACGTCGCGGCGCAGCTGGAAGGCGGTGCGCTGGACGATGCCCGCGAGCATCCGCCCCTGGACCCAGAGGAACAGCGCCGAGCCGACGTAGACGGCGAGCACGAGGAGCGCCATCCGGCCCAGCGCGTCGAAGTCGATGCCCTGGCCGGGCACGACGTTCTCCATGCCGCCGACCATCTGGGCGACCTGGTCCTGGCCCGCCGCACGCAGGCCCGCCACGGCCTGCTCGAGGGTGGCCCCCTCCGGGAGCATCCGGCCGACGACCCCGTTGAAGACGATGTCGGTGGCGCGCCCGAGCAGCGTGGGGCCGAGCACCTGCAGCCCGACCGCGACGACGGCGAGGACCAGGACGACGACGAGCCGCACCCGCTCCGGCGCCATCGCGCGCAGCAGCCGCCTCAGCGAGGCTCCGAAGTTGGCCGACTTCTCGCCGGGCGGGATCCCGGCGACAGGCCCTGGACGGTGGTGGCTCATGCCGCCTCCTGCGCGCTCAGCTGGGACAGCACGATCTCCCGGTAGGTGGGGTTGTCCTCCATGAGCCCGGTGTGGGTGCCGCGGCCCACCACCCGGCCGTCGTCGAGGACGACGATCTCGTCGGCGTCACGGATGGTGGCCACCCGCTGGGCGACGATGAGGACGGCGGCCCCGGCCGTGGCGCCCGGGAGCCCGGCACGCAGCCGGGCGTCGGTCGCGTAGTCGAGGGCGGAGAAGGAGTCGTCGAAGACGTACAGGTCCGCGGGCTTGAGGAGCGCGCGGGCGATGGCCAGGCGCTGCCGCTGCCCGCCGGAGAAGTTCGACCCGCCCTGCTCCACCCGCGCGTCCAACCCCAGGCCGGTGACGAACTCGCTCGCCTGCGCGGCCTCGAGCGCGGCCCACAGCTCCGCGTCGGTGGCCCCGGGCCGTGCGAAGCGCAGCGTCGAGGCGATGGTGCCGGAGAAGAGGTAGGCCCGCTGCGGGACGACGGAGACCCGCGCGCGCAGCTCGGCGGGGTCGAGCTCGCGCACGTCCACTCCCCCGGCGCGCACGACGCCGCCGGTGGCGTCGACGAGCCGCGGCAGGAGGTTGACGAGCGTGGACTTGCCCGAGCCGGTGGAGCCGATGATGGCGGTCGTGCGCCCGGGCTCCAGGCGCAGGCAGACGTCGTGGAGCACGGGCGCGGCGGCGCCGGCGTAGCCGAAGCTCACGGCGTCGAGCTCGATGACGGCGCGCCCGGCCGGCAGCCGGCGCGGCCGGGCGGGGGCGACGATCGCCGGCTCGGTGCCGAGGACGGCCTCGATACGGTCGGCGGAGACCGCGGCGCGCGGCACCATCATGAACATCATCGAGGCCATGAGGACGGACATGAGGATCTGCATGAGGTAGTTGAGGAAGGCGACGAGCGAGCCGACCTCCATCGCACCGGAGTCGATGCGACCGGCGCCGAACCACACGACCGCCACCGACGAGGCGTTGATGACGACCTGGACCGCGGGGAACATGAGCGCCATGAGGTAGCCGACGCTCAGGCTCGTCCCCATGAGCTCCGTGTTGGCGCGGGCGAAGCGCTGCCGCTCGGAGGGCTGGCGGTTGAACGCCCGGATGACGCGCACGCCGGAGATCTGCTCGCGCATGACGAGGTTGATCCGGTCGATGCGGCCCTGGATGAGCTTGAACAGCGGCCCCATGCGCAGCGCGACGACGACGATGAGCCCGAGCAGCACGGGGACGACGACGAGGAGCAGCGCCGAGAGCCCGACGTCCTGGCGCAACGCCATCACCACCCCGCCGACCATCATGATCGGCGCCATGACGATGACGGTGAAGGTCATGAGCGTGACCATCTGGACCTGCTGGACGTCGTTGGTCGAGCGGGTGATGAGCGAGGGCGCACCGAAGCGGCCCGCCTCGGCCACCGAGAAGCGCTGGACGCGGGTGAAGACCGCGTGGCGCAGGTCGCGGCCCAGGCTCGTGGCGGCGCGCGCCCCGAGGTAGACCGCTCCGATCGCGGAGGCCACCTGGACGGCGCTGATGAGGAGCATGAGCCCGCCCACCCGCAGGATGTAGCCGGTGTCCCCGACGACGACGCCGTTGTCGATGATGTCGGCGTTGAGGCTGGGCAGCGAGAGCGCCGCGAGGGTCTGGACGAACTGGAGCAGCACCACCACCGTGACGTCGCGGCGGTACGGGCGCAGGTGGCGCCGCAGCAGGGTGAGGAGCATGTCCGCCTTTCGCTTCGCCGCCGGTGGGTCGGCTCAGAGGAAGGGTAAGGCGGCCCACCGACATCCCCCGACCGATTTCGCTGAGGGCAGGCGTGGCCGTCGTCGTCGTGGCTACTGCTGGGGCCAGTCCGGGTCCTGCCCGGGCTCCGCGGTGCTCGGCGGGCCGGCCGTGGGGCCGGGCTGGTTCGCGCTCGGCGGCGGCGGCTGGCGGTGCGAGCCCGGCGCCGGCGGCGGGGGCGTCGGCGCACCGGCCGGCGGCGCGAATCGGGACTCGTCCGCGGCACGGCGCCCAGCGGCCCGCGGCTCGTCCTCGGCCGGACGCTGGCCGCGCTCGGCGGAGTCGGAGAAGGGCCGGCCCGACCGCTCACCGGCAGCGTTCGCCTCGGACGTGGCCTGCTGCGCCTCCCGCCGGGCCCGGGCCAGGGCCTCGTCCGGGTCCTCGAGGTTCGTCTCGGCCAGGCCGGCGGCCATCGAGCTGTCGTGCGCACCGAAGTCGACCTGGGGGGTGGGCTCGTCGTCGTCGTCGGAGTCGCCTCCCGGCACCCCGCCGCCGAAGCCCTTGGTGATGGCGCCGAGCGCCGCCGTGAACTCCGTGGGGATGACGAAGAACTTGCTCGACTCCTTGTTCGCCAGCTCCGGCAGCATCTGCAGGTACTGGTAGGCGAGGAGCTTGGGGTCCGGCTTGCCGCGGTGGATGGCGTCGAAGACCTGGAGGATCGCGCGGGACTGGCCCTGGGCCTCGAGGATCGCCGACTGCGCCTGGCCCTCCGCGCGGAGGATCGCGGCCTGCTTCTCACCCTCGGCCGTGAGGATCTGGGACTGCTTGACGCCCTCGGCGGTGAGGATCGCGGCGCGGCGGTCACGCTCGGCGCGCATCTGCTGCTCCATCGCCCCCTGCACGCTCTGCGGCGGGTCGATCGACTTCAGCTCCACGCGGTTGACGCGGATCCCCCAGCGTCCGGTGGCCTCGTCCAGGACGCCGCGCAGCTGACCGTTGATCTGGTCACGGCTGGTGAGGGTCTGCTCCAGGTCCATCGAGCCGATGACGTTGCGCAGCGTCGTCACCGTGAGCTGCTCGATACCGGTGATGTAGTTGGCGATCTCGTAGGTCGCGGCCTTGGGGTCGGTCACCTGGAAGTAGATGACGGTGTCGATCGACACGACGAGGTTGTCGGACGTGATGACCGGCTGCGGCGGGAAGGAGACCACCTGCTCGCGCAGGTCGACACCGGCGCGGACCCGGTCGACGAACGGGATGAGGAAGTGCAGGCCCGCGTACATCACGGTGTTGAACTTGCCCAGCCTCTCGACGATGAGCGCGACGGCCTGCGGGACGATCCGCACCGCCCGCCAGATCGCGATGATGACGAAGAGGGCGAGCAGGACGAGCACGACGGTGAGCACGAGGCTCCCGGTGTTGTCGTTCACATGGCTCCTTCGGGGTAGGTGACGGGCAGCGGCGCGACGACGGCGGTCGCCCCGTCGATCCGGACCACCTGGACGGTGGTGCCGGTGGGCAGCAGGGAGCCCGGCTCGG
Source organism: Georgenia satyanarayanai (assembly GCF_009193135.1). Lineage (GTDB taxonomy): Bacteria > Actinomycetota > Actinomycetes > Actinomycetales > Actinomycetaceae > Oceanitalea > Oceanitalea satyanarayanai. The sequence continues at coordinate 251,090 of NZ_VUKC01000003.1, forward strand.
CGGCGCGAGCCGTCCACACCTCGCCGGCGAGCTTGACGCGTCCGGCGCGGTCGGTGACGTCGACGAGCACCTCCGCGCTGCGGCCCACGTGGGCCGCGACGTTGGTCAGCGTGTCAGGGGTGGAGCGCTTGAGGTAGCCGAGCGCCCACGGGCGCACGACGGCGAGGAGCACCACCGAGACGACGGCGAAGGTGAGGATCTGGGCCCACAGCGGCCCACCGAGCATCGCGACCCCGCCGGCCGCCAGCGCGCCGCCGGCGAACATGAGGAAGATGAGGTCGACGGTGAGCATCTCGATCACGCCGAGAACGAGCGCCCCGCCCAACCACCACAACCACGCCATCGTCGTCCCTCCTCCTGCCGATCCTAGCGACCGTGCCCGGCCGCGCGGGCGCTCCAGCGTCCCCGGTGCCGCTCGACCTCGAGGTCGAGGCCGAAGGCGCGCGAGAGGTGCTGGGGCGTGAGGACCTCCTCGAGCGTCCCGGCCGCCTCGACACGACCTCCGCGCAGGAGGAGCCCGTGGGTGAAGCCCTCGGGGATCTCCTCGACGTGGTGGGTGACGAGGACGATGACGGGTGACCGGCGGTCCCTGGCGATCTCGCCGAGGGCGGCCATGAGCTCCTCGCGGCCCCCGAGGTCCAGCCCGGCGGCGGGCTCGTCGAGGAGGAGCAGCTCGGGGTCGGTCATCAGCGCGCGGGCGATCTGGACCCGCTTGCGCTCGCCCTCGCTGAGGGTGCCGAAGTTCCGGTCGGTCAGCTGCTCGACCCCGAAGGCGGCGAGCAGGTCCCGGGCGCGGGAGGTGTCGTAGTCGTCGTAGGACTCGCGCCAGCGGCCGGTGACGCCGTAGGAGGCGGTGAGCACGACGTCGAGCACGCGCTCCCCGCCGGGGATGCGGTCGGCGAGGGCGGCCGAGGCCAGCCCGATCCGGGTGCGCAGCTCGGCGGTGTCGACCGCGCCGAGCCGGTCGCCGAGCACGCGGACGGTGCCCTCGCTGGGGAAGAGCCGGCCGGCGGCCATCTGGAGCACGGTGGTCTTGCCGGCACCGTTGGGGCCGAGCACCACCCAGCGCTCGCCGTCGCTCACCGACCAGCCCACGCCGTCGAGGATCGTCTTCGACCCGCGTCGCAGGGTCACGTCGGCAAGCTCCAGCACATCGCTCATGGACCGACCTTATCCGTCACCCGGCCCGTGAGCCGTCTACGGTGGGGGCGTGCCCGAACTCGTCCTCCCCCACGCCGTGCTCGGGGCGCTGTGGCTCCCGTCCCTCGTCGCCGCCGGTCCGTCCAGGAGCGGGGCGGGTGGTGAGGTCGTCGACGCCGCGCTGCGGGCCGTCGCCGGGGAGGACACGCACGTCGTCCTGCGCCCCGACGGCGAGGTCCGCTCGCTGCGGGAGATGGCCGGGCGGCTCGTGGGTGAGGGGCTCACCGACGTCGGCGCGGTGCTGCCCGCCCCGGGGCACGTCGCCGGGCTGCCCGGGGTGGCGCTCCTCGACGCCGTGGACGCCGGCCAGTGCCTGCTCATCCGCTCCGAGGGGGGCTCGTGGGCGGTGGTGCCGCAGGTGGAGTCCTTCGGCAGCGAGCTCGAGCCCGGCACCCTCGTGCGCTGGGTGCTGCACCCCTTCCCGTTCGCCGAGCGGCCCGTCCCCACCCTGCTCGGGCTGGTCGGCTCCCTGCGGCAGGCGCGCCAGGAGATCGTCCGGGCCCTCGTGAGGGCCGGGGACGCGCTCGAGCAGCTCGACCTCGCCGGCTGGCGTCCCGACGTCGCCCGCGAGGCCGCGCACCTGCTGCGCGAGGACGTCTCCAGCGACCTCCTGCCCCCGGGTCTCCATCCCGCCCGGGTGGAGGTGCTCACCCGGGCGGCGCGGCTGCTCGCCGTCGTCCAGCTCGCGCTCGAGGACGACGGCGGTGCGGTCGTGGCCCGGCAGGGTGCGGCGCGCGCGGAGGTGCTGCGCGAGCTCGAGCACATCGCCCGCCGGGCGTTGGCCGCCGCGAGCGTCAGCCACGTCTCCGGCGGCGTCTCCCGCCCCCGCTGAGCCGCGTCAGCCCCGCGCGAGGACCTGCTCGTAGAACGCGACCGTGCGGTCGGCGATGGACTCCCAGGAGAAGTGCTCCTCGGCGCGGCGGCGCCCGGCGGCGCCCGTCTCGGCCGCGCGGGCCTCGTCGGTGACGACGGCGGTGAGCGCCTCGGCGAGGTCCGCCTCGAAACGCGCCGGGTCCACGGGCGTGCCGGTCCCGTCCGACACCTGGTCGATGGGCACGAGGGTGCCGGTGACGCCGTCGTCGACGACCTCGGGGATCCCGCCGGTGGCGGACCCGACGACGGGCAGCCCCACTGCCATGGCCTCGAGGTTGACGATGCCGAGCGGCTCGTAGACCGACGGGCACACGAAGACGGTGCAGGCGGTGAGCACGGCGATGAGGTCGGCGCGGGAGAGCATCTGCTCGATCCACACGACACCGCCGCGGGTGGCCTTGAGCTCCTCGACGCCGGCCTGGACCTCGGCCATGAGCGCCGGGGTGTCCGGGGCGCCGGCGCACAGGACGAGCTGGACGTCCTCGGGCAGGGCCCGGGCGGCGCGCAGGAGGTGCGGCAGCCCCTTCTGGCGGGTGATCCGACCGACGAAGACGACGGCGGGGCGCGTCGGGTCGATGCCGTGCGAGCGAGCCACCTGCTCGGCGCGCTCGGCCTCCGCCCCGGTGGGCCGCTGCCAGCCGGCGAGGTCGATGCCGTTGTGGATGACGGTGACCTTCTCCGGGTCCACCGCCGGGTAGCTGCGCAGGATGTCCTCGCGCATCCCGGCGCTCACCGCGACGACGCCCGCGGCGCCCTCGTAGGCGGTGCGCTCGGCCCAGGAGGACAGCGCGTACCCGCCGCCGAGCTGCTCGGCCTTCCACGGCCGCAGCGGCTCCAGGGAGTGCGCGGACAGGACGTGGGGGACGTCGTGGAGCAGGCCGCCGAGGTGGCCGGCGAGATTGGCGTACCAGGTGTGGGAGTGGACGATGTCGGTGCCGCGGACGGCGTCGGCCATGGCGAGGTCGACGCCGAAGGTCTGGAGGGCGGCGTTGGTGCCCGCCAGCTCGGCGACGGCGGAGTAGCCGCGCACCCCGTCCTCGCCCTCCCGGGGGCCGTCGAAGCAGTGGACCCGCACGTCGGCGTGGCTGCGCAGCACACGGGCCAGCTCGGCCACGTGGACGCCCGCACCGCCGTAGACGTGGGGTGGGTACTCCCTGGTGAGCATGTCGACGCGCATGCTGGACCCTCCTCCGGGACCGACTGTTTGGCCTGCAGGACCATCTAAGCAGCCCTAGAGTCAGCGGCATGTCACCTCGGCGCCCCCACTCCCCCAAGGTCCTCGCCATCGTGCTCGCCGGCGGCGAGGGAAAACGGCTCATGCCACTGACGGAGGAACGAGCGAAGCCCGCTGTTCCCTTCGGGGGGATCTACCGGCTCATCGACTTCGCGCTGTCGAACATCGTCAACTCCGGCTACCTGCGCGTCGTCGTCCTCACCCAGTACAAGTCCCACAGCCTGGACCGCCACATCGCCAAGACCTGGCGCCTGTCGACCCACCTGGGCAACTACGTCGCCCCCGTCCCCGCCCAGCAGCGGATCGGCAAGCACTGGTTCCTCGGCAGCGCCGACGCGATCTACCAGTCGCTCAACCTCATCGACGACGAGCAGCCCGACATCGTCGTCATCGTCGGGGCGGACAACATCTACCGGATGGACTTCTCCCAGATGGTGGACCAGCACATCGAGTCGGGTGCCGCGATGACGGTCGCCGGGATCCGGCAGCCGATCTCGCTGGCCGACCAGCTCGGGGTCATCGACGTCGACCCGGCGGACCCCCGGCGGATCCGCGCCTTCCTCGAGAAGCCCGCGAAGGCGCAGGGTCTGCCCGACGCCCCCGACGAGGTGCTCGCGTCCATGGGCAACTACGTCGTGTCGACCGACGCGCTCATCGAGGCGCTGCGGGTGGACGCCGAGGACCCGGACTCCAAGCACGACATGGGCGGCAGCCTGGTGCCGTGGTTCGTCGACCGCGGCCAGGCCGGCGTCTACGACTTCAAGGACAACGAGGTGCCCGGCGCCTCCGACCGGGACCGCGGCTACTGGCGCGACGTCGGCACGATCGACGCCTACTTCGACGCCCACCAGGACCTCATCTCCGTCTCGCCGATCTTCAACCTCTACAACAACGAGTGGCCGCTGTTCACCGGGAACCCGAGCATGCCGCCGGCGAAGTTCGTCTACGGCCACCGGGAGCGGCTGGGGCACGCGCTGGACTCGCTCGTGTCGCCCGGCGTCATCGTCTCCGGCGGTGAGGTCGTGGGATCGGTCATCTCACCGCACACGAAGATCAACTCGTGGTCCTCGGTGCGGGACTCGGTGGTCTTCGACAACGTCGACGTCGGACGCAACGCCGTCGTCGAGCGCGCGATCATCGACAAGAACGTCCGCATCGCCGACGGCGCCCAGGTGGGTGTGGACCCCGAGCACGACATGGAGCGGGGCTTCGTCGTCACCGAGTCCGGCATCACGGTCGTGCCGAAGGGCGCCACCGTCCGGCGCTGAGGTCGGGGCGTCTCCCCCGCGCCGCTGGCGTCGCGGTTCTCGTCCACGGCTCGCCCTCTCCGGCGTGCGCCCGTGAACGGAGGGGGCGACCCGTCGTCGGGCCCCCGTAGCCTGGGCCGGTGATCCGCATCGGCCTCGTCTCCGCCCGCCCGGTCCCGCCCGCCCTCGTCGAGCACGCCCGCGGGCTGCTCACGACCGTCGTCGACGACGTCGCCGCCCGCGACACGTCCCGGCCCGGCTGGTCCGGGGTGGCCGTGGAGGGGGTCGCGCGGCCCGGGGTGGCCGCGGACGTCGACGTCGCGCTCACCGCCGAGCTGCGGGGCCCGGCGACCGCGCTCGGGGTCGACGTCGCCGTGACCGCGGGCCCGCTCGCCGCCGACGGCGTGGGGCTGCTCGTCATGGACGTCGACTCGACCCTCATCACCGCCGAGGTCATCGAGCTGCTCGCCGAGCACGCCGGCACGCGCGAGCAGGTCGCCGAGGTGACCGAGCGCGCCATGCGCGGGGAGCTCGACTTCGCCGCCAGCCTCCGCGAGCGGGTCGCCACCCTGGCGGGGCTGGACGCGGGCGTGGTGGACGCCGTCCGCGACGTCGTCGAGCTGTCCGAGGGTGCCCGCGAGCTCGTCGCCGCCGTCCACGAGCGCGGGGGGAAGGTCGCGCTCGTCTCCGGCGGCTTCCTCGAGGTGGTCGGGCCGATCGCCGAGGAGCTGCGCATCGACCACCTCACCGCGAACCGCCTCGAGGTGGACGGCGGGCTGCTCACCGGCCGCACGTCCGGGCCGGTCGTCGACCGCGCCGCCAAGGAGCGCCACCTGCGGGCGTGGGCCGCCGAGGACGGCGTGCCGCTGGGGCGGGTCGTCGCCGTCGGGGACGGCGCCAACGACCTCGACATGCTCGGCGCCGCCGGGCTGGGGGTGGCCTACTGCGCCAAGCCGGTGGTCCAGGAGCAGGCGCGCGCGGCCGTGACCTTCCCGCGGCTGGACGCGGTGCTCGGGCTGCTCGGCGCCTGAGGGCGGCCGCCCGGACGGGGTGCAGCGGGCCGTCGCTGTCCTGCGCGCAGGTCGACGACACACCCGCGACACGCCGGGACAGGCGTCGAACAGTGGGCCCTCTGCCGGACGTGTGCGCGGCTCGGGCGCGGGCGCTCAGAGCTCGGGGCGGACGATGGTGACGAGGCGGGCGGTCGAGCGGTCGAGCTCGGCCCACGGCACCGGCACCTCGAGCACCGCGGCGTTCGCGGTGCTCATCCCGAGGGACACCATCTCGGCCAGGGTGCTGCGCTCCCCGTCGAGGAGGTGGGCGAGGGAGGACATCGTCGGCTCGTGCCCGACGACGAGCACACGCCGGGCCCCCTCCGGCAGCCCGGCGAGGAGCGCGAGCACCTCGCGCGCGCCGGCGTCGTAGATCTCGTCGCGGACGTCGGCCTCAGGGGCGGCGTCCCAGCCCGACGCGACGATCTTGTACGTCTCGGTCGTCCGGAGTGCGCTCGAGACGAGGGCGCGGTCCAGCCCGCCCGCCTGCGCCCCGAGCAGCGGACCGAGCGACGCGGCCTGACGCCGGCCGTGCGCCGACAGCGGTCGCTGCTCGTCGCCCAGGCCGTTCTCCGGCTCGGCCTGGGCGTGGCGCAGCAGCACGAGCGTGCGAGGCGTCACCTACTGGCCCATCGCGTGGACGCCGCCGTCGACGTGGACGATCTCCGCCGTCGTGGCCGGGAACCAGTCCGAGCACAGGGCGACGACGGCGCGCGCGGCCGGCTCGGCGTCCTTGACGTCCCAGCCGAGCGGGGCACGCTCGGCCCAGACGCTCTCCATCTGCGCGAAGCCGGGGATGGAGGTCGCGGCCGTCGTGCGGATCGGGCCGGCGGAGACGAGGTTGACCCGGATGCCCTCGGGTCCGAGGTCACGGGCGAGGTAGCGCGCGGTGGACTCGAACGCGGCCTTGGCCACGCCCATCCAGTCGTAGACCGGCCAGGCGAAGGACGCGTCGAAGGTGAGCCCGACGATCCCGGCGCCCGGGGGGAGCAGCGGCTGGGCGGCCACGGCGAGCGACTTGAGCGAGAAGGCCGAGACCTCCATCGCGGTGGCGACGTCGGCCCACTCCCCCGCGAGGAAGTTGCCGCCCATGACGGACTGCGGCGCGAACCCGATCGAGTGGACGACGCCGTCGAGGTGGTCGGTGTGCTCACGCACGCGGTCCGCGAGGGCGGCGAGGTCCTCGGGGTTGGTCACGTCCAGCTCCACGACGGGCGCCTCGACCGGCAACCGGCGGGCGGTGACCTGGGTGAGCCGCAGCTGGCGGCCGAAGGAGGTGAGGATGACCGTGGCCCCCTCCTCCTGCGCCAGGCGCGCCACGTGGAAGGCGATCGAGTTGTCCTTGAGGACGCCGGTGACCAGGAGGGTCTTGCCGTCGAGAAGTCCCATTGCTGTCTCCTGTCGCGAGGGTGAGGTCAGTGGCCCATGCCGAGTCCGCCGTCGACGGGGATGACGGCCCCGGAGACGTAGGCGGCGGCGGGCGAGGCGAGGTACTGGACGGCGCCGACGATGTCGGAGACGTCGCCGAAGCGGCCGGCGGGGATGGCCGACCTGAGCTTGTCCTGCTGCGCGTCGGGCAGTGCGCGCGTCATGTCGGTGTCGATGAAGCCGGGGGCGATGACGTTGGCGGTGATGCCCCGCGAGCCCAGCTCGCGGGTGATGGACCGCGCCATGCCGATGAGACCGGACTTGGTGGCGGAGTAGTTGACCTGGCCGGCGTTGCCGTACATGCCGACGACGGAGCCCATGAGGATGATGCGGCCACCACGCTTGCGGATCATGCCCTTGGACACGCGCCGCACGCAGCGGAAGACGCCGGTGAGGTTGACGTCGAGGACCTCCTCGAACTCCTCGTCGCTCATCCGCATGAGGAGCTGGTCGCGGGTCATGCCGGCGTTGGCGACCAGCACCTCGACGGGCCCGTGGGCCGCCTCGACCTCGCCGATGGCGGCGTCGACGGCGGCGGTGTCGCGCATGTCGCCGCGGACGCCGAGCACGCCCTCGGGCAGCTCGCCACCACGGTGGATCGTCGCCACCTTGTCCCCCGCGGCCACGAAGGCCTCGGCGACGGCACGGCCGATCCCCCGGCTCGCGCCGGTGACGAGCACGCTGCGTGCGTCGGTGTCGTTCACGATGTCCTCCTGTGATGTCGTCCGGAGAACGGTAGCCGACGGCGGCCCCGACGCGCGGGAGGCGTCCGAGGACTACCCTTGCTCAGTGAGCAGGAGACAGCGTGTTCACGCGATCACCTCGGTGGGGCGACCGCTGAGCGAGGACGTCCACGGCCGGGCGGTGCGCTACGTCATCTCGATGGCGATCCGCTCCGCGTGCCTCGTGGGGATCCTCTTCACCGACGGCTGGTTGCGCTGGGTCATGGTCGCGGGCGCGGTGCTCCTGCCGTACTTCGCCGTCGTCCTCGCCAACGCGGGCAGGGAACGTCCGGCCCCAGCGGATACGCTGATGGAACGTCCCGCGATCGAGGCGGCTCCCTCCGAGCAGCGCCCGACGTACCCGCCCGTCGACCTGAGAGGTGGCTACCTGAGGTGAGCACGCCAGCAGCCGAGACCGCGCCCGCCGAGCAGGTGTGCAGCGCCAAGGGCTGCCGCCAGACCGCCGCGTGGGGGCTGCTGTGGAACAACCCGCGGCTGCACACCGAGGAGCGCCGCAAGACGTGGCTCGCCTGTGAGGAGCACCGGGCGCACCTGGAGACCTTCCTCGGGTCACGCTCGTTCCTGCGTGAGGTCGTGCCGGTCACCGACCTATGAGCCGCTACCGCTTCCTGCTCTCCCGCCGCTGGGTCGGTCTCGCCGCTGCCTTCCTCGTCATCGCGGTCGCGTGCGTCTTCCTCGGTGCGTGGCAGTGGAGCCGGCACGAGGACCGCTCGGCCGCCAACGCGCTCGTCAACGGCAACTACGACAGCGCCCCGCAGCCCGTCGCGGAGCTCGTCGAGGACACCGTGCCCGCGGACCTCGTGTGGCGCAGCGTCGTCCTCGAGGGCCGCTACACCGGTGAGCAGGTCGTCGTGCGCAACCGTCCCGTCGACGGCAGCCCCGCCGCGCGCGTCCTCGCCGTTCTCGAGGTCGACGACGGCGGCGGCCGGCTGGTCGTCGTCGACCGCGGGTGGGTGCCGCTCGGGGAGGGCGACCCGGCGTTGCCGGACTACCCGGCCGGTGAGGTGACGGTGGAGGGGCGGCTGCGTGCCGCCGAGGCGCCCGACTCGCGGACCCCGCCGGCCGGCCAGGTGTACCGGATCGAGCCGGGCGCGGTGGCGGCGGCCTCCGGTGTGGCGGGCGGGGAGCTGCTCGACGGGTACGTCATGGTCACCTCCGAGGACGGCAGCCCGGCCAACCGCCTGGCACCCTTCCCCCGCCCGGACACGAGCCCGGGCAACCACCTGTCCTACGCCTTCCAGTGGTGGGTCTTCGCGCTCGGCGCGATCGTCGGCTTCGTCGTCCTCGCGCGCCGGGAGGCGGCGGAGACTGCGGGCGTGCCGGAGCGTGCGGGGTCCGAGCGGTCCGTGCGGCGCCGCACGGACGCCGACGAGGAGGACGCCCTCATCGACGCCCAGCTCCAGGACCGGTAGACCCGCTGGAGCGCTCCAGGCTCAGGCCAGGGTGACGAGCTCGCGGTAGGAGTCGTTCCACAGGTCCTCGTCGCCGTCGGGCAGGAGGAGGACGCGGTCCGGCTCGAGCGCCTCGACGGCGCCCTCGTCGTGGGTGACGAGGACGACGGCGCCGGTGAAGGTCCGCAGCGCGGCGAGGATCTCCTCGCGGGAGGCCGGGTCGAGGTTGTTCGTCGGCTCGTCGAGGAGCAGGACGTTGGCCGCGGAGACGACGAGCACGGCCAGCGCCAGACGCGTCTTCTCCCCGCCGGACAGCACCTTCGCGGGCTTCTCGGCGTCGTCCCCCGAGAAGAGGAAGGAGCCGAGGACGGAACGCACCTGGGTGTCGGTGAGGTCCGGGGCGGCGGAGCGGAGGTTCTCGACGACGGTCCGCTCGACGTCGAGGGTCTCGTGCTCCTGGGCGTAGTAGCCGACCTTGAGCCCGTGACCGGGGATGACCTCGCCGGTGTCGGGCTCCTCGACGCCGCCGAGCATGCGCAGCAGGGTGGTCTTGCCGGCGCCGTTGAGTCCGAGGACGACGACCTTCGCACCGCGGTCGATCGCGAGGTTGACGTCGGTGAAGACCTCGAGGGAGCCGTAGGACTTCGACAGGCCCTCGGCGGTGAGCGGCACCCGGCCGCAGGGCGCGGGGTCGGGGAAGCGCAGGTGAGCGACCTTGTCGGCGCGGCGCGTGTCCTCCAGCCCGGCGACCATGCGCTCGGCGCGGCGGATCATGTTCTGGGCGGCGACGGCCTTGGTCGCCTTGGCGCGCATCTTGTCGGCCTGGGCCAGCAGCACCGAGGCCTTCTTCTCGGCGTTCGCGCGCTCCTTGCGGCGGCGGCGCTCGTCCTGCTCGCGCTGCTTGAGGTAGGCGTCCCAGCCGAGGTTGTAGACGTCGAGCTCACCGCGGGTGGCGTCGAGGTGGAAGACCGTGTTGACCGTCGCGCGGAGCAGCTCGACGTCGTGGGAGATGACGATGAGGCCGCCGGAGTAGGCCGCGAGGTAGTCGCGCAGCCAGACGATGGAGTCGTGGTCGAGGTGGTTGGTCGGCTCGTCGAGCAGGAGGGTCTCGGCGCCGGAGAAGAGGATGCGGGCGAGCTCGACGCGGCGCCGCTGACCGCCCGAGAGGGTGTGGAGCGGCTGGTCGAGGACCCGGGTGGGCAGACCGAGGTTGGAGGTGAGGCGTGCGGCCTCGGACTCGGCCGCCCAACCGCCCTGCGCGTCGAACTCCGCGTCGAGCCGCGAGTAGCGCTCCATCGCCTTGGCCTGCGCGTCACCGGTCTTCGTCGCCATGTCCGACTCCGCCTTGCGGATGCGGCGCAGGATCCCGTCGATGCCGCGGGCCGAGAAGACGCGGTCGCGCGCGAGGACGTCCATGTCCCCGGTGCGCGGGTCCTGCGGGAGGTAGCCGATCTCCCCGGTGCGGGTGATCGAGCCGGTGTGCTGGACGACGCCGGAGGTCGCGTCCTCACCGGCGAGCAGCTTCGTCAGGGTCGTCTTGCCGGCGCCGTTGCGGCCGACCAGCCCGATCCGCATCCCGGCGTCGACGCGGAACGTCGCCTCGTGGAGCAGCTCGCGTGCGCCGATGCGCATCGAGACGTCGTGGGCGGTGATCACAGGCAGACCTCGAAGACTCGCGGGAGTGGGGTGGCCGGCGACGTCGGCCGCGCGGCGCCGTCCAGTCTACGGCGGGACCGCCAGTCCTTTCCCGGGAGATGCGTCTCAGGGCGTGGCGACGGCGAAGGTGTCGCAGGACTGCAGGGTGCCCTGCTCGTAGCCGGTGGTGAACCAGCGGGTGCGCTGCTCGGCGGAGCCGTGGGTCCACGTGTGCGGCGCGACGTCCCGGCCGCTCGTCTCCTGGATGCGGTCGTCCCCGACGGCGGCCGCGGCCTCGAGGGCCGAGCTCACCTCGTCGCGGGTCGGCTCCCGGAGGAAGGTCTCACCGGAGTCGGGGTCGACGGTGCCGGCCGCCTGCCCCACGAACATCCCGGCGTAGCAGTCGGCCTGGAGCTCGGTGCGCACGGCGTCACCGGAGGGCCCGGTGTCGGTGCGGTCGGCGGAGTCCATGGTGCCCAGGGCGTGCTGGGCGTGGTGGCCCCACTCGTGGGCGACGATGTAGATCTGCGCCAGCGGCGCGTTGCGCGCGCCGAGCTGGGTCTCGAGCTGGTCGAAGAAGCCGAGGTCGAGGTAGACCGAGGAGTCGGCCGGGCAGTAGAACGGACCGACGGCGGCCGTGGCCGAGCCGCACCCGGTCCCGACCGACCCGGTGAAGATCTCGAAGCCGGGCATGGCGTACTGCTCCCCCGCCTCGGCCATGGCGCCGTCCCAGTAGACGTCGAGGGCGTCGGCGGTGAGCACCATGCGGCACTCGGTGTGCTCGTTGGCGTCGGCGCCGGTCTGGCAGTGGCTGAGGTCCACGCCGTCCCCACCGCCCGCCGTGTCGCTGCCTCCGCCGTCGAGCAGGCTCGCCGGGTTCTGTCCCGTGAGGAGCATGATCGCCAGGACGACGAGCAGCCCGCCCCCGCCGACTCCCCCGCCGATCGCCATGCCACGCCGCCCGCCCCCGCCGGACGTGCGCACCCGGCGCGAGTTCCCGCGCACTCCCTCGTTGAACGTCATCCCGGCATTGTGCAGCGAGTGGGCTCGTCGCGCCCCCGCGCCGCTGAACTGCTCCGCTCCCGTCCGGGGGTGGCGGCGCGGGCGCGGTGAGGACCAGGCTTCGAGCTCCGCCGAAGTCGCTGCCCCGGCGCCCGAACGGGTTCACAATGCTGCCACCATGACCGGACAACCGCGTGCCCGGAGCGCGTACCGCCGTCGCCGCCGCGCGCTGGCCGCGCTGCGTCCGGTCCTGACCGCGGTGCTGCTCGTCGTGGTCTTCTACCTGTGGCCGTTCGAGCGGCCCAGCGGGGCGACGCTCGTGTCTCTCGTGCTCGGCCTGGCGGCGCTGCTCGTGCTGCTCACCTGGCAGGTGCGGGCCGTGGCCAGGTCGCCCGAGCCGCGCCTGCGCGCGGTCGAGGCGCTGGCGACGTCCATCTCGTTGTTCGTCGTCCTCTTCGCCGGCTTCTACGCCGGGCTCTCCGAGTACGACCCCGACGCCTTCACCGTGTCGCTCACGCGCACCGACGCGCTGTACTTCACCGTCACGACCATGGCGACGGTCGGCTTCGGCGACATCACCGCCCTGACCGAGCCCGCCCGGGTCGCCGTCACGGTCCAGATGGTCGCGGGACTCGTCCTGCTCGGTGCCGGGTGAGGGTGGTCCTCGGTGCGGCGCAGGTGGGGCTGCGCCGCACGGGCCGCCCCGACAGCTGGCCCTTCCTGTCCGACGCCGGGGACGACGCCGCACCCGCACCGCGGCGGGACGGGACGGACGCGGACGACGTCGGTGCATGAGCATCGCCCGGCCGTCCCCGTCAGCCGGTCGATGCGGGGCGCCCGGCCCTCCGGTCCGTCCTCGTGCCCTGGGTGCGGCCGCGCAGCAGCGCCATCGGCAGGACGAGGGTGGCGACCGCCGTCACCAGCCAGACCACCACGGCCCCGAGGATCCAGCCCTGCGCACCCGAGATCGTGAGCCCGCCACCCACGAGGGACGCGACGAGCAGCGCCACGAACGTGGAGACGAGACCGATGCCGCCGAGGAACGCCGGGGCGTACCGCGCCGCCGCCTTGGCGATGAACGGCGCGAGGACGCTCTGCGCGACGGCGAACACGACGACGGCGACGACGAAGCCGGACGCCGAGAGTCGGAACGTGTCCTTGAGCAGCCAGGACGCCACCAGCAGCCCGAGCGCTGCCGATGCCAGGAAGATCGCACCGCGAATCAGCAACGTGACCATCGGTCCACCGCCGTCAGACTCGGGCCGTGCCGTCCGTGCGGGCTGGTGCGCTCGCCGTGGACAGAGCCCTGCTCTTCAGGTGGTCGAACTCCGCACGGCTGATCGCGCCGGAGTCCAGCAACGCCTTCGCCCGGGAGATCTCCTCCGCCGGGCTGGAGCCCGCGACGTCACGGATGTACGCCTCGGCCTGCTGCCGTGCACCACGGCTCGCCTCGGCGCTGCGTTCGGCCATCCCGCTGCCGCGCGCGATGAGGTACACGAGCGCGGTCACCAGGGGCAGGACGAGGAGGAAGACCAGCCAGACGGCCTTCCCCCAGCCGCTCATCGCGCGGTCCCGGAACAGGTCCGTGATGATCGAGAACAGCGCGAAGAGGTAGGCGATGAAGAAGAACGCCCACAGGAACCACCAGATGATGTCCCAGAAGGAAGCCCAGAAATCCATGTCGGTCGCCTCCTGTCGCTCGGCGCGCCGGGCGGCGTCGCCTTCGGTTGCGACGCTTCCCATGATCCGGCGGCACGACAGCGGGCACAAGGGACCTAGGACCTGTGAGGCCCGGTCTCGACGGCACCACGGCCCGGACGCCGAGAGCCGGACCCCTCGGCGGAGGGATCCGGCTCTCGGTGGACGGGCGGCTCAGACGTTGAAGCCGAGGGCGCGCAGCTGCTCGCGGCCGTCGGGGGTGATCTTCTCCGGGCCCCACGGCGGCATCCAGACCCAGTTGATTCGCATGTCGTTGACGAGACCGTCCAGGGCCTGGGCGGACTGGTCCTCGATGACATCGGTCAGCGGGCAGGCCGCCGAGGTGAGCGTCATGTCGATGACCGCGTTGTTGTGCTGGTCCACGGTCACGCCGTAGACGAGCCCGAGGTCCACGACGTTGATGCCGAGCTCGGGGTCGATGACGTCCCGCATCGCCTCCTCGACGTCCGCAGCGGTCGTCGGTGACGGGTTGGTCGTGGTGTCACTCATCGGTCCTCCTCCTGTGTGGCGGGCGCGCTGGTCAGTGCGTGGGCGAGGGCGTCACGCAGCGCCATCCACCCGAGCAGGGCGCACTTGATGCGCGCCGGGTACTTCGCCACCCCGGTGAACGCGCTCGCGTCCCCCAGCGTGTCCTGCTTCTCCTCGGGCAGCTCGACCCCGCGGCCGTGCATGAGCTCGCGGAAGGTCTCGTTGATCGTGTCGACCTCGTGGACGGTGCGGCCCACGACGAGGTCGTTGAGCACGGACAGCGAGGCCTGGGAGATCGAGCAGCCCTGACCGACCCAGCCGACCTCGTCGACCCGGGGGCCGCCGTCGTCGTGGGCGAGGCGGACCCGCAGGGTCACCTGGTCCCCGCAGGTGGGGTTCACCTGGAAGGACTCGGCGTCGTACGGGTCGAGCTCGCCCGCCCCGTGCCGGGCACGGGAGTGGTCGAGGATGACCTGCTGGTAGAGCTGTTCCATCGGGTCAGCCATGATCGACTCCGAAGAAGTGCCGCACCTTGCCGAGCTCCTCGACGAAGACGTCGATCTCCTGCTCGGTGGTGTAGATGGACGCGGACACGCGGGCCGAGGCGTGCACCCCGAGCCGCTGGTGCACCGGCTGGGCGCAGTGGTGGCCCACGCGGACGGCGACGCCCGCGTTGTCGAGCACCTGGCCGACGTCGTGCGGGTGCACGCCGTCGACGGAGAAGGCGACGACGGCGAGCCGGTCGGCCGCGTCCCGCGGGCCGAGGACCCGCACGCCGGGCACCGAGGAGATGCCGGCGAGCAGCCGCTCGGTGAGCGTGTGCTCGTGGGCGGCGACGGCGTCCATCCCCAGCTCGGCGAGGTAGTCGACCGCGGCGCGCAGCCCCACGGTCTGGGACACCATCTGTGTGCCGGCCTCGAAGCGCTGCGGGGCGTCGGCGTAGGTGGTGCCCTCCATGGTGACGACCTGGACCATCGAGCCGCCGGTGAGGAAGGGCGGCATCGCGGCGAGCAGCTCGCGCTTGCCGTAGAGGCCCCCGACCCCGGTCGGCCCGAGCATCTTGTGGCCGGAGAACACGGCGAAGTCGACGTCCAGGGCGCGGAGGTCCACCGGGAGGTGGGGCACGCTCTGGCAGGCGTCGAGCAGGACGAGCGCGCCGGCCGCGCGCGCCCGGCGCACGACCTCCGCCACCGGGCTCAGCGCGCCGGTGACGTTGGAGGCGTGCGTGAGGGCCACGAGCCGGGTGCGCTCACCGATGACGTCGAAGGTGTCGGCGTCGAGCCGGCCCTCGTCGGTCAGGCCGATCCAGCGCAGGGTGGCGCCGGTGCGGGCGCACAGCTCCTGCCACGGGACGAGGTTGGCGTGGTGCTCGGCCTCGGTGACGACGATCTCGTCACCGGCACGCAGCGCGAAGCGCTCCACCGCGCGCTCCCCACCCCGGCCGAGGCTCGCGTTGGACATCGCGTACGCGACGAGGTTGATCCCCTCGGTGGCGTTCTTCGTCCACACGATCTCGTCGGTGGCGACACCGACGAAGGCCGCGACGGCCGCCCGGGCCTGCTCGTAGGCCTCGGTGGCCTCCTCGGCGAGCTGGTGCGCGCCGCGGTGGACCGCGGCGTTGCGCTGCTCGTAGAAGTCCTGCTCGGCGTCGATGACGCACTGGGGCTTCTGGGAGGTGGCCGCCGAGTCGAGGTAGACCAGCGGCCGGCCGCTACGGGTCGTCCTGCCCAGGATCGGGAAGTCGGCGCGCACGGCCGCCAGCTCGGCCGCGCTCAGCGCGCCCGGGCCGGTGGTGACCGGTGCACTCATCTCTGTCCTTCCGGTGCGGTTCAGACCGCGGCCGTCACGTACTTGTCGTAGCCCTCGGCCTCGAGGCGGTCGGCCAGCTCGGGGCCACCCTCCTCGGCGACGCGGCCGCCCACGAAGACGTGGACGTAGTCGGGCTTGATGTACTGCAGCACCCGCGTGTAGTGGGTGATGAGGAGGAAGCCGGCGTCGGTCTCGGAGTGGACGCGGTTGACACCCTCGGCCACGATCCGCAGCGCGTCGACGTCGAGGCCGGAGTCGGTCTCGTCGAGGACGGCGAACTTCGGGCGCAGGAGCTCCATCTGGAGGATCTCGTGGCGCTTCTTCTCGCCGCCGGAGAAGCCGGAGTTGACGTCGCGCTGGGCGAAGACCGGGTCCATCTTCAGCTTGTCCATGGCCGCGTTGACGTCCTTGACCCAGGTCCGCAGGGCGGGGGCCTCGCCGTCGATGGCGGTCTTGGCGGTGCGCAGGAAGTTGGAGACGGTGACGCCGGGGACCTCGACCGGGTACTGCATGGCGAGGAACAGGCCCGCGCGGGCGCGCTCGTCGACGCTCATCTCCAGGACGTCCTCGCCGTCCAGGAGGATCTCGCCCTCGGTGACCTCGTACTTGGGGTGGCCGGCGACGGCGTAGGCGAGGGTCGACTTGCCCGAGCCGTTGGGGCCCATGATCGCGTGGATCTCACCGCTGTTGATGGTGAGGGTCGCGCCCTTGAGGATCTGCTTGGGGCCGTCGTTGGTCTCGACGTTGACGTGGAGGTTCTTGATCTCAAGCGTGGACATTCAGGTTCTCTTCCTTCAAGTTTCGGCAGGTCAGGCGTTGGCTGCGACGGTCGTGGTGACGTCGACGAGCACGGAGTCGCCCTCGACGGAGACGGGGTAGACGGGCACGGGCTGGGTGGCCGGCAGGCTCAGCGGCTTGCCGGTGCGCAGGTCGAAGCTGGAGCCGTGGAGCCAGCACTCGATCGCGCCGTCCTCCACCTCCCCGTCCGAGAGGCTCACCTGGCCGTGGGAGCAGGTGTCGGAGATGGCGTGGTACTGCCCGTCGTGGTCGCGGACGACGGAGACCGGCACGGGCCGGCCGTCCGCGTCCTCGATGTCCACGCGCATCGCCTCACCGGGCTCGAGGTCCCCGGTGTCGCACACGTACTGGGCGCTCATGCCGTGGCGTTCTCCATCGTGCGGTCGAGCTCGGCCTCGATGGCGTCCATGAGGCGCTCGGAGACGAGCGGGACACCGATCTGGGCGATGAGCTCGGCGAAGAAGCCGCGGACGACGAGGCGGCGGGCCTCGGCCTCCGGGACACCGCGCGAGCGCAGGTAGAACAGCTGCTCGTCGTCGAAGCGACCGGTGGCACTGGCGTGCCCGGCCCCCTCGATCTCACCGGTCTCGATCTCGAGGTTCGGCACCGAGTCGGCGCGCGCCCCCTCCGTGAGGACGAGGTTGCGGTTGAGCTCGTAGGTGTCGGTGCCCTCGGCCGCGACGCGGATGAGGACGTCACCGATCCACACCGAGTGGGCGTCCTTGCCCTGGAGCGCACCCTTGTAGGTGACCCGGGAGACGCAGCTCGGCTCGTTGTGGTCGACGAAGAGACGGTGCTCCTGGTGCTGGCCGGCGTCGGCGAAGTAGAGACCGAGCATCTCGACGTTGCCCCCGGGGCCCGCGAACGCGGCGTCCGGGGTCACGCGCACGACGTCGCCGCCGAGGGTGACGACGATGTGCTTGAGGTTGGCGTCGCGGCCGATGCGGGAGCGGTGCGCCGTCAGGTGGATCGCGCCGTCCTCCCAGTCCTGGACGCTGACGACCGTCAGCCGCGCGTTGTCGGCGACGTCGACCTCGACGGTCTGGGCGAGGTTCGCGGTGCCGCGGTGGTCCAGGACGACGATCGCCTCGCTGCTCTCCTCGGCGCGCACGAGCAGGTGCTGCGCCGCGACGCCCTCCGCACCGGTGCCGTCGACCGTGATCATCGTGTGCCCGCCGGCCGCGTGGTTCCTCGGCACGGTGACGACGAGCGCCTCGGTGAAGGAGGCCCAGGCGGCGGCCGCGGTGCGGTCGCCGGGGGCGCCGATCCGGCCGAGCCGGGAGTCCTCGCGGCCCACATGCTCGACGGTGACGCCGTCGGCGGCCTCGACGGTGACGTCGGGGGCGGCGCCGGCGAGCTCGCCGGCGAAGAACTGCTGGAGGCGGTCGACGGGCGTGAAGCGCCAGTCCTCCTCGCGCCCGGTGGGCACCGGGAAGTCGGACAGCTCGAAGGAGGTGGCGCGGTCGGCGCGGGAGGCCTCCGGGACGGTGCCGCCACCGTGGGTGTGGGCGGCGTCCGTGGTGGCGCGGGTGTGGTCGGTCTTCATCTGGTTGTCAGTCGTCCCCTTGGTCGTGTCGGTCGTCGCGGTCATCAGCCCACCGCCCCTTCCATCTGGAGCTCGATGAGGCGGTTGAGCTCGAGGGCGTACTCCATGGGCAGCTCGCGCGCGATCGGCTCGACGAAGCCGCGGACGATCATCGCCATGGCCTCGGGCTCCTCCATGCCGCGCGACATGAGGTAGAAGAGCTGGTCGGCGCTCACCTTGGAGACGGTGGCCTCGTGGCCCATCTCGACGTCGTCGACGCGGACGTCGACGTACGGGTAGGTGTCGGAGCGGGAGACGAGGTCGACGAGGAGCGCGTCGCACAGCACGGTGGACTTGGACTGCGTGGCACCCTCGAGCACCTGGACCAGGCCGCGGTAGGAGGCGCGGCCACCGCCGCGGGCCACGGACTTGGAGACGATCGAGGACGACGTGTGCGGCGCCATGTGGACCATCTTCGAGCCGGTGTCCTGGTGCTGGCCCTCGCCGGCGAAGGCGATGGAGAGGGTCTCGCCCTTGGCGTGCTCGCCCATGAGGTAGACGGCCGGGTACTTCATCGTCACCTTGGAGCCGATGTTGCCGTCGATCCACTCCATGGTGCCGCCCTGCTCGACGGTCGCCCGCTTGGTGACGAGGTTGTAGACGTTGTTCGACCAGTTCTGGATCGTCGTGTAGCGGACGCGGGCGTCCTTCTTGACGATGATCTCGACGACGGCGGAATGCAGCGAGTCGCTCTGGTAGATCGGGGCGGTGCAGCCCTCGACGTAGTGCACGTAGGAGCCCTCGTCGGCGATGATCAGCGTCCGCTCGAACTGGCCCATGTTCTCGGTGTTAATGCGGAAGTAGGCCTGGAGCGGGATCTCGACGTGGACGCCCTTGGGGACGTAGACGAAGGAGCCACCGGACCACACCGCCGTGTTGAGCGCGGCGAACTTGTTGTCACCGGAGGGGATGACGGTCCCGAAGTACTCCTCGAAGATCTCCGGGTGCTCCTTGAGCGCGGTGTCGGTGTCGAGGAAGATGACGCCCTGCTGCTCGAGGTCCTCGCGGATCTGGTGGTAGACGACCTCGGACTCGTACTGGGCCGCGACGCCGGCGACGAGACGCTGCTTCTCGGCCTCCGGGATGCCCAGGCGGTCGTAGGTGTTCTTGATGTCCTCGGGCAGGTCCTCCCAGCTGGTGGCCTGCTTCTCGGTCGACCGGACGAAGTACTTGATGTTGTCGAAGTCGATGTCGGAGAGGTCGGCGCCCCAGTTCGGCATGGGCTTCTTGTCGAAGAGGCTGAGCGCGCGCGTGCGGCGCTTGAGCATCCACTCCGGCTCGTCCTTCAGCTCGGAGATGTTGCGCACGACGTCCTCGTTCAGGCCACGACGCGCGGTGGCTCCGGCGTCGTCCTTGTCGTGCCACCCGAACCGGTAGTTCCCAATCGAGGCGATCGTCTCGTCCTGGGTCATGGGGGTGTCGGTCGTACTCGTCATCAGTTTCCTTCCGTCTCGTCACCGTGCGGTGACGGGGTGGTGCTCGGCCGGCCGGTGGGGACAGTTGTGGGGATGTGGGTGGTGCAGACGTGCTCGCCGCCGGCCAGCGTAGCCAGCCGCTGGACGTGGACGCCGAGGAGGCGCGAGAACGCGCGTGTCTCCGCGTCGCACAGCTGGTGGTAGGACTCGGCGACGGCCAGGACCGGGCAGTTGCCCTGGCACAGCTGGACCGCCATCCCGCGGGGACCCACGGAGCGGACGGTGGCGGCGTAGCCGTCCTGGGTGAGGGCACCGGCCAGGGCGCGGGCACGGTCGGCGACGTCCTCGCCCGCGGCCTCGACCACGGGCGCGTAGCGCTCCTCCAGGCCGCTCACCCGCTGGTTGGCGAAGTGGTCGACGGCGTCCGGCCCGGCGACGTCACCGATGAACTGCAGAGCGTGGGTGGCGAGGTCGGAGTAGGCCTGGGACAGGCCCGAGCGCCCGGCCTCGGTGGCGACGTAGTAGCGCGCGGGGCGTCCGCGACGGCGCTGGCCGGGGCCGGAGGGCTCGTGGACGACGATGCGCTCGTCCCGCTCGAGGGCGGCGATGTGGCGCCGGACGCCGGCCGGGGTGAGGGTGAGGAGGCGGGCGAGCTCGGCGGCGCTGACGGGGCCGTGCTCGACGACGAGGCGGAGCACGCGGTCGTGCGTCGCAGACTCGACGCTGGTCTCGCTCACGGCTCGCTCCTCCTTCTCTCCGGTGGGTGGGAGGCACGCCTGGGGCGCGCCGTCACATTAGGGAACAGTCTCGTTGCCGAAATGCTTCCCGGCAAGGAAGGCATACCTCACCGTGGGGGTTGTCACGCCTCCCGGCCGGGGCCCGGAGGCGCGCCGCCGCGCGGTTAGGCTGGGCCGCGTGCTGACGGACTCCCCCGCCCTCCTCGTCGACGGCCTGCGCAAGCGCTACGGCGACCGGGAGGTCGTCTCCGGGCTCGGCCTGCGGGCGGCCCGCGGGGAGCTCACCGCCGTGCTCGGCCCCAACGGGGCCGGGAAGACGACGACGATCGAGTGCTGCGAGGGGCTGCGCCGCCCCGACGGCGGACGGGTCGAGGTGCTCGGGCTGGATCGTTCCCGACCGGAGAACGCCGCCGAGCTCCGCCACCGGGTGGGCGTCATGCTCCAGGAGGGGGGCCTGCCCATGGCCCCGCACGCCGGGGCGGTGCTCCGGCACGTCGCGAGCCTCCACGACCGTCCCGAGGCCGCCGGGCCGCTCCTCGAGCGGCTCGGCCTGTCGGCGGTCTCCCGCACCCGGGTCCGTCACCTGTCCGGTGGGCAGCGCCAGCGCCTGGCGCTCGCCTGCGCGATCGTCGGGGAGCCCGAGCTCGTCTTCCTCGACGAGCCGACCGCGGGCCTGGACCCCCAGGCGCGGCTGGCCGTGTGGGACCTCGTGCGCGAGCTGCGCGCCGCCGGCACCTCGATGGTCCTCACCACCCACCTCATGTCGGAGGTGGAGGAGCTGGCCGACCACGTCGTCGTCGTCGACCGCGGTGCCACCGTCGCCGCCGGGCGCCCCGCCGAGCTGCGGGGTGCGCCCCAGGTGCGCATCACTCCCCCACCCGGCACGCCCGCCGCGGCGCTCGCGGCCGACGTCCTCGCCGAGCTGTCCGACCACACCGGGCTGGACACGTCCGCGGAGGGGACGGGCGTCGTCGTGCGCGGTGCGCGGGTGGACGCGGCGGCCCTCGCCGTCGTCGCCCGTGCGCTGGCCGACACCGGCCACGGGGCGGCCGAGGTCGCCCTCACCCGGCCCACCCTCGAGGACGCGTTCCT
Organism: Georgenia satyanarayanai; assembly: GCF_009193135.1. Lineage (GTDB taxonomy): Bacteria > Actinomycetota > Actinomycetes > Actinomycetales > Actinomycetaceae > Oceanitalea > Oceanitalea satyanarayanai. The sequence continues at coordinate 272,518 of NZ_VUKC01000003.1, forward strand.
CTCCCTCACCGGCCGCGAGCTGCGGGCGGACGCGGCGTGAGCGCCGCCAGCCGCCGGGTCCTCGCCCAGACCCGGTTCGAGACCCTTGCGGTCCTGCGCAACGGGGAGCAGCTCCTCCTCACGCTGCTGCTGCCCGCCATCGCCCTCGTCGCCCTCGCGACGACCGACCTTGTGCCGCTGCCCGGGCCGCGGGAGCACGCCGCCCTCGGCAGCGCCCTGGCGATGGCGGTGGCCTCGTCCTTCACCTCCCAGGCGATCGCCGTGGCCTTCGACCGGCGCTGGGGCGTGCTCCGTATGCTCGCGACGACGCCGCTCGGGCAGCGGGGGCTGCTCGCGGGCAAGCTCGGGGCGGTGCTCGTCGTCCTCGTCGTGCAGACGGTGCTGCTGGGGGCCATCGGGCTGGCGGTGGGCTGGCGCCCCGACGGGCTCGACCTCGTCCAGGTGGCCGGCGCCGCCGCGCTCATGGTCGTGGGGACCGGGGTCTTCGTGAGCTTCGCCATGCTCGTCGGTGGGACGCTGCGGCCCGAGGCGGTCCTCGCCATCGCGAACCTGCTGTTCGTCCTCATGGTCGTGAGCGGCGGGCTCGTGCTGCCGCTCGACATGCTCCCGGGCGCGGTCGCCACCGCCCTGGCGTTCCTGCCGCCGGGTGCTCTCGGCGAGGCGCTGCGCGCGCTGCTCACCGACGGGACGGTCGACCTCGTGGGCCTCGCCGTGCTGGCCGCCTGGGCGGTGCTGGGCGGCGTGCTCGCGACCCGCGCCTTCCGCTGGGACGCCTGAGCGCGCTCAGCCCGCGGACTCCTCCGCGGCGCGGCGCTCGGCGAGGCGGGCCTCCTCGGCACGCACCCGGTTGAGGGTGACCCGCTCCTCGTTGAGCCAGGCGGGCGGCTCGTCGAGCAGTGCCTTGATCTCGTCCGTGGTGAGCGGCTCGGTGACGCCGGCGCGGGCGAGGCCGGAGGTGGACACGCCGAGCCGGCGGGCGACCTCCTGGCGCGGGTGCGGGCCGTTGCGGCGCAGCTCCGCGAGCCACTCCGGCGGGTCGGCCTGCAGCGCGTTGAGCTCGTCGCGGGAGATGTCCCCTGCCTGGAACTCCGGAGGGGTCGCGGAGAGAAGCACCCCGAGCTTGCGAGCGGCGGTCAGGGGCTTGAGCATCTGCGGCTTGGCCATGGCGCCAGCGTATCGGCCGATAGTCTCGACCCGCGCCACTCACCCGAGTCCCGAGGAGCTGTCATGGCCGAGCCCTTCCGTGTCGGCTTCGCGCCCGGCGTCAGCCCGGGCAAGTGGTTCACCCGGTGGGAGGAGCGGCTGCCCGACTCCCCGCTCGCGCCGCGCCTGGTGGAGCCGGAGGACCAGCGCCGGCTGCTCGCGGAGGGCGAGCTCGACATGTGCTTCGTCCGGCTCCCGCTGGACCGTGACGGGCTCCACCTCATCCCGCTCTACGAGGAGCTGCCGGTGGTCGTGGCCGGCAAGGACCACCCGGTCACCACCTTCGACGAGGTCGACGTCGCCGACCTCGCCGCCGAGCACCTCCTCCAGGACGCCGCCGCGTGCCCGGAGTGGGCCGCCGTCGCCGAGGAGGTGCGCGAGGGCCGCCGGGTGGAGCCGCCGCCCATGACGGTCGCGCAGGCGGTGGAGGTTGCCGCGAGCGGGGCCGGGATCCTCGTGCTGCCGATGTCGGTGGCGCGGCTGCACCAGCGCAAGGACGTGCGCGCCGTCCCGGTCACCGGGGTGGCGACGACGCAGGTGGGCCTCGCCTGGCGCACGGACAACGCGGACCCGCGGGTGGAGACCTTCGTCGGGATCGTCCGCGGGCGCACCGAGCGCAGCTCCCGACAGCCCGACGCGCGGCCCGCCGACGCCCGACCGACCGACAGCGGCGCGCGCCCGGAGGCCAGACGCCCGGGGCCCGGCAGGGGGCGCGGGGCAGGCGGCGCACGCCGGCGGGGCGGGCCCGGGCCGCGGAAGGGCCGCTGAGCCGCCGACGCCGCGCGCGGTGCCCGTGATGTGCACCGACGTCCGCGACACGCGGCCGACACGCCGGGACACCTGTCGCGTGGGAGGTGCTCGGTGGGACGTGTGCGCAGACCAGCGTCAGCCACCGCGCCCCAGTGAGGCGAGCCGGGCCCGCAGGTGGGACTGCTCGACCGTGTTGGCGGTGTGCCGGACCGCCGCCGCGTACTCCTCGGCGGCCTCCGCTGCACGCCCCAGACGCCGGAGCAGCTCGGCGCGCACCGCGTGGAACGGGTGGTACCCCGCGAGGTCCAGACCCTCGAGGAGCTCCAGCGCCGGTGCGGGACCGTGGACCTCTGCCACCGCCACCGCCCGGTTGAGCGCGACGACCGGCGTCGGGCTCGTGGCGAGGAGCCGGTCGTAGAGCGCGAGGATCTGCCGCCAGTCGGTGTCCGCGGCGGTCACGGCGTCGCTGTGGACGGCGGCGACGGCGGCCTGCAGCTGGTAGGGCCCGGGCCGGCCGGCCCGCAGGCACTCGCGCACCAGGCGCTGCCCCTCGGCCACGAGCGTGCGGTCCCAGCGGCTGCGGTCCTGCGCGGGCAGCGGCACGAGCGCGCCGGCGCCGTCGTCCCGCGCCGCCCGCCGCGCCTGGGTCAGGAGCATGAGGGCGAGCAGTCCCCGCACCTCCGGCTCGTCGGGCAGGAGCTCGAGGAGGACCCGGCCGAGCCGGACCGCCTCGGCGCACAGCTCTCCGCGCACGAGGTGCTCGCCGCTGGTCGCGGTGTAGCCCTCGTTGAAGACGAGGTAGACGACGGTGAGCACGGCCTGCAGCCGGCCCGGCAGCTCCTCCTCGGTGGGCACGCGGTACGGGATACGCGCCGCGCGGATCTTCGCCTTGGCCCGCACCAGCCGTTGCGCCATCGCGGTCTCACGGACAAGGAAGGCCCTGGCGATCTCGGCGGTGCTCAGCCCGCCGAGCAGCTTGAGCGTGAGGGCCACCTGTGCCTCGCGGGACAGGGCGGGGTGGCAGCAGGTGAGGACGAGCCGCAGGCGCTCGTCGGGCACGGGACCCGCCTCCTCGGCGTCGTCGGCCACGTGGAGCAGCGCCGCCTCCGCCAGCTTGTCCCGGCCCCTCGCCTCGCGCCGCAGCCGGTCGACGACGCGGCGACGTGCGGTGGTGACGAGCCACCCGGCCGGGCTGGGCGGGAGGCCGTCGGTGGGCCAGCGGGCGACGGCAGCGGCGAAGGCCTCCTGGGCCGCGTCCTCGGCGAGGTCGATGTCCCCGAAGGCGCGGACCAGGATGGCCACGACGCGGCCGTACTCGGCGCGAAAGACCCGCTCGACGTCCGCTGCGGTGACCATGGCCGTCCTACTGGAAGGGCCGCACCTCGACGGGCAGGGCGGTCGCCCGTGCCAGGCGCTCACCCCAGCCGAGCGCGGCGTCGAGGTCCTCCACGTCGATGACGGTGAGGCCGCCGAGGTGCTCCTTCGCCTCGGCGAAGGGCCCGTCCGTGGTGACGACGTCCCCGCCCTGCGGCCGCAGCACGGTGGCCGTCGTGGGGGCGTGCAGCCCGCCGTCGAAGACCCACACGCCCTGGCGGTGCATGTCCTCCTTGAGGTCGCTCACCTCGCGGAGGATCGGCTCGAGGAACTCCGCGTCGGGGAACTCCGCCATCGTCTCGCCGTAGGGCTGGTAGATGCTGAGCAGGTACTGGCTCATCTCTCGTCTCCTCGGTTGTCCGGCGCACCGGCCCGACCGGCGCGCTCACCCTCTGGACGAACGGGGAGGTCCGGTTTCGACAGCCCTCGGGATGGTGGCCCCAGCGCGGCCGCCGACTGCCGCCTCATCGCGGTCCCCTTCCCTCAGCGGACCCGTACGGACCGGTCGAACCAGGTGAGGACCGTCTCCGAGCCGAAGGGCCACAGCCTCTCCACGGCTCCGGCGGGCTGCGTGGCGAAGCTCGGGAGGCCGGGCAGCGTGAGCCCCGCGGAGACGGTGCGCACGGGTGCGTCCTCCTCCAGACGAGCCAGGCGGCGGGCCGCCGCGATGCCGGCGTGCAGGTCACCGAGCTCGTCGACGAGGCCGAGGCCCGCGGCGTCCTGGCCGCTCCAGATCCGCCCGCGGCCGATCTCGTCCACCCGCTCCCGGCTCAGCTCGCGTCCGGTGGCCACCCGGTCGACGAAGCGCGCATAGACCTCCTCCATCATCTTCTCCGCCCACGCCCGCTGCTCCGGGGTGAAGTGGCGGTGCGGGCTGGCGAAGAGGGCGGCCTCCCGGCCGACGGTCTGCGGGTTGAGGCCCTGACGCTCGTCGAGCCGGGCGAGGACGGGCTTGCCGACGACGACGCCGATGCTCCCGGTGATCGTGTACGGGTCGGCGACGACGTGGTCGGCGTGGGTGAGGACGTAGTAACCCCCGGACGCGGCAACCTCGCCCATGACGGCGACGACGGGCTTGGTGCAGCGGGCGACGGCGCGGCCGATGACGTCGGACGCGAGCGCGGAGCCACCCGGGGAGTCGACCCACAGGACGAGGGCCTTGACGTGCTTGTCGCGCTCGGCGCGGCGCAGGGCGGTGACGACGGTCTCCGAGCCCGCCGTCGGCCCGGGGAGGAGAGGCAGCGGCGGGGTGCTGCGCGACCTGCCGGAGACGATGGCGCCGACCACGGGCACGACCGCCACGCCGTCGGCCCTCTTCGCGGCCCTGCGGACCGAGAGGTCGGGCAGGAGCAGCTCGAGGGCACGCGGCCAGTGGTGGTCGACGACGGTGACGATCTCGTCGTCGTACGCGACCCGGCTGACGAGCCCGGCGGCGAGCAGCTCCGCCGCGCTGGTGAAGCCTGCACCGAGGACGGCGGTGGCGTCCGCGCCGTCGGCCACGGCGGCGAGCCAGGTCCGCTCGGCGGAGTCGAGGTAGGCGGTGAGCTGCTCCCGCTCGTACTCGTCCATGCGGTCCTCGGAGAAGGACGTGAGCGCGGACTTGTACTCGCGGATGCGCAGGTTCTCGAAGCTGACGCCGTGCTTGGCGAGGAACGCTCCGAGGAAGACCTGCTCGGCCGCGAAGCCGGGCAGCGACACCTCGGCCGACTCCGGCACGACGACCTCGCTCGCCTGGGCGGTGACGAGGAGCGTGCGCATCGAGACCTGCGGGACGTAGCCGACGACGCGCGTGCGAGCGGCAAGCCGGCCGAGCGCCGCGCCCAGGGCACGTGCGGTGCTCAGCCCCACGTGGAGCTCCCCCACACGCACGAGGACGCCGGACAGCCAGTCCGCCCGCCCGAGCCTCTCCAGCCGCTCGGTGAGCGCCTCGAAGGTCTCGTCGCGCTGGAGCAGCGCCGCGGCCGCACCTGCCGGCGCGTGCGTGGGGTAGCTGCCGTGGAGGTCGAGGACGACCCAGTCGGGAGCGGAGTCGGCAGGGCTCGTGCGGGTGACGGCGAGGCGGAGCTTCTCGGGGATCAGGGCCATGAGGCACCCTAACCGGGGCCTGTGACAGCCGTCACGGACGGCTGGTCCGGCGGCACCGGCGACCGGTACGCGCCCATGGTGCCGGTCGCTCCCGCTGGTCGCCCGCAGGCCCGTGAGGCAGGCTCGCCGCGTGGAGACCGCCCGTATCGTCCTGGCCGTGCTCTCGAGCGTCATCGTGCTCGTCGCCGGGTTGAGCACGGTGACGGGCCAGCGGTTCATGCGCGCCGTCGCGGACGACCTGCGGGTGCCGTGGCCGCTGTACCGGGCCGTCGGCGTGCTCGAGCTGGCCGGCGCCGTCGGGATCGTCGTCGGCGTCTGGGTGCGGTGGGCCGGTGTCGCGGCGGGGGCCGGCGTCCTCCTCCTCATGGTCGGCGCCTTCGTCGCCCACGCCCGGGCGCGCGACCCGCTCGCCGCGTACGTGCCCGCGTTCGCGCTGACGGCGACAGCCGCCGGCTACACGGCCACGACCCTCCTCCCTACACGGCCACGACCCTCCTCCTGTGAGACGAGGTCAGGCGCTCTGCCACAGGCCGACGACGTTGCCCTCGCAGTCCTTGAAGTACGCCGCGAAGCCCATGGTGCCGATCGGCGTGCGCGGCTGGACCACCTCACCGCCGTGGGACTCCACCCGGGCCAGGTCCGCGTCGATGTCCTTGCTGTCCAGGACGACGACGGTGGCGGTGTTCGACCCGCCGCGGGTTGTCATCCCACCGCCGATGTAGCCGGGCTCGGTCGCCATGCCGTCCTCGCCCGTGGGGCCGGTCTGCACGCCGACGTAGTCGAGCTCGGGCATCTCCTCCACCTGCCAGTGGAAGACGTCGCTGTAGAAGCGTTTGGCACGGTCCTTGTCCTCGAAGGGGATCTCGAAGTGGACCACTCGACCAGTCATGAAGGACCTCCCCGTCCAACGGCCGGCGCCCTGCCGGCGCTGGCTCGATGGTAGAGCCCGAGGGCAGCCACGCACAGGGCCCGATCGGGCAACGCGGGCGCCCCCGCGCGAGCACACTGCTCCCATGGCAGCAGAGCTCGTGCTGGGCCCGATGGTCCGCCGCGTCGAGGGCACCTCGGCCGCGGTGTGGGTGGAGACCGCCCGCGCGGCCACGGCCACCGTGCGCCTGACGGACGGCGGTGGGACCTGGTCCGCCCCGACCTTCGCCGTCCACGGCCACCACTACGCACTCGTCGAGGTGACCGGCCTGCGTCGCGGAGGCAGGGTCGCGTACGAGGTCCTCGTCGACGACGTCGTCGCCTGGCCCGCTCCCGACACCCCCTTCCCCGCGAGCACGCTGTCGGCCCGGGCCGACGACGGCCCGGTGCGGCTGGCCTTCGGCTCGTGCCGCACGAGCGTCCCGCACGACGACGTCCACCACCTCACCCACGGCGTGGACGCCTTACGCACCTACGCGCTCGCCCTGGCCGACGGCGAGGTGGGGCCGCTCGGGCAGGCACCGGACCTCCTCCTGCTCCTCGGTGACCAGGTCTACGCCGACGCGACGTCGGCCGAGATGCGCGAGTTCATCGAGGCGCGCCGGGACATCACCGAGGAGCCGGGCGACGAGCTGGCGGACTTCGAGGAGTACGCCCACCTCTACCGCCTCGCCTGGGGTGAGCCGGCCCTGCGCTGGCTGCTGTCCCGGCTGCCGACGCTCATGATCTTCGACGACCACGACGTGCGTGACGACTGGAACACCTCCCTCACCTGGCGCCGGCAGATGGAGGCGACGACCTGGTGGCACGGGCGGATCGTCGCCGCGCTCGGCTCGTACTGGGTCTACCAGCACCTGGGGAACCTGTCCGCCGCCGAACGGGAGGAGGACCCGCTGTGGGTCGAGCTGCAGCGTCGCCGAGCCGCAGCGCCCGCGGAGGAGGTCGACCTCAGCGACGCCGTCGATGCCTTCGCCGAGCGCGCCGACCGGGAGCCGGAGAGCTACCGGTGGAGCTACACCCACCCGCTGGGCGGCTCGCGGCTGGTGGTCGTCGACTCGCGGGCGGCGCGGGAGCTCGACCCGGCTCGCCGGTCCATGCTCGACGACGCGGAGATGAGGTGGCTGGACGACCAGCTGACCGGCGGCGTCGAGCACCTGCTGGTCGCGACGTCCCTGCCCTTCCTCCTGCCGATGGGCCTGCACCGCGTCGAGGCGCTGGACGAGGCGCTCGCCGGGGGAAGGCTCGGGCGCCGGCTCGCGACGGCCGGGGAGTGGCTGCGCCAGGAGCTCGACCTCGAGCACTGGGGCGCCTTCAGCCGGTCCTTCGCCGCGGTGGCGCGCATGGTGACCGAGGTCGCCGACGGACGGCGCGGGGCCCCGCCGTCGTCGGTGCTCTTCCTGTCCGGTGACGTCCACTTCTCCTACATCACCGAGGTGGACCGCGCGTCCGGCTCACGGATGCTCCAGCTCGTGTGCTCCCCCATCCGCAACCCGCTGCCCCGGGCGCTGCGTGCCGTCGCGGCGCTCGGCTCGCACGGGGCCCGGCCGCTGGGCGCGCTCCTCTCCCGGCTGGCGCGCCTGCCCGAGCCGCCGTGGCGCTGGCACGGGATCGCCGGTCCGTGGTTCGACAACAACCTCGCGGTGCTCGAGATCGACGGCGGGCAGCTGCGCACCGCCTGGCTCGGGGGGCGGGTGGTCGGCGCGCCGGAGGAGCGGCCGGACCTCGCCGTCGTCGCCGACCTCGAGCTCGACGTCCCGCCCGCCGGGAGCGCCAGGGGCCGGCCGCTCGCCCGCGTGCACCCCGACGGGCGGCGGGGTCTGCTCGGCCGGTTGCGCCGGCGCACCGGCCGCCGTCGCTGAGGCCTACGGGCGGGGCCGGGGCACCAGTCGCTGGAGCTGGGTGACGTGCTGGGGCCCGAGCTCCTCGAGCGAGGCGACCTGCAGGAGCCGCATCGTGCGTGCCACCTGCCCGGACAGGATCTCGATGGCGCGCGCGACGCCCTCCTGCCCACCGGCCATGAGGCCGTAGAGGTAGGCCCGGCCCACGAGCGTGAAGCGAGCCCCCAGGGCGACCGAGGCGACGACGTCGGCGCCGTTCATGATCCCGGTGTCCAGCGCGACCTCGGTGTGTGCGCCGACCTCGCGCACGACGTCGGGCAGGAGGTGGAAGGGCACGGGTGCGCGGTCCAGCTGGCGCCCGCCGTGGTTGGACAGGACGATCCCGTCGACGCCGAGATCGACGAGCCGGCGGGCGTCCGCGACGGTCTGGACGCCCTTGACAACGAGGCGCCCGGGCCACATCCCGCGGATCGTCGCGAGGTCCGCGTCGGTGACCGACGGGTCCATCGCGGAGTCGAGGAGCTCCCCGACCGTGCCGCCGGTCGAGGACAGGGAGGCGAACTCCAGCCGCGGGGTGGTGAGGAAGTCGTACCACCACCACGGGCGCGGCACGGCGCTCGCGACCGTCCGCAAGGACAGCTGCGGGGGGATCGAGAAGCCGTTGCGGGTGTCGCGCAGACGCGCACCGGCCACGGGGGTGTCGACGGTGAACATGAGCGTGTCGACACCGGCACGTGCGGCGCGCTCGACGAGCCCGAAGGAGATGTCGCGCTGCTTCATGACGTAGAGCTGGAACCAGTTGCGGCCGTGCGGGTTGGCCGCCGTGACGTCCTCGATGGAGGCCGTGCCGAGGGTCGAGAGCGTGAAGGGGATGCCGGCCGCGCCGGCGGCGGCCGCGCCCGCGTGCTCGCCGTGGGTGTGCATGAGCCGGGTGAAGCCGGTGGGTGCGATCCCGAAGGGCTGGGCCGAGGGGCCGCCGAAGACGGTCGTGGAGGTGTCCACGCGGGAGACGTCGCGCAGGATCGAGGGGTGCAGCTCAATGTCCTGGAACGCCTGCCGGGCGCGGCGCAGGGACAGCTCGCCCTCTGCGGCGCCGTCGGTGTAGTCGAAGGCCGCTGCGGGGGTGCGCCGCTTGGCGATCGCGCGGAGGTCCTCGATGGTGAGGGCGGCGTCGAGCCGGCGCCGGCGGGCGTTGAGGGTCGGTCGCTTGAACCGCAGGAGCTCGGTGAGCTCACTCGGGCGCGGCAGCTGGCGGCCGGGGAACGGGTCACGCGGCGGCATCGGCCCTCCTCCAGGTCTGCATCGGTTCCGAACTGTACTGGGACCTGGCGCACGGCTGACGCTACGGTCGACGTCGTGCCTCACGTCCCCCACCGCATGCTCCTGGCCGGCCGCGACGGCGCCCGGCTCGCCGGCGAGCTCGCCACCGCCCTGCCGGACCTCCGGACGCGGACGGTCACGCACGGCCCGCTGTCGGCCGAGGACGCCGCGTGGGCCGACAGCTACACCGGCTTCAGCGTCCCCCCGAACCTCGCCGACTCGTCCGTCCGCTGGTTCCACCTGCCGATGGCCGGTGTCGACCGCGTGATCGAGGAGCTCACCGGCCACGACGTCGTGCTCACCCGGACCGTCGGCGGCATGCCGGCCGCGATCGGGAGCTACGTGCTCGCCCACCTCCTCGCCGACGCGTGGCACCTGCGCGAGTACGCCGCGCAGCAGCTGGCGGCGCGGTGGGAGCCGCTGCCGTCACCGCGGGTCGCCGGACGGACCGTCGTCGTCCTCGGGACGGGCGAGATCGGCTCGGGCGTCGCGGAGGCGCTGCGCGGGGCCGGGTTCCGGGTCGTCGGTGTCAACACCCGTGGCACGCCGGCGGCGGCCTTCGCCGACGTCGTCGCCCTTCCCGACGTCGGACCGCGGCTCGCGTCGTGCGCGGCGCTCGTCAACGCGCTCCCGCTGACCGACGGCACCCGCGGGCTCCTCGACGCGACGCTGCTGGAGCGGCTCGACGGCGCCGTCGTCGTCAACGTCGGCCGCGGCGCGAGCCTCGTCCTGGACGACCTGCGCGCGGCCCTCGACGCCGGCCGGGTGCGCCGCGCCGTCCTGGACGTCCACGAGACCGAGCCGCTGCCCGCCGAGGACTGGCGCTGGACCCACCCGCAGGTGACCGTGACGCCGCACGTCTCCGGACCCACCGAACCCGAGGACGTCGTCGAGGCGATCGTCGCGGCCCGCGCCGCGCTGGCCGTCGGGCGCACGCCCCGGCACGCCGTCGACATCGGGCGCGGCTACTGACGGCGCCTCACAGCTCCTTCTCGGCCAGCTCCCGGAACGCCTCGGGCACCCCGGCGGCGCGGCCCATCGCGGCGGGCAGGTAGCCGACGGCGGAGCGCCCGAAGCGCTCGCGGGCCGCGTCCACGGACCGGTCCAGCGCCCACCGCGCGGCCCCGGTCTCGGACCCCGGGCGCCACGGGTCGGGTGGCGGCAGCGGCAGCTCGAGCTGGATGGCCGCCTGCGAGGTCAGCTTCGACACCGAGATGCCGAGCAGCGTGATCTCCGGCCGCTCGCCCTCCTCCTCGTCGATCGCCTGCCACGCGAGGCGCTCGGCGACCTCGGTGAGGGTGAGCGTCGCGGAGACCGGGCCGGGGAGCGTGAGGGAGCGGGTGACCGAGCGCATCGCGAGGAAGCGCACCCGCACCGTCACGGTGCGCCCGGCGCGGTCCTTCGCGCGCAGCCTGCCGGCGACGCGCTCGGCGAGGTGGCTGAGCACCTCCCGGACGAGCTCCGGGGTGGCCGGGCGCCGGCCCACGGCGGACTGGGCGCCGACGGAGCGGGCACGGGTGGACGTGCTCACCCGGCGCGGGTCCTCGTTGTGCGCCAGGCTGTGCAGCGTCCCACCCGTCGCGCGCCCGAGGTAGCGCTCCATCGCCGAGCGCTCGGACCGCGCGAGGTCGCCGATCGTGTGGATCCCGCGGTCGGCTAGCCGCTGCTTCGTCACCGGGCCGACGCCCCAGATGAGACCGACGGGAAGGGGGTCGAGGAAGCCGCGCTCGTCGTCGGGCTCGACGACGACCAGCCCGTCCGGCTTGGCCACCTGCGAGGCGATCTTGGCCAGGTGCTTGGTGCGGGCGGCGCCGACCGAGATCGGCAGGCCCACCTCGGCGCGCACCCGCTGCCGCAGCATCGCGCCGATCGCGGCGGGGGCCCCGAAGAGGTGTGTCGAACCCGAGACGTCGAGGAAGGCCTCGTCGATGGAGATCCGCTGGACGAGCGGCGTGACGTCCCCGAGGATCGCCATGACGTCGTCGGCGATGGCCTGGTAGCGGTGGAAGGAGCCACGCACGAAGGTGAGGCCCGGGCACAGCTGTGCGGCCTTCCACCCGGCCATGCCGCCCTGGACGCCGTGCGCCTTGGCCTCGTAGGAGGCGGCGAGGACGACGCCCCCGCGGCCGCTGCCGCCCACGGCGATGGGCCGCCCCCGCAGCGCGGGCTCGAGCAGCTGCTCGACCGAGGCGTAGAACGCGTCGAGGTCGGCGTGGAGGATGGTCGGTCCGGTGGAGGACACGGGACCAGCATACTCGAACGCACGTTCGATAGGGGTGGCAGGTCCCACGACAACCGCGGCCGGGTGCGCCCTTGGTCCGCGCGGTGCGTGCGGCGTGTCGGCGGCGCTCCTCTCGCCCTGGTGGCGGGATCCGGACGCCGGCTCGAGGCTAGACCCGCGGCGGCCCTCTCCGGACGTGCGCGAGGACGTTCTCGGGCCGCGACTCCTCCCCCTCCCATCGCGACTCCACCCACCACGTCGCCCCGGCGTCGGCGAGCTCGCGCACGCGGGTGGTCGCAGCCGCGTCACGCTCGCTGAGCACTCCCTCGACGACGACGTCGAAGCCCGCTCCCCCGTCCGCGCGCCGCTCGGCCGCGAGCGCCCGGATGTCGGTGACCATCTGTGGGGTCACCGGCTCTCCCACCCCGCCCATCGGTTGGGGCAGGACCCCGTCCCACCGCAGCGCCCGGTCCATCGACCGCGTCGAGGGCCACGCCCCGACCACCCACACCGGCACCCGGGGCCGCTGCACCGGCGTCGGCCGGAAGACGAGGTCCTCGACCCGGTGGTGGGTGCCGGCGAAGCTGAAGGGCTCCCCGCGCCAGGCGAGGTCGAGGATCGCGAGGGAGTCGTCGAGGAGCTCGGCGCGGGTGCGCCGCTCGGTCGGCGCGCCGGAGACTCGGCGGAACGCGCCGTCGTCGACGGCGCCGAGGCCCACCGGCATGACGAGGCGCCCGCCGGAGAGGTGGTCCACGGTGATCGCCTCCCGCGCCACCTTCCACGGGTGGCGGCGGGCGAGGGCGAAGACCATCGCCCCGAGCCGGATCCGGGACGTGGAGACGGCGACCGCCCCGAGCAGCGCCCAGGGGTCGAAGGTGTCCATCGTCCCGACGCTGATGCCGTCCCAGGTGAAGAAGCCGTCCCAGCCGGCCTCCTCGGCGGCGACCGCCACGCCCAGGACCTGCTCGACCGACCCGAAGGACGCGACGACGCCGTACCTCATGGCCCGACGCTACTCGCGAGGGTCTGGTCAGACCAGGCTCGGCGGAGGATCATGGGGCCATGGGACGCATCGTCGCGCTGCCCGCGCGGGGCGAGGTCGTCGCGGACGTCCGCGGCGATGGACGAGCCCTGCGCGTGTCCTGGCACCATGACGACGGCGTGGTCGTCCTGTCGCTGTGGCACGGCCACGTGTGCACCGGCACGGTGCGGGTCGCCGCCGAGGACGTCCCGGCCCTGGTCGCCGCGCTCACCCAGGGCCTGGCCCACGGGTACACGACGAGCGTCGCCCACGTCGGACCCACCGGCTGAGTGTCGGCACGCCCTGGCACAGTGGGCGCGTGCCCGCCCTGCTCCGCATCGAGCGCCACCCGGACGCGTCCGTCGACGCCGCGTCGTGGCCCGACTCCGTGCCCGCCGTCGCCCACCTGCTCGAGCACGGTCTCGAGATCCCCCCGGGCGTCACCTTCCTCGTGGGGGAGAACGGGGCGGGGAAGTCGACGATCGTCGAGGCCGTCGCCGAGGCTCTCGGCATCCCGGCCGACGGCGGGTCCACCGACCACGCCGGCGGCGCCGAGCGCGGCCGCGCCAGCGACCGCTCCGACCTCGGCGACCGCCTCCGTCCGGTGTGGAGGGAACGGGCGGCCTGGCGCCGGGGCTTCTTCCTCCGTGCCGAGACGATGCACCGCTTCGTCAGCTACCTCGAGGACGCCTCCGCGCCGGCCGACGGGCCGCCGTCACCGCACCGGCTGCACCAGCTGAGCCACGGTGAGTCCTTCGTCGAGATGCTCACCGGCTCCTGGGTGCGTACGGCGGGCGTCGTCCTCCTCGACGAGCCGGAGTCGGCGCTGTCCTTCTCGACGTCCCTCGCGCTCCTCGACGTCCTCGCCCAGCTCGCCGCCGGGGAGCGGCACGTCCTGTGCGCCACCCACTCCCCCATCCTCACCGCGCTGCCGGGTGCGCGTGTCCTCCAGCTCGACGACGCCGGCATCACCGAGGTGGCCTGGGACGAGCTGGAGGTCGTGCGCCACTGGCGTGCCTTCCTCGACGCTCCCGGACGCTACCTGCGCCACCTCGGCGACTGAGCGGGATCACGCCGCCTGCGGGTCGTCGGGGTGCTCGGGCTCCTCCCCGCCGGGGACGACCGCGACCGTCACCTTCGCGCGGGAGAGCACACTCTGGCTCACCGAGCCGAGCATGAGACCGGCGAACCCGCCCAGACCGCGCTTGGCGACGACGAGGAGGCTCGCACCGTCGGCCGCCTCGACGAGGGCGGCCTCGGGGTGGCGGCGCACCACCTGCAGCTCGATGTCGACGGCAGGGTGGTCGGCCGCAACCTCCTCCACGGCGCGCCGCGCCGCCTCGGTCGCCCGTTCGGACCTGTCGACGAGGTCGCTGTACCAGTCGCCCGGAGGCGCGCCCATGGGGAGCTCCACGTACTCGGCCCGCACGGCCCGGACCGGCGCACCGGTCGCGGCGGCGTGCTCGACCGCGAAGCGCAGCGCGCCCGCCGCGGCCGGGGAGCCGTCGACGCCGACGACGACGCGTCCGCGCTCCGCACCTCCACGGACGACGACGACCGGGCACTGCGCGTGCATCGCCACCTGCTGCGACACCGAGCCGACGATGAGGCCGGTGACGCGACCGTGCCCGCGCGCACCGAGGACGAGCGTGGTGGCCTCGCGCGAGGCCTTGATGAGCTCGGGCGCCGCGCGGCCCACGCGGACCTCGGTGGTGACGGTGAGCGCCGGGAACGCCTCGCGGGCCGTGCGTGCCGCTCGCTCGCACACCTCGCCGCCGATCTCGAGCGGGTCGGCGGTGTCGAGCACCGCGACGTACCCACCCACGGCGTGGAGGTGGACGAACGCGTGGACGACGTGCAGCGAGGTGCCCCTGCGCTCCGCCTCGGCCGCCGCCCAGAGGACCGCGGCGTCCGCGAGCGCGGAGCCGTCGACCCCCACGATGACCGGGCGGTTCCTGTCGGCTGACCTCGTCATGATCATCGCCTCCACCTCCTTCATAGCGCGGTGGACGGCGGGAGATCGGGGACCTTCGGCCCGGGGCGCTACGGTGTGGCGGCGGTGTGCTGCTCCCGGCGACGCGCGAGGGCCGCGGCCGCCTCTCCCATCTCGTCCCACGGGATCGTCTCGGTGTCCCGCTCGAGCGTGGCTTCCGGACCCTTGCCGGCGAGCACCACCGTGTCCTGGGGGGCGGCCTGGCCGACGGCGTGGCGGATCGCCTCGCGCCGGTCACCGATGCTGAGGAAGTTCGAGCGCCCGGCCTCACGCGCGCCGCGCTCCATCTCGGCGAGGATCTCGGCGAGCGGGGTGTCGCGGTGGTCCTCCTCGGTGAGGATGGCGACGTCGGCCATCCGGGTGGCGACCTCCCCCAGCGGGGCCCGCTTGGAGGGGTCGCGGGGCCCACCGGCGGACCCGATGACCACCCACAGGCGGCCCTCGGTCGTCACGCGCACGGTGGCGAGCGCCTTGTCGAGGCTCGGCGGGGTGTGGGCGAAGTCGACGATGACCCGCGGGTCGCCGTCCCGGCGCTCGCACATTTCCATCCGCCCGGGGACCCCGGGAAATGTCGCCAGCCCCGCGACGAGCTCGGTGAGCGGCACGCCGGCAGCGTGGACGCCGGCCATGGCGGCAAGGGCGTTGGCGACGTTGAAGCGACCGATCATCGGCAGCACGGCCGCGGCGGAGCCGTCCGGGGTGTGGACGGTGAAGCGCAGGTCGTCCGGCCCCTCGACGACGTCCGCTGCCCACCAGTCGGCCTCCCGGCCCTCCGCGCTGTAGGTCGTGCGGCTGGGCGCCATCGGCAGGAGCTGCTCGGTCCACGGGTCGTCGGCGTTGAGGACGGCGTGGCGGGCGCGCTGGACGAGGAGGGACTTGTCGGCGAAGTACCGCTCCATCGTCCCGTGGAAGTCGAGGTGCTCCCCGGTGAGGTTCGTCCAGACGGCGACGTCGAAGTCGACGCCGCGCACGCGGTCGAGGGCGAGCGCGTGGGAGGAGGCCTCGACGACGGCGTCCGAGGCGCCGTCGTCGACCATGGCTCGCAGGATCTGTTGGACCTGCGGCGCCTCGGGGGTGGTGAAGTGCGTGGGCGGCTGGCGCAGCACGCCGTCGGGCAGCTCGTAGCCGATCGTCGAGAGCAGCCCGGTGCGGCGGCCGGCGCAGCGGAGCAGGTGGCGCGACAGCGCGGACGTCGTCGTCTTGCCGTCGGTGCCGGTGACGCCGAGGACGGTGAGCTCGCGGCTCGGGTGGCCGGCGAGGGCCGCGGCGGCGTCGGCGAGGGCGGCCCTGGCGCGCGGCACCCGCAGGTACGGGACCGGGCAGGCGACGCCGTCGGGGAGGCCCTCGCCGAGGACGGCGACGGCGCCGCGCCCGACGGCGTCGGCGATGAAGCCGTGGCCGTCGACGCGGGCGCCGCGGACCGCGACGAAGACGTCGCCGGGGCCCGCCCAGTCGGCCTGGTGGGTGGCGCCGCGCACCTCGGTCGATGCCTCCGCCTCGGCGGGCGGCTCGAGGTCCAGTGCGGCAGCCAGGTCACCAAGTCTCATGCGACCAAGCCTAGGTGCCCCCGGCGGGCGCCGCGGGTCAGCTCGCGGTGGCGAGCTCCTGGTCGATGGCGGGTCGGACGCCCTCGAGGATCGCGGCGTCGACCATGGTGGCGACGTCCTCCTCGGTGCGGGACAGGACGAGGGCGAGCTCGGTGACGAAGGGGCCGCTCGCGTCGCGCAGGAGCTTCATCTCCCCGAAGGCGAGACGCTTCTCCTCGTTGCTCCGGGTCAGGTCACGGATGAGGGCGGCGATGATGAGGATCTCACCGGTGCGCAGGCGGTCGCCGTTGGCCTTGATGCGGCGCGACCAGACCGTCTCCTGCTCGGGGCTCGGCGCGAGGAGGACGTCGATGATCTCCCGGACGCCCGCGACGTCGACGGCGGGACGGACGCCCACCTCGGCAGCGCGGTTCTCCGGCATGGTGACGACCAGGTCGGAGTTGTGGACGTCCAGCTCGACGTAGGTCACCTTCTCCTTGCGGATGGTGCGCGTGGAGACCTTCTTGACCGTCGCCGGTCCGTGATGGGGGTGGACGACAATCTGACCAGTGGTGAAATTCAACGCGTGACCCTTCGCTAAAAGAGCGCCA
The DNA here is from genome assembly GCF_009193135.1 of Georgenia satyanarayanai. GTDB lineage: Bacteria > Actinomycetota > Actinomycetes > Actinomycetales > Actinomycetaceae > Oceanitalea > Oceanitalea satyanarayanai. The sequence goes on from NZ_VUKC01000003.1 coordinate 289,387, forward strand.
CACTCGGTGCCGGCAAATACCTGAAAAGGCAGCCGACGACTGTCTCAACCGCCCTACCGCTGAATTCCCGACATCGTCCGGGCGGCGTGAGGACACGGAGGAATTCGCAGCCACATCCAGTGGGAGCGCCCGACCTCCGCGAGCCAGCACATATCATCATCGCAGAACTGGCAACAAATTGCCAGCCCGTGGCCTGCACCACATTTTCCCGCTTCCCCGAATGCGCGGCCGCGGCACGCTCACTGGCCCTTGACGTTGACGAGCTGACGCAGCACGTGGTCCACGGAGACGAGGTCCGCGGCGTCGGCCATGACGACGTCGACGTCCTTGTAGGCGTCGGGGATCTCGTCGACGAAGGCGGCGAGGTCGCGGTACTCGATCCCGGCCATCCGCCGCCGCAGGTCGGCCTGGGTGAAGGTGCGGCGGGCCTGGGTGCGGGAGTACGCCCGGCCGGCGCCGTGCGGGGCCGAGCACAGCGACATCTCCTCCCCCTTGCCGGTGACGACGTAGGACGCGGTGCCCATCGAACCGGGGATGAGGCCGCGCACGCCCGCGTGAGCAGCGATCGCGCCCTTGCGGGAGATGAGACGGCGCCCGCCGGCGTGCTGCTCGACCGCGGTGTAGTTGTGGTGGCAGTTGACCTCCTCGAGGCGCTGCACGTCCTCGTCGAGGAAGCGGCCGAGCTCGTCGACGACCCGGTCCATCATGACCTCACGGTTGAGACGGGCGAACTCCTGGGCCCAGTGGAGGTGGGCGAGGTAGGCGTGGTGCTCGGCATCGTCCTCGGTGAGGTAGGCGAGGTTGCGGTCGGCGAGATGGTCACCGCGGCGGTCGGCGGCCCGCTGGGCGGCGGTGATGAAGCGGCGGGCGATCTGGTTGCCCACGCCGCGGCTGCCGGAGTGGAGGAAGGTCCACACCCGCCCCTCCTCGTCCGCCGTCACCTCGATGAAGTGGTTGCCTCCACCGAGCGAGCCGAGCTGCAGGCGCCAGTTCCTCGCGTAGCCCTCCGGGGTGACGTCCTCCTCGCGGGCCAGGCGCTCCAGCTCGGCCACGGCCCGCGGAGCACGGCCCCACACCTTGCGGTTGTAGTTGCCCGGGCTGAGCGGCACGGCTCGTTCGACGGCCTCGCGCAGGACCGCCAGCGACCGGCCGGCCCCGCGCAGCCGCTCGACGGTGAACTGCGTCCGGACGGCGACCATCCCGCAGCCGATGTCCACGCCCACCGCCGCGGGGATGACCGCGCCCACCGTGGGGATGACCGAACCGACGGTCGCGCCCATGCCGACGTGCGCGTCCGGCATGAGGGCCACGTGTGGGTCGACGATGTCCAGCTCGGCCGTCAGGCGCGCCTGGGCCAGGGCCTGCGGGTCGATGACCGAGGCCCAGGAGTACAGCTTGTCGGTGACGCGCTCCATGGCCCGACCCTGTCAGGTCCGCGGCGGTCCGGCACGGGCACGTGACCCGCGGCCCGCCCGCCCGGGCACGGTCAGACGCGTGCTGGCACCGGCGCCGGGCGCACCTGGTCCTCGAGCAGCGTGGGACGGCAGGCGACGAAGCCGCTGACGAGGAGGACCGCGAGGCTCGCGAAGAGGACGACGAACGCCCGCGTCCACGACCCGGATCCCGCGTAGAGGGCACCGACGCCGAACGGGCCGATGCAGGCGATGGCGTAACCGACGCCCTGCATGGCGCCGGAGAGCACGGTCGAGCCCGCCGTCGTGCGCGTGCGCGCGTTGACGAGCGTGAGGCACAGGGGGAAGGTGCTCACGCCGAGCCCGAGGAGCACCACCCACACGACCGCGCCCGCGTCCGGCGAGACCAGGAGGCCGGCATAGCCCGCCACCATGGCCGCGACACACACGACGACGATGCCGAAGGGGTTGCGGAGCCGGATCGCCAGGGGCGGGACGACGAACGCCGCCGGCAGCCCGATGACCGAGAAGAGCGCGACGAGCGCACCCCCGGACTCGGGGTCGGCGCCGGCGTCGATGAGGATCGCCGGGAGCCAGGTGAAGATCGCGTGGACGTTGAGGCTGGTGATGCCCATCATGAGCACGAGCGACCACAGCAGCGGGGTGCGCCACGCTCCGCCCAGGCGCTGCGGCCCGGCCTCCACCGGCGCGGCGGTGCCCGCGCGTGCCGCGAGGACGACCCACAGCACGACGGCGACGGCGGTCGTCGACGCCCACATCGCGATGGCCCAGCGCCACCCGGCGACGAGGGCGACGGGCACCGCCGCGAGGGGCGCGACGAACTGCCCCACCTGGAGGAGTGCGATGTACATCGAGCTCACCGCCTTGAGGTGCGCGGAGAAGTACTTCTTCACGAGCGGGATGACGAGGACGTTGGACGCGCCGACGCCGACGAAGGCGAGGACGGTGGAGGCCACCAGCACCCCCGTGGACGGGGCCAGCGCCCGCAGGACGATGCCTCCGGTGGTGAAGGCGACGGCGACGGCGAGGGTCCGCTCCAGGCCGAGCGCGCGCGCCACGGGCGCCGCGGCGAGGCCGAACACGGCGAAGCACGCCGTGACGATCGTGCCGAACACCCCGTACAGGGAGGGCCCGAAGTCGAGGTCGGCGCCTATCGTGTCGAGCAGCGGCGTGAAGCCGGTGACCGCCGTGCGCAGGTTCAGGGCGGTCAGGACGATCGCCAGGAGGGGCAGCACGCTGGCCCGGGCCTTGTCGCTCATGTCGACCTCAAAGGTAGGATGATGGGATGAATCGGGCAGACACTAGCGCACAGCAACCCCCCGTGCGCAAGGCGCCGAGCATGACCGACGCCGTCACGGCGCGCTTCCACGAGGCGATCGCCTCCGGCGAGTGGCCCGTCGGGGAACGGATCCCGGTCGAGGCCGAGCTCATGGCGTGGGTCGGCGCCGGGCGCAACACGGTGCGGGAGGCCGTCCAGTCACTCGTCCAGGCGGGCCTCGTCCGGCGCGAGCAGGGGCGCGGCACCTTCGTCATCGCGCGCTCCGAGCTCGTCACCTCGCTGGCGCGACGTGCGACGCGCGCCCGGCGCCGGGACGGCCTCGAGCTGCGGGCCGCCATCGACGGCGCGGCCGCGCGGATCGCGGCGCGGCGCCGAACCGACACCGACGTCGTGGCCCTCCAGACCGCCCTCGACGCCCGCAGCCGCACGTGGGAGCAGGACGACCGTCGGCTCCGGACCGCCGCGGACCTCGACCTCCACCGCGCCGTCGCCGTCGCGACGCACAACGAGCTCTTCGTCGAGCTCTACGACGGCCTCACGCCGATCTACGCGGAAGTGCTCGCCGACGACGTCGACGCGGACGTCGACCCGCACCCGCAGGAGCACGCCCAGCTCGTCCGCGCGATCGTCGAGCAGCGTCCCACCGAGGCCGCGGAGGCGGTGTCCGCCGTGCTCGAGCCGCTCATCGACGCGCTCCCCGACTGACCTGTGCCCGCCCGCCTAGGCTCGGGCCATGCCCACTGACCGGCGCCCCACACGCGAGGAGCTGCTCGCCTCGGCCGACCGCACGCTGCCGCTGCTCGCGGCTCCGGGCCTGCGCGTGCTCTTCTGCGGGATCAACCCCGGGCTCTACTCGGCGTGGTCCGGGCACCACTTCGCCCGGCCGGGCAACCGGTTCTGGCCGGCGCTGCACCGCTCGGGCTTCACGGCGCGCCAGCTGCACCCCTCCGAGCAGGAGGAGCTGCTCACGCTCGGGCTGGGGGTGACGAACGTCGTCGAGCGTGCGTCGGCGACCGCCGCCGAGCTGTCCCCCGCCGAGCTGCGGGAGGGCGGGGAGCGGCTGCGGGCGGACGTCGCCGAGCACCGTCCCGCGTGGCTCGCCGTGCTCGGCGTCACCGCCTACCGCACGGCCTTCGACCAGCCGCGGGCCACGTACGGGGAGCAGGGCCTGCGCCTGGGCCCGACGCGGGTGTGGGTGCTGCCGAACCCGAGCGGCCTCAACGCCCACTTCACGCCGGCGCGACTGGCGGAGGCCTTCGCCGAGCTGCGCCGCGCCGTCGAGCGACGCGGCGCAGCCCCGGTCTAGCCGGACTTGCGACGGAAGGTGCGCTTGCCCCCGCCGTTGACCTGGCTCCCGTGCACCGTGCCGGTGTTCTGACGCGACTGGTTGTTCTGGTGCGCGCGCTCGTTCTTGCGCTCGAGCGCCTGGCGCATCTTCTCCTTGGCCGTCTCGGGCTGCGACTCGGGCGTGGTGTCAGCCATCGTCCCTCCAGGTGTCTCGTGGGCGGAGCGGTCCCGGCCAGCCTGCCCTGCGGGAGCCGCGATAGCCAGGACATATCCGGTGGCGGGTCAGTCCTTCAGCTCGCTGAGCCGCTCCCGCGCCTCCTCGACGGCGAGGCGGGCCGCCTCCTCACGCGCCTCGGCGTCCTCCCGCTCCTCGGCGGCCTGCGCGCGCTCCTCGTCCAGCTCGGCGAGCCGCTCCTCCAGGGTCTCCAGCTCCCGGCGCAGCTCCTCGGTGCGGGCCGCCGCCTGCAGCACCTGCGCCTCCACGCGGGAGAGCTCCTCGGCGGCCTCCTCGAGCTCGCTCCGGGCGTGCTCGGCCACACGCTCCCGGGCGCGGAGCTCACGCTCGGCGCGCCGGACCTCGCGGGCGGTGTCCGCCGGTTCCGCGGTCGGCTCGGGCGCGCGACGGGTGCGGCTGACCGCACGGCGCGACGGGGTCTCCTCCTCGCGTTCCTCGTCGCGGTCCGCGCTCCGCGGCCGGCGACTGATGGCCCGGCGCGGCGGGGCCTCCTCCTCGCGCTCCGTCGTGCGCGGGCGGCGACTGATGGCCCGTCGCGGCGGGGCGTCGTCGTCCGCCGCCGGCTCAGCGCTCGTGGACGGGGCCTGCCGGGAGGGCCGCTTCCTGCGGGGCGGTGCCGCGGGCTCCCCCGCCGGCTCGTCGGCGTCGACGACGCCCGGCACGGCCACGGCGTCCTCCAGCCCCTCGCCCGGCTCGAGCGCCCGGACGAGCAGCAGGCTGCGGACCGCCCGCTCGGCGGCGGTGTCGATGACGACGGCGGACCACGTCATCTCCACCTGCTCCTGGGCCGCGCCGGAGAGCCCGACACCGCGCTCCTCGGCGAGCCGCGCCGCGGTGCGCGTCACCGCGCCGGTCAGCTCACGGCGGCGCCTGCTCAGCGCACGCAGCTCGGCCGGTGTGGCCGTCGCCTGAGCCACGCGCAGGTCGGCGCCGAGCTCGCCGAGCGCGTCGAGCTCCTCGGGATGCTGCCGGGCGACAGCACCCACCGCCCACGCCGCGACCGAGGCCTTGGGCAGGGCCTTGATGCTCGTCGCCAGCTCCCGGTCCCCCGCCTTGCGCACCTGGGCGGCGCGCGCGTTGCGGGCCGCGATGAACTCGGCCGGCTCGTGGCCGTAGAGCTCCCGGGCGACGGGCACGAGCTCGGCGTCGGGGGTCGGGGTCACGTCCGTAGCGTGGCACGGGAACACCGGCCCGCGCCCTCCCGGCCGCGCTGCGAGGATCGTCCGGCGGCCCGGCTCCTGCTGCCCGACAGCCGACCCGACCGCCGAGAGCCGACTTACCGACGCACGCGCCCCGCGTGCGCTGACCGCCGTCGGCGCGCCACCATGCCTCATGGACATCGACACGGCACTCGACTTCGTCCGGGCCAACCCGCGCGGCATCCTCGCCACGCGCCGGCGGAACGGCGACGCCCAGCAGTCCCCGGTGCTCGCCGCCCTCGACGGGACCGGTCGTCTCCTCATCAGCACCCGTGAGACGGCGGTCAAGGTCCGCAATCTCAGGCGGACGCCGCGGGCGTCCCTGTGCGTCATCACCGAGCGCTTCTTCGGACCGTGGGTCCAGCTCACCGGGCGGGTGGAGATCGTCCCCCTGCCCGAGGCCATGGATCTGCTCGTCGACTACTACCGCCGCATCTCCGGGGAGCACGAGAACTGGGACGAGTACCGCGCCGCGATGGAGCGTGAGCACCGCTGCGTCGTCGTCCTCGTGCCGGAGGAGGCGGGGCCGTCGATCAGCGGGTGAGCTCCCGCCGACAACTCGGCTGTCGGCGGTAAGTCGGCTGTCGGGGGTAAGTCGGCTGTCGGCGGTAAGTCGGCTCTCGGCGGTGAGGGGGGCGGAGCGACGGGTCAGGCGATCTCGGCGCCCGTCGTCTCGGCGTAGGTCTCGGGAGCGAGCAGCTCGGACTCCTCGACGACCTCGACGGCGAAGAGCCACCCGTCCCCGAAGGGGTCGCGGTTGACGAGCGCGGGGTCGTCGAGGGCCTCCTGGTTGACCGCGGTCACCGTGCCGGTGAGCGGCGCGTACAGGTCGGAGACCGACTTCGTCGACTCCACCTCCCCGCAGGTCTCCCCCGCCGTCACCTCGGCGCCGACCTCGGGCAGGTCGAGGTAGACGATGTCACCGAGCGCGTCGGTCGCCACCGTGGTGATGCCCACGCGCACGGGCGTGATCGAGTCGTCCACCCACTCGTGCTCGGCGGTGTACTTGAGGTCGGGACGGATAGTGGCCATGGTTTCTCCTCGGCAGGTGGGTCAGGGACGACGGTAGAACGGACGCTCGACGACGGTGAAGGCTTCGCGCCGCCCGCGCACGTCGACGGCGAGGGCGGTGCCGACCTCCGCGACGCCCCGGTCGACGACGGCGAGGGCGATCGGGTGGCCCAGCGTGGGGCTGGGCAGGCCGGAGGTGACGACGCCGACCTCCTCCTCCCCCACCAGGACCGGTGCGCCCTGGCGCGCGGCGCGGCGGCCCTGGCCGGCGAGGCCGACGAGCACCCGCCGGCCCGGCTCCCGGTTCTCGTGCGAGTCGCGGATGCGCTCGAGGGCCGCGCGGCCGACGAAGTCCGCCGTCTTGCGGCGCAGCCCGACGATGCCGCCGAGCCCCACGGTGAACGGGTCGACGTCCCGGCCCAGCTCGTGGCCGTACAGCGGCAGCGCGGCCTCCAGCCGCAGCGAGTCGCGGGCGGCCAGCCCGGCGGGGACGAGCCCGCTCTCGCCGCCGGCGTCGAGCAGCGCCCGCCACACGGCGACGGCGTCATCCCCCGGCACGAGGATCTCGAAGCCGTCCTCCCCGGTGTACCCGGTGCGGGCGAGCAGCACCGCGTGCCCGGCCACCACGGCCGAGCGGGCGGAGTAGTACCGCAGGTCCTCGACCGGTCCGTCCGCGAGCGCCGTGACGGTCTCGACGGCGCGCGGCCCCTGGACGGCGAGCAGCGCCGTCTCCTCGGTGGCGTCGGTGACCCGCGCGTCGAACCCGGCCACGCGCTCCCCCAGCTCGGCGAGGACGGTCACGGTGTTGGCCGCGTTGGGCACGGTGAGGAACCGGTCCACCCCCACCCGGTAGACGATGAGGTCGTCGACGATGCCGCCCTCGGGCGTGCACAGCAGCGTGTACTTCGCCCGGCCCACCTCGAGGGTGGAGATCGAACCGACGACGGCGTGGTCGAGGAACGCGCCCGCCCCCGGCCCGTCGACCCACACGGTGCCCATGTGGCTGAGGTCGAAGAGCCCCGCTGCCTCCCGCACGGCGCGGTGCTCGGCCAGCTGGGAGCCGTAGTGCAGCGGCATGTGCCAGCCGGCAAAGCTCGTCATCGTCGCCCCCAGCGCCTCGTGCTCGGCGCGCAGGGCCGTGTCCTTCCCGCTCATCGGTCCTCCTCGAAGGCCTCGGGCGGTGGGCACGCGCACACGAGGTTGCGGTCCCCGTAGGCGTTGTCGACGCGGCTCACCGGCGGGAAGTACTTGTCCTGGCGCAGCCCGGGGACGGGGAAGGCGGCCTGGTCCCGCGGGTAGGGCCGGTCCCAGGTGTCGGTGGCGACGTCGGCGGCCGGGTGGGGTGCGCGGCGCACCGGGCTGTCGGCGACGTCGACCTGCCCGTCCAGGACCTGCTCGATCTCCCCGTGGATCGTCACCATCGCCTCGACGAAGCGGTCGAGCTCGGCGAGGTCCTCGCTCTCGGTGGGCTCGACCATGAGGGTGCCGGCCACCGGGAAGGACAGCGTGGGGGCGTGGAAGCCGAAGTCGACGAGCCGCTTGGCCACGTCCTCGGCCGTCACCCCCGAGCGCCTGGTCAGCTCGCGCAGGTCGAGGATGCACTCGTGGGCCACGAGCCCGTCCGCCCCGGTGTAGAGGACCGGGAAGTACGGGTCCAGCGCCCGGGCGACGTAGTTGGCGGCCAGCAGCGCGCTGCGCGTCGCGGCCGCGAGGCCCTCGGCACCCATGAGCGCGATGTAGGCCCAGGAGATGGGCAGCACCCCCGCGGACCCGTACCGGGTGGCGGAGACGGGTACCGCGCCGTCGCCGGCGGCGTCCCCCGGGAGGAAGGGGGCCAGGTGCTCGCGCACCGCGACCGGGCCCACGCCGGGGCCGCCGCCGCCGTGCGGGATGCAGAAGGTCTTGTGGAGGTTGAGGTGGGAGACGTCGCCGCCGAACTCGCCCGGCTGCGCGAGCCCGATCGTCGCGTTGAGGTTCGCGCCGTCGACGTACACCTGCCCGCCCGCCGCGTGGACGGCCTCGCACACCTCGCGCACCTCGGTGTCGAAGACGCCGTGGGTCGAGGGGTAGGTGAGCATGATCGCCGCGAGCTGCTCCCCGTGCTGCTCGAGGCGGGCGTGGAGGTCGGCGGTGTCGATCGAGCCGTCGTCGGCCGTCCTGACGGTGACGACGCGCATGCCCGCGAGGACGGCGGAGGCGGCGTTCGTCCCGTGGGCGGAGGACGGGATGAGGCAGACGGTGCGCTCGTCGTCGCCGCGGGAGCGGTGGTAGCCGCGGATCGCGAGGAGGCCCGCGAGCTCGCCCTGGGAGCCGGCGTTGGGCTGGATGGAGACGCGGTCGTAGCCGGTGATCTCCGCGAGCCAGGTCTCGAGCTCGGCGATGAGCTCGCGCCAGCCCTCGGTCTGGTGGTCCGGCGCCAGCGGGTGGATCGTGGCGAAGCCGGGCCACAGCATCGCCTGCATCTCCGTGGCGGCGTTGAGCTTCATCGTGCACGAGCCGAGCGGGATCATCGTCCGGTCCAGCGCGAGGTCCCGGTCGGACAGGCGCCGCAGGTAGCGCATCAGCTGCGTCTCGGAGCGGTGCGCGTGGAAGGTCGGGTGGGTGAGGAACTCGCTCGTCCGCCGCAGGGCCGCCGGGATCTCGAAGCCGCCGTCACCCGCCTCGGACGTCTCGACCCCGAACGCGGTGAGGACGGCGGCGAGGTGCTCCGGCGTCGTCGTCTCGTCGCAGGAGACGCCGACGGTGTCGGCGTCGACGAGCCGCAGGTTGACCCCAGCACTCTCGGCCGCGTCGACGACGACGGCGGCCCGCCCGGGCACGCGGACGGTGACGGTGTCGAAGAACGTGTCGTGGACGACGGCGACCCCGCCGGCGGTGAGCCGCAGGGCCAGGGTGCGGGCGGCGCCGTGGGCGTGGCGGGCGATCTCCCGCAGCCCGTCGGGGCCGTGGTAGACGGCGTACATGCCGGCGACGACGGCGAGCAGCGCCTGCGCGGTGCAGATGTTGCTCGTCGCCTTCTCCCGGCGGATGTGCTGCTCGCGCGGCTGGAGCGCCAGCCGCAGCGCAGGGCGCCCCTCGCTGTCCTTGGAGACGCCGACGAGCCGGCCGGGCAGCTGGCGCTCCAGGCCCTCGCGCACCGCCATGAACGCGGCGTGCGGGCCGCCGAAGAACAGCGGCACACCGAAGCGCTGGGCCGAGCCGACGGCGACGTCTGCGCCCTGCTCCCCCGGCGGGGTGATGAGCGTGAGGGCGAGGAGGTCGGCGGCCACGGTGACGAGCGCGCCGCGCTCCTTCGCCTCGGCGATGAGGCCGGACTGGTCGCGCAGGCGGCCGGACGTCCCGGGCTGCTGGAGGACCAGGCCGGTGACGCCGTCGGAAAGGTGCGGGAGGCCGCCGTCGAGGTCGGCGACGACGGCGGTGATCCCGACCGCCTCCGCGCGCGCCGTGACGACGGCGAGGGTCTGGGGGTGGAGCTCGTCGTCGAGGACGACGGTGGCGGCCTTGGACACCTTGTTCGCCCGCTGCATGAGGAGGACGGCCTCGGCGACGGCGGTGGCCTCGTCGAGGAGCGAGGCGCCCGCGACGGGCAGGGCGGTGAGGTCGGCGACCGTCGTCTGGAAGTTGAGCAGGCCCTCGAGGCGGCCCTGGGAGATCTCCGGCTGGTAGGGGGTGTAGGCGGTGTACCAGGCGGGGGACTCGAGGACGCCCCGCTGGATGACGCTCGGGGTGTGGGTGCCGTAGTAGCCCTGGCCGATCATCTGGACCCGCTGGACGTTGCGCGCGGCGAGCTCGCGCAGCCGCTCGAGGACCTGCGCCTCGGTGCGCGGGGCCGGCAGGTCCAGGGGCCGCTGCTGACGGATGGCGGGCGGCACGGACTCGAGGAGCGGGCGCCAGTCGGCGTGCCCGAGGGACCCGAGCATGGCCGCGGTGTCGGCGGCGCGGGGGCCGATGTGGCGGGCGGCGAAGGTCGGTGAGGACATGGACACGGCTCCAGATGGCTGGGGGACGGGTCCTCCCCGCTCTGTCATGGGACCTGAGAGTTTTCGCGAGCACGGGCTCGCCTGCACCGTCGGTGAGCGCTGACGCGCTGCTTTCCAGAGCTGCCTGATCGCGGCGGTACCGGGGCCTGAGAGATTAGCGGGAGGGCTTGCTCCTTCGGCGCCCGCACGGGGGCGGGACTCTCCCGCCGCGGGTGGGCGGCGTATCGAGTTGTCCACGTCACACTACCCCGGCGCAACCGACATCGGTGACCACGCCCGTCCGTGCGACCCTGGAGGGAGCCCCCGTTCCCCGAGCAAGGACCCCCGAGTGACGCACGCCTTCGCCCCTGTCTCCCTCGAGCCGATGCGGCCCACGGCCGTCCTCCTCGACCTCGACGGCACGATCAGCGACTCCGGGCCGGTCATCACCGCCTCGATCGCCGAGACCCTCGCCCACTTCGGCTACCCGGCGCAGCCGCAGGAGGAGCTGCTGCGCTTCGTCGGGCCGCCGATCCGTGACGGCTTCCGCGCCTTCGTCGGCGTCCCGGAGGACCAGCTGTCCGCCGTCGTCGCCGACTACCGCGACCGGTACAACGAGCGGATGCACCAGGCGCCCGTCTTCCCGGGCATGGCCGACCTCGTCCGCGACCTCCACGCCCGCGGGGTTCCGGTGGCCCTGGCCACCTCGAAGCGGCAGTCGCTGGCCGTGCCGATCCTCGAGGACGCCGGCCTCGCCCGGTACTTCACCGTCATCCGCGGCGCCTCCGACGACGAGACCCGCGCCGCCAAGGCCGACATCGTCGAGGACGCGCTCACCGGGCTGCGCGAGCACGGCGTCGACCTCACCCGCCCCGTCATGGTCGGGGACCGCTACCACGACGTCGAGGGCGCGGGCGTGCACGGCCTGCCGACGGTCCTCGTCCGGTGGGGCTACGCGCGGCCGGGTGAGGAGGACGGCGCCCACGCCGTCGTCCACGAGGCCGGCGAGCTCGCCCGCCTGCTGTCCTGACAGACGACTGCGCCCCGTGCCGGTGGCACGGGGCGCAGTGTCACGCGCGGGTCAGGAGCGCGGGAGGCCCTGGCTGCGGTGGATGTCGTCGGACATCCGCACGAGCGCGAAGTAGAACTCGAGCGTCATCCGGAAGAACGCGAGCGTCACGAGCAGGATGATCGGTCCCACGAGCAGCACGAGGACGCCCATGACCGGCTCCGCGGCGAAGCTGACGAACACGAGGAACAGCCAGTACAGCGCCGAGAGCACCATGAACGCCAGGTAGACGAAGCTGACGAGCTTGGGCGTGATGAGGGTGTGGAACTTCCAGTCGAAGAGCGCGGCGAAGAAGCTCTTCGGCGACTCACCGCCGGGGCCCTGCGGCTGACCCTGCGGCGCGCCCGGGGCGCCGTAGCCCCACTGCTGCTGGGGCTGCCCGCCCTGCGGGTAGGCGGGCGGCGGCGGCGGAACCTGGCCGGGCTGGCCCTGCGGCGGCTGGTAGGGGCTGGGAGGAGGGGTGGACACGAGGGGACCCTTTCGGTTCGGGGATCGGGCACGGCGAGGCTAGCGGAGCGGCAGCGGCGGCCCTCGGACACCCGCACGGGCCTCCGTGTGACGCTGCTCACCCCTGCGGATGCGGCGGACCCATGCAACGCCTACGGTCGGAGCGCCGCTGACCGGAGGACATGACCATGAGCGAGAGCAGCACGACGGCGCAGCCCGACCCCCGCGAGGAGGGCGTGCAGCCACGCCGGGTCATCGTCACCGGCGCCGACTCCGGCATCGGCAAGGCCTCCGCCGTCGCCCTGGCGGCACCGGGCCGGCACGTCGCCCTCACCTGGCACACCGACGAGGACGGTGCCGACCGCACCGCCGAGGAGGTCCGCTCCCTCGGGGCGACGGCGCACGTGCGCCGCCTGGATCTCACCGACCCGCAGAGCGGCACGACCGTCGTCGACGAGCTCGCCGAGGCGATGGGCGGGGTCGACGCGCTCGTCATGTCCTCGGGCACCGGCAGCTCCGAGCTGCTGCTCGACATGGACTTCGCGACGTGGCGAGAAGTCGTCTCCGTGGACCTGGACGGCGCGTTCTGCTGCCTCCAGGCGGCGGCGCGGCACATGGTGGCCGGCGGCACCGGCGGGCGGATCGTGGCGATCACGAGCGTCCACGAGCACGCCCCGCGCGTCGGCGCGGCTCCGTACTGCGCGGCCAAGGGCGGGCTGGGGCTCCTCGTCAAGGTCGCCGCCCTCGAGCTGGCCGAGCACGGGATCACCGTCAACGCCGTCGCGCCCGGGGAGATCGCCACGCCGATGACCGGCCAGGAGGACGAGACGGTCATGGAGGGCAAGGAGCGACCCGGCATCCCGGTGGCCCGGCCCGGTGACGCCCGCGAGATCGCCGCCGTCGTCGCCTTCCTGTGCGGGCCCGAGGCCGGCTACGTCAACGGCGCCTCGTGGGCGGTGGACGGCGGCATGCTCCAGATGGGGCCGCAGGCGGGGTCGCACCTGGAGAGCAACGACTGGCGCCTCCCGTAGGGGCGTGCCTCCCCGAGCGACCTGCGCCGGCGCAGGTGGGCCGCTAGCGTCTGCGGGATGGACCTCCCGCTGCTGCCGCCGGTCGCCCCCATGCTCGCGAAGTCGGTCACGGACGTGCCCGAGGGTGAGTACCTGTACGAGCCGAAGTGGGACGGCTTCCGCGCGATCATCTTCAAGGACGGCGACGACGTCGAGATCGGCAGCCGCAACGAGAAGCCGATGACGCGGTACTTCCCCGAGCTTGTCGAGGCCCTGCGCGCACAGCTGCCCGAGCGCTGCGTCGTCGACGGGGAGATCGTCATCGTCAGCGGCGAGCGGCTCGACTTCGAGGCGCTGCTCCAGCGCATCCATCCCGCCGACTCCCGGGTTCGCCTGCTCGCGGCGGAGACACCCGCGTCCTTCGTCGCCTTCGACCTCCTCGCCCTCGACGACGAGGACCTCACCGCCCTGCCGATGGCGCAACGGCGGGAGCGGCTGGAGGAGGCGCTCGCCGGCGCCCAGAAGCCCGTCCACCTCACCCGCGCGACGACGGACACAGCGCTGGCCCGCGAGTGGCTCGACCTCTTCGAGGGCGCCGGGCTCGACGGCGTCGTCTCCAAGCCGCTCGACCTCACCTACCAGCCGAACAAGCGGCTCATGCTCAAGACGAAGCACGAGCGCACCGCCGACTGCGTGCTCGCCGGCTTCCGCTGGCACAAGAGCGGCGACGTCGTCGGCTCGCTCCTCCTCGGCCTGTACGACGACGGCGGACGGCTCCAGCACGTGGGCGTCGCCTCCTCCTTCACGATGAAGCGGCGTGCGGAGCTCGTCGACGAGCTCACCCCGCTGCGCCTCGCCGAGGGCGAGGAGCACCCCTGGGCGGACTGGGAGAACGCCTCCGCGCACGAGAAGAACCGGCTGCCCGGCGCGCAGAGCCGCTGGTCGGCCGGCAAGGACCTCTCCTTCGTGCCGCTGCGCCCCGAGCGGGTCCTCGAGGTCGCCTACGACCACATGGAGGGCACCCGCTTCCGGCACAGTGCGCAGTTCCGCCGCTGGCGGCCGGACCGGGAGCCGGAGTCCTGCGGCTACGAGCAGCTCGAGGAGCCGATGAGGTTCGACCTGGCCGACGTGCTGAGCTGAGGCGGCCGGCGCGTCGCGGCTCTCAGCCCGCGCCGGCCACGAGCGGCGCGTCGGACCGGAGGTCCGCCCTGCCCCGCCGGTCGCGTGAGGCCGACGCCGCAGCGGCCAGCAGCCCGGCCTCCGCCCGCTCCGCCCGGCTCGGTCGCATCGCGAGCAGCGCCCACAGGATGCACGAGAGGTCGACCACCTCCTGCAGCCAGGCGCCGACGAGCGCCGGGAGCATCCCCGCCGCGGCGACGAGCATGAGCGCGACGGACATGACGACGCCGATCCCGATCGCCTGCCACGCCACCCGCATCGTGCGCCGCCCGATGTGGACGGCGCGGGCGCTGCGGGCGAGGTCGTCGACGGTGATGACGACGTCGGCGGACTCGCTCGCCGCGCTCGACCCGCGAGCGCCCATCGCCACCCCGACGTCCGCGGCGGCGAGGACGGGAGCGTCGTTGACGCCGTCGCCGACCATCATCGTCGGCCTCGCCGCGGCGGTCCGGACGGCGTCGACCTTGTCCTGCGGGAGGAGCTCGGCGCGGACGTCGTCGATCCCCGCCTGCCGGGCGATGTGGCGGGCGACGTGCTCGCCGTCGCCGGTGAGCATCATCGTGGAACGCACCCCGGCGCGGTGCAGGGCGGCCATCGTCGCGGGGGTCTCGACACGCATCTCGTCCGCGAGCGCGACGTAGCCGGCGTAGCGCCCGTCCACGGCGACGTGCACCGCGGTGTGCCCCTCCGGTGGGCGGGGCGGCTCGGTGCCGGTCTCGCGTGCAACGAACCGGGCACTGCCGACGACGACGGCGCGGGCGTCCACGGTGCCGCGGACCCCGTTCGCGGGCACCTCGATGACGTCGGCCGCGCTCGGGACCGTCGCACCGCCCGAGCGGGCGGCGTCGACGACGGCGGCGGCGAGCGGGTGGCTCGAGTACTGCTCGACGGCGGCGGCGAGGGTCAGCAGCTCGCGCCGTCCGCTCCCCTCGGCGTGGACCGCGGTGACGCGGGGCTCTCCGTAGGTGAGGGTGCCGGTCTTGTCGAAGGCGACCGTGCGCAGGCGGGCGAGCTGCTCGAGCGTGCCGCTGCTCTTGACGATGATGCCGTTGCGCGCCGAACGGGACATGCCGCCCATGAAGGCGACCGGGGCGGCGATGATGAGCGGGCAGGGCGTGGCGACGACGAGCACCTCCGCCACCCGGGCCGGGTTGCCCGAGAGGAGCCACGCGGCGACAGCCAGCGCGAGGGCCCCGACGGTGAAGGGCACCGCCACACGGTCGGCGAGACGCACGAAGGGCGCTTTGGACTCCTGCGCCTCCCGGACGAGCTCGACGATCCGCTGGTACTGGGACTCCGCCGCGGTGGCCGCGGCGCGGACGTCGATGGCCTCGCCGCCGTTGACCGCCCCGGACAGGAGCACCTCGCCACGGTCGCGGTCCACCGGCAGGGGCTCCCCGGTGAGGGAGGACTCGTCCAGCGTGGCGGCCGCGGACTCCAGGACGGCGTCGACCGGGACAACCTCGTAGGGACGCACGAGGAGAAGGTCGCCGACGGCGACGGCGTCGACGGGGACGTCGGTGAGCCCGTCGCCGTCCCTGCGGTGCGCCGTGCGCGGCGCGTTCTCGAGCAGGCCCGTCAGCTCGCGCCGCGCGCGTCCGGCCGCGACGTCCTCCAGCGCCTCACCGCCCGTGAGCATGAGGCACACGACGAGTGCGGCCCAGTACTCCCCCACGGCGACGGCAGAGCCGATGGCGGTGACGGCGAGCAGGTCGATCCCGTAGCTGCCGGCCCGCAGGTCCGCCACCATGCCGCGCAGCTGCAGGAGCGCGACGACGACGACGAAGGCCGAGACCGTCCAGCGCGCAGCGACGGGCTGCCCGGTGACCTCCAGCACGGCGCCGACCGCCCCCGTCGCGAGGGTCGCGATCACCACCGGGTACTGGCGAAGGCCGCCGAGGAGCGTTCGCATGGCTCAGTCGTACGCCCGAAGGACGTACCTGTCCAGCAAGGACAGGCTCCCCTCACCCCCGCCGGCACGTTGCCGTCAGCGCTGGGCGTCCGCCAGTGCCGTCACGAGCTGGGCTCCCCACGCACGGGCTCGTGCTGGCTCTCCCTCGCGCAGCGGCCCGTCGGCCTCCTCGACCAGAAAGCCCTCGGGAGCTGCCACCAGGGAGAAACCGTGCTCACGCAGTCCGTGTGCGACGCCCCGCGCGGCGCCGCCCGCCAACGCGGACGGGAGCCGGGTGTCGAACGCTGCGGCGTGCTTCCCGGCGCTCGCGGCCGGGAGACCCGCCAGCCACTCGCGGACACCGGCTGCGATCTCGCCGTGGGTCCCCAGCTCCTGGGCGTGCAGCCGCTCCCGTGACCAGGGGCGGCTCATGCCGCGCACGTGTGTCGGGCCACCGACGACGAGCAGGTCGGCACCGTCCACCTGCTCGCGCGTCGCGTGGTCGACCGCCACCACCACCGCTGCCGCCCCCGTCTCACGGGCGCCGTCGGCGATGTGCGCGGCGATCTCGCGAGTCTGTCCGAAGTGCGTCTCGTACACGACAACCACGTCCATGATGGTTCACTCCCTGTCGGGGACAGCGTTGTCCGTCTCGCGCTGAGGAGACCGGCGCCAAGATGCGGGGCCGCTGAGCACGACAAGCATGCCCCACGCCGCGTCGGCCCGTAAAGAGCCCCGGAGCGCCTGGGCGGGAGGGGTTGACAGCGACGTGTGACCGGTGCGGCCGCGTCGTGCTCAACGCCGTCCTTGGCTCAGCCGTCCGCCCATTTCCTGGCGGGCACGACACTCGACGGAGACAATGGACCTCGCGGGGACGGGGCGCCGGCGGACGGCGCGCCGACCGCGACGGACGAGGAGTGGCAATGGTGGCGAAGCGGTGGAGCGAGCTCAGCAGGGGCCAACGCGTGGTGGTCGTGGCGCTCGCATCGGTGCAAGTCTCTCTGGCTGTCTCGGCGTGGACCGATCTCGCCGTGCGCAGACCTGAGCTGGTCCGCGGCAGCAAGGCGCGGTGGGCCGCGATCATCGCGGTGAACTTCGTCGGCCCGGTGCTGTACTACACGCGCGGGCGTGTCTCGGAGGAGCAGCCGGCCTGAGTCCCACGGGACTCCCGTAGTGCCCTTGTGCGTCGAGCCCGGGTCAGCCCCCGCGCGGCTGCCCCGCACGTCCGGCTGCCCGGACGGCCAGCACGATGACGACGACACCGGCAGCCCCGAGCACGAGCCCGCCGGCGAGGGTGGCCGCTGCGGCCGGGCCGAGCCACGGCAGGGTCGCGCCGGCGCGCACCGTCGCGTCCACGCCGGCGCTCCCGGCGGCGTCCATGACGACGGCGACGTACCGGCCCGGCTGAGGCGCGACGTCGAGCTCAACCGGGCCGGTGTCAGTGGCAGAGGCGATCCAGATGCCTGCCTCGGCTGGAAGGACAGCGGGCGGGCCGCCGTCGAGCTCGCGGTCGGCCATGCCGCGGGACTGCTCGGCCCGTGCGACTCCCTCGAGGTACGCGGCAGCGTCCCGAGCGGTCGCGATCCCGACGAAGACCTCGCCGTCACCCACGACGTCCAGCCGTACCCTCCCCAGACCTTCGTCGAGCCACGAGCCCTCGAGGACCACCTCGTCGCTGACCGCGGCGTACCCGGCGGTGCCGACCTCCCACGCCGGGGCCATCACGTAGCCGTCCTCCCGGGAGGTCTGCCAGACGATGAGGGAGACGCCCCCGACGACGCCGAGGACGCCGAGGAGCGCGGTCAGCGAGCCGGCCACGACCGCGACGACCCGGCCGGGCGTCCACGACGACCGCGGGGGAAGGCTCTGCGGATGGGTCGGCGTGGACGTGGTCCGAGTGGCAGGTGAGTCATCTGGGGGCGGCGGGCCACCGGAGAGCGTCATGCGCTCGGGTCCACCCTGGTCGAGTCGGAAGGGTGGGTACGCGTCGGTCATGAGCCCCGCGTAGGCGGCCACACGCAGCACCCAGCGGTTGAGCCCGAGGAGGAGGTCGTACAGCCCGCGCGGGTACATGCCGGTGAACAGCAGCGCCAGACCCGCGAAGAAGCCGAGAAGGGCGATGAGGCCGCCCTCCCAGATCCAGTACGGCCCCTCGATCTGGCGGGCGGCCTGCGCGCCGATGCCGACGATCAGGACGAGCACCGCGTAGTGCGGGAGCACCAGGAGCCACCACTTGACCAGGACAAGCCCGCGGGAGAGCCGCTCGGGGTAGACGACGTCGAGGTGGGCGGGGTACTCGGGGTGCTCGTCCAGGCTGAAGGGCGGGTACTGGTCGGTGCCCAGGGCGCCGTAGGAGTAGTACGCCACCCGCCAGCTCCACCGCAGCACGCCGACGTTGAAGTCGAAGATGGCGCGCGGGTAGCGACCGGTGGCCACGATCGTCACGAGGGCGACGAGGCTGAGCACGACGAACGCCGCCCACAGGACGGCGAGGACGAGGACGTGGGGGATGATGAGAACCCACTTGACGAGCCACAGCCAGCGCGACGGATCGTCCGGCGCCGGCTGGGCGTCGACATGGACGGGGTACGCAGACCGGCCTCCGACGACGGCGGTTGGCATCGCGATCACCTTCCTCGGTCTACCCACCAGGCTCGCCGCCGCAAACGGCCGAGCGCCAGGGACCAACGGCCCGTCCCCCGCCTGCCGGAGCGCGTCCGGGACCGAAGTCCGTGGCGCGAGCCGCCCACACGGGGTCCACCGGACGGATCCCGCCGCCGGGTCGTCGTGGACGCTCGTTGCCCCTTTACCGGGTGTGCCCTGCTGAGGGACGCTGGTGGTCGGCAGGCTCCGCCCATCCCGAGCGGGGTCGCTCCAGGACGACGAAGGAGTCTCCGACATGAAGGCGCTCACCTACCAGGGTCCCGGCCAGAAGAACTGGGAGGACGTACCGGACCCCACGATCCAGCATCCGACGGACGTCATCGTCCGCATCGACACCACGACCATCTGCGGGACCGACCTGCACATCCTCAAGGGCGACGTGCCCGCCGTCGCCGAGGGACGCATCCTGGGCCACGAGGGCGTGGGCACCGTGACGGAGGTGGGCACGGCGGTCACCACGGTGGCGGTCGGCGACCGCGTCATCATCTCGTGCATCAGCGCGTGCGGACGCTGCTCCTACTGCCGCGCGGGCCTGTACGCCCACTGCCTCGCCGACGAGGGCGAGAGCGGGATCGGGTGGATCTTCGGCCACCTCATCGACGGTACCCAGGCCGAGTACGTCCGGGTGCCGTTCGCCGACACCTCGCTGCACAAGCTGCCGGACGGCGTCAGCGACGAGGCCGCGGTCATGCTCTCCGACATCCTGCCCACCGGCTTCGAGATCGGTGTGCGCAACGGCGGGACGAAGCCGGGCGACGTCGTCGCCGTCGTCGGCTCGGGACCGATCGGGCTGGCCGTGATGATGACCCTCGGCCTCTACGGCGCCTCACGGGTCATCGCGATCGACCTCGACGACAACCGCATCGAGCAGGCCTTGGCGTTCGGCGCGACCGACGGGGTCAACAGCGGCACGGACGGGTGGCAGGACGAGGTCCGCCGGATGACGGCGGACGGGCTGGGCGTGGACGTCGCGGTCGAGGCCGTCGGCGTCCCCGCGACGCTGCAGTTCTGCACCGAGCTCATCCGCCCTGGCGGTCACGTCGCCAACGTCGGCGTGCACGGGCACCCGGTGGAGCTCGCGATGCAGGACCTGTGGATCAAGGACGTCACCATCACCACCGGTCTGGTCAGCACGTCGACCACCCCGATGCTGCTCAAGCTCGTCGCCTCCCGGAAGATCCCCGCGGAGAGGTTCGCCACCCACCGCTTCACGCTCGACCAGATGCTCGACGCGTACGACACCTTCGGCCGGGCGGCCGAGACGAAGGCCTTGAAAGTGGTCCTCTCGCGCTGACCGCGACGTGGTCCGGGGTACCACGCCACGGGCGGCCGGTGCGGCAACGGCGTCAGTACGCCGACTGCCGCTCGCGGCCGCCCTCAGCGCGGGACGACGCTGCGCGACCCGGTGATCGTCCTGGACACGTCCGCGCCGCCGGTGTGCCCGATGCTCCCGGAGCCGGAGATCTCGGCGTCGAGCCGTCGGGTCACCGTGCACCACCGACCCTCGCCCGGGAACCGGCCGTCCACGGTGGACACGGTCAGCTCGCACACCAACGCCGGGTGGGACGTTGGTCCCTCGACAGCACCCGGTCCGTGCCGGTTCGCTCGTGGTGGAGGTGAGCACCATGACCGCTCGGAGGCGCCCCGCTGCGATCCTCGTCGTGGCCGCCCTGGCCCTGGCGGTGGGAGGCTGCGCCGCCGGGGTCAATGCCGTCGCGGAACCCGGGGGTGCCGGGTTCTGGCTGGGCCTGTGGCACGGCATCATCCTGCCGATCACGTTCATCGTGTCGTTGTTCACCGACACCGTGAACATCTACGAGGTCGACAACAACGGCAACTGGTACGACTTCGGCTTCGTGCTCGGGCTCGCGCTGTTCTCCGGACCGGCGATGGCCCTCCGTGGGCGACGCTGAGCTCAACCAGCAGCGTGTTCTCCCGCCATCCTCTCGATCGCGGCGGCGCAGCACCGTGCGACGGCGGGACCTTCGACCCTGGTGGTCCGCTGGGCACGGTCCCCACGATGGGAGAGCCGTGCGACATCAGCCGACGGCGGGGACGCACCGGCCCCTTGGGCCCGACCGGACCTGGTCGGCTGTCCCGGCCGGACGCCCAACCCCTGAGCGTCACCGCGATCCCCGCGTTCTTCGACCCGGCACTGCACGAGATCCTCACCGCCCTGGAGCGGGCCGGAACTCGGCCCGCCGGTCCGCCGTTCGCTCGCTACCGCGGCCGTCCGACTCCCGACGTCGACGTGGAGGCCGGCTTCCCGGTGGACGCGCCGTTCGACGCGCACGGTGACCTCGCACCCGGTCGACTGCCCCGTGGCCCGGCTGTCTCGGCCGTGCACGTCGGGCCCTACGCGACACTCCGCCAGACCTACCGCGTGGTGGAGAGCTGGGCGACCGAGCACGGCCTGACGCTGCTGGACGACATGTGGGAGCAGTACGAGTCCGACCCGACCACCGAGCCGGACCCGGCGACCTGGCGCACGCGCATCGTGTGGCCCGCAGCCGACGCGCGCGGGCCCGACACCCGACCGGTTTGTCCGCCGGTGGCCGTCGAGCTGCTGCGGATCAGGTGCGGGACGCGTCCGCGATGGAGGAGATCGACTCGTCGAGCACGGCGTCGAACTCGTCCTCCGTCTGCGTCACGTGCAGCCCCTCGGTCAGCGCGCGCGAGAAGCTCGCGACTGCACCGTGGTTGCGAGCCAGCCGGGCGTTGGCCTCCGCCCGGCTGTACCCGCCGGAGAGCAGCAGGACCCGCAGCACGTTCGGGTGCTCGACAAGGTCGCGATAGAAGTCGTCGACGTCCGGGGGCGTGAGCTTGAGCATGACGAGCTGGTCTGCGGACAGGGCGTCCAGCTGCCGCGCGACACCGGCCTTGAGAAGCTCCTCGGCCCGCGCCTTGTCGGGTGCGTGGATGTCGACCTCGGGCTCGATGATGGGAACGAGCCCGGCCGCGATGATCCGCAGGGCGAGCGCGAACTGCTGGGCGACGACGGCGTCGACACCCTCGCCCGGCGCGCTGATCACCGACCGCATCTTCGTCCCGAAGATCCCGTGGCTGCGCGCCCGTGCCAGGAGGTCCTCGAGATCGGGAACCGGCTTCATCAGCCGGGCGGCGGCGACCTCCCCCTCCAGCCCCTTGTCCACCTTGAGGATCGGCACGATGCGCTTGCGCTGCCACAGGTACTGGGCCGTGGGCTGCCCGTGGAGCGAGCGATTCATCGTGTCCTCGAAGAGGATCGCGCCGATGATCCGGTCCCCGTCGAACACGGGGCTGGTCATGATGCGCGCGCGCATCTCGTGGACGAGGTCGAACATCTCGGCCTCGGAGGCGTACGCGGACCTCTCGATGCCGTAACGGTGCAGCGCGCCCGGGGTGCTCCCGCCGCTCTGGTCGAGCGCCGCGACGAACCCGACTCCGTTCCGCATCCTGTCGAACTGCTTCTCGTCCATCGCCAACACCCTCGTCAGGACAGCACTTGCCGCTGTGGCGGCACGCTCATCGTAGCCCTGGTGGACGCGCGGCGTGAGCCGCTTGAAAGGTCACGGGGGTCGCGTTCTCGAGGCCTCTCAGGGGGCCATGTCGGAGAGAGACTCCCCGAACTCCCGGGCCCGCCGGTAGTCGAGCATCGGCCGGGCGAGGAAGGCGCTGCGGTCCAGGCCGTCGGCTGGTCCTGAACGGCGCAGGGCGACCGGCCAGACGACACGCGTGCGCCACGTCATGGGATCGGGGTCGGTCGTCGGGTCGGACTCGTACTCCTCCCACAGGTCCTCCCGGAGCCACAGCGATCTGCCGGCCGCCCAGGTCGCGATCCGCCGGTAGGTGCGCGGCAGGTGCTCGTAGGGGCCGATGTGGACGGTCTGGACCGCGGGCCCGGCGGGCAGGTGGTCACAGGTCAGGCTCCCGGACTCGCTGTACGGGACGGTCAGGGAGAAGCCGACCTCGATGTCGACGACATCTGCCGGGCTGCCCCGGTACCGGACGAAGGGCGGGCCGGCCGGCTCGGCCCCTGCCGCGTCAAGTGCCGTGGCAACCCGGTTGAGCGCAGGACCGAAGAAGCCGGGCGCGGCCGACCGCGGAAGGACCCGACGGATACCGACGGTGGGGCGCGACACGAGGTCCGCGAGTGAGATGTCAGTCATGGAACATCCCGTGGCCGGGTGGATCGGGGAACGCGCGTCCTGCGCTGCTGTCCGAATTGTCCTCCGTCCCGCTAGCCCGTGTCGAGAGTCTCCGACTGGGTCATCCTCGGGGATCGTCAGCGGTGACGGCGGGGGCACGGACGGGTCTCGACAGACCGGCCGACGGGTGCCACGCTTCTCACGAGGGCACGGGAGGTCGACGATGACACACCAACGTGAGAGTGCGGTCGTCGTCGGTGTCGACGGCTCGGACAAGGACGGTCGGACCGTCGACTGGGCCGCCGACGAGGCGGCAAGCACCGGTGCCACGCTCCACATCCTCCACTGCTACCCCGTCCTGCCCGTGGGGCTGGTCGTCGATCCCACCGTCGACGCGGAGAACCGCGCCGCCGAGGTCGCCGAGCGGTGCGCCGGACGAGCACGCTCCCGCCATCCGGAGCTCGCGGTGTCGACCGAGGCGATCCTCGAGGACCCTGCGGTCAGTCTCGTCCAGGCATCCCGCCAGGCCCGCGTCGTCGTCGTCGGCGCCCGTGGCGTGGGGCGCATCGCCGGCCGGATGCTCGGCTCGGTGTCGCAGAAGGTGGCCGCACACGCCGCAGGCCCGGTGGTCGTCGTCCGCGACGTCGTCCGCGTGCCACGGGGGCCGGTGGTCGTGGGCGTCGACCCGCTCGACAGTGCGCCCCAGCTGCTGGACTTCGCCTACACGGAAGCCGCCCGGCGCGGGGTCAGGTTGCGCCTGGTGCACGCACTCGGTCAGTACGCCAACGACCCGTGGGGGCGCGAGGTGCGGGCAGCGCTCGCCGAGCACCAGGCACGAGCGCTTGCCCAGCTCGTGGACGACTGTGCCGGGCGCTATCCCGAGGTTCGGGTCGAGGTGTTCGAGCGCATCGGTCACCCCGTGGACGTCCTCACGGCGGAGAGCGCGACCGCCGGCCTCCTCGTCGTCGGCAGCCGCGGTCGCACCGGTCTCACCGGCCTGCGCCTGGGCTCGGTGGCGCGCGGTGTCCTCCATGAGGCACCGGTCGTCGCCGTCGTCCGGGTCGCACCCGCGCCCGAGACGGACCATGGTCCACGACCGAGGGCACGGTCATCCGGACCGAAGAACTGACCAAGAGCCACGGTCGGGCGCGCGCGCTGGAAGGTCTCGCCCTGAAGGGGGTCCGTGCGTGCAGGTCGCATCGCTCGGCGTCAGCCTGCGTGCGCGTACGCCAGCGTCAGCCAGCCGACGACCTCGGCGTCGAGCTCGCTCGGATCCTGCAGCTCCGGGTGGTGTATCCACACCTTCGCTGACGGGTGCACGACCTCCGTGAAACGATCCGAGGTCAGCTCGAGGGGCACGGCGATGGAGAGCACCGCTGGGACCTCACTCCTGACGTACTGTCCCGGACGTCAGACATAGGCGAAGCCGCGACGACGGCGGGGGCGGCAGGCGGGAAGCGAGTCGGCAGTCCGTCGCGCGAGTCCCGCCCGGTCCGTTCCGGACGGTCGCGTAGCTACCCGGGCCCGCGTCGGCGCGAGCGTCACCCGCCGCAGCGCGCGCGCGAGCGCCGCTCCACTCGCCATCATCACCGATGTCGGACATCCCGGCGCCTCCGCCCGGGTCACCTCGCCGTTTCCCACGGTGGGCGCGGGGGGCCTCGGGAGAGGCGTGGGACAGCGGGCACCACGATGTCCCGGGGGTGGTGCGTCACTCCGTGCGCGGCTGGTTCTCGGACCGCGGGACGACGAGGACCGGGACGTCGGCGAACTCCAGCACCTCACGGGTGACCGACCCGACGGCGGTCCGCCCCGGACCCCGGGCGCCGGACCTCCCGATGACGACGAGGTCGGCCTGCCAGCGGCGCGCCTCCGCGAGGACGAGGGCGGCCGGGTGGCCCCACCCGCTCGCCCCCTCGGAGGCCACCCCGCGCTGCTCGGCCACGGTCCCGACGTGCCGGAGCAGGGACGCCGCGGCGTCGCTGCTGCGGGTGGCGAGCCCGGTCCCGCGTCCCATCGAGGTGAGGGCACCGGCCGCCTCACCGTCACCACCGACGTGGAGGAAGCGGACCACGGCAGCCGTGTGCGCCGCGAGCGCGACGGCGACGCGCACCGCGGCCAGCGCACCGGGCGAGTCGTCCACCGCGACCAGGACCCTGCCGAAGACCCGCTGGTCCACCGGACTACCCCTCCCCCGCACGCCCCGTGCCGGCCGCCCACCGGAGCCGGAGGCCCTCGGTCCGCTCCTCCTCCTCGAGCCGCAGCTCGGCCTCCGCCAGTGCCGCCCGGAGCCGCGGTACCCAGCGGTCCTCGATCGCCCGCAGCCGCCGCCGGGTCGCGGCCTCCTGCTCCTCCAGCACCCGCACCGCAGCCTGCGCCGCCGCGTGCGCCGCGGCCGCGTCCAGTGCCCGGGCGCAGGCCTCCCTCGCCAGGACGAGCGCCGCACTCCCGGGGGCCGGCTCGTCCCCGGCCGGCTCGGGGAACACGCAGCGCGCGGTCACCGGGTACCGCACCCCCATGGTCTCCCCCCACGAGATCTCGACGGTTGCGGGCGCCGGTGCGACGGCCAGGTGCAGGGGTGCCTGCCCGACCAGCACCGCGGCACGCAGCGACCACCGGTGGGCCTCGGTCGTCGCCGCCACCAGCGCACGACCGGTGCGCTCGACCAGCAGGCTGTGGCTCTCGCGTTCGGTCCGCAGGATCCGCAGCTTGCGGTCGAGCAGCTCGCTCCCGTGCTGGGCGGTGGTGAGCCGGTGCTGCAACCACAGCCGCCCGGCGCGGCCGGGAGGGGCCTGGGAGACGCCGGCCATCACAGCCCCCGCTCGTCGAGGAGCGCGGCGGGCAGCATCGTCAGCTCGCGTCGCGGCAGGACCGCGAGCGCCTGCCAGGCGAGCTCGAGCGTCCGGTCCAGGGTGCGGGCCTCGTCCGGTCGCTGGTCGAGCAGGTGCGCGCGCACCTCGCGCTCGAAGCCGAGGTAGAGGCGATCGGTCGGGGCGAGCGCGTCGCTGCCCACGAGGTCGGCCAGCTCCCGGGTCTGGCGGGCGCGGGCGAGCGCGGCGAGCACCTGTGCCGCGACGTCGAGGTGGTCGGCCCGGGTACGCCCCGGCCCGGCGCCCTTGCGCATGAGCCTGGACAGGGAGCTCAGCGGCTCCACCGGCGGGTACACGCCCTGGGCCTGAACCTGCGGTGAGAGCACGACCTGCCCCTCGGTGATGTAGCCGGTGAGGTCCGGGACAGGGTGGGTGATGTCCCCGGCGGGCATGGTGAGGACCGGGAGGACGGTCACCGACCCCGGGCGGCCCCGAACCCGACCGCAGCGCTCGTAGAGCGAGGCCAGGTCGCTGTAGAGGTAGCCGGGGTAGGCCCGCCGGCCGGGGATCTCCCCGCGTGCGGCGGAGACCTCACGCAGCGCCTCGGCGTACGCCGTCATGTCGGCCATGACGACGAGCACGTGCCGGCCGGTGTCGAAGGCCAGGTGCTCGGCGACCGTGAGCGCCACCCGCGGGGTGAGGATCCGCTCCACCACGGGGTCGTCGGCCGTGTTGAGGAAGAGCACCAGCTCACCGGCGGCCGATCGCTCCTCGAGACCGTCGCGCACCGCCGCCGCGTCGAGGTGCGTGAGTCCCATCCCGGCGAAGACGACTGCGAACGGGTCCCCGCCGGCGGTGGCCTGCGCGGCGACCTGGGTGGCGAGCGCGAGGTGCGGGAGCCCGGCGACCGAGAAGACCGGGAGCTTCTGCCCTCGGACGAGCGTCGTGAGGGCGTCGATCGCGGACACGCCGGTGAGCACCGGCTCCGACGGCGGCTCGCGGTGGACGGGGTTGAGCGGGTACCCCGAGACGGGCGCCCGGCGGCGCCCGAGGACGGGCGGGCCGCCGTCGAGCGGCTCGGCCCGCCCGTTGCACACCCGGCCCAGCCACCCGTCCCCCACCGGGACGTGCATCACCTCGCCGGTGAAGCGCACCCGCGTGCCGCCGGGGCGCAGTCCCTCCGTCCCCTCGAGGACCTGGACGACGGCGAGGTCGCCGTCGACCTCGAGCACGGCGCCGTGCCGTGGGGAGCCGTCGCCGGTGTCCACGAGCGCTGCCTCGTCCCAGCCGACGCCGCTCACCCGCCGCACGACGAGCAGAGGGCCGCGCAGCTCGGTGATGTCGGTGTAGTCCACGACCACGGTCATGGCGGTGCCCCGAGGGCGGCGAGGACTGTCTCCATGCACTGCAGCACCCCGGCGGTGTCGTCGGGCGCGGTCTCCCGCGCCACGCGAAGCAGCGGTCCGAAGTCGTTCTCCTCGACCGCCGCGGCCGGCGTGCCCGCGGACACCAGTGCCGTGCAGCGGTCGACGACGGCCAGGACGGCCTCCACGAGGGCCGCCCCCTTGGCGGGCGAGCAGTGGGAGTCGTTGACGCTCAGTGCGCTCTGCTGGAGCACCCCCTCCCGCAGCAGCCGGCCACCGAGGATGACCATCCGTTCGGCCGGGGGGAGCGCACCGGCGCCGACGAGCTCGGCGAGGGCGCTGAGCCGGTCGGCGTCGGCGAGGAGGGCGATGACCCGTTCGCGCCGACGCGCCCATGCGGGGTCGCCCTGCTGCGCGTGCCAGGAGGCGAGTGCACTGGCGTCGCGGGAGAAGGAGCCCGCCCAGGCGACCGCCGGGTAGTGCCGGGCGTAGGCCAGGTCCCGGTCCAGCATCCACACCGAGCGCACGAACCGTTGGCTGTGGGCGGTCACCGGTTCCGTCATGTCCCCACCCGCCGGGGACACCGCCCCGATGATCGTCACCGACCCGTGGTGGCCGCCGAGGGTGAGGACGTGGCCGGCCCGCTCGTAGAACGCGGCCAGCGCCGAGGCGAGCCCTGCCGGGTACCCCTCCTCGGCCGGCAGGTCGCCGCTGCGCGAGGCGAACTCGCGCAGCGCCTCGGCCCACCGCGAGGTGGAGTCGGCGATGACGACGACGTGGTGGCCCATGTCCCGGAAGTACTCCGCAACCGTGACGCCCGTGTAGATGCTCGCCTCGCGCGCCATCATCGGCATGTTCGAGGTGTTCGCGATGATGACGGTGCGCTCCAGCAGCCGGTCCCCGGTGCGCGGGTCGGCAAGCTCGGACAGCTCGGCGACGACGTCGGCCATCTCGTTGCCGCGCTCCCCGCAGCCGACGTAGACGATGACGTCCGCGTCGCACCACTTGGCGACCTGCTGCAGGAGGACGGTCTTGCCGGTCCCGAAGCCGCCGGGGACGGCCGCGCTCGAGCCGCGCGCCACCGGGTAGAGCAGGTCGAGCACCCGTTGGCCGGTGTGCAAGGCCTCGGCGACCTCGATCCGCTCCTGGTGCGGCCGCGGACGGCGGACAGGCCACCGGCTGGTCACCCTGACCTCCTCACCCTGCACCCGGGCGACGACGGAATCCGCGTCCACCGGCCCCGGCGGCGCGACGTCGTCGACCACCCCGGCGGCGGGCGCGGCCACGCGCAGGGTGAGCGGGCCGTCCTGCACCGTGCCGAGCACCTCACCGGCCACGACGGCGGCACCGACGGACACCGCCGGCAGGAAGGGCCAGCGCCGCTCGTCCTGCCCCCACGCCGCACGCCCGGGTACCAGCCACGGTCCGGCCGTCACCAACGGGCGCAGCAGGCCGTCGAACACCCCGCCGAGCAGGCCCGGGCCGAGCGGGGCCGAGAGCGGCGCCCCCTGCGGGTGCACCGGAGCGCCGGGGGCCAGGCCGCCGGTGTCCTCGTAGGCCTGGACGGTGACCCGGCGCTCGGTGATCGCCACCACCTCACCGACGAGCCCACGCTCGCCGAGGAGCACGAGGTCGGACATCGCCACCCCGGGCTCGGGCTCGATCTCGACGAGCGAGCCGGAGACGCGCACGACGCTCATGGCGTCCACAGCCCGTCGGCGTCGGCCGCCGCAGCTGCCCGGTCGGCGAGATCGGTGAGGGAGGCGGCCGCGCTCCGTCCGGGGGCGTGCCCCACCACCCCGCCGGTCGGGATGTCGGCCACCACGGCGTCGGGGCCGAGGACACCGCCCACCCGCGCCACCGCCCGCTCCCGCCAGGCCGGGTAGGCCGGGTCCGCGCGCAGCTCCGGCAGCGCCGCCCGCACCCGCGCCAGCAGGTTCTCGTAAGCCTCACGCTGGGCGGCCAGCACCACCGCCCGAGCCTCTCGACGCGCCCGCGCCCGTTCCGCGGCCGCGAGCGCGGCGCCGTCGGCCCTGCCCTCGGTGCGGGCCGCGTCCCGCACCGCCCCGGCCTCGGTGCGGGCGCGGGCGAGGAGGTCGCCGGCCTCCGCGTCTGCCGCGGCGAGCTCGGCCCGTGCGTCGGCGTCCGCCCGGGTGAGCAGCGCGGCTCGGACGGGGGCGAGCAGGTCGGGTGCGGGGTCCCCGGCGGCGGGGTGTGTCGTCATGGCGGGCCCTCGGGCAGGACCGTGGTCAGCGGGCGCGGCCGGCCGGTGCGCGCAGGCCCGAGCGCGCGGGCGGCCCCCGCGGTGAGGACGACGACGTCGACGTCCCCGGGGAGGCCGGCCCAGGCGGCGAGCACGGCGCGGTCGTCGTCCGCGGGCAGGACGAGGGCACCGACGAGCCCGAAGGCGCCGACGGACGTCTCCTCGCCGAGGACGGCGATGCGGCCCATCACGCCCGCCCGAGGAGGATGATCGCGACGATGAGCCCGTAGATCGCGATGCCCTCGGCGAGGCCGACGATGACCATCGCCCGACCGAAGAGCTCGGGCCGCTCACTCATCGCCGCCAGAGCCGCCGACCCGGTGTAGGCGACGGCGATGGCCGCACCGAGGGACGAGCCGGCGACGGCGATGGCGGCGGCGATCAGCGCCGACCCGGCCGCCCCGCCGTCCGTGGCCGGCTCCGCGGCGGCCACGGTCTGCGCGACCCCCGGTGTGGCGGCCACGGTGACGGCGAGGATGGCGAGAGCGCCGACCAGGACCGCGACGTCGAGTCCGACGATGACGCGGACCGCGGTCCGGCGCCGACGACGCAGCAGCACAGGGATCGCGACGGCGGTGACGAGGACGACGGGCAGGGTCAGCACCCAGGGCGTCATGGGAGGCTCCTCGAGGTAGGTGCCGACGCCGGGGCCGCAGCCTCGGCGTCGAGCGGGACGTGCCAGGGCCGGAACGGACGGCCCTCGGCGGTGAAGATCCGGGAGAAGAGCTCGTAGTACTCCAGCCGCAGTGCCTGGACGCCCGCCACGAGCGCCTCGAGGGCGAACGTCACGGCGTTGCCGACGACGAAGAGCACGACGGCGCCGACGAGGCCGAGCACCCCTGCCCCAGCAAGCGCCGTCGTGCCGTCCCACACGACCATCCCGAGGGCCGCGTGCGTCAACCCGAACGCGGCGAGGCGAGCGAAGGAGACGAGGTTGGTGCCGAGCCGCAGGACGGCGTCGAAGACCTCGACGGTCGCCTGCGTCACGCCCGCACCTCCTCCGCCGGACGCCGCGAGGAAGCCGAGGAACGCCAGGGCCACCCCGGTGACCATGACGGCGACCCCGAGCGCGACGAGCAGGCCGTACCCGGTGGCGGCGCCGAGGACGATCCCACCGAGGCCCGCGAGGAGTGCGACGCCCGCCACCCCCGAGGCGGAGGCGAGCGCGAAGGTCCACCCGCCCTCCCGCCACCGGTTGACCGTCCCGATGGCCTGGGCAGCGGCGAGGAGCACCGCCCCGACACCGAGGGCCACGGCGAGCAGCGTCAGCGGCTCCTCGAGCGGGCTGAGCCACAGGACCGGCACCACGCCGGTGGGCCCGAAGAACTCGCCGTACAGGAGCCCGAACACGACCGCGCACGCGCCCGACCCGACGACGAACGGCCACAGCCCGCGGACGCGGGACAGGGCGGCGGGGCGGCCGGCGCGCACGAGCAGTCCCGCGAGGACGAGGAGCAGGCCGTGGCCGGCGTCGCCGAACATCATCCCGAACATGAGCATGTACGCGCCGGCGGCCACGACCGTGGGATCGACGTCCGCGTAGGGAACCGTGCCGTAGGTCTCGACCAGCGGTGTGAAGGAGCGGCGGGCGGTGCCGCCGCCCGGCAGGAGCGTCGGGGGGTCCAGTCCGCGTGGCGTCGGGGTCGGAACGACGGCGCCGCCCACGCCCGCCAGCCGTGCCGCGAGGGCGGGCACCTCGGCGGCCGGTGTCCAACCGGCGAGCGCGGCTGCCTCCCCGCGGACGACCGCCGTCCGGGCGTAGGTCTCCAGCTCCCCGGCGGCCGGTCCCTCCGCCGGGCGCGCGAGCTCGACCGTGCCGGCGTCGGCCACCTCGCGGAGCACGTCGTGCAGCGCCGCCACGGGGGCGACGAGAGCCACCCGCTGCATCCGCACCGGCTCGGCGAGCTCACGCCACGGCATCGAACGCCTCCAGCGCCGCTCCGGAGCCGCCCCGTGCAGCGCTCTCCAGGGCCGCCCGCACCCGCCAGAGGTCCGTCCCGAGGACAGCGAGCGCGCCGACCACCGCGCCCTGCCCGGGACGCGACTCCCGCAGGAGAGCGAAGCCGTCGTTCTCCACGCGGTGCCACCAGGCCGCCTCGGCACGCCAGAGGTCGGTGACGCCGGGGACGTCCTCCAGCACCCAGCGGGCGTCCCGGGGCAGGTGCGCGTGCAGCTCACGCGGGGGCTCGCCACGGGCAAGGAGGTCCACCGGCCCCGCACCCAGCACCTGCCGGGCACGGGAGAGGGTGGCCGCAGGCAGGTGACGTCTCAGGAGGAGCACCTCGCGGGACAGCAGGAGCACCGTCCCCCCGCGCGCCCAGTCGACCGCCTCGGGGACCCCCGCGATGACGGCGTCGGCCCACGCGAGCCGCAGCGCCAGAGCGAGCTCACGCCGCGAGGCCGCGCCACGGACCCGCCACGGGGAGGCGGCCAGGGCGGCGGCGGCAGCCGGCAGGTCGGTCGTGGGTGCCACTCTCGTCCAGGCGGTGCTGAGCGCGCCGAGGTGGTACGGCTCGAACGGTGTGCCACGCGTCCCGCGGGCAAGACCGGCGAGGTGGGAGTCGACGTTCGCCAGCTCGAAGGCCGCGGTGAGCAGGCGGACCGCCTCCACCCCCGAACGCGGGAGCCATCCCGCGAGTACTCGCGCGTTCCACAGGATCGCCTCGCCGGCGGCGTGCTGAGCTGCGGCCAGCGTCTGGTTCGGCCGGACGGCGTGGCCGTACGGCGAGCGCGCCAGCACCTGCAGCGCGGGCGCGAGGCCCGGGCAGGTGGCGAGGTCGCGCGCGCCTGCGGCGCCCACACGCCTGCGGGCCAGGGCCCGCGCCCGCACGGATCCGGCCACCCACCCGGTGCTCATGACTGTTGCTCCTCGGCGAGCGCCGCGCGCGCGATGCCGAGCGCCCGCTCCACGAAGCCGGGCAGCCGCTCCGCTGCGCGTGACCGGACGGCGGCCGCCTCCTGCTCGGCCGCCTGCCGCAGCGCAGCGGACTGCCGCGCCGTCTGCCGGGTCACCGCCAGCGCGGCGGCCGCACGCTCCGCCGGGGCGTCGCGGTGCGCCTGAGCGACGAGCGCCGCCGCCTCCGCCGCCGCCTGCTCGCGACGGGCCCGGGCCGCGGCGTGCGCGTCACGCCTGATCCCGGCAGCCTCGACCTGGGTCCCCGCGAGGCGCTCCAGCACGGGCTGCAGCTCGGCGGCCAGCTCGGCGGCGCGGTCGACCGGGACCCCGGTGACCGATGCTGCACCCGGCGCACCGGCGGGACGGAAGCGCCGCAGGATGTCTCGGGTCCGCGGCATGCGCCCTCCTCCTCGTGAGCACTGTGCGCATCCAGCCTAGGACGTGCTCGACGCCGACGAACAGGCCGAAGGTCCGGTACCTGTCGCTATGCGCCCCACCGCGGGCCTGTCGTCAGCGCGCCAGGTACCCGCCGTCGATGTAGAGCTCCAGGCCGGTGACGAAGGCGGCGTCGTCGCTGGCGAGGTAGGCGACACCCGCGGCGACCTCGGCGGGGCGGCCGAGCCGCCCCATCGGGGTCAGGTCGATCATCGCCTGCTCGAACGCGGTGCCCTTGGCGGACTCGAGGATCGGGGTCTCGATGAACCCGGGATGGATCGAGTTCACCCGAACCCCCTTGTCCGCCCAGTGCAGCGCGACGTTCTTGGTCAAGGTGCGCACCGCTCCCTTCGCCGCGTGGTACGCCGGGGACGTCCCGAACCCGCCGGACGTGCCGAAGATCGAGCTGATGTTGACCACCGCACCGTTCCCGGAGGCGGCGAGCAGAGCCGCGGCGTGCTTCATCCCGAGGAACACGC
Organism: Georgenia satyanarayanai; assembly: GCF_009193135.1. GTDB lineage: Bacteria > Actinomycetota > Actinomycetes > Actinomycetales > Actinomycetaceae > Oceanitalea > Oceanitalea satyanarayanai. Next base: position 322,421 of record NZ_VUKC01000003.1, read on the forward strand.
CGGTCTGGTCGACGGCCACGGTGCGCTCCCACTCGGCGAGCGTCGTCTCCTCGATGGTCTTGAGGTCGCCCATCCCGGCGTTGTTCACCAGGATGTCCAGCCCGCCGAACTCGGTCTCCGCCCGGGTGACCGCCGACCCCCAGTCCTCCTCGGAGGTGACGTCGTGGTGGACGAAGACCGCCCGAGCGCCCGCGGTGGTGAGCCCCCGGACGGTCTCCTGCCCCATCTCGTCCTGGATGTCGGTGACGACGACGGCCGCGCCCTCCTGTGCCAGGCGCTCGGCGGTGGCGCGGCCGATGCCGCTGGCGGCGCCGGTGACGAGCGCGACCCGTCCTTCCAACCTGTTCATCGTGCCCCCTCCTGGTCCTCGCTGCCGGTGCGCACATGGTCCCGCTGCTCGTGCTCGTCGACAAGGCCCTGGTGGGGGCGTGCGGAGCAGGAGTAACCTCGGCCGCAGCGACCGGGCCGAAGGTCACGGGTGCCTGTCGGTGCTCGGTCGTAGTCTCGGAACACAGCGGCAGTGCCGTCGCGAGGCGTCCCTGCCGTCCGCCTCAGGGGACAGGGTCTGTCGTGCGCAGAGGACTTCTCCGACTCCGGCGTCCCGGAGAGCACAGGTCGATGACCGGCGTGGTCGGCCTCGCCGCCCTCCTCGGTGTGCTCGCGCCCGCAGCGGGCGCCGCGGCCCAGGAGGAGCCGCGGGGCGAGATCGACCTCGTCCTGCCCGACCTCACCGCCACCACCGTGCTCGGCGGGGTGGCCGGGACCACCCTGCTGGCCGCCGGACTGGTCGTCTGCACGCTCGGCATCGCCTTCGGGGTGGTCGTCTTCCTCCGTCTGCGCAGACTGCCGGAGCATCCCTCGATGGGGGAGGTCGCCGCACTCATCTACGCCACGTGCAAGGCCTACCTCCGCCAGCAGGGCCGCTTCCTCCTCCTGCTGTGGAGCTTCATCGCCGCAGTGATCCTCGTGTACTTCGGGCTGCTCGTGGACCTCGCGTGGGGCCGGGTGGCGGTCGTCGTGGCCTTCAGCCTCGTCGGTATGGCGGGCTCGTACTCGGTCGCCTGGTTCGGGATCCGCGTGAACACCTTGGCGAACTCCCGCACCGCCTTCGCCGCCCTCGGCGGGCGGCCCCTTCCGGTCCACCGGATCCCGATGATGTCGGGCATGTCGATCGGCATGGTGCTCATCAGCCTCGAGCTCATGACCATGCTCGTCATCGTGCTGTTCCTGCCGCGGGAGATCGCCGGGGCCTGCTTCATCGGCTTCGCCATCGGGGAGTCCCTCGGCGCGGCCGCGCTGCGCATCGCGGGCGGCATCTTCACGAAGATCGCCGACATCGGCTCCGACCTCATGAAGATCACCTTCAAGATCAAGGAGGACGACGCCCGCAACCCCGGCGTCATCGCCGACTGCACCGGCGACAACGCCGGCGACTCCGTGGGCCCGAGCGCCGACGGTTTCGAGACCTACGGCGTCACGGGCGTCGCGCTCATCACCTTCGTGCTCCTCGCCGTCACCGAGCCGGCCATGCAGTCCGCGCTGCTCGTGTGGATCTTCGCCGTGCGGATCACCATGGTCCTCACCTCCGCGGCCGGCTACCTGCTCAACGACGCCGCCGTGCGGGCGCGCTACGTCCGTGCCGAGAGGCTCGACTTCGAGCGGCCGCTGACGACCCTCATGCGGCTCACCGCGGTCCTGTCGATCGCGGCGACCTTCGCCACGAGCCTGGTGGTCCTCGCGCCGCTCGACGCGGGGCCGCTGTGGTGGCAGCTCGCGCTCATCGTCTCCCTCGGCACCTTCGCCGGGGCGCTCATCCCCGACGCCGTGCGGATCTTCACCTCGACGGGGTCACGGCACGTGCGGGAGGTCGTGAAGAGCTCGCGTCAGGGTGGGGCCTCGCTCAACATCCTCTCCGGGCTGGTTGCCGGGAACTTCTCCGCGTACTGGCTGGGCATGATCGTCGTCGCCCTCATGGGTGGCGCGTACGTCGTCGCGGAGCAGGACCTCGCGTCCCACATGGTCGCGCCCGCGGTGTTCGCCTTCGGCCTGCTCGCCTTCGGGTTCCTGTCCCTCGGGCCGGTGACGATCGCCGTCGACTCCTACGGGCCCGTCGCCGACAACGCCCAGAGCGTCTACGAGCTGTCGATGATCGAGGACCTTCCCGGCGTGGACGAGGAGATCCGCCGGGAGCACGGCTTCCCCGTGCGCTGGGAGAGGGCCAAGGAGCTGCTCGAGGAGAACGACGGCGCCGGCAACACCTTCAAGGCGACGGCGAAACCGGTGCTCATCGGCACCGCCGTCGTCGGGGCCACGACGATGACCTTCTCCATCATCATGGCCCTGACGGAGGGACTGACGACGGGCCTGGACGGCCTCTCCCTCCTCCACCCGCCCTTCCTCCTCGGCCTGGTGGCCGGGGGCGCGGTGATCTACTGGTTCACCGGGGCGTCGATCCAGGCGGTGACCACCGGCGCCTACCGGGCGCTGGAGTTCATCCGCCGCACCATCCGGCTGGAACCTGGCGCGACACGGGCGAGCAGCGAGGACTCCCGCCGGGTGGTGGAGATCTGCACCCAGTACGCGCAGAAGGGCATGCTCAACATGTTCCTCGGGGTGTTCTTCGCCACCCTCGCCCTCGCCTTCCTCGAGCCGTACCTCTTCGTCGGCTACCTCATCTCGATCGCCGCCTTCGGGCTCTACCAGGCGATCTTCATGGCGAACGCCGGGGGTGCCTGGGACAACGCGAAGAAGATCGTCGAGGTCGACCTGCACGCCAAGGGCACCGCCCTGCACGACGCCACCGTCGTCGGCGACACGGTGGGCGACCCGTACAAGGACACGTCCTCGGTGGCGCTCAACCCGGTCATCAAGTTCACCACCCTCTTCGGTCTGCTCGCCGTCGAGCTCGCCGTCTCCCTCACGGCGCAGGGCCACCGGACCGCCGTCCTCGTCCTGGCAGCCGGCTTCCTCGCCACGCACATGTTCTTCGTGCACCGGTCCTTCTACGGCATGCGGATCGGGCCCACCGCCACGACCGACGAGCCGGCACCGTCCGGCGAGGACCGTGCCGCCGCCCCCGTGCGCGTGGGCGAGGGCCACGTCGTCCCCGGGAGGTGAGTGTCGTGCGCGTCGCTGTCCGCCACCACGAGGTCCGCATCACCGGCGACGGCCGTGTGGACGGCCACGACGCCGGTGCCACGCTGGTCCGCCGGCTGCTGCGGGTCTTCCCCGGCGCCCAGGTCATCGGCTCCCCCGCCCGGCACGCCCAGGGATTCGACGTGGTGCCCCTGGCCCAGGTGCGCGGCGCCGTCGTCGTCAACATGGACGTGCTCGACTCCACCTGCCTGTGGCGCAGTCTCCGCCGCCGCGACCCCGAACCCCGGCTGATGAACTTCGTCTGGTTGGCGCCCGCCATGTACGACCACTCCGTCGAGCTGGCGTCGCTCGCCCTGTCCTGCGCGCTGTTCCCGACCTTCTGCAACTCCGAGCGCACCGCCACCGAGGTGCGCGAGACGATCGACCGCTGGACGGCACCGCACCTGTCGGGACGGGCCCGGATCGCATGGGTGAACCTCGGGGTCCGGCTCGACCACGCCCGACCACGGCGTGAGCCCGCCGTCCCCGTCGTCCTCTACCCCGCCATCACGGTCACCGAGCGGATGCGGCCCGCGCTCTTCCGCCACGTGGTCGAGCGGGTGGCGGCCCGTACCCCGATCCGCGTCGAGGCCAGGCTCGAGGAGTCCCAGCTCGTCACCGAGCACGCGATGGCGCTCTCGCGGAGGCCGTGGGCGTGGGTCGGTCCGCTCACCGCCAGCCGGCAGACGTACTGGGAGCACCTGGCAGGGACGACGGCGTTCCTCGCCACGGCGGAGGAGGAGTCCTACGGGCTCGAGTACGTCGAGGCCCTGGTGGCCGGAGCCGTCGGGGTCTTCCCGGACCGGCCGTGGGTGTGGGCGCTCGTCCCGTCCGGCTACCCGTTCGTCTACCGGGACGCCGCCGAGGCCGAGACCCTCCTCCACCGGGCGGTCACCGAGCCGGAACGGTGCCGCACGGAGCTGGACCGCGCCGCCGGCGGCGACTTCCGGGCGTGGCTGAACGCCCACCACTCCGACGACACCTTCGACCGCGCCGTGCAGCACTGGGTGCGGGAGTGGTTCGGGGCCACCATGTCCGTCGCTGGCAGCGGGCCCTTGCCGGAGTGAGGTCCGCACGTCGGTTCCCCGGGCGCGCCTCACGAGGCTCGACGGATGGGATGGCAGGGGCGGCGGATGGGATGGCAGGGGCGGCCGACCCCGGTACGGCTCAGTCCACGAGGGCGTCGAGACCGACAAATCCGTAGCCGCGCCCACGCAGGCCCGCGATGACGTCCGGCAGCGCGTCGGCGTCCAGGGTGGTGCCGTCCTCGGGGTTGGCACCCACGTGCATGAGGACGATCTGGCCAGGCACGGCGGTGGTCAGCACCCGATCGGTCACCGCAGCGACCGAGAGTCCCCCGCTCGTGCCCTTCCATCCCAGCGAGTCCACCGTCCAGCGCACGGGCAGGTACCCGGCGTCGTTGACGACCCGGATGTCGGCGTCCGTCCGCGCGCCGTACGGGAAGCGGAACAGCGGCCGCGCCGGCCGACCGGTGAGAGAGGTGATCTCGGTCTCGGCGGTGGCGAGGTCCGCGCGGATCTCGACGTCCGTCAGGTCGGGGTAGGAGCGGTGGGTGTCGCTGTGGTGACCGACCGGGTGGCCGGCATCGGCGATGGCCCGCACCTGCTCGGGGTAGGTGCGGGCGAAGGCGCCGGTGACGAAGAACGTCGCGGGCACGTCGGACCGAGCCAGGACGGCGAGGATCCGCGCGACACCGGCGTCGGACGCGCCGCCGTCGAAGGTCAGGGCGACCACCCGGCGGTCGGTGGGGATGCGCTCCAGGTCGACGCCGCGCCACTCGGCCGGTAGCTCAGGACCTTCGGTCGGCTCCGGCGGAGCGGGTGCGACCGTCGTCGGTTCCGGCGGCGACGGCCGGGGCGGTGGCTGGGGCGGGCTCGTCGGGAAGGGGTGAGACGTCGTCTTCGGTGAGGAGCGCGGCGGGTCGGCCGGTCCGGAGGGGCTGGGTGTGGGGGCGGCCGACGTCGTGCCCACCGGGGCGGTGGGCAACACCTCCTCGGGCGTCCCGCACCCACCGGCGCCCAGCACGAGGACGAGAACGACGATCACCGTCCGCCCCATCGCACGGAGCCGCCGCGCGGGCCATGGGGTCCGCGCGGCGGCACCGGTGGGGGTCACGCGTGCACCATCGGGGTGCCCGCACGATGGAGCGTGACACCGGAGTGCGCCAGCAGGGTGACCGCGAGCACCGCGACGATGCTCACCATGAAGGCCGCGAGCAGCACCTCGGCGGCGACGGTCTCGGCGAACGCCAGGGCGGCGACGCCGATCGCCAGGGAGATGCCTGCCAGCACGGCTTCGAGGACGTGCCCGCGCCGCGCCTCGGACGGGATGCCGAGCACGACGAAGGCCGCCAGGCCGAGCACCAGGCCCGTGCCCGACATGCCGCGTGGGTCCTCGATGAAGGGCATGGTGCCCCGGACGAGATACCCGATGTACGGGATGAGGGTCGCGGCCACCAGCACGGTGGCGACCCAGTCCCGCAGGTGCAGCCTCATCGTTCCCACTTCCTCTCCTGAGGGTGGAGCCGGTGGCTCCGTGGAGGCTTGCACCTTCAGCATGTGCCTGTCGGGACTCCGTCTCCAGGGTCCAACGTCCCGGCGGCCGGTCGTCCCCTCCCCCGGTGACTGGCCGCTACGCGCGCTCGTTCACTCGGTGAACGTCGCTTGGACGAGACGACGAGGGTCGGCCGTGAAGTCGAGGGTGACGGTCGAGTAGTTCGACGCCGCGTCGTAGACGACCGTGAAACGGTCGTCGATCACCTGGTCGAACTGTTGAGCCGGCGGACCCCACGCCGACTCGATGTCTGACCACGATTCGCCCCAGTGGAGCCCACCCGGCATCTCCCCGGTGAACTCACCGAAGTCGGCCACGCCCTCGGCGTACAGGAAGACCGAGGAGACGTTCGTTGCGTTGTCCACAGCGAGCTCGATGCCGTCGGCGAGGCACTTGTAGTGGTCCACGAAGACACCCTCGACCTGGCAGTCGTAGACGTCGAGCACCGCGGCGAGCATGTCTCCACCGACAGGCTCTCCGACGAGGTCGGTGATGAGCCAGGGCGGCTCGGCCGGGGCCGTCGACGTCGGCGCGGAGTCGTCGCTGCTGCACCAGTCCCCGCCCTCGGTGCGGCCCCCGCACGTCTTGCCGAACGACTCGTAGTCCGAGCTCCTCGGGCTTCGCAGGTAGAGCTCGTCGCATGCCCGGGCGTCGTGCGACGCGCACGCGTCCCACAGGTCGTCGAGCTCCGGGGAGTCGCCGTACGTCCAGGGTTCCGCACTGGTCGTGGGCTCCGGCCCGGGGGTGGTCGTCGGAGGCGGGGGTGGGGGCGGGGGCGGATCAGGGTCGACGCACGCCGCCACCGTCAGTGCCGCCGCCGTGATGACGAGAACAGCACCCCGACGGCGTCGTGCCGGTGCCATGGCTCCCCCTCAGGGCTCGCACCCGGAACAGCTCTCGGCCCAAGCGTAGGAGGGGCGGCCGCCGACGACCAGGGCCGATGGTCCCAGCGAGCCGGTGGGAGGAGCGACGGTGCACGGGTTCAGTCGACCCGCACCTTCTCCCCCGGGGCGGGGACGGCGATGACGCTTCCGAGCTCGGAGCGGACCCGGCGCGCGAACGCCTGGGCGGCGGCCGTCTCCCCGTGCACGACGTACACCGTCTCGGGGTGGTCGGGCATGGCGTGCAGCCAGTCGAGGAGCTCCTCGGCGTCCGCGTGCACGGAGAACTCCTCGTCCTCCACGACCTCCGCCCGGACCGGGACGTAGCGGCCGAGCATCTTCAGCTCCGCGGCCCCGTCCTGCAGTGCCCGCCCGCGCGTGCCGGCCGCCTGGTACCCGGTGAGGACCACGGTGTTGTGCCGGTCCGGCAGCAGGTGGCGCAGGTGATGGACCACGCGGCCGCCGGTGGCCATGCCGGAGGACGAGACGATGATGCACGGGTACCTCGGGGTGTTCAGGGCGATGGACTCCTCGACGGTCCGGGCGGCATGGAGGTGGGGCAGGTCGATGAGCGCGGGCAGGTCCTCGCGCAGCTCCGCCCGCACCGTGCCCGCCCGGTAGACCGCCAGCGCCGCGAGCGCCATCGGGCTGTCGACGTGGACGGGCACGTCGGGTATGTCGCCGCGACGGAGCAGGTCCGCCAGGGCGGCGAGGACCAGCTCGGTGCGGTCGACGGCGAAGGCCGGGACGAGGACGCTGCCCCCGCGCTCCACCGTCCTGCGGATCGCCGCCGCCAGTGCGGCGTGCGGCGCTCCGGTGACCCGGGGGTGCAGGCGGTCCCCGTAGGTGGACTCGATGACCACCGTCCGCGCGGCCGGCGGGTCGGCACGGGGACGGAGCACCGGGTGCGTCGGCCTGCCGAGGTCTCCGGAGAACAGGACGTCGGCGCTACCGGTCCGAAGGTGCACGGTTGCCGAGCCGAGGACGTGTCCTGCCCGTCCCAGTCGCAGCGTGCTCCCGTCCCCGCCCACCTGCACCGTGTGGTCGAACGGGATGACGGCGAAGCGTGCGACCGCACGCTCCGTGTCGGCGGTGGTGTAGAGCGGGAGTGGTGGGTCGTGCCGCGAGTATCCGCCGCGTGCGGCGTTCTCGGCGTCCCGCTCGTTGAGGTGGGCGCTGTCGCGCAGCACGATCTCGGTGAGCGCGGCCGTCCCCTCGGTCATCCGCACGGGGCCGCCGAACCCCTCACGCACCAGCACCGGCAGGTACCCGCAATGGTCCAGGTGACAGTGGGTGAGCACGACGTCCCCGATGCTCGCGGGATCGACCGGGAACGGCTCCCAGTTGCGGCGTCGCCACTGCCGCTCGCCCTGGAACAGTCCGCAGTCCACGAGCCGGCGCCCGCCCGGGCCGTCGACCAGGAACTTCGAGCCGGTCACGGTCCCGGCGCCGCCGAGGAACGTCAGCACGACCGGCTCACCCACGGGAACCACGTCCACTGCCTCCGACCGGGTGCGGCTCGCCCCAGCCGGGCAGCACCCGGAACACCGGGTGCCGGTCCGCCACCCTCGCGAGCTCGGCGAGGGCGGGACTCGCGACGCCGAAGTTGTTCGAGGCCTCCCTGAGCACCGCACGCTCGTCAGGTGCACGACCCCAGCGCAGGAGGTTCGCCCGCAGGACGGCCGGTCGGTCCGCGACGGGGACCTCGACGAGCCGGGCCGCGCGGCGTCGTCCGCGGCGGCCGACGACCACCCGCCCGTGGGCCGCGCGGACGTTGCGGACCCACTCCGACTCGCCGGCCAGGGCCACGACGTAGCGGCCGCCGTCGTGTCGGACGAGCACGACGTTGGTCCGCCGGACGAGGCCCGACCGGCGTCCCGGCACCTCCAGGACGACGACGTCCGCCGGGCTCACCCCGAGCCACGTCGCCACGAACCCCACCCTTTGCAGGCGGGTGTACCACCGGGGCGGGCGGCGGTACCGCGTTCCGCCGGCGTAGCGCGGCTCGAGGCCGCCCCACACCCCGCCTTGCGAGCGCCGGGCCAGGGCGTCCAAGGCCGCTCCTGCACTGGCCAGGGGGCGGCCGTGCCCCGGGGCGAGAACGCGAGGCCCGAGGGCGGCGAGCGCCTCGACGGACCGCAGCGCGATCGACCAGTTCCAGGTGGTGTACCGGGGCGGCCCGGCCACCTCGGCGCGTCGCAGCAGCAGACCGCGGAAGGAGTTGAGGTCCACCGTCGCGATCGCGTCGCCGGTGATGAGCACACCGTCACTGCTGCGCAGGTAGGCGACGTGACCCGGGGTGTGCCCGGGTGTGTGCACCCACCGCCAGTCCGGGAGGCCCGGGACGATACCGTCGGCGTCCAGGGGGCTGATGATGTCGGTGATGTCCCCGGCAGCCTCGACTCGCCGGCGGGTGGCAGCGGGCAGCAACCGCATGAGCGGGACGACCACCCAGCGGTCCAGCGGCATCGCGTACTCCGGCAGGTACCGGCCGGCGGCCATGGGGAGCTCGGCCTCGTGCGCGAGAACCGGTACACCCCAGTCCCGGGCGAGCGCGCCGGCAGCTCCCGAGTGGTCCGGGTGCAGGTGGGTGAGCACGATCGCCGCCGGATGTGCGCCCGGACCGAGCACCGCGTCCACCGCTGTCCGGATCGGCTCGGCGCTTGCGGGCCAACCGGCGTCGACGAGAGCCCATGCCCCACCGGATCGGATGAGGTAGACGTTGGCCGCCACCACCCCGGGAACGGTGACCACGTGGACGTCCGGGGCGATCAGCTGCGGGGCCGTCTTCATCGGGCGCCTCCCTGCGTCGCGTCCCCAGCGCACGTGCCACCACCGCGCCGGGCACGGCTCACCCGCTCAGGTGCCGGCGGGAACCCGCCCCGACAGACGGTGGTGGTGGATCTCCGTGTCGCGACCAGGGAACAGGAGCGACTCCCTGCCCGTGTCCGACCAGCGGACCAGGTAGGGAGGGCCTCCCTGCGGGTCACGCACGGAGATGACCTCGCCGTCTCGGTCGTGGCCACCGAGCCGTGCCGCGTGGATGATGAGTCGGTCCCCCGGGGCTGCACGCATCGTCAGTCTCCTTGGCCTGGCCTCATCTCGCCAAGCGGATCTTCTGGTGCTCGACCTGCGAGATGTCGTCCGAGGTGGCACGCAACAGCCGGTCGGCGAGGTCGCGCAGCGCACGTGCCGCTGCGAGCTCCTCACCGATCTCCGGCACGTCCCTGTCCGTCGGGTTGAGCCTCGCTCGGCCGAAGCCCTCGATCCGGTTACCAGCCGTCGTCGTCAGGACGGCGTGCGCCGCCGTCAGGTGCTCGGGCGAGTCGGTGTCGTCGGTCGAGAAGAGATCGACCGACACCTTCCATGTGTGAGTCATCGCTGACCTCCTTCCGGTGGTCTCCACGGTCCTCCTCCACGCCCGCTTTGTCACGGGACGAAGGGCCTGTGGCCTCGTCGAGGCGGCCGAGCACGGTTGCCCGCGGACCGATGGGGCGAGGCGCCCGGAGCTGCGCGTGGAGGAGGGGCACGAGCGCACCGCACACGCCGCCGAGCAGCGCACCGGCCACCACGCCGGTCATGGCTCCGAGGCCCACCACGGCGAGCACGGGCGCCCCGGCCGGCGTCCAGGTCGCGCCGGCGAAGATCACGACCATCGCCGGTGTCCACGCCGCGGCGCTCACGCCCACCCAGCGCCAGGGCAGCTCCGCGGCGCCGCGCAGCACCCAGGCTTGCGCGCCGCCGAGCAGCGCGCCCATCACGAGCCCGAGAGCCGCGGCCCCGGCGAGGGTGATGAGAGGCGCGGGTTCCGCTCTCTCGCCGGACTCCTCGGCGAGGACCGCCGGCGCCGTGGCGGCCGCCCAGCCGAGTCCGGCGACGACGACGGTGACGACCAGCCACCGCCGCCGGGACACGGTGGGAGCATCGGGGGCGATCGCCGTGACCTGTGCTGCTCCGAGAGCACCCCCCTCGACCAGTCCCCCCGCCACGATGACGCCCCATGCACCGACGGCGCCCGCCGGACCGCGCACCAACCCGGCAGCCGCGACCGCGGCAGCGGCGGACACGGCCATGCCGACGCCCTCGGCCAACGCGCAGCGTGCGGACCACCGCCGCAGCCGGCGCCGCTCGGCTCCGCCGGCGGCGGACCGTCGGCGTCTCGGACCCGAGGCCTCGCTCATCGCGGATGGCGGTTCCTGGTCGTCGTCCGCCACAGGAGGAGGATCCCGGCGCCGATGAGCACCACCGGCCACAGGTACCCCAGCAGTTCGAGCACCTCGCCCGCGCCCGCGGCGATGAGCAACCCCAGGGCGGTGAGGATGCCGCCGGGGATCAAGGCCCACCGGTTCCGGCCACCGCCGGTGGGCAGGACCGCGACCAGGAGGAACGTCAGCCCGAGACCGAGGAACAGCACCGCACCCTGGGCGTTGGAGCTGAGGCCCAGCGCTCCCAGCGCCCCTGTCGCGCCGAACGTCGCCAGCGCCCCGCCCGGGATCATCGACCACCACCGACCGCGCTCGCGCAGGTACACGGCCCAGAAGCCGGCACCGAGCAGGCCGAGGAAGGCGCCCCCGGACACTGCCTCCGCCACATCGCCGACCGGATCCCCGAGGGCGGTCGTCACGGCCAGACCGAAGAGCGCCCCGGACGGGATGGCCGCCCACCACGCCTCCGCTCCGAGCAGGAAGGCGGCCGCGAACACGCCACCGACGGCGGCGAAGGCACCGGCCCAGAAGAACCGGGCGTCGGTGACGAGGTCCAGCTCCTCCAGGAGAAGCAGCACGCCCCCGGCGACGAGGAGCGCCCCCCACAGCGCAGCGAGCGGGAACCTGGGCTCCCGCCGTCGGAGCCGGGTGCGGATCTGGGGGCCGGCGTCGTCGTGGCTCATCGCGACCACTCCCCTGGTGCGTTCGGAGGCCGTCGCCCGCCGACCTGGTGGGTGCGCTCCAACCATCCTTCCCGAGCGCACGCCCGGGCACCAGGGCCGAACGTCCCGGCCGAGGAGCCGCCGGCCGCCGCTTCGTGCTCCGTCAGCGGCGTTCCAGGGCCTTGTCGAGCTCGACGACGACGAACACAGCCACGCCCACCGCCAGCGAGATCGACCACTGGCCGACGGTGACCGCGGCCGAGTCGAACGCGACCTGCATGAACGGCGTGTAGACGAACAGGAGCTGCAGCACCAGCATGAGGGTGATGAACACCCAGGAGATCGGGTTGCTCGTGACGAGCTCCCGTCGCAGGCTCGTGCTGCTGCCGAACCGGCTGGCCAGCAGGTAGAAGATCTGGCCGAGGACGAGGGTGTTGATGGCGACCGTCCGCGACACCTCCAGGTCCGCCCCGGCCCGTTCCCCGAGCAGGAAGACGGCCATCGTCGCTCCACCGATGAGCAGTGACACGTAGCCGATTCGCGCGAGCGACGCCCGCGTGAGGATGGAGCCGCCAGGCGTGCGAGGGGGGCGGGACATGATCCCCGGCTCGGACGGCTCGAAGGCCAGCGCCAGGGACAGGGTCACAGCGGTGATCATGTTGACCCACAGCACCTGGACCGGGGTCAGCGGCAACGTGATCCCCAGGAGCAGTGCCACGAAGATCACCAAGCCCTGCGCACCGTTGGTCGGCAGCAGGAAGACGATCGCCTTGCGCAGGTTGTCGTCGATGGTGCGACCCATCTCGACGGCGGCCTCGATCGAGGCGAAGTTGTCGTCGGCCAGGACGATGTCGGCCGCGTCCTTGGTCGCCTCGGTGCCCTTGATCCCCATGGCCACCCCGACGTCGGCCTGCTTCAGTGACGGGGCGTCGTTGACGCCGTCACCGGTCATCGACACGACATGGTGCTGAGCCTGGAGTGCACGGACGAGACGCAGCTTGTGCTCCGGGCTCGTGCGGGCGAAGATGTCGTGCCCCGCGGCGATGGTGCCCAGCTCGCCGTCGGAGGCGCCCTCCAGCTCGGTGCCGGTGACGGCGCGGTCGCCGATCCCCATCTCCCGCCCGATCGCCGCCGCCGTGCCGATGTGGTCGCCGGTGATCATCTTGACCGCGATCCCGGCCTCACGGCACTGACGGATCGCGTCGATGGCCTCCTCACGCGGTGGGTCGAGGATGCCGTAGAGCCCGAGGAGCGTGAACCCGCCGCCGTCGACGTCGTCGGTGGTGAGGTCGGTTCTGTCGGTATGGCGGGCCGCGCCGGCGAGCACACGCAGCCCCTGCGCGCCGAGCTCGTCGATCTTGTGCTCCCAACGCTGGCGGTCGAGCGGCTCGGTGTCGTCCAGGCCGGTGCCCTGGGTGTCGCACCGGTCGAGGATCCGGTCGGGAGCGCCCTTGAGGTGGACGACCAGGCCGCGGTCCCCGGTGTCGTCGAGGGTGGCCATGTACTTGTAGTCGGAGTCGAACGGCACGACGGCCACCCGGGCCTGCTCGACGGCGGGGAAGCCGGCCTTGAGCCCGAAGGTCCGCAGCGCGCCGTCGGTGGGCTCCCCGGACAGGAGCCATTGCCCGTCCCGCTCCTCGACGGCAGCGTCATTCGCGCGGGCGGCCACCTCGGCGAGGGAGCACAGGTCGGGGGCCTCCTCGAGGAGCGCGGGCGTGCCCGCCCGGTAGATCCCGCCGTCCGGGGCGTAGCCGGTGCCGCCCACGTCGTAACGACCGACGGGCGTGACCACCGCTCGCACGGTCATCTCGTTCCGGGTGAGCGTGCCGGTCTTGTCGGAGCAGATGACGGTCACCGAACCGAGCGTCTGCACCGAGTTCATCCGCCGGGTGATGGCGTTGCGCCCGGCCATCTTCTGCACCCCCAGCGCGAGAGTGATGGTGAGGACGGCGGGCAGGCCCTCCGGGATCGCCGCCACCGCGAACCCGATCGCTGCCAGGGTCACCTCGGCCGCGGTGTGGTTGTGCAGGACGGCGCTGACCCCGAACATGAGGGCGGCGAGCACGACCACGACGAGCGAGAGCCTCTTGCTGAACGCGGTCATCTCGCGGGTCAACGGCGTCTCAAGGGTCTCGACCTCGTCGAGCAGCGTCGAGATGTGCCCGATCTGTGTGTCGGTGCCGGTTGCCGTGACGACCCCGGTGCCCGAGCCCGCCACGACGACGGTCCCGGAGAAGCCCATCGAGCGCCGGTCACCGATGCCCGCGTGTGCCTCGACCGGCTCACTGGCTTTTGCCGTGGGCACCGACTCACCGGTGAGGGCGGACTCCTCGACCCGCAGACCGGCCGTGTGCAGCAGGCGCAGGTCGGCGGGCACCTTGTCGCCGGGGCCCAGTCGCACGACGTCGCCGGGCACGAGGTCCTCGGCGGGCACCGTGCGCCAGGCCCCCTCTCGCCGCACACTGGCGTCGAGGCTGAGCATGTCGCGGAGACCCTCGAGGGCCCCTTCGGCCCTGCCCTCCTGCACGAAGCCGATCAGCGCGTTGATGACGACGACGGCGAGGATGACGGTGGTGTCGATCCACTCGCCGAGAAGAGCGGTGAGCACGCCGGCCGCGACGAGCACGTAGATCATGGGGTCGTGGAACTGGCGGAGCAGCCTCCCCAGCCACGACTCACGCTCCGCCTGGGGCAGCCTGTTCCCCCCGTAGATCGCCAACCGGGCGCGCGTCGCCTCGGCCGGCAGCCCGCGGTCTGGGTCGACCTCGAGCTCAGCGAGGACCTCCCCCACGTCGCGGGCGTGCGGGACAGAGACGAGCGGACGGTCACCGCTCTCCTGTCGGTGGCTGGTCGCGTGTGTCATGTCGTCGTGTTTCGCGCGAGGGGAGCGGCGGCACTCGGCCAGCAGAGGCAGGAGGCGTTCAGCTCGCGACGCCGCGAGCCTCGGGCGCGTTCCGCGGCTGGCCGGCATGGGGCAGGATGGCGACCGGGACCACCGCCTGGGAGAGGACTGCCTGGCTCACGGAGCCGAGCAGGAGGCCGGCGAAACCTCCCAGGCCCCGGCTTCCCACGACGAGCAGACTTGCCTTCGTCGACTGCTCGATGAGTGCGTCGACCGGGTGCTGGTGGACGACCCGCAGCTCGATGTCGAGCTCCGGATGGTCCCGCACGGCGTCGTCGACGGTCGAGCGCACTGTCTCGGTGAGCTCCCTGATGTGGTCGATGACGTTGCCGTACCACTCGCCAGTCGGGACTCCGGGTGGTGTCTCGACGTACTCCGCGCGCACGACTCTCACCGCGGTGCCGAGCCCGGCAGCGTGGCGCAGGGCGAAGCGGAGTGCCTCGACAGCCTCCTGTGATCCGTCCATGCCCACGACAACAGGCCCGGCGGTGTCGGTCTCGCGGACGACGACGACCGTGCACTGCGCGTGCAGCGCCACCTGCTGGGACACCGAGCCGACGAGCAGGCCGCCGACCCGCCCGTGTCCACGGGCGCCCAGGACGACCATGCTGGCCCCCCGGGATGCCTCGATGAGCTGGGGCGCAGCCCGGCCCACGCGGACCTCGGTGGTCACCGTGAGGTGGGGGTGCGCAGCGGAAACGGTGCTCGCGGCGTCAGTACACACCTGCGCGCCGAGCTCCTCCGGGTCGCCAGGGCCGTCGGAGCCCAGGACCATGAGCTTGCCCGTCATGTGGGCGTCGATGACGGCATGGACCACGTGCAGGGGCGCGCCGATGCGTTCGGCCTCGGCTGCGGCCCACAGGAGTGCAGTGGTGGAGAGGGCTGAGCCGTCGACACCGGCGACGACAGCTCCCTGGGGGGCCGTTGCTGCATCCATCGCTGTCTCCTTCGTCGGTGCGTCCAGCGTCCTCCTCGGTATATCGACACGCAAGGGACCTACGGCTTCCCGGCGGGACCTGCCGGGGCGAGGCGGGAGCTGTCGCCGAGGACATCGCTCACTCCCCTTTGATGCGTCCCCAGGTCGGGTCGTGGATCTCGGTGTCATCGGTGTGGTGGGCCCGTCCGTCCCTCGCGCTGGCGCTCCGCATGCGCTTGTCGAGCGCATCGACCGCCAGCGTCGTGCCGGCCGCGGCCGCGGCCACCGCCCAACCGACCGGCGGGGGGACCGTGTGCCCCAGAGCGTGCGCGAGCGGAGGCACCCAGAGCAGCACGAGGGCGAGTGACACCGAAGCCGTCACGGCGATGAGGAGGAGCCGGTTCCCGCCCCATCCCAGGTGCCACGGGGGCCTGCTCGAGCTGCGGCACGCGAAGGCGTTGGCGACCTGCGAGAAGATCACCGCCAAGAACGCCGCGCCCGACGCGGCGGCGAGCACACCGGGGCCGGGGAACGGCTCACCTGGGGACCAGCCCGCATCAGCCAGGGTGATGAGGAAGGCCAGCATCGACATCGCGGCGCCCGCGGGGCCGAGGACGGCGAAGGCACGCCGGGCGGCGGTTCTGTTGAGCAGGGCGCCGCGCACCGGCGGCCCCTTGAGCAGGTGCTTCGCCGGTGGTTCGGCGCCGAGCGCAACGGCGGTGATGGTGTCGGTACCGATGTCGATGGCGAGGATCTGAAGGACTCTCAGCGCCAGCGGGAAGTTCCCGCCACTGAGGGCCCAGACGACGAACGGGGTGAGCTCGGCGACGTTGGACGTCAGGTGGTAGGTGATGAACCTGCGGATGTTGACGTAGGTGGCGCGGCCGTGCTCGATCCCGGCGACGATCGAGCCGAAGTGGTCATCGAGCAGGACGATGTCGGCTGCCTCTCGCGCGACGTCGGTGCCCGACGCCCCCATCGCGACCCCGACGTCCGCCTCGTGCAGCGCCGGGCCGTCGTTGACGCCGTCCCCGGTCATCGCGACGACGTGTCCGCGTGCACGCAGCGCCCGTGCGATGCGTAGCTTCTGCTCCGGTGAGACGCGGGCGATGACGGTCCCCGCGTGGTCGATGAGCTCGCCGAGGGCACCTTCCTCCGTCGGAAGGTCGTCAGCGACGTAGACCGGGTCTGCAGCGGTGCGCAGCCCGACCTCGTCGGCGATCGCACGGGCGGTGACGGGGTGGTCCCCGGTGACCATCGCGACGGCGACGCCGGCTCCCCGGCAGGTGTCGAGCGCTGCGGCGACGTCTGGGCGTGGCGGGTCCTCCAGACCCAGGAGACCGTACAGCTCCAGGTCTCGCTCGGCTTCGCTCGCGGTCCCGGGAACGGTCCCACCGGTGGAGCGGCCCGCGACGGCAATCACCCGCAGTCCCTCCGCGGTGAACCGCTCCACGACTGCTGCGGCATCCGCGTGCCCGGCCCCGTCGAGCGACTCGTGCCTGCAGAGCGGCAGCACGCTGTCAGGGGCGCCCTTGACGAAGACGTCCTCGCCGGTGACGACGGACATCCGGCGCCTGCGTGCGTCGAACGGGAACCGTGCTGACACCGTGCGGCGCTCGGCCGCGCTGTCCAGCCCGAGGCGTTGGGCAAGGACGTCGAGCGCGGCCTCCATCGGGTCCCCGTGGCTGCGCCACTGCCCGGCATCGTCCAGGACGTAGCCGTCGGAGCACGCGGTCGCTGCTCGCGCGGCGCGCACGACGGCCGGGCGGGCAGCTGACGTGACCTCCACGGTTCCGTGGGGGTCGTAGCCCGGTTGGTGGGTGGAGGCGGTCCCGGTGGGCGTCCACGCCTGGACGACGGTCATCTGGTTCTGGGTGAGTGTGCCCGTCTTGTCCGTGCAGATGAACGTGACAGAGCCGAGCGTCTCGACGGCCTCGAGGCGCCGGACCAGAACCTGTCGGTGCGCCATCCGCTCGGCTCCCCATGCCAGCGCGAGCGTGACGGTGGGCAGCAGTCCTTCGGGCACGAGCGCGACAACCACACCGATCGCCAGGATGAACCCGTCCGTCCCGGACAGCCCGACCAGCAGCGCCCCGGCGTAGAAGGCCCCGCCGACCCCGACCGCGACGACCGTGACTGTCCGTACGAACCGGCGCAGGGCGGCTGACAGCGGCGTGTGATGGCCTCGGGGTGTCAGCGTGAGCCGGGTGATGTCGGCGAGCTTCGTCGCTGCTCCCGTTCGTGTCACCGCCGCGAGTCCCGCGCCCTCGACGACGAACGTGCCCGCGAAGACCTCGTCGTCGGGGTGCGCGGAGACGGGGACGCTCTCGCCGCTGAACGTGGAGACGTCGATGAGGAGGGCGGAGCTCTCGACGACGGTCGCGTCGGCCGGCACCCGGTCCCCGGGGCGCAGCACGAGGATGTCACCGCGCACGACAGCGCTGGCATCGACCTCGGTCTCCCGTCCACCGCGTCGCACCGCCACCATCGCCGGCAGCAGCGCCCGCAGGCGGGACGCGGCCCGCTCGGCGCGCGCCTCCTGGAGGAACGAGAACGCCGCGTTGAGAACCACGACGATGACGATCGCGACGGACAGCTGAGGCATGCCCGCGACCCCGGCGAGCAGCGCGGCCACCCACAGCAGCAGCCCGAAGGGGTTGACCAGCTGGGCCCCGAGCCTCCGCCAGAGGCTCGGCCCGTGCACCGTGGGCAGCGTGTTGGCCCCGTCCCGCACGAGTCGCTGGGCGGCCTCCTCGTCGGACAGGCCGCCGTGCTCGACGTCGGTCGCCGCCGTGGTCCCGACCGTGGGCCGGAGCTCGGGAGACACCCCGCCTTCGCGCAGGAGCGCCACCACATCGCCCGGTGACGGGTCCCCCGGCGCGAGCCGGTCGTCGCCGCGTTCTCCCGCTCGGCCCGCGTTCGCCCCGCGACGTGCTCCGGTGCGCCGCCAGTTCGCGAACACGGCGCCTCCTTCTGCTGCTCGGGGGTGAGGCCTACGGCACGAGGACCGCGGCGCCTTCGTAGCGGTCGGCGGCGAGGTCGGCCAACGTGTCGGCCGCCTCGGTGAGCGGGCGCGTGTGCGTGCGCGGCCTGATGTCGAGCGCCGCCGCGAGCCGGAGGAACTCCGCACCGTCCGTGCGGGTGTTCGCGGTGACGCTGCGCAGCTCCTTCTCGTAGAACAGCTCGCGCTCGTAGACGAGCGGCGGGATGTCGCTGAGGTGGATCCCGGCCACGACGCAGATCCCGCCCCGGTCCAGCGCGCGAAGTGCCGGCGGCACCAGGTCACCGACCGGGGCGAAGAGGATCGCAGCATCCAACGGCTCGGGTGGCGGGGCAGCCGCCTCACCCACGGAGGCCGCGCCGAGCTCGAGCGCCAGGGCGCGCGCCGCGGGGGCACGCGTCATGACGTGCACGACCGCCCCCTGCCGGACAGCCACCTGGGCGACGAGGTGCGCGGACGCACCGAACCCGTACAGCCCGAGCCGGCCGCCCGGGGGCAGCGACGCTCGCCGCAGGGCTCGGTATCCGACGATGCCCGAGCACAGCAGCGGCGCGGCCGACTCGGCTCGCACCGTCTCGGGAAGACGGTATGCGAACGCCTCCTCGACGACCGTCAGCTCGGCGAAGCCTCCGTCTGCGTCCCACCCCGTGAACTGGGCGCCGGGACACAGGTTCTCCCGGCCCTGGCGGCACCACCGGCACCGCCCGCACGTACCCCTCAGCCACGCGACCCCGACACGGTCACCGATCACGAAGCGGTAGGCGCCATCACCACGCGCGTCGACCCGGCCGACGATCTCGTGACCCGGCACGGTTCGAGGTCGGCGGGGGGCAAGATCACCCTCCGCGAGGTGCAGGTCGGTCCGGCAGACGCCGCACGCCTCCACCCGCACGCGCACCTGTCCCGGGCCGGGGACAGGCTCCGGGAGCTCGACCTGCTGCAACGGCCCTGTCCCCACGGGACCGGCATGAGCCACGACCCAGGCGAGCACGATCGGCTCCCCTCAGGCCCGCTGCGCCAGGGTGTCGCGACCCGCCGAGAACAGGCCGACCACCCGCCACGTGTGAGTCATCGACGACCTCCTTCCAGGACTCTTGCCGTCCTCCCTGACACCAGTGGGGCTGGGCCCTGATCGGTCAGGGCGGCGGTGTGACACGCACAACGGCGACCACCGGACATTCCACGAGGACCCCGCGTGCCACCGACCCGAGGTGCAAGCCCGGGAGTCGTGAGCGGGCACGGCTCCCGACGACGAGGAGGCACGCGTCGGCGCTCTGCGCGGTGAGGGCCTCGACGGGGTGGCGGGCGATCTCCTCGACGTCCACCGGCACATCGGGGAAGCGGATCGCCCAGTCCTCCGCGAGCTGCGCCAGGGCCATCGCCTGCTGCTCGGCGGCACCAGCGATCTCCCGCTGCAGCCGCGGGTCGGTGAGCCGACGGATCCGGGTGGGGCGCGCGTGGACGAGCCGGACGGCCGTCTCGCGCCGTGACGCCTGGGTGAACCCGAACTCCAGTACTCGAGGGTCCGTGTGGCCGGGGTCCACGCCGATGACCACGGGCCCCTCGGGTGCGGCAGCAGTGTCTCGCACGACGACCACCACACCGCGGGCGTGGGCCGCGACCTTCTGGGAGACCGAGCCGAGCAGCCGTCCGGAGACGCGTCCGAGCCCGCGTGCCCCGACCACCACCGTGCTCGCTCCGCGGGAGGCCCGGACGAGCGCCACGGCAGGATCCTCGAGCAGGACCTCAGTCGTCACCGCGAGCTGCGGGTACCGCTGGCGGACACGCTCGCGGTAGCCACCGATGAGGTCAGACCCAAGATCGTGCACATCGATCTCGGGCCCGACCCCCAGCCCCTCGAACAGGAACGAGAAGGAGTGCAGGATGTGGAGACGGCCCGCCGTCGCTGCCGCCTCGTCCGCCGCCCAGTCAACGGCACGGTCGTCCTTCTCCGAGCCGTCGACGCCGACGACGACCACACCGGCACCGTCCTGAGCCATGGGGACCTCCTCGTCCGTGAAGGAGTGGCGTACAACCCGAGGAGCTCGACCTGGGTACGAGCTCCTCGGGCGGCGCTGCGCCGGTCAGCGCAGCCAGCTGTTGCCGACCTTGCCTCCCCACCACCGTCCGATGCCCCACGTGTCCCCCGCGAGGGTGACGGCGGAGATGATGAGCAGCATGGCCTCGATCCAGTGGGAGTCCACCACGGGATTGGTTCCACCGAGTGCCATGGGAAGCTCGGCGAGGTACATGAAGAACAGCAGGAGCGTGCCGGTCACAGCCGCGATGCGCAGCCCGGCACCGAGCATCATGGCCACCCCGATACCGAGCAGACCGACCATGAAGAGAACGTCGCCGAACGGGTTGGCGAAGATCTGGAAGATGTCGTGGAAGGGACCCTCGATGCCCTTGATGAAGCCCTGGGCGGGGGTGCCCCCGTTGATCCAGGCCCGCTCCGACGGGGTCATGTAACCCAGGCCGAACGTCTTGTCGATGAACGCCCAGAGGAAGACCCAACCGATGATGATGCGGCCGACGGCGAGGGTTCTGCGCACCCCGACCGATGTCACGATGCGCTCCTGGCCGGCGACGCCTGCGGGAGTAGGCCTGCTGGTGGTTGAAGTGCCCATCGTTCTCGCCTCCTGGTTGTCGATGATGGAACTTCACTCACCAGTGTGAGGCGACCGGTATGCCCGGTTGAGGGTCTTTGGTCCCTGATCCCCCCGTCCGGACACGAAGGGTGCGGACCAAAGGTCCTGGCGCGGCCGTGGATCTCGCGGGATCCTGGACGTGCGACCCCGGGGTCGTCACCGGCCCCGGCCCGCGGCACGTGCCGCGATCGTGGGCAGCGGGTCCTTCCCGCCAGGGCTTGAGGAGTGAGCCTCCCGGCGCTACGCCGACCAGCTCACCTCCGTGAGGAGGCACCACCGTGGATGCAGTCATCGTTTACGAGTCGATGTGGGGCAACACCAAGGCTGTTGCCGAAGCGATCGCCGCCGGCCTGTCCCCTCACCTGCAGGTCGAGGCGCTTGAGGTGGGCTCTGCCCCATCGGCCAGCAGTCTCGACGTTGCGCTCCTCGTCGTCGGCGGTCCCACGCACGCGTTCGGGATGAGCCGACCACAGACCCGCGAGGACGCTGCCCGGCGTGGGGGCCACCCTGGTGGCACCGGGATCCGGGAGTGGATCGAGTCCGCCGGTGACGGGCTCAGCCTCTCGGTGGCAGCCTTCGACACGCATGCGCGCCACCCGAACCTGCCCGGCGCCGCGAGCAAGAAGGCGGCAAAGGCGCTACGTCGCGCCGGCTGCACCCTCGTGGCCCAGCCCGAGAGCTTCTACGTCGAGGGGCAGGAGGGGCCCCTCCTGCCCGGTGAGCTCGACCGGGCACGCACCTGGGGGGAGCATTTGGCTGGTCTCCTCCCCGAGTCCTCCCGTGTCTAGGGGGCCGGCCGGGCCCCGTCCGGACATGAGCGCGCAACGGCCCGCACCTCGCTGGCCGCGGGGCGTGGGCCTCGCCGTGGGCGCCATGATGGTCGGTGGCGCCGGCGTCAACACCGTGCTCGTCACGGCCAGACCCCAGCTCTACCCGGAGCTGGGGAGGTGGCTCACCGAGCTGTCCCCCTGGCACTCCGCGGCGCTCGAGGGACTGTGGGACCGCACGTTCGGGGAGCACCCGAGGCTGTGGGGAACGCTCATCGGCATCGGTTACGAGGGCGTCGTCGGCGCGCTGTCACTGTCGCGAGACCCACGCCGGCGGCTCGCCGGTCTCAGCGGCGCCGCACTCTTCAAGGGCGGTCTGCTCGCCATGGGCCTGTGGGCCTGGGCGCTGCCATGGCTCGCCGTCCTCGCTCCCGCGATCGCCGTGACCGCCCGATCGGTGGGTCACCACGACCTCCCCGTTCGGCCGCGGCTGGTCCGGTAGCGGACCGCTCCTCGGGCAGGTGCCATCGACCGGGATCGCCTCCGGCGGTGAGCGTCCCGGGGCGACGGTGATCGGCGCGGCCATGGCGACGGAGCCGGGACCCGAGCGGCTCGCCGTCGTGCTGCGGCCCGGTCAGTCCGCCTTCTTCGCCCGCGAAGGTTGGACCCGCGCCGGCTCACCGGGCATCTTCGGGTACTCCGGCGGGTAGGGCAGGTCCGAGTGCCCCTCGGCCTCCTGCTCGGCGTAGAGCTCGAGGAGCGGCGTGAGGTCGTGGGCGACGTCGTCGATCTCGGCGTGCAGGTCACCGAGCTCGGCGAAGCGGGCCGGCATGGTCCGCACGGTGAGGTCGCGAGGGTCGACGTCGGGCAGCTCGTCCCAGGTGACCGGCGCGGACACCGGGGCGTGGGCGAGCGGACGGATGCTGTAGGCGCTGGCGATCGTGCGGTCGCGGGCGTTCTGGTTGTAGTCGACGAAGATGGCCTCCCCGCGCTCCTCCTTCCACCAGCTCGTCGTCACCTTCCCGGGCATGCGCCGTTCGAGCTCGCGGCCGAAGGCGATCGCGGCGTGACGCACCTGGGTGAAGTCCCACCGCGGCTCGATGCGGACGTAGACGTGGACCCCGCGGTTCCCGGACGTCTTGGGGAACCCGCGCCAGCCGAGCTCGGCGAGGTACTCCCGCGCGACAGCAGCGACCTCGACGGCGTCGGCGAAGTCGGTACCCGGCTGCGGGTCGAGGTCGATGCGCAGCTCGTCGGGGTGGTCGACGTCGTCGCGCCGCACCGGCCACGGGTGGAAGGTGATCGTCCCGAGGTTGACGGCCCAGGCGACGGCGGCGAGCTCGGTGGGGCACAGCTCGTCGGCGGTGCGGCCGCTCGGGAAGGCGATCTCGACCGTCTCGATCCAGTCCGGCACGCCCTTGGCGGGCACCCGTTTCTGGTAGAACGCGTCCCCGTGCGGGTCGCTGCGGGTGGCCCGCTTCATGCCCTCGTGCACGCCCTTGGGCCAGCGTTCGAGGGTGACCGGCCGCTCGTGGAGCGCGCGCAGGATCCCGTCGCCGACGGCGAGGTAGTAGTCGACGACCTCGCGCTTGGTGATGCCGGGCTCGGGGAAGATGACGCGGTCCGAGCTCGTGATCCGCACGGGGCGGCCGGCCACGTCGATCTCGACGGCGGGGCTCTTCGTCGGTGCCATGGCCAGACGCTACCGCCCTACTCGCCCGCGGCCCACCGCTCGGCGGACGCGACGGAGGCCCGCACTCCACCGAGTGCGGGCCTCTGCGCGGGGTCGAGCACGACCGCCGGGCGGTCAGCGCATCAGCCGGTCACGGAGCGCGGCGGACGCCGAGGGTGTCGGTCCCGTCCCCGTTCCAGTCCCCGACGTAGACCTCGTCGCCGCTGCGCCCGTAGGTCAGCACCAGGTCGGGGTCGCCACCGGTGAGGCTGTTCCTCACGTGGTAGGTCGCTCCGCGGCGCACCGCGAAGGTGTCCACGCCGTCACCGTCCCAGTCCCCGGCGAGGACGGTGTCCCCCGACCGGCCGTAGGTGAAGACCGTGTCCGCGTCCCCCGCCGTCACGCTGTTCCTCACGTGGTAGGTCGCCCCGCGACGCACCGCCAGGGTGTCACCGTCTCGTCCGTCCCAGTCCCCCACGACGACGGCGTCATCCGCCTTGCCGTAGCGGACGACGACGTCGGCCGGGCCACCGCTGACGCTGTTCTTCAGGTGGTACTCGTTGCCGCGGCGCACGGCCAGCGTGTCGATGCCGTCCCCGTCCCAGTCACCGACGAGGATGACGTCCCCGGCGCGGCCGTAGGTGAAGGTGCGGTCAGCGTCGCCGCCGCGCTGGGCGTCGGACACGTGGAACTCCCGGCCGCGGCGCAGCGTGATGGTGTCGGTCCCGTCCCCGTCCCAGTCCCCGATGAGGACCTCGTCGGTGAACCGGCCGTAGCGGAAGACGTGGTCGGCCCACGCGTCCCAGCCGTCGTTGAGGAAGAAGCCGGTCCGCGGAGTCGCCGGCTCACCGGGCTCCTCGGGCATCCCCGGCACCTCGGGCTCCGGCTCCTCCGGCCAGCTCGGCGGGTTCTGGGCGCACGAGTCGTCCCACTCGGTCTCCGCGCTGATGCCGGTGCACCGGAACAGCGAGGGGTTGATCTCCTCGGGCGACCGCCACACCTGCGCCGCGTCCTCGTAGTCCGACGCCAGGGCGAGCAGCGCCGCCTCGCTCCACGCGGTGCCGAGGAAGACGATGTTGACCGGGCGGCGGTTGGTCGCCGCGTAGCCGGCGGGCACGCTGACGGAGGGGTAACCGGCACTCGCCGCCGTCCCGGTCGTCGCCGACGCGGAGACGATCGCCTCGACGTCGTTCTCCTCGAGCACGGAGTCGATCGCCTCCCGCGACTCGCTCACGAGCTGGTCACGCTGGGCGGTGTACTGGGCGTAGGTGTCCGGGTCCTCGAGGTCGACCTCCTGCGAGGCGAGCAGCAGGGTCTGGCCGAACTTCAGCGCGGCGCCCGCGTGCTCGGTGTTGTACTCGATGATGTCGCTCAACGTCTTCATCGGGGCGTCCGCGGGCAGCCGGGACAGGTAGGCGTTGATGTCCCGCTTGTACTCGCTGGTGAGGATGCTCCCGGCGGAGGAGCGCCCGACCTGCACCGGCACGAGGGTGGCGCCCTGCTCCTCGAGCGTCTCCAGGGCGGCGGCGTAGACGGGGTCGTCGGACTCGACGTACCCGAGGCGGGCGCCCTCCAGGGCCGTCGTCGACAGCGACGCGGTGAAGTCGACACCGACGCTCGGGTTGTCCGCCGTCGCCGGGTCCTCGGCGTCGACCGTCACCATGCCGGTCAGCAGGGCGGCGGCGTCGTACACGCTCCGCGTCATCGGCCCGGCGGTGTCCTGCGTCGCCGAGATCGGCACGATGCCCGTCCTGCTGATGAGCCCGACGGTCGGCTTGATGCCGACGTTCGAGTTCGCCCGGGCGGGGCTGAGGATCGAGCCGGACGTCTCGGTGCCGACGGTGACCGTGGCCAGCGCGGCGGCCGCCGCGGAGCCGGACCCGGCACTCGAGCCGCTCGGGCTCTGGCTGGTGTCGTAGGGATTGAGGACCTGGCCACCGAGGGAGCTGTACCCACCCGGCATCCCGCTCGTCATGAAGTTGGCGAACTCGGTGAGGTTGACCTTGCCGAGGATGATCGCCCCGGCGTCCTCGAGGGCAGCCGTCACCGGCGCGTCGGCGGCCGGGTAGGAGTCCGCCAGGGCCACCGACCCGGCGGTCGTGGCCATGCCGGCGACGTCGATGAGGTCCTTGAGCAGCACCGGGATGCCGTGGAGCGGCCCGTGCACCGTCCCGGCGGCGCGCTCGGCGTCGCGCTGTGCCGCCTGTTCGAGAGCGGCGGGGTTGATGGACCGCACCGCGTTGAGCGCCGGCCCGTCGATGCTCAACGCCTCGATGCGCTCGAGGTAGGCCCGCGTCAGCTGGACCGAGGTCAGCTCACCGGCAGCGAGGGCGGCCTGGATCTCCTGGATGCCGGCCGTCGCGAGGTCGAGGGGGATCTCGTCATGGACCGACGTCGCGGCAGCCGCCGACGTGGGGGCGGCGAGGGCACCGGTGACCGGCACGGCAGCGACGGCGCACGCGGCGAGCACGGCTGCCGACGCGCGCGTGACGGCTCGGCGTCTGCTCCTCAGGTGGGTCTGCAGCTCGACATGCATGGGGCATCTCCCTGTGTCGTCGGTCGCCACGCGCGACCGTTGACCGGAAGCATGCTCGGGCTCCGTTACGGGCGTGTGAGCGCTCGTTTCCACCGCGTGACGAGCAGCGGGGAGGTGCGGGCCGGCGCGCGCGCCCTACCCCGCGAGCGCACGCAGGTGCTCGAGCGAGTGCCGCACGTCCTCGAGGGGGCCGGTGCCCTCCGGCGGCTCGGCCGTGAGGATGGTGTCCTGCTCCAGGACGTACCACCCGTCGAAGCCGGCGCCGCCGAGCGCGGAGATGATCGCGGCGAAGTCGACGTCGCCGGTGCCCACCGGGGTGTAGATGCCCTGGCGCACCGCGTCGGTGTACGTCGTCTCCCCCCGCTGGACACGCCGGGCGAGGTCCAGGCGGACGTCCTTGACGTGGACGTGGTTGATGCGGGCGGCGTGCTCGGTCGCCAGCGCCACCGGGTCGACGCCGCCGATGAGGAGGTGGCCGGTGTCGAGGCACAGCGGGACCACCGATCCCTCGAGGACCCGGCGGACCTCCTCCTCCCGCTCGACCATCGTCCCCACGTGCGGGTGCAGGCTGGCGCGCACGCCGCGGGTGGCGGCGAGCTCGGTGAGCCGGTCGAGGTTGCCGAGCAGCGCGGCCCAGCCGGCGTCGTCGAGCGCGGGCCGCTCGTCGTACCCGTCCTGGCCGGAGGCCGCGGACAGGACGAGGACGTCCCCGCCGGCCGCCGCAAAGCTGTCGAGCTCGCGGTCCACCTCGGGCACCGGGTCGTGCCCCGGGTCGTGGAGGACCACCGGGACGAAGGCGCCGACGGCGGCCAGGCCGTAGGGGGCCAGCGCCTGCGCCCGCGCGGCGGGCGCCTCGGGCAGCCAGCCCTGCGGGCCGAACTCCGTGGCGGTGAGCCCCAGGCCCGCCATCTCGGTGAGCACACGGTCCGGGCGCAGCTGGTGCCCCCAGCCGGGGACCTCGCACACGCCCCAGCTGATGGGTGCTCCGGCAATCCTCATGGGTGGCTCCTCGTCGTCGCGGCCGTGGACAGGCGGACACGCTCACCGGTGGCGGCGCTGCGGGTGGCGGCGTCCGCCAGGACGAGCGCGGCGCGCCCGTCCTCGATCGTCGGGGACGGTGCCCGGCCGGTGCGCACGGCGTCCACGAAGTGACCGAGCTCGTCGCGGTAGGCGGTCGCGTACCGGTCGAGGAAGAAGCCGAGGTACGGCGCCGCCGCGCCCGCGTGGGTGGCCGACGAGTGGCGCACCGAACCCGCCGTCTGGTTGAGCGCCTCCAGCGACCCGAGCGGGCCGAACGCCTCGAGGCGCTGGTCGTAGCCGGTGGCACAGTGGCGGGAGTTGACGATCGTCGCCACGGCCCCGCTGGCAGCGACGAGCGTGGTGACGGCACCGTCGAAGTCCTCGAGGTGGGCGTAGGCCGGGTCCAGGCGCTGGCCCACCGCGCTCACCTCGACGATCTCCCCGAGGAAGTACCGGGCCATGTCGAGGTCGTGGATCGTCATATCACGGAAGAGGCCCCCGGAGACGCCGACGTACGCGGGTGACGGCGGGGCGGGGTCACGGCTGACGATCGTCAGCTGCTCGAGCGGGCCGATCTCGCCCTGGCTCACGCGGGCGTGGATCTCCGCGAAGGTCGGGTCGAAGCGGCGGTTGAACCCGACCATTACCCGGTCCTCGTGGCCGGCGATCGCGGCGATGCACTCGTCCACCCGGGCGAGGTCGAGGTCGACGGGCTTCTCGCAGAGCACCGCCTTGCCGGCGCGGACCGCGCCCACGAGGTGGTCGACGTGCAGCGGGGTGGGTGAGCCGATGATGACGGCGTCGACGTCGTCGGCGTCGTACACCTCGGCGAGGTCGCGGGTGGCGCGCGCGCCGTGCGCGGCGGCCAGCTGCTCCGCCGCGTTGCCGACGGGGTCGTGGACGAGCCGCAGCTCCGCGTCGGGGTGGCGCGCGACGGTCGCGGCGTGGACGGCGCCGATGCGGCCCGCGCCGATGACGGCGATGCTCACCATGGGGGTGGGTCCTCTCGAGGTCAGTCGGTGGTGGAGGGGAAGCTCATCGACGCCTGCACGGGTCGGTCCACGTGGGGCCAGCGGCTGGTGACGACCTTGTTGCGGGTGTAGAAGCGCACGCCCTCGGGGCCGTGGGCGTGGTGCTCCCCGAAGAGCGAATCCTTCCACCCGCCGAAGGAGTAGTACGCCACCGGGGTGGGGATCGGGACGTTGACGCCGACCATCCCGGCCTCCACCTCGTGGGTGAAGCGGCGGGCGTACTCCCCCGAGGCGGTGAAGATCGCCGCGCCGTTGCCGTACGGGGAGGAGTTGACGAGCTCGAGGGCCGCCTCGAAGCTCTCGGTGCGCACGACCGTGAGGAGTGGGCCGAACACCTCCTCGCGGTAGGCCCCGACGTCCGGGCTCACCCGGTCGAGCACGGTGGGGCCGACGAAGTAGCCCTGCTCGTGGCCCTCGACGGTGAGCCCGCGCCCGTCGACCACCGGCTCGGCGCCAGCCTCGATCGCCTCGGTGGCGTAGCGGATGACGCGCTCGCGCGCCTCGGCGGTGATGACCGGGCCCATCGCGACGCCGTCGCGGTCCCCGGGGCCGACGACGATCTGCTCCGCCTCCCGGCGCAGCGCCGCGACGAGGAGGTCCCCGGCCTCCCCGACGGCGACGGCCGCGGGCACGGCCATGCAGCGCTCCCCCGCCGAGCCGAAGGCGCCGGAGGCGATCTGCGCGGCGGCGTACTCGATGTCGCCGTCGGGCATGACGATGGCGTGGTTGTTGGCCCCGCCCAGCGCCTGGACGCGCTTCCCGCGGGCGGCGCCGCGCTCGCGGACGTACCGGGCCACGGGGGTGGAGCCGACGAAGGAGACAGCGGCGATCCCCGGGTGGTCGAGGATCGCGTCGACGGTGGTCCGGTCGCCGTGGACCACGCTGAACACGCCGTCGGGCAGGCCCGCCTCGCGGTAGAGCTCGGCGACGAGGTTCGCGGCGGAGGGGTCGCGCTCGGAGGGCTTGAGGATGAAGGCGTTGCCGGTGGCGACGGCGATGGGGTGCATCCACATCGGGACCATGACGGGGAAGTTGAACGGCGTGATCCCCGCGACGACCCCGAGCGGCTGGCGCAGGGAGTGGACGTCCACGCCGGTGGAGGCGTCGGCGGTGTACTCCCCCTTGCTCGCCTGGTTGATCCCGCAGGCGAAGTCGAGCGTCTCCCGGCCGCGGCCCACCTCCCCGCGGGCGTCGTCCAGCGTCTTGCCGTGCTCGGCCGTGATGAGCCGGGCGAGGTCGTCGGTGTGCCGGACGACGAGCTCGCGCATCCGGAACATGATCTCGGTGCGCCGCGCCAGCGAGGTGGCGCCCCAGTCGCGCTGTGCCGCGGCGGCCGTCCGCACGGCCTCGGCGACGACGGCGGCGTCCGCGCGAGCGAGGTGACCGCTCACCTCCCCGGTGGCGGGGTCGTGGACGGGGGTGGTCGCCTCGGCGGCGCCCTCGTAGGGTGCACCGGCGATCCAGTGGTGGATTGTCCTCATCGCTTCCTCTCCTCCCAGCGGGCGGTCACAGGTAGGGCCGCTGGTCGCGCCGGGCACGCTCGTACTCGAGGCGGGCGCGGCGGGTGCTGTCCAGGCGGGCGGTCTCGGCCACGGGCACGTCCCACCAGGCCGACGACGGCGGGCCCTGGCCCTCGAGGTCGGTCTCGATGACGATCGCCGTCGTCTCCCGGGCCGCCGCGGCAGCGGTGTAGGCCTCGCGGAACTCGACGACCGACCGCGGTTCGAGGACCTCGATGCCGTAGCTGCGGAGGTTGGCGGCGAGGTCCACGGGCAGCGGCTCGCCGTCGAGCAGGCCGGTGGCGGGGTCACGGCGGCGGTAGGCGGTGGCGAATCGTTGTGAGCCGTGGGACTCGGAGAGCGCGCCGATCGAGGCCCAGCCGTGGTTCTCGAGGACGACGACGACGATCTTCAGCCCCTCGGCGACGACGGTCGCGAGCTCCTGCGGGGCCATCTGGTAGCTGCCGTCCCCGACGAGGGCGACGACCTCGCTGTCGGGCCGCGCCAGCTTGACCCCGATGGCGGCGGGGATCTCGTAGCCCATGCACGAGTAGCCGTACTCGAGGTGGTACTGGACGGGGGTGCGCGCCCGCCACAGGGCCTGGAGGTCACCGGGCATGGAGCCGGCGGCGTTGACGAGGACGTCCTCGTCCCCCATGAGCTCGTTGAGCGCCCCGAAGACCTCGGTCTGGGCGGGCAGCGGGCCGTGGCCACGGTGGTAGCACTCCTCGGTGACGCGGGCCCAGTCCGTGACGAGCTCGGTGACCCGCCGGGAGTAGGCCTCCTCGACGCGGTGTCCCGTGAGCGTCTCGCGCAGCGCGTCCAGCCCGGCGCGCGCGTCGGTGACGACCATCTCGGCGGCGTGCTTCGCGGCGTCGAAGGCCTTGATGTTGAGGTTGACGAAGCGCACGTCCGGGTGGCGGAAGGCGGTGCGTGACGCCGTCGTGAAGTCGGTGTAGCGGGTCCCGACGCCGATGACGACGTCGGCCTCCGCGGCGAGCGCGTTGGCGGCGGCGCTGCCGGTGGACCCCACCCCGCCCGCCGCGCAGGGGTGCTCCCAGCTCATCGCCCCCTTGCCGGCCTGGGTGTCGACGACGGGGATGCCGGTGGCGTCGGCCAGCGCGGTGAGCGCCGCGCTCGCCCCGGAGTAGACGACCCCGCCGCCGGCGACGAGGAGCGGGCGCCTGGCACTGCGGATGACGGCGGCGGCGCGCTCGAGTGCCGCCGGCTCGGGCGCCGGGCGGGGCACGTGCCACACACGGCGGGCGAAGAGTTCGGCGGGCCAGTCGTGGGCCTCGGCCTGGACGTCCTGCGGGAGGCAGACGGTGACGGCCCCGGTCTCGGCGGGGTCGGTGAGGACCCGCATCGCCCCCAGCAGGCTGGCGGGCAGCTGCTCGGGGCGGTGGACGCGGTCGAAGAAGCGGGAGACCGGACGGAAGGCGTCGTTGACCGAGACGTCGAGGTGCTGCTCGTTCTCCAGCTGCTGGAGCACCGGGTCGGGGCGGCGGGTGGCGAAGGTGTCGGAGGGCAGGAGGAGGACGGGGATGCGGTCGATCGTCGCGAGCGCCGCACCGGTGACCATGTTCGTCGAGCCGGGCCCGATGGAGGCGACGCAGGCGAGGGTCTGCAGCCGGTCGGCCGTGCGGGCGTAGCCGACCGCCGTGTGGACCATGTTCTGCTCGTTGCGCGCCTGGTAGAGGCGCAGGTGCTCCTCGCCCGGGCCGCGGTCGAGCTCGTTCTCCAGGAGGGCCTGGCCCACCCCGGCGACGTTGCCGTGGCCGAAGATCCCCATCACCCCGGCGAACAGGCGGTGCTCCACGCCGTCGCGCTCGGTGTACTGCACCGACAGGAAGCGCACGAGTGCCTGGGCCACGGTGAGGCGCACGGTCGTCGGTGTCGTCTCGGTCATGTCGTGCCCCCCTGCTCGACGGGACGGGTCATGGGCAGGCGCTGGTCGACGACCTGGTCCTCCCACGTGCCGCGGACCCAGGCGTGCGCCGGGTCGTCGGTCATGAGCCAGGTGCGGTCCTCCGCGGGCCCGGCCATGACGTTGAGGTAGTAGAGGTCGTAGCCCGGCGCGGCCATCGAGGGGCCGTGGTAGCCGTGCGGGACGAGCACGACGTCCCCGGAGCGCACCTCGGCGAGGAGGTCGAGGGGCCGGCCGGCGGTGCCGTAGGTGCGGTGGAAGGCGACGCCCGGCCCGTCGGGCCCGGGGCGAACCACGAAGTAGTAGATCTCCTCGAGCGCCCGCTCGACCTCGCTGTGCTCGTCGTGCTTGTGCGGCGGGTAGGAGGACCAGTTCCCGCCCGGGGTGAGGACCTCGCACACGAGGAGCCGGTCGGTCCCGAGCCCGCCGGCCATCGCGTAGTCGTTGACCTGGCGGGAGGCCTGCCCGGCGCCGCGCAGCTCGGTCCGCACGCCGTCGGCGCCCTGGTAGGCGACGGGACGACGGCGGGTGGCGCGCGCCGTCGGGAGGGCGAGGGTCGCGCCGCCCGCGGAGGTGACGGTGAGGGTGGTGCCGGCGGGGACGTAGAGGGAGTCGGTGACGGCGGTGAAGACGTCGGGGCGGCCGGCGAGCGGGTAGGTGGCGCCCTGGACCTCGACGGCGCAGGAGCCGGACAGCGGCAGGACGACCATCTCGTCCGGCCCGGTGTCCAGCGTCTCGCTGGCCCCGGGGGTGAGGTCGAGGACCTTGAGGCCGCTGAAGCGCCACCCGGCGCGCTCGGGGGTGACGTCGAGGGCGTAGGCGCCGCCGGCGGTGTCGCCGGCGCGCAGGACGAGGTCGCTCACAGGAGTGCCACCGCCCGGTCGACGGCACCCTCGACGTCGTCGTCGTGGGGGTAGAGGAGGGCGCGACCGATGACGAGCCCCTCGATCCCCGGCAGCTGCAGCGCCTGCGCCCAGCCGGCGGCGGTGGCCTCGGTGTCAGCGCTCACCTCACCGCCGAGGATGAGCGCCGGGAGGGTCGAGGCGGCGGCGACGGCCTCCATGTCCGGCACGAGCGGGAGCTTGAGCCAGGTGTGCGCGGAGGTCCCGCCGAGGCCCGCGGCGATCGCGACGGAGGTGACGACGGCCTCGGTGGTGAGGACGTTGACCGCCCGGCCGTCCTCGCGGCGGGAGAGGAAGGGCTCGACGATCGCGGTGCGGCCGGCGGCGGCGAGCTCGTCGACGGCGCGGGCCGTGCTCTCCACGGTGCGCAGCGAGCCCGGGTCCTCGAGGTCGACGCGCATGAGGACCTTCCCGCCGTCGAGGCCCGACGCCGCGACGGCGCGGGCGGTGTACCCGGTGAACCGGTCGTCCATCTCGAAGCGCGAGCCGCGCAGGCCGCCGCGGTTCATCGAGCCGTAGACGAGCTTGCCGTCCAGGGCGCCCATGAGCGTGAGGTCCTCGACGACGTCGGCGGTGCCGAGGAAGCCGTGGACCCCCGGGCGGGCCAGGGCCGCGGCGCAGCGGCGGAGCAGCTCGCGCCGGTCCCCCATCGCCATGGCGGAGCTGCCGGCGGCGAGGGAGCCGCGGGCGGGGTGGTCGGCGGCGATGACCATGAGCTTGGTGCCCGGCACGGGCAGGCGGCCGCGCGGCCTCTCCGCCAGCGCCCGGGCGATCCGCCCGGGCTCGTGCAGGCGCACGTGCCGGATCTCCTCAACGGTGAGCACGTACCCGCCTCTCGACGTCCTGCGGGCGCGCGCCGTGGTCGAGGACCTCGAGCAGCTCCTCCTCGGTGGGCATCGCGGTGGAGCACTCCAGCCGCGCGGCGACGATGGCGCCGGCGGCGCTCGCGGAGGCGATGGTGCGGCCCAGGGACCAGCCGGCGAGCAGGCCGTGGCACAGGGAGCCGCCGAAGGCGTCCCCGGCACCGAGGCCGTTGACCACCTCCGTCGGGGTCGGCGGGACCTCGACGCGCTCCTCGCGGGTCTTGGCCAGCGTCCCGAGCGGGCCCTGCTTGACGACGGCGAGCTCGACGCCCGCCTCGAGCAGCGCGTCCGCGGCGCGGTCCGGGTCGCTCTCCCCGACCGCCACCTCGCACTCCTCGCGGTTCCCGACGGCGACGGTGACGCCCGGGAGGAGCTCGCGGACCGCCGTCGTCGTCTCCTCGCGGGAGGACCAGAACATCGGGCGGTAGTCGAGGTCGAGGACGGTGAGCGGGCGGCGGGCGCGTGCCTCGATGGCGGTGTGGTGGGCGGAGCGGGAGGGCTCCTCGCACAGGCCGGTCACGGTGAACCACATGACCCCGGCGCCGCGGACGGCGTCGACGGGCACGTCCTCGGGCCGCACCTGGAGGTCCGGTGCGCTGGGCTCGCGGTAGAAGTAGAGCGGGAAGTGGTCCGGCGGGAAGATCTCGCACAGCGTGATCGGGGTGTGGAGCGTCGGGTCGGTGACGACGAAGGCGTCGCTCACGCCGAGCCGGACCATCTCGTGGCGCACGTAGCGCCCGAAGGGGTCGTCGCCCACGCCGGTGATGGTGGCGGCGCTGCGCCCGAGGCGGGCGGCGGCGACGGCGACGTTGGTGGGGCTGCCCCCGAGGAACTTGCCGAAGGTCGCGACGTCCTCCAGGCCCACTCCCGTCGCCAGGGGGTAGATGTCGACACCGCTGCGTCCGAAGGTGAGGACCTCCGGTGGGGCCGAGCTCGTCATCGCACTCTCCTCATCTCGCGCCGCGCTCCTGCGCGCGGCCCGTGGACGCCTCGATTCTTCCCCAGCCCCTCCGTCCGGTCAACCGTTTGTCGTGACAAACTGATGTCCCGTCCGGGAGCCCGCCGCAGTGGCAGGATGGGGTTGTCCCGACAACTGGCCCCCGTCCCCCGCCCTCCTCCCGTCGCCGACAGCAGAGTTGTCACCGACAGCCGACTTCTCGCCGACAGCTGGATCTCGCCCGCCACCCCGACACCTCGTCGCCGATCCAAGGATGGACCCATGACGCCGCCGCAGATGTACCGCCCCCAGGTGCACCTGGACCGCGCGAGCCCGGTGCCGCTGTACCACCAGATCTCCTCGGTGGTGCAGGAGGCGATCGTCTCGGGCGAGCTGCCGCCGCACACGCGGATCGAGAACGAGCTCGCGCTGGCCGACCGGCTCCAGGTCTCGCGGCCCACCGCCAGGCGCGCCCTCCAGGAGCTCGTCGACAAGGGGATGCTCGTGCGCAAGCGCGGGGTGGGCACGGAGGTCGCCCCCGAGCTCATCCGCCGCTCCGTGGAGCTCACCAGTCTCCACGACGACCTCGCGGCGGCCGGCCGCGAGCCGCGCACCGAGGTCC
Source organism: Georgenia satyanarayanai (assembly GCF_009193135.1). Lineage (GTDB taxonomy): Bacteria > Actinomycetota > Actinomycetes > Actinomycetales > Actinomycetaceae > Oceanitalea > Oceanitalea satyanarayanai. The sequence goes on from NZ_VUKC01000003.1 coordinate 357,124, forward strand.
TCGAGCACGAGCTCCGTCCCGCCGACGACGAGATCGCCGGGAGGATGCAGCTCGAGGTGGGGACCGACGTCGTCGTCGTCCGTCGCCTGCGCTACGCCGACGGCGAGCCGCTCGCCCTCATGACGAACTACGTGCGCACCGAGCTCGCGCCCTCCCGCGCGGACCTCGAGCGGGCCGGCCTGTACGCCGCGCTGCGTGAACGGGGGGTGCGGCTGCGGCTGGCCCACCAGACGATCGGCGCCCGCCAGGCGACGGCCGCGGAGGCACGGACCCTCATGGAGCCGGCCCGCGCGGCGGTGCTCACGATGGAGCGGCTGGCGATCGCGGACAGCGACACGGTCGTCGAGTTCGGGCGTCACATCTACCGGGCGTCCCGGTACACGTTCCAGACGACACTCCTCGCACGGTAGGCGCGGCGGCACCTCGACTGTCGGCGGGCGCGGGTGGGGACGCCCCGGAGGCCGGGGCGTCCCCACCGTGCTCAGCGGGTGCGGCGGTGGCGGACCGCCAGGGCCGTCCCGCCGCCGGCCAGCGCCAGGAGCAGCGCGACGAGCGCGACCGTGCCGACGTTCGCACCGGTGGACGGCAGCCCGCCCGGCCCGCCGCCGGCGGGCGGGGTGGTGGGAGCACCCGGCGTCGTCGGACCGTCCGTGGGAGCCGGCGTCGTCGGCTCCTCGGTCGGCTCGTCCGTCGTCGGCTCCTCGGTGGGCTCCTCGGTCGGGAGCTCTCCCTCGATGACCGGGTAGTGCCAGGCGTTGACCTCGTCCTGCTCCGACTGGAAGGAGATGAGGATCGACCCGTCCTCGCGCAGCGCCTCGTGGGTCGCGGCGTCGATGCCGATCTCGAGCGTGCCGCCCGCCTCGATCTCGAGCATGCCGGCCCCGAGCAGGCGACCGCCCATGTCCGGCGCCCAGGGGGCGGCCTCCCCGTCCTCCGGCGAGCACGCAGAGAACCCGTACTCGTCGCCCTCACAGCTGGAGACCCAGACCGGGATGATCTCGTGCTGCCCGTGCCACAGGAAGGCGCGGACGGTGCCGGGCTCGGTGGAGGTGACGCTGATCGCCACGTCCTCCTCGTCGATCTCGATGTCGTCGACGGTCATCGCCCGGCTCGCCGGCAGCCCGGAGATCGTCACACCGCGGGTCGCCGACTGGTGGATCGTCTGCGGCGACTCGACGCCGAGCAGCGCGGTGTCCGGGATGATCGGCGCCTGCGGCTCGGTCGGCCGACCCTCCGGCGGGGTGTACCCGTCGAGGTAGGCGTGGCCCCACCGGAAGGGCTCGGACTGCTGGCTGCCCCACGGTGACCACGCCAGGCGGGTGTCGCCGATGAAGTCCTGGTTGTCCGAGTCGTACGGGGTCACGTTGAACCCGAGGTAGTCCGGGTCGATCTCGTTCGTTGCGGCGTCGCCCGTCGGGGCTGCGCTCGTCGCGAAGCCGGCGGGGAGGTTGCCGAGCGGGATCTTCACCTCGATCGTGTACGCCCCGCCCGCGTAGGTGCCGTCCTCCGCGATGTCGACGTCGACGGCGACCTCCTGCCCCGGTGCGTTCGGCCCCTCCTCGACCAGGTCCGCCAGGGGCCCGGACGAGAAGCCCTGGTGGGCGTCGGCGTCCCGGCTCCAGCACGGGCCGTCCGGGCCCTGCCCGGCGGCGCCGGTCGGGTCGTCGGTGACGGGCATGATGCCGGTCTTGAAGGTGGTCGAGGTGTCGCGCGACCCGCCGAGCGGGTCGAGGAGCACCTCGACGGAGTCGACGAGCCAGTGGCCGAAGCAGCGCTCGGGCGTGGCGGCAGCGCTCGCGACGTCGTCCACGACGTTGACGAACAGGTAAAGGTCGTCGCCGTGCCAGCCGGCGCGCGCGTAGCTGCCCGTGCCGCAGTCGACGCCGTCCGGGGCGCAGTCCGCGCCCTCCCAGCGGCGGCTGACGTCGAGCGCTGCGCCGTAGGCGTCGTCCGCCGCGCCGTCGACCGACGGTGCGGTGTCGAGCTCGGGGATCACCGTCGTCGGGACGACCACGAGCGTCATCGCGTCCGTGCTCGTGCCGGCCCCGCTCGTCGTCGTGATCGGGACCGTGAGGGCGTCCCGTTCCAGGCCGAGGGACGTCGGGTCGGTGTGGGTGAGCGTGAGCGTCACCGTCGTCTCCGCGCCGGGCGCGATGTCGGTGAAGGTCGCGGGCTCGGAGATCTCGAGCGGAGCCTCGACGGCGGCCGAGACCTCACCGCTCTGCGGCTCGCTCGTGCGGTTCGTGACGACGACCGGCACCGAGATGGTCTCGCCGGCGCCGATCTTCCAGTTCGCGCCGGAGCGCCCGCCGACCCACGTGAACTCCTCGGCCCACTCCTCGTACTCGGCGTAGTTGCCCCAGCGCTCGAAGCGGCCCTCGACGCCGGGGACGAGATCGATGCGCGTGTCGTTGTACGCGGTGACGGCGCCGTTGTCGAAGAACGCCGAGAGCTTGTACCGGCCAGGGGTCGCGTCGGCGGTGGGCGTGACGGTGAAGGTGGCCGAGGTCTGCGCGCCGTCGGTGACCGGCCCCAGGTCCTGCGGGTCGGACACCGCCCAGCCGACGGGGACGTCGAGCGTCACGGCGCCGGCGCCGATCGTGCCGGCGCCGGACCGCGCGTTGACGGTCACCTCGAACGGCTCACCCGGCGCCTGGAAGTCGCCGTCGACCACGAGGTCGTAGGTGGATCCGAGGGGCATGCCGCCGGGGTCGGCGATGACCGAGCCGAAGAGGATGGCGTCGTCCCGCGCGTTCTCCGGGGACCCGTTCGGCTGGAAGGGCACCCGCGACTCGGCGATGCCGTAGCGCAGGCACTGCGGCTCCCAGATCCCGGTGTGCTTGACGCGCGCCTGGGTGGGGTGGGCCCGGTTGCCCTCGCGGCCCACCTGGGCCCACGTCTGGGCCGTGCCCGGCTCCTGGCCCTGGACGTTGCCGGGGAGCCAGGTGTACGGGGAGTCGTAGCCGCTCCACGTGCCGACGACGGTGAAGGGGTTGGTCGGCGCCGGGACGAAACCGTCGTTGCAGCCCGGTCCGGCCGTGCCGCCCTCGCCCTGGGTCGAGGCGCCGGAGGTGATCGTCTTGACCTGCCAGACGTCGACGGCGTCCGGGCCGGTGAGCTGCTCGGGGAAGGCGGTTGGATCGGCGGCCATCTGCGCGGCCTCCCAGACGACCCGGCCCGCGTACTGGTGGTGCCCGTGCCCCGATGCCAGCGACGGCGAGAAGCCGGTGAGGATCTCGGGCTGCGTCTGGCGGATGACGTGGACCACCTGGCGCTGGACGCGCTCAGAGCCCCACACGTCCTCGGTGAGGGCAGCGCTCGTGTTGTAGAAGAAGTCGACGGCGTCGATGTTGTAGATGTCGACGGTCCCGGAGCGGTAGTGGGAGGTGCGGTCCTCGTTCTCCCGGCGCAGGCCGAGCGCGGGGCCCTGCTCGTCGCCCACGGAGTTGGACCCGCCCTCGCCCCGGGTGAGCATGATGACGCCGCACTGGACGTCGTACCTGTCGTGCCAGACGCCGCAGGGCGTGGTGAAGCTCGCGTCGTCGTCGGGGTGGGCCCAGATGCCCATGACGTCGATCTTGTTCGGTGAGACCTCGGTGGCGATCGAGGGCTCGTCCACCGTGAGCGGTGGCGTCTCGTCACCCGACGCCGTCGGGACGAACGCCCCCAGTGCCAGCGCCGCAAGGGCTGCGGCGGCTATGCCTCTCTTCACGACTACCTCCTCGTCGAGCAGACGACGTCGTCTGCGCGTGACGCCCATCACTGGACTTTGTGCGGACAACCTAACGACGCGATGCTCACTTGTGCAAGCACCTGCTCAGTCCTTGACCGCTCCCTCGAGCATGCCACGGATGAAGTGACGCTGGAGGAAGAGGTAGAGGACCACCATCGGCAGGGCCACGAGAACCGCGCCGGCCGCGAGGAGCACCGTGCCCTGCGTGTACTGGCCCTGGAAGAGCGCGAGGCCGAGCGGCGCCGTCCGCAGCTGGGCGTTGGGCGACATGACCAGCGGGATGAGGAACTCGTTCCACGTCCACATGAAGGTGAGGAGGACGAGGGTGACGACCGCGGGCCGGGCCACCGGCAGCAGCACCTGCCACAGCACCCGGTGGTGCCCGGCGCCGTCGAGGCGGGCCGCCTCGATGATCGAGCGGTTGGCGCCGCGGAAGTAGGCACGCATCCAGAAGGTGCCGAAGGCGACGGACTGGGCCACCTGCGGCAGCGCGATGCCCCAGATCGTGTTCGTCAGCCCCAGCGCCTGGAAGTCGAAGAAGAGCGGGACGATGATCGCCTCGGCCGGGACCATGATGCCGAGGAGGAACACGTAGAAGAGCACCTGGGAGCCGGGGAAGACGAACGCGCCCAGCGCGTAGCCGGCCATGATCGACAGCACCGCCGCGCTCGTGACGACGACGGCGGCGACGAGGAGCGAGTTGGCCATGTACTCGCTGAACCTGCCCTGCTCCCACGCCCTGGCGAAGTTCTCCCAGTGCACCGGGCCGCCCGTGGCGGCGTCCTGCGGCGTCTCCGGCCCGAGGGCCGTGGTGAGGATGGTGGCGATCGGCGCGAGCGCGAAGGCCGCGAACGCGATGAGGATGACGTAGTTCCCGAGGCGCTCCCCGGCGGAGACCCTCACCGCTCCCGCTCCCCGATGAGGTTGACGGCGAGGTTGATGCCGAAGATGAGGATCGTGAGGACGACGGCGACGGCGGCCGCCGAGCCCACCTCACCCTCCATGAAGGCGCGGCGGTAGACCTCGTAGCTCGGCACCGTCGTCGACGTGCCCGGGCCGCCCCTGGTGGTCACGTAGACGAGGTCGAAGGTCTTGAGCGCCGCGATGATCGTCAGGGTGAGCGCGACGACGATCTCCGCGCGGACCGCCGGCACCGAGATGGCGAGGAACGTGCGGACCGCTCCGGCGCCGTCGAGGGTGGCGGCCTCGTAGAGGTCCTGCGGCACCCTGGCCATGCCGGCCATGAGGAGCACGGTGACCAGCCCCGTGGAGACCCAGGTGCCGACGAAACCGACGGCGGGCAGCGTCCACGTGAAGTCTCCCAGCCACGCCCGGGTGAGGGAGCCGAGCCCGACGGCGTCGAGCAGGGTGTTGAGCTGGCCGTCGGGCGCGTAGATCTGCCGCCACGCGACGGCGACGACGACCATGGCGATGACCTGCGGGAGGAAGACGACGGTGCGGAAGAAGGGCAGGCCGCGGACCCGGGCGCGCACGAGGAGCGCCGCGAGGACGAGGCCGATCGCCACCGGCAGGACGGAGAAGAAGAAGATGAGGACGAGGGCGTGCCAGAAGGACTGGCGCAGGCGGTCGTCGGCGATGACGTCGACGTAGTTGTCCAGGCCCACGAAGGTCGCCAGGCTCAGCCCGTCCCAGTCGAACAGGGAGATCTGCACGGCCCGGCCCAGCGGGTAGAGGAGGAAGGCCGCGTAGACGACGAAGGCCGGGGCGAGGAAGAGGTAGGGGGTGAGACCGAACCGGCCCAGCCCCCGCGGGCGACCCTTGCGGGCCGCCCGCGGGACGGGCGCGACGATGCCCCGTGGCTGGGCCGTCATGTCACTCCGCCGAGGCGACGAACTCGCTGTAGTCGGCCTCGAGCGCGGCGAGCAGCCCGTCGACGTCGAGCTGTCCGCCCATGAAGGACTGGAGGGACTGGCCGAGGGTGTCGCTCATCGTGGGCGTGCCCCAGTCGAGGTAGGGCACCAGGGCGCCGTCCTCGGTGACCTCGCCGTAGGCGGCGTAGATGTCGGCCTGCAGGCCGGCCTCGGGCATGTACTCGGCGGTCTCGACGACCGGCATGTTGCCGGTCTCGGCGAGCACGGCCATGGCCTCCTCGCTCGTGATGAAGTCGATGTACGCCGCGCCCACGTCGGCGTTCTGCGAGCGTGCCGTCACCGCGAAGGGGATCCCGGTGCCCCCGGTCGTCACCTTGCCGGCGCCGGCCTCGACGGGCGGCGGCGCGAAGAAGCCGACGTCCTCACCCATGGCGGCCTCGACGTCCGGGCCGATCCACGAGCCGGCCATGAGGTAGACCCCGGCGCCCTCGGTGAAGGACTGCCACACGGCGTCGTAGTCGGCGCCGTTGAAGCCCTCGTTGAAGTAGCCGGCGTCGATCCAGGACTGGAGCTCCTCGGCTGCGGCGCGGTTCTCCTCGGTCTCCCAGCTCGCGCCCTCGTTGCCGAAGCCGAGCGCCCGGATCTCCTCGGGGTCCACGTGGGCGCCCTGGATCGGGCCGAAGACGTGCGCGGCGGGCCACTGGTCGAGGTTGCCGAGCAGCATGGGCGTCTCGCCTGCCTCGGCGATGGTGCCGAGCTGCTCGCCGAAGTCCGCCCACGTCTCGGGCACCTCGAGGCCGAGCTCCTCGAGCTTGGACTTGGAGTAGTAGACACCGACGACCTCGCCCACCTGGGGCAGGCCCCAGACGGAGCCCTCGCCGAAGGTGACGCCGTCCTCGGAGTAGCGGGTGTTCTGGAGCACCGAGTCGGGGAAGCGCTCGGTCCAGCCGTAGGCCTCGGCGTACGGGTCGAGGTTGAGCAGCTGACCGGCCGCGACGTACTGGCTCATCTGCGAGCGCGAGTTGTTCACCTGGGTGACGTCGGGGGCGTCCTCGCCCGTGAGCGCCAGCCGCAGGGTGGTCGTGAGGTCGTCGTTCGACTGGGTGACCCGGTCGATGGTGACGTTCGGGTACTCCTCCATGAAGGCGGCGTTGAGCTGCTCGATCTGCTCGTTCTGACCGCCACGGACCTCCTGGTCCCACACGACGAGCGTGACGTCACCGAGTCCGGAGATGTCCGTGACGACCTCCCCGCTCGTCGTGCCGCCGTCGGTGGCGGGCTCGGTCTCGTCGTCGTTGCCGCCGCTTCCGGGGGTGCACGCCGCGACGAGCGCGAGAGTCGCCACGGCGGCTGTGACGACGCCGGTGGAGCGGCGGGTTCGTAGTGGGCTCATGGTGCTGATTCTCCTTCGTCGTGGGCGGTGGTGGGTACCGCCCGGTGATCCCCGTTGATACTCGCTCAGAGGTCGGACTCGAGCGCGAAGGTCGCTTCCGCCCGGCGGGTCACGCGTCCAGGCCGGGCCGGCAGCACGTCCGGGAGGAAACGGTAGTGGTCGTGCAGCGCCCCGGCGGCCGGATCGCCCTCGGCGCGCGCCGTGTCGAGCCGCTGCCACCAGTCGTGGAGGTCACCGATGCCGGGAGCGGCGAGGGAGCCGCCGAACTCCTGGACGGCAAGACCCGAGCACAGGGCCGCGAAGCGGAGCCGCTGCGCCAGCGGCCACTCGGCGAGGGAGCCGCGGGCGAACGCGGCGACGAAGACGTCACCCGCCCCGGTGGGGTCGATGGCCTCGACGTCGAGGGCCGGCACGTGGCACTCCTCGCCCGTCTCGGAGTCGATGGCGACGGCGCCCTCCGCCCCCATCGTCACGACGACGAGCGGGACCCGGTCGGCGAGGGCGCGTGCCGCCGCCTGCGGGCTGTCGGTGCGCGTGTAGGCCATCGCCTCACCGGCGTTGGGGAGGAAGGCGTAGCAGTCCTCGAGCGCGGCCAGCCGGCCCGCGTCCCACCTCTCCGAGGGGTCCCAGCCGAGGTCGGCGAAGACCTTCGCCCCGGCGGCGCGCGCCTCCCGCCACCAGCGCTCCCGGGCGCGCTCGTCGTCGAGGTCGATGATGACGGCGCGGGTCGGCGGCGGGTCGCCGATGAGCTCGTCGTAGCTCACCGGCAGGTCGTGTCCGTGGGTGATCATCGACCGGTCGCCGTCGTAGGCGAGGGAGACGGTCACCGAGGTGTGCTGGTCGGCGATGCGGGTGGACCGGGAGAGGTCGATGGCCTCGTCGGAGAGGATGTCCCAGCACCAGCGCCCGTAGACGTCGCCGCCGAAGCCCGTCGCCAGGCCGGTCGACAGACCCAGGCGGCTCGCCGCGACGGCGAGGTTGGCGATGCCGCCGGGCAGGGAGCCCATGCCGCTCGCCCACACCTCGGTGCCGGGCCGCGGCGGCGTCGGGAGACCGGAGAAGACGACGTCGAGGAAGAGCGGTCCGGACAGGAAGACGTCGAGGACTGGCGCCTCCGTCTCCCCCACGGGCTCGTCGGTCACGCGTGCTCCTCTCCCTGCGGACGACGCCGCCTGGCGCCGGTTCCATGTCCGGACATTCTATGCACAGTCATGCCCGCTCATGCTCGGTTCTGCTAATCTCATTCAGGTGTTGACCACGACCCGTCGGGACGCGATCCTGGCCGAGCTGCACGACCACGGCGAGGTCGCCGTCGGGCGTCTCGCGGCGCGTTTCGGGGTGAGCACGTCGACGATCCGCCGGGACCTCAACCTACTGAGCAAGCAGGGCCGGCTCCAACGTGTCCGCGGCGGCGGCGCCGTCGAGCCCGAGGCGCGGCCCTTCGAAGCCGTCGCCGGGGACCGCACCGCCGGGCGCGAGCGCATCGGCGCCCTCGCCGCGTCCCTCGTCCGGGACAACGACGTCGTCGTCCTCGACATCGGCACGACGGTCGTCCAGGTGGCCCGTCACCTGCGTGGGCGCCAGGTCACCGTCGTCACCGCCTCCCTGGCCGTCGTCGACGAGCTGCGGGAGGACGCCGTCGTCGAGCTCGTCGTCCTCGGCGGCGTGCTGCGCCGCTCCTACCACTCCCTCGTCGGCTCCCTGCCCGAGCAGGCGCTGGGTCAGATCACCGCCGACATCGCCTTCCTCGGCACGAGCGGGGTGCGGGACGACGGCAGCGTCCTCGACTCCACGAGCATCGAGGTGCCGGTCAAGCGCGCCATCCTGGCGGCCTCCGAGCGCCGCGTGCTCGTTGCCGACGACGACAAGTTCCCCGGCTCCGGCATCCTCGCCGTGTGCGGCCCGGAGGGGATCGACACCCTCGTCACCAGTTCCACGTCGAGCTCGCCCGGGCTCGACGCCCTGAGGTCAAGCGGCACGGAGGTCATCACAGCGTGAAGCTCACGGTCATCGGCGGCGGCGGTTTCCGCGTCCCCCAGATCTTCCAGGCCCTCTCGGCCGGGGACGCGCGGCTGCGCGTCGACGAGCTGTGGCTCTACGACGTCTCCGCCGAGCGGCTGGACGTCGTCGGCAGCGTCCTCGCCCAGCTCGCTCCGTCCCTCGCCCGCCCCCCGCGGGTGCGGACGACGACGACGCTCTCCGAGGCCCTCGCCGGCGCCGACTTCGTCTTCTCCGCGATCCGTATCGGGGGGACGGCGGGGCGGATCACCGACGAGCGCACCGCGCTGCGCCTCGGCGTCCTCGGGCAGGAGACCGTGGGCCCCGGCGGGCTCGCGTACGCGCTGCGGACCGTGCCGCACGCGCTGCAGCTCGCCGAGGAGATCGCCACCCACGCCCCGGACGCGTGGACGATCAACTTCACCAACCCCGCCGGCATCATCACCGAGGCGATGCGCCGCGTGCTGGGTGAGCGGGTGGTGAGCATCTGCGACACCCCGATCGGGCTCATGCGCCGGGCGGCGCGCGTGTCCGGGCAGGACCCGCGGCGCGTCGACTTCGACTACGTCGGCCTCAACCACCTGGGCTGGCTGCGCACCCTGGTCGTCGACGGGCGCGACGTCCTGCCCGAGCTGCTCGCCTCCGACGAGCACCTGGACGGCATGGAGGAGGCGCGCCTCCTCGGCTTCGACTGGGTGCGCGCGATCGGCGCGATCCCGAACGAGTACCTCTTCTACTACTACCGCCACCGCGAGGCGATGGAACGGATCACCGGCGGGGAGCCCACCCGTGGGGAGTTCCTCGACGTCCAGCAGGGCGCCTTCTACCGGGAGGCGGCGGCCGCGCCGGACCGCGCCCTGCAGATCTGGGACGCGACGCGGCACGACCGCGAGTCGAGCTACATGAACGAGTCGCGTCCCGAGGAGGAGCGTCACGGTCGGCGTACCGAGGACGTCGAGGGCGGCGGGTACCAGGAGGTCGCGCTCGACCTCATGACCGGCCTCGCCACCGGGGAGGCGGCGACGATGATCCTCGGGGTCGGCAACGACTCCTTGGGCAGCGGGCAGCTGCTCGTCCCGCAGCTCAACGCAGCGGCCGTCCTCGAGGTGCCGTGCACAGTGGAGCGCGGGGTCGTCCGCCCCCACCCCGTCGCGCCGCTCAACGGGGAGATGGCCGGGCTCATCACGACCGTCAAGGCGAGCGAGCAGCTGATCCTGCGGGCGCTGGACGAGGGCTCGCGCGAGCTGGCCTGGCGCGCCTTCGCCAACCACCCGCTCGTCGACTCCACCGAGGTCGCCCGCCAGCTGGTCGAGGACTACTGCGCCGCCATGCCGGACGTCGCCGCCCGCCTGCGCTGAGCCCTTGCGCACCGCCCCACGGGGCGAAGAGCGGGTCCCGCAGCCAGGCGTGGGCCAACCATCGTCGCGCGGTCGCACTCGGCAGAGGTCGCGGGTGGCGAGCACGGCGTTGCTCTCGACGACGTTGAGTTCTCCGTAGACGAGGCGCCTCGCCAGACCGGCCCAAGTCCACGGCGACGGGCACGAGCGCGGCGATGCCCTTGCCAGTGCGGTGCCCGCCAGCCCCAAGCGGCGACGACGGGCGGGACCGGCGCACGTCGGCGCCCACCGCCCGACGGAGTCACCCCGGTCCAGCGAAGTGCTCCGCGGCCACGACGAGGCGATTGGCGGTCTTCCGCAAAGGATCCTTGATCGGTCGATAGAAGCTCGGTAACGCGCGGAGTGTCCGACGGTGCCGCGCTGCGCCCCGACAGCGCAGCTCTGCGTGGCCTGTCACACCGTGCTGTCAAACGGGAGCGGGACGCCTTGGTCGGTACCAGTGCGATGGCGACGCTGTGGCTCGCCTCGCGCCTCTTCTGCGGTGCCGCTCTGTATTGCGGAGGTTCGAGCTGCCCTGAGGACGGACGGAGCTCGGATGTCAGTGGTCGGTCCTAGCCTTGGGAGCAGGACGGCAGAGCGGTCGAAACCAGGGGGTGGGGTCGGTGAGCACCATCGACGACTTCGACCCGCACGCGGCCTGGCTCGAGGACCCGAGCACCTACGAGCCGGTCGGGGAGCAGTCCCTGCGCCGCCTCGAGGAGCTGTGGGCCCGCGAGGAGGACGCCGCCGACGCGTACGACGACCCCGGGCAGTCGCCTCCGC